>NC_020830.1:1312500-1912500 GCF_000152945.2 Polaribacter sp. MED152 | reverse complement strand
TACAGAAATAGAAGCACCTGTTTTACAATCTGCGCTTACATCTTCTGTGATAAAAATATCGGTTAAAGCAAAAAATTCATTTACATTGGTTTGAATGGAAGCAGAACAACCTTCATCATCGTAAACAACTATAGTAAAATTGCCACCATTTGTATCACTTAAAATGTAAGTATCATTATTACCTGTTTGTACAATTTCATCATCTGTAGTAGTTGCTGTACCCTTATTGTTAATGAAATCTATTTGTGTATAATTACCACTACCACCCATAATCAAAGCAGTATCTATTGTTATACTTGCGTTGTTGTAAGTATTTCCTGTAGTACAAGAAAAATCGGTAATAGTTGGTGTAGGAATTTGAATAGGATCAAACTCATTTACAGTAACATTTGCCTCTACAATTGTACAATTGTTATTACCAAGTGCTGTAATTGTATAAGTACCTGGAGCAACATTTATAAAACTGTTAGTGGTTGCATCGAAACTACCAGAAACTGGCGATATTGAATACGTATAGTCTAAACTAGAGTTGCTATTTTGCAATGCAATGGTACCAGAATTAGTGCCAGAACAGGTGCTATTATCTACACTGAATGTAAAGGTAGGTTCTTCTTTTGATAAAACTTCTACAGTGATGCTTTTACTACAATTGGTCGCTAAATCAAATACGGTAATTGTATACACACCTGCATCTGATAATTGAATAGTTTCAGTGGCAGAAGCTAAGGTAGTTCTAGAAATTATACTTGTGCTAGCACTATTTACAACTTCATATTCGTAATTATTAGAACCTTGTAATACATTTATTTCTACGCTAGCGTCTGCATTTAGAGTACAATCTAAATTTTTAGTAATAGTCGCCTCAAAGTTTAGAGGAGGATAAATAATAACATTTTCTGGCAGACTTAAACAACCATTGCTATCCATAACAATAGCTGTATAATTACCAGCAGCTAAATCGTAAAAATTGGCATCTGATTGAAAAGTTACGCCATTATCAATCGAATAAAAATATGGAGCCAATCCTTTAGAAGCATTTATTGTAATGCTATTATTTAGTGTACATAAATTGCTTGTTATGTTTTGTATTTCTGGTTTTTCGCTAATGTTGATGACAACATTACCTAAGTCTTTTAAACAAGAAAACTCATCAGAAACAGCTACATTAATGGTTGATGCAATTGTAGCATCAACTAAATTATTTACATCTATTTCTACAGCTCTATCTTGAGTTATAATTGGGTTGATGAAATTGGTACTTGTTAAGGTGAATGTATAATCACCAAATCCGCCAGAAATGGCATCAATATTTACAATACCTGGTTGGTTACAAGTAATATCTCTTAAAACTGATATTGAACCATTTATCTCTGCACCTCTATTAATTCTTGCATTTCTGCTTCCCCAAGAGCAAGCATTATTTGTAATTACCAAATAGAAATTACCTGCAGGCAAATTAGAAACTACAATATCATTTAAATTACTTTGAGAACCATTTCTGACAGGTAAATTGGTATCAACATCAAACAATTGCCAATTTAAAGTGCCTGATAAATTATTACTAGGATCGTTAATGGTAAATGTTAATTCACCAGTATCTGAAGTTGCACAAGCCTCTTGAGTAACGTTTGCTGCTATTTCTACTTCTGGTGTAAATGAGTCGTAAATATCTACACTATTTTCTTTAATACAACCAGTTGCATCTTTTACATAAAAGTAATATCCTAAACCAGGAGTTAAGTTTTCAAAAACATAAGTTGTACCATTTACAATAGTTGGAGATACCCAATTGCTAGTAGAATTTACAGCAAATTCGTAAGGAGCAACACCATCTTGAGCTTCTACAGTAACTTGGAAACCATCTTTACAATCTCCTGTAGCTGAAGAGCTAACAATTAAATTAGATACATGAAATGGCATTCTAAAATTATCTAAAACTTTTATACACCTAACAGTTACTCCATCTGTTTCTAATAATCGCAACACAGGTGTAAATACTGTACCTGAGCTTATGCTCATAAATGTGTTGTTATTAGACCAAGTTGTACCATTATCAATAGAATATTCTAAAGTATAAGGAGCATAACTGTTTGAGGTAATAAATTCTATTCCAAATTGATTTAAATCTGTAACTCCACAAGTTGGTAGAATAGGATTGATAGTTGCAGTTAATTCAACAGGATTTTCTATAAGCGAACTAATTGTTTTTGAACAATTATTGGCATCAGTAATAGTAATGGTATAAGTATCTGCATCTAAATTATAATACTCTTTTGTCGTATTGTAAATGTTTGTAGAGGTTTCTGTAAACCCTAAGGTATTTGAAACATTAATAGTATATGGTGCAAGACCTCCAGAAAAATCTAAAGTTAAATTACCTTTTTCATCAAAACATTTTGGCTGAATTACAGAAGCTGTAATATCTACATCTGCAGCTTTATTTATAGTTACAGTATCTAAATATTCGCAATAATCTGTAGCTCCATTATTGTCTCTTACATATACTTTATAATCGCCAGCTGTTGTAATATTTTGACTACTATTTGCGCTAAAATCTGCATTGGTAATTGTAGCACTTGCACTAATAAAGGCATATACATAATTGCTATCACCACCTGTTGCAGTTACGTTTATTGAACCAGGATTACAACCAATATCTGCAGTAACAATACTAGCATTTAATTGATTGTTTAATACAATGTTTTGCTCTAAAACTTCACATGAAAATCCGTCTTTTACTTCAACAGTATACGTGTTGGGTTGAAGATTTGTAAAAGTAAAGGTGTTTGGATTTGCAGTACTTGGTGATTGCCAAGGACCATTATTTAAACGGAAAACGTAATTGTCATTACCTTGAGTAACATCAATTTTAATTTCACCATTTGTACCATTAAAACAACTAGTTACACTGGTATCTATTAATAACGATTTTGCAGGGTTTACAGTAATAGAAGCACCTATTGCTGTTTCACAACCTTTGCTATCTCTAGCTTTAATGGTGTAATTACCAGCAACAACACTTGTAAAATCATCTACCCAAGTTGCTCCATTATCTATTGAATATTGATAAGGAGGATTACCACCAATTGCATTTACATCTAAAACTGCAGTTGCATTTGTACAGGTAATTTCTTGAGCTATACTTGCTGTAACTTGCAATTCATTAGGTTCAGAAATGGTTACACTTCCTAAGTCTAGTGTACAACTATCAGATTGTACACGTAGGCTATAATCACCTTTATCTAGGTTGTTTATGGTTAATGGAGATGCATTTGCAGTAACCCAAGAACCACCATTTAAAGAATATTCAAATGAGGAATTGTAATTGCTAGCTTCTATTGTAATACTTCCATTTGCATCACCAAAACAAGAAATATCTGTTGAGTTGGCTACAAAACTGTTAAACCCTTGATTTGGTAAAACAGTTACTTGAACTTCTTCTAAACACTCACTACCTATGTTTATAGAAATGGTATGATTCCCTTCTGGAACATCAGCAAAAATATTTGAATTCGTAAACGGATTTCCATCTAAACTATACAAATATCCTGTCGTGTTTGGTAAAATTTCTATGGTAGCATTTCCTGTACAGCTGTAACTTAAATTGGTAGTAAAAATAGGTACTGTAGGTAAAGGATCTATGATAATATCATTAAGAGCCAAAGTACAATCGTTAGCATCTTTTATAATGGGTGTATAAGTGCCTTCTTTTAAGTTTGGAAAACTAGTTTCCTCAAAGAAATTAACACCATCTATACTATAAGTATATGGAGTATTACCTCCAGAAACCGAATCAAAAGTTATGGTTGCATCTGCATTACAAGTGTAATTTTGGGTGATTGATGCATTACCAGTAATTTTTGCAGCTTCAGTAATAACAATATCTTTGGTGTAATTACAAGTATCTAAAGCTTTAGTAGCTCTTATTAAAACCTTATAGTTACCAGCATTTAAATTGCTAAATAAATTTTCTGTTTGATAATTTGTACCATTATTTATACTATAATTTAAGGTGTAGTTATTTACATCTTGATCTGGAGTAATAGTAAAACTTCCATTCTGATTTCCATTACAAGTTACATTTTGAATTGATTCAGTAAAAGTAAAAGCTGGTTCTGCTATCACTTCAGTAGGATTGGAAAACGTGAAACAATTGTTACCATCAACAATTACAAATTGATATACACCTTCATCTCCTGGAGCTATTTCTAAATAACTATCTGTAAAGAATTCAATGATTGGAATGGTTGTAGGGTTTGCATACAATTCTACACCATCTATAGACCAAATTGCATAATTATAAATTGGGGTACCACCTATAGTTGTTAAATCTATTCTACCATTTGTACAACTAATATTTTTGGTAGTAACAGCTGTTAATGCTAGTGGTTCTGGTTTTGTAATGGTTACATCACCCTCAAAAGAACAATTGTTAGGAGCAGTAACTTTAACAGTATAAATACCAGCTTCAGATACAACAAAGGTATGATCGTTGTCTATTTTTGGTGATGTTTCAGATAATAGTTGTCCGCCTTTAAATAGTTGATATACATACTCACCATCTACGTTATTTACTTGAACTCTAATGGTACCATCAGAATCTGAACAATGAATCTGGTCTACAATTAAATCTACTTCTATGTTTTTTTCAAAGACATCAATTGCGGGTAATTCATAAACACAAGAAGTTGCAGAACCACCTTTTTTTCTAATGAATACTGTGTAAGTTCCAGCTGCAGTAATATCAAAAGAATTACTGTCTTGAAAAGTATTGATATCGTTTGTTAAACTAAATTGATAATTAGCAGGAATATTATTGATGGTTATATTACCAATGTTACCACAAATTAAATCTGTTTTATCTACTAAAGGATCTAAAGTTGCTTGAAAAACATCAAAATAATAACGCTTAAAACAACCACCTTGAGCTCGAATTTCTACCCTATATTTTCCTGGTTCGTTTGCATTGTAATCGTTACCAGTTTTAACAGTGTTCCAAGTACAAGAGTTGCTCGTATTTGGACAATCTGCACTGCTATCATCAATGCAAGAATCTTCATCTAACTTTTGCCATAAAATGGTATTTGAGTTGTAAATATTTGTTTTAATAAGTTTACTACTTTCTGTACCACATAAATAAATTTCTGATAGCTCAGAACCATCATCTGAACATACTTTTACTTCGTCTGCAAAGTCAATAACCGGGTTTGGTTGCGTAATAAATGATACTACATTTATAATTTCTTGACTGCTAATACATCCTACAGGTGCAACTTTATCTACGGTATATCTGCCAACTTTATCTACTGTAATGGTTTGTGTATTTCCAATAACATCTCCATTTGCATTTTTCCAAGTGTAAGATAAAAATCCTGCTCCAGCAGTTAAATCTACAGTGTCTGTACAAAGTACTTCTTCTCTTTCATACGTACATTGATCTACATCTGCTAAGAAATTAGATGGCCCTTCATAACCTCTATTACAAGCGTCTACACCAAAATAACTAGGTGTGTTGTTTGTGGTTACTCCATTTATTTCTCCTGTGAAATTTACAAACGCTTGATTTTGAATAATGTTAGAACAAACGTCTCTTAACTCATTACAAGATTCTACTACTTTAACTTTTAACCTGATATTATAAGTAGGGTCACCTAACTCTACTAAATTGTCTGGAATTGTAAATACAAGTTCACCTCTAAATTCATTGGCTATTGTTGGTGCTTGGTAGGTGTAAGTTACTCCTAAAGGCATTATAAGTTCGGTTTCGAATAAGTCAACATTTTTAGGCAACCTGTCTATGATTGTAGTATTTGTAGCATTGTCATTACCCTTATTTCTAAATGCAATATTGTACCAAATTTCGTTTCCTAAATTAACTTCACCCCCAGAAATATCATTACCATTTGTATCTTCTATGGTTTTTACGAGTTCAATATCTGGTTCTATAATTTCTACACTCATGGCATTTAGAAATACCCAATAACCATCTCCACTAGTGGTTAATTTTATATCTGCATCTGTTTGATCGTTTGCAATAAGTTGATTGTTTACGTTGTTCAGATTAAAAATATCAGCATCAAAACCTAAGGTGTTTTCACTACTTGGACTTCTGTTGGCTAAGAATTGATCATTAACTGTAATAGAACCGTTAAAAAAGTTAGTTGCAGGGTTTGTGTTTGGTGTAGAAAGGGTTTGAAAAGTTCCGTTAATGTCTTTCATTTGAAAACGATCTCCCTTAATAGATTTATCACCTTCTAAAGCAGCTACCAACATTTTTGCTCTTACAGGCCCATTAGGAATTGTTTTAAAACCAGAATATGAAACCTCTGCATTTACAGAATTAGAACCCCCTTTTACAGCTGTAAATCCATCAAAAATAGAAACCCTTCTTGTAGGCTCTAACTCGTTTTCATAGATTACAACCATAATCCAACCTGCAGATGAACCTGTGTTGCTTTTACCTCTAACAGTGGCTTTTATATTGGCAGCAACATAATCTCCATTTGGTGAATCTTGGGCATCTATAATTGTTGTGATATCTTTAAAACAGGTATAAACAATTTTTTCTTTGGTGCCAGAAATGGTTGGTCCATCAAAAATAACATCACCTGTAACATCTTGATATTCTTGGTTTGGTAATTTAAATTTAATGGTATTTACATCTACATCTCTTGTACTGTTAACATCATTCCAATATTTTCTTGGATATACTGCAGACCAATATAAACCTGCAAAAACTACTTTAGAACAGCCAGGTAAATTTAAGGCTGCTTTGCTGGAAGAAAATGTGGTAGGATCATTATCAATATCTATATAATCTAGATTTAATTTATTGTTTCCTTGGCTTCCATTGTAATCATCATTAGGTACAGTACCATCTTGATTTTTACTTACAATACTATTGGCAATAAAAGTGATGTCTCCTTTAAGGTTTACACCTCCATTTTGCAGTCGTTGTTTAAATTCTACGAAAGTTTGCGAGTAGGTTTGGTTTGCAAAACTTATAATTACAATCAATGCAATTATACACTTCTTTAGGGTTTGTTGGGTATTCATCTTGTGGGGGTATTATGAATGTTAGTCTTCTACTTTTAAGATCCATTTATCGTGAACATATTTTCCGTTCACATTGTTATAAATTAATTTAATTATTTCTCTTTGACTCTTTGCGTATGCTATATATACGTACCTATATTTTTTAGTAGGATGTATAAAATAGTTAGGGTTTAAATCATCCTTTTTTAAATTCTCCATAAATGAATTTGCATAGTTTTCATTTGAGAAAACATTTACAATTAAATAGAAACCTGCTTCTATATCATCAGTTCTTTTAATGATTTCCATTTTAGGCAAATCAGAAACTTTCTTAGCTACAGGTAAGCTATCCTTTTCATTTTCTAAAGATTTAATCTTTTCTTTTATTGATAAACTATCTTTCTCATTTTGGGGTATTTTGGTTTTATTTTCTGTTGATAAACTGTCTTTCTTATACTTAGATGCTATTCTTTTGTTTTTTAGTGATAAGCTATCCTTCCTGCTTTGGTTAGTCTTAATTTTGTCATTAATTGATAAACTATCCTTATCGTTTTGAATAGATTTTGATTTATTGATAGCTTTTAAACTATCAATTTGAATTTGAAGCGCCTTAATTTTTTCGTTAATAGAAATGCTATCATTTAAAGTTGTAGCTGTTTTAATTTGTTTCGCATTTAAACTGTCTTTTTTAACTTTTTCAGCATCAATAATTTTAGGTTCAGTATTTTTTAGGTCTTCGTCAATGGTTTCAATTTCACTATTTATTGGAGTATTGTAGGTGATGTTGTTGCTCGGTTTTTTAGCAAAGGAATACACAATACCTAATTCGCTTGTAGGGCCTAAATCGTTTTTTCCTGTTTCATAAACATAAGAAACCGCTACTTTTTGCGATAATCGAATTCCTAAACCTACAGATGTTCCAAAAAAATCATCATAACCACCTTGCACCCAACCAAGTTTAGGTAAATCTAGTAGTACATTTCCTGTAGAACCACTGTTGGTATTGTAATTAGCGCTATAAAAAAAACGCAAAAGTCCATCTTCAAGTAGCTTGATATTACTATTTATAGGTTCTGTAAATTGCGCATGAATAGAAAAAGACTTTTCTGAAATAGGTGTAATAAAATCGCCTTCTTTTAAATTATAATCTACTGCATCTCTTAAATTTACACCAACATTAAATTTACCATAATTGTAATTTAAGCCAGTTTGTAAAATAATATTTGTCTTTTCTTGAAAGTTAAAAATAACGGCATCTGAAGCAGGATCTACAATTCTTGTTCTATCAATATCAAAATGACTAAACATAAAATTAAACCCTAAAGTTAAACTGCTTTTGGCATTTAATTTAATTTGATATGCATAGTTGGCAATGGCTCCAAAATTGGTAAACACGCCAATTCTTTGTCTATAAATACCAACTCCAGCACCAATATTATCATCAATTTTACCAGAAAATCCAAGAATGTTTAAAACAGGAGAACCTTCAAAACCAATAAAACTGTTTCTACTTAATATAGCAATTGATTTTCCTGTTTCATTAACCACAGTAAACGTAGGATTTAGTAAATAAGTGTTCTGTTTCACAAAACTTTGCGAAGAAAATCTATTGAAGATTTTTTCTACAGAATCTTGAGAATACAGTGATGTTACTGTACATAATAAAATAATAATATGTCTTTGTTTCCTACACATTTATCTTATAATGTTTATAGTGCCTCTTTTTATAATATTTTCATCACTTCTAATGATGTAGAAATATAAACTTGCTGTTTTTACATTAATATCTGGCCAGTTATTTTGATAGTTTTTTTGTCTTAATACAGTTCGTCCTGCATTCGAAATAATTTCTACTTCAATATTGGGTTTAAAAGCAAATTCTGACGGAATTTTCCAAGAATCGTTAACTCCATCTCCATTTGGAGTTAAAACATTTGGTACATATATATTACCAGAAATTACTGTAACTGTAAAGAATTTTTCTATTGAGCAACCATTCAAATATGCAATTACCCTATAATTACCTGCTTTTGTTATTTCTAAAGAAGAAGAGGTTTCTATTAAATTGTTATCTTCATCAAACCACTCATAAGTATCTGCACCATTTGCAGAAATGATTTTTGTTTCTCCTTCTTGAATGGTAATTTCATCATCAAAATCAAATTCAATAGTACTACCATCAAAAGAATTAATAGTAATTGCAGATGAGGTTTTTGAACAAGAATAACCTACAGCTTCAACAGTATAATTACCAACCTCAACAACTGTTAATGTTGTATTTGTTTCGCCTGCAATTGCTGTATTATTGAGGTACCACTGATAACTTAATCCGTTAATTTCTGGAGTAGATAAAATAATTTCTTTGTCTGTACAAAGCGCATAAATATCATCTACAGAAGCAACATTAACTTCTGGCAACCCTAGGTTTACAGCTAAAATATTCGAGGTTGATGTTTTAGAGCCACTATTAATTTTAAGGTAATAAGTCCCATTTTCTTCATAATCATTAATGGTAATTTCAGGTTCATTATATCCGTTTAAAATGTTATTGTCTTTATACCATTGAAATTCTAAAAGCTGAATTTGTGCTGCAGATAATTGGTATGTTGTGCCATTAACATCTCTAGCTTCTATGGTTTTGTAAGTAAGTTGTGTTTGTAAAGATGTACATTCTGAGTAGTTAGGCGAAGCATTAATAACTGTAATTAAACTACTAACTGCACTTACAGAGATAGCATCTATAGATTTTGTTTCTGAGCATCCGTTAGCGGTTATGGTTACTTGAGCAAAATAAACACCTGGTTCTGTTACATTTAAATTATTAGAGTTAGAATTTGGTATTTCTACATTGTCTTTAAACCAAGTAATAATTGCGTTTTGCGCATTATGAGTTACATTAAGTACTCTAGTCTCACCCTCTAAAATTATAGTTGCAGCAGTTGTAGTTGATGAAATGGTAAAGTTGCTATCAAAATTCTCAATAACAATTTCAGTAGATTTTTTTAAGCAGCCTTCATCATTTTTAACCTCTATTTGGTAAACTCCTGCTTCAGTTATTTCAAGAGTGGTTTCATTGGCATTTGGTATTGGAGATCCATTTAATAACCATTGATAGGTAACTCCATTTTGTTGGGTACTACTTAATGTAATTTGCTTAGTGCTACAAAAAATATTGGTTTGATCATTAGAAGATATTACAGGTTCAAATACACCAAGAATAACGTCTAAAACATTAGATTCAGATTTTATAGAACCATTGCTAACTTCTAAAAAATAACTACCATTTTCTACATGATTTTCTATGGTAATTTGGTTGTCTGTAAAACCATTTAGAAGGTTACTGTCTTTGTACCAATTAAAATTTAATAAACTAATTTGACTATGGGTTAAATCGTAAATATTCTGATTTTCATCTTTGGCTTTTACGCTTTCTAAAAGTAACTGAGTTCTTTCAGAAACACAATCTGAATAATTTGGTAGAGGCTTAATAAGTACATCAAAACTTTCAACAGCATTTACATTGATATTTTCTGATTTTTTAGTTTCTGAACAACCATCTACAGTATTGCTAACTGCAGCATAATAGGTTCCAGATTCAGTAATTGTTAGAGTTGTAGTTGTTGAATTCGGAATTACAACCCCATCTTTAAACCAATTTAAAGTGGCATTTTGAGCAGTATGTGTAATCTCTAAAACCTTTGTTTCACCAAAAAGGATAAAGTTTTCTGTCTCTGATACTGTATTTACAGAAAAGTTGTTGTTAACATTCGTAAATTCAATTTCGTTAGATTTAGTTGTACATCCATTTGCATCTGATTGTACTAAATAATAAACTCCTGTTTGAGTAATTTCATAAGTATCATTTGTTGCATTAGCAATAGCAGTATCGTCTAAATACCATTGATAATTTAGCCCAATATTCACATCAGAAGAAAGAACAATTTGTTTATTATCACAATATGTGTTTGATGCACTGCTTGAAGAAATTTCAAAGGTTGGTAATTTTAACTTTACTTCTAAAGTATTTGAGTTTGAGCTAACATTTCCACTTGAGGTCTGTACAAAATATACCCCATTATTTGTAAAAGTAGAAATGCTAATTTGGTTTTCTGTAGCCCCATTTACAGCGTTATTATCTTTAAACCATGCAAAACTTAATAAGGCAATTTGAGCATCAGTTAAATTATAAGCAACATTGTTGGCATCAATACCTCTTATAGTTTCTATGAATAATTGAGCTTCTGAAGAAACACAAGAAGTATAATCTGAATTTATATTTATAATGGTTTCAAAATCTTGAAAATAATTTACAACTATATTGTCTGAGTTTTTTGTTTCTGTACAACTGTTTGCGGTATTTTTTACAGCAGCAAAATAGGTTCCTGATTCTGTTATATTTAAACTAAGTGAGTTTGAATTCGGAATTTCAACATTGTTTCTATACCAAGTAATTTCGGCATTTTGTGCATCATGTGTTATAGCAATTACCCTTGTTTCTCCAGCCAAAATATTGATAGGAGTTGCACTATCAATGCTAACAGAAAAATCGGTATTTACGCTATTTATGTTTACTTCATTTGAGGTTGATGTACAACCAATTTCATTAGTAATCTCTAAACGATAAGTACCCAAATCTGCAAGGTCAGAAATGGATAAGGTTGGTGAATAAGCAGGCAAATTGGTTAGTTTCTCATTATTTTTAAACCAAGAGTAGGTATATAAATTGTTGTCTACATTAGCTTCTAAAACATAGCTTTCGTTTTCACACAGATAAACCTCAGAATTTCCTAAAATTTCTGCATCTACAGCACTGCTAATACTAACTTCTATGATGTTTGATGTTGCAGGTGAATTACAAGAACCATAATAAATTTCACAGTAATATAAACCAGGATCATTCACAGTAATAGATGAGCCTCCCAATACAAATTCTTGGCCATCTTTATACCATTGTAATTGATTAGAACCAGAGTAATTAACACTAATTTCTTTAGGTTCTGCTTCACAAAGGCTAATGTTTTCAAAATTATTTAATACCAAAGCATCTAAAGACATGTAATAGGCTTCAAATACATCAGACTCTGGACTAATTATTTCTGGCGATGAAGATTTGACACGAATTTTATAATTGGTACCAGCTACATTATCTGGTATACTAAATTCTGAAGTAAATCTGAAAGCACTGTTTTTATCAGAAATTGTGTTTAAAGCTGTTGGCGATGAAAAATCACCATCTTTATTAGAAAGTTCAAGGGTAAAAACGTTGTCAGAATTAAAGACAGCATTGATAAAAGTAACTTCTAATTCATAAGAATTAAAGGAATCACTTGCACAAGCGTTAGTAAATTTTAAGACAGGTTTTAATAGTTCTTGAGATACAAAAACTTGGGTACTAAGCAATAGCAAAAGGAGTATGTAGGGGGCACCTTTTCTAATAACGATAAAATTTAAAAATCAAACACTAGGTATTTGACTAGGGGTTTAGAGGTACAAGTTACAATTTATTTTTTAAGATTGGTATTATTTCACAAAAAAAGCATCCAAGAATATTCTTGAATGCTTTCGGTATTTTTTAAATGCTATTTTTTTACCAAATACGAACTCTGTCCTCTGGTTTCAAGTACATTTTATCACCTTCTTTTACATCAAAAGCGGCATAAAAAGCATCCACATTTTTAAGTGGCATATAAGCTCTGTACATTCCTGGAGCATGAGTATCTGTCATAATTCTATTTCTTAATGCATCATCTCTCATTTTGGTTCTCCAAATTGTACCCCAAGAAAGGAAAAAACGTTGTTCTGGAGTATAACCATCAATTTTACCTGGTCTTCCATTTTTCTCAAAGAAAATTTGTAAACCTTCGTAAGCAGCTTGCACACCACCTAAATCTCCAATATTTTCACCAAGTGTAAATTCGCCATTTAAATGCATACTGTCTATTGCAATAATATTGCTGTACTGATCTATTAGTTTTTTACCTGCTTTTTTAAACTCTTCAGAGTCTTCATCTGTCCACCAATTTTTTAGATTTCCATCGCCATCAAAACGTGCACCAGAATCATCAAAACTATGAGAAATTTCATGACCAATAACAGCGCCAATTCCACCATAATTTACAGCTTCATCTGCTCGATAATCATAAAAAGGAGGTTGTAAAATTGCTGCAGGAAATACAATCTCATTATTTACAGGGTTAAAGTATGCGTTTACAGTTTGTGGAGACATACCCCATTCTGTTCTATCAACTTCTTTACCTAATTTATTCATGTTTTGATTATAGTTCCATTTTGTAACATTAATTACGTTTTCGAAATAAGAACCACCATCTTCCAAACCTTTTACTTGAAGTTCTGAGTAATCCTTCCAAACATCTGGATACGCTATTTTAACTGTTAATTTATGCAGTTTCTCTAGCGCTTTTTCTTTTGTAATTTCACTCATCCAAGGTAATTGTGCAATTCTTTTTTCGAAACCTAGCATTACATTATCAATCATTTCCTCTGCTTTTTTCTTAGCTTCTGGTGGAAACATTTTTTCTACATATAATTTTCCTAAAGCCTCACCAATTGCGCCATTTAAATTATTTAATGCACGCTCATCTCTTGGACGTTGTTTTTTAGCTCCTTGCATTTCTTTGCTATAAAACTCCCAATTTGCAGTTTCTAAATCTGTAGAAAGTGCACTTAAAGCACTGTTGATTGTGTTCCAACGTAATAATAATTTAATATCTTCTACAGATCTGTTTTCGAAAATAGTACTCATGGCTTTAAAATACCCTAAGTCTGTTACAATTACAGTTTCAATATCTCCAACTCCAATACCTTCTAAATGCGCTTGCCAATCTATAGCTGGTGCTAATTCTGTAAGTTCTTCCACAGACATTGGGTTGTATAATTTTCTAATATCTCTGCTTTCTTCTTTGGTCATCATTGGTTCTGCTAAGCTTTTTTCAAAAGCTACAATGGTAGCCGCATTTTGCTTTGCAGAAGCTTCATCATCACCAAATTCTTGTAACATTTTGGCTACAAAAACTTCGTATTTTTCTAATTTATCTTTCACTTTAGCATCCACATAATAATCTCTGGTTAATCCTAAAGAACCACCACCTAAATAACCTGCATAAACGCTACTGTTTTTTAAATCGTTATAAACGCCAAAACCATAAAAGCCACCTCCACCATAAGGAGCCATGTTTGTTAAATAAGTTTCTACATCATCTTTAGTAACTATTTCATCAATTTTAGATAAATAAGGCATAACAGGTGCTTTACCTTGTTTGTTTCTAGCAACAGTATCCATTATAGTTTCATAATAGTTTACTGCTTTTTCTTGATCTGAGTCTATCTCATTACCTTGTGCATCTTTAATTTTAGGAAAATCTCTTTCTTCTATAGCTTCATTTAAAATGTTTAAAACATCTGCATCTGTTTTTTTACGTAATTCACCAAAACCACCCCAAGAAGTTTGGTCATCAGGAATTTCGGTGTTGTCTAGCCAAGATCCGTTTACGTGTCTAAAGAAATCATCTGTAGGTTTTACAGAAGTATCCATGTTTTCTAAAACAATACCAGCTACTTTTTCTTCTTCTGGTGCATCGTTTTTACAAGAAACAAATGCTATAGAAGCTATAGCAGTTGTAAACAATAGTTTTTGAACGCTTTTCATTATTTCGATTTTTGATTAATTTATTATTAGTTGTCTAATTTTAAAATTGTTACAACAAATTAACATTTTAATTTCAAATTATGTGGTTTTGTAAGAATTTTAAATATGCTTCGACTAAATTTGTACTAAATTACAAAACAATATGACAGAGAATTTAACGAAAGAAACGTTTTTAGAAAAGGTATTTAATTTTAAAGAAAATAAAGAGTGGAAGTTTGAAGGTAAAAGACCTGCATTGATAGATTTTTATGCAGATTGGTGTGGCCCATGTAAAATGTTAGCCCCAATTTTAGAAGAACTTTCAGAAGAATATGGAGATAAAATCGATATTTATAAAATAGATACAGAAGCAGAGCAAGAACTTTCTGCTGCATTTGAAATTAGAAGTATACCTTCTATGCTATTTTGCCCTACAGAAGGAGAACCGCAAATGGCAAATGGAGCTTTACCAAAAGCAGATTTAGAAAGAGTAATTGGCGAAGTTTTAAAAGTAGAAAAATAAAATTATTACAATTTAATGTAAAGCCTAAAATTAATTTTTAGGCTTTTTTTTTGCTCTAAAAAATATACATAAGTTTTTTATGCATTAGAAAATTATGTATATATTTGAAATAATTATTTAGTTAAATATTTCAATTATGGGAAATCAGAAATTATACAAAGGCTCTTTACAAACAATCATTTTAAAATTGCTAGCTAGTAATACTAAAATGTATGGTTATGAAATAACCCAAAAAGTGAAAGAATTAACCAAGGGTGAGTTAAAAATTACTGAAGGTGCACTGTACCCTGCTTTACACAAGTTAGAAGCAGATGGTTTGTTAGATGTTGAAGTAGCTAAAGTTGGTAATAGATTGCGTAAGTACTATAAATTAACAGAAAATGGCACTAAAGAAACTGCGAATAAGTTAGAAGAAATGCAAGATTTTTTAAAAACGATGCAGCATTTGGTAAACCCAAAGTTTAGTTTAGAGTAAATTTTATGGCTATGGAATTAACGAAAGAGCAACTGCTACAATTACATAATTATATTTATGTTTCAGGCATTAAATTTTATGATGTTAGAACAGAATTGGTAGATCATTTTGCAAATATATTAGAGCAAAGATTAGCTGAAAATCCTGATTTAAATTTTAAAGCTGAAATTGAAAAAATTCATAGAAATTTTTCTGATAGAGGTTTTAGCAAACTACTAAAACAAAAAACAAAATCAGTTACTTACAAGTTTTTTAAACATTCTTTACAGCATTTAATGTCCTTTTTTAAAATTCCAAAAATTTTAATTACAGGTTTACTATTTGTGGTTTTACTAAAAGCACAATTGTTTTTTTCTAATAAAGAAAACTTCTTTTTAACGCTTATGCTATTTTCTGTTTTACTAATGTTAATTATTGGCTTTAGGGCTAGAAAAAGAAACAAACAAGAACAGTTTTTAAGCCTGAGTTTAACTTTAGGTTTTATGCAAGTGTTTCATATTCTAGTAATGATGTTACAGTTTAGTTATAGCAGATCTTTAGAAAGTTTAGCAAACACAACTCATAATACCATATTTATTGCATGTTTTACTTTACTATTTCTCTTTTTCTGGTCTGGAGAATATGTGTATCAGCAGAATAAATTAATGGTAGAAAAACAATATCCAAACATTTTTATTTAGCATGGAATTAAATAAAGAACAAATAGAATTAATAGATAAAAGATTAAAATCTGGAGGTATTAAGTATTGGGATTTACGTCTAGAAATGATAGATCATATTGCCACAGATTTGGAAGAAAATGCAATTAGTAACGATTTTAAAAAAGAACTAAATAATTCGTTAAAGCGAATTGGTTGTTACAATAATTTGTACAATTTAAATACACAAGGTTGGCAAAATGTAAATAAGTATTACAGAAAAAAATATGTTGAAAACATTAAAAACTATTTAAAAAGTCCAACTATTATACTCTTGGTAATTCTAGGTATAATTATTAATTATTTTTTGTTTGATTATTTACCATTAAAAACTTTTAAACTAATTAATTTCTCTAGTTACGTTATTGTTTCTATTCCATTTTTTATTTTAACCATTAAGCTTTGGTTTAAAAAATATGGCAAATCTATACATTTAGATTATGGTATTTTTTACTTCGGATTTGCATTAATAATGATAAATCTACCACTACAAATTTCTGGCTATTTAGATGTTTTTTATCAAAAAATATTTTTGATTTTACTATTGCCTTTGTTTACGTTAGCCACATTTTCTGGGTATCAACTTTTTAAAGAATCTATACAAAAAGTAGAAAGAATTAAAAAAGAACTTAGCTTATGAAACTTACAGAAATTCAAATAGAATCTTTATACAAATTTACAAGACAGCACTATGTAGAATATTACGATGTGCAAGTAGAACTTGTAGATCATTTAGCAAATGATATAGAACAAATCTGGGAGCAGCAGCCTGAATTATCATTTAATGATGCTCGAGATAAATCATTCAAAAAATTTGGTGTTTTTGGCTTTATGAATGTGGTAGAAAGTAAAGAACTTCAAATGACAAAAAAGTATTTTAAACTCGTTTTAAAATTTGCGAAAGAATGGTTAAGCTTGCCTAAAATCGTTTTAACAATTTTACTTTTATTTGGTTTTTATCAACTGCAGCAATATTCTTTTGGATATCAGATTTATTTAGGAATATTCATTACAAGCACTATCACTCAGTTTAGTATGCTTATTAATAATACTCGTAAATTAAAACGAAGGCAAAGACAAACTCAAAAAAAATGGCTTTTTGAGCATGTTTTAAACATACAAGGTTTAGGAAATACAGCGATTATATTTATCTATTTTTTTGATTTTCCAGTTTCTAGTGCCAAAGAATTTTTAGCTATGGGCGATTTTAAAAGAGCATATTCTGCACTTTTAATTACAGCATTTTTAATTATTAGTTACATCACATTAGTTGTTATTCCTAAAAAAGCAGAAGAATTATTAGTTCAAACTTATCCAGAATATCAAATTACTTAATTTTATTTTTTGATGAAACTTAGAGAAATTCAAATAGATAATCTATACAAGTTTACAAGACAGCACTTTGTGTATCATTATGATGTACAAACAGAACTGGTAGATCATTTAGCTAATGATATAGAGAAAATTTGGGAAGAAAATCCTAAAATATCTTTTGAAGAAGCTAGAGATAAATCATTTAAGAAGTTTGGTGTTTTTGGTTTTATGGATGTTATAGAAGCCAAGCAAAAACAAATGAATAAACGCTATTGGCATCTGTTACTTCGCTTTGTAAAAGAATGGTTTACCTTACCTAAAGTAATTACTACTTTACTTATATTTTTAGGTGTTTTTTGTTTAATACAAATTCCGTTTGCAGAAATTGCAATAGTAAGTGTTTTGTTAATATTAGCTGTTTTTGAAATGGTTGCAGCCTATAGAATCAGAAAAGAGCACAAAGCCAAAGAAAAAACGGATGAGAAGATTTTTCTTTTGGAGGCCATGATTGGTACAACAAAAAATAGTTTTACAGGTTTTACCTTCATCAACTTATTTAATTTTATCAACCTAACAGAATTTGATTTTTCTGGTTTAAATATATATTGGTTATTATTAGTAGCTGCAACAGTTACTTTACTATTCATATTCTTTTATGTAGCAAACTATGTGCTACCACAAAAAGCAGAAGAATTGTTGCAAGAAACATATCCTGAATATAAATTGGTAAAAAACTTGTAACAAAAACTGCAAATCAACTACTTATACTCAAACTAAACCACCAAACTTATGATTTCACATTTCCTTAAACTAGAATGGAAACAATATTTTAGAGCTGCAAATTGGCAAAAAAGTGTTTTTCTAAATATTCTATTGGTGCTTTTTGCACTATACTTTGTAGTTAGTTTTTTAATAATTGGTGTAGGAGGTTATTGGATTTTGAAAGAAATGTATCCAGAACAAGATCCTTTAGTGGTGGTTAATGCATTTTTACTTTTTGCAATTGTGGGCGATTTAATTTTTAGATACCTCATGCAAAAGCTTCCAGTAATGAATATAAAACCAATGTTAACACTGCCAATTCCTAAAAGTAAAATTGTTCACTTTATACTTATAAAATCGTCATTCTCATTTTTTAATATTATGAGTTTGTTTTTCTACATACCATTTGCAGTTGTTTTAATAATGCAAGGTTATAATGTAGCTGGAGTTTTAGGTTGGTTATTTACAATGGTTTTTATTATTCAGTCTGTAAATTACTTAAACTTTTTAATCAATAAAAACACCAAAATATTTGCAGGTTTAGTTACGCTTTTGGTAGCTGGTTATCTCGTAAATTATTTTAATTGGTTCAATTTACCAGGATTTATAGGTAAAGGCTTCGACTTTATTTACGAAAACCCAATTATGGTAGTTGCTTTTGCAGCATTACTTTTCTTTCTATACAGTATAAACTACAAACAGCTAAGAAATGAGGTGTATTTAGATGCTATTATTACTGAGCAAACCAAAGAAGTAAATGCAGCAGATTTATCTTTTGCTGATAAGTTGGGTGATTTGGCTCCTTTTATTAAAAACGATTTACGTTTAATGTGGAGAAATAAAAGAACAAAGTCTGGAGTATGGATGATTTTAGTGGGATTATTATATGGTTTAATATTTTATCCTAACCCAATGTATAAAGGCATGGAGTTTATGTATGTATTGGTTGGTATTTTTTCTACAGGAACTTTCTTAATAAACTTTGGGCAATTTATTCCTGCTTGGGATAGCAGCTATTACAAGATGTTAATGAGTCAGAATTTTAAATACGAAAGGTATTTAGAATCGAAATTTACAATAATGACAATTAGTGTTGTAGCTCTTTTTGTGCTAGGTATTCCTTATGTTTACTTTGGTTGGAAAGTTCTGGTTGTTCACTTTGCAGCCATGATTTATAATGTAGGTGTAAATACGCACGTAATTTTATTTGGAGGAACTTTCAACAGAAAAAAAATTAATTTAGATGAAAAAGCGGCCTTTAATTTTCAAGGTACAGGTGCTGTACAATGGTTAATTGGTTTGCCTTTAATGGTGTTACCAATGGCAATTTTTGGTCTAATTAATTGGTTGGTAAGCTTCGAAATTGCATGTATAACCTTAGCTGTTTTAGGATTTATAGGTATTGCATTACACAAAAAAATAATGAAAGCCATCACAAAAAAATACATTACAAACAAGTATGTAATGATTCACGCATTTAATCAAGAAAACTAAACAAAGCCATGATACAAACTACACAACTCTCAAAAAAATACGGATCTGCAGAGGTTTTAAATATTAACGAATTAGAAATTCCAACAGGCCAAAGTTTTGGTTTAGTAGGTAATAATGGTGCAGGTAAAACCACATATTTTAACATTCTACTAGATTTAATTAGGCCAACAACTGGTGCTATTGTAAATCATGATATTCAAGTAAATACAAGTGAAGACTGGAAATCATTTACAGGTTCTTTTATAGATGAATCTTTTTTAATTGGCTATTTAACAGCAGAAGAATACTTTGAGTTTGTTGGCGATTTAAGAGGCATGAATAAAGCAGATGTTACTAAATTTATTAATCAGTTTGATGAATTTTTTAACCAAGAAATTATAGGTAAAAAGAAATACCTAAGAGATCTTAGTAAAGGT
Organism: Polaribacter sp. MED152; assembly: GCF_000152945.2. Classification (NCBI taxonomy): domain Bacteria; kingdom Pseudomonadati; phylum Bacteroidota; class Flavobacteriia; order Flavobacteriales; family Flavobacteriaceae; genus Polaribacter; species Polaribacter sp. MED152. Next base: position 1,892,138 of record NC_020830.1, on the reverse strand, counting down.
AACCAGAAAAAAGTAGGTATTGTAGCTGCAATGATGGGTAACCCACAAGTTGTAATTTTAGATGAGCCATTTGCAAATCTAGATCCAACAACACAAATAAGGCTAAAAAAAATCATTAAAGAATTAACAGAAAATAGAGAAGTTACAGTGCTAATTTCTAGTCATGATTTAACACATGTAACCGAAGTTTGCGAAAGAATTGTAGTTCTAGATAAAGGAAATGTAGTAAAAGATATAGTTACTTCTGCAGAGACCTTGCAAGAATTAGAAAGCTATTTTGCTGTATAATTAGCCAATCTTTAATTAATTATTATTTTTACAAGCTGTATTTATACTATTTTCGCTAGAAAATAGTTGTAAATTACAGCTTTTAGCTTTTGTTAAAGAAATAATTTTAGAATCGCCAGTTTTGAAAATTACATTTAAGTACCTTTTCTTGTTTACGTTTATTGCTGTAGTTGCTTCTTGCAGCACTAAAAAAGATTCTGTAATTAGTAGAAATTACCACGCTTTAACTACAAAATATAACGTTTTATTTAATGGTAATAATGCTTTTGATAAAGGCATAGACGAAATTAACAATAGCTATAGAGACGATTGGTTTTTACAATTACCAATAGAGCCTATTGAGTTCGAAGAAGATAAAATTATTGCACCAACCTTTAATAATAATTTAGGAAATGGTTTCAATAATGACGATGATGATGACAAAAAACCAACCACTACTTTTGAAAGAGCAGAAGAAAAAGCAGTAAAAGCCATTCAAAAGCATGGCATGAATATAGATGGTATTGAAAGAAATAGGCAAATAGATAATGCGTATTTACTTTTAGGAAAATCACGTTATTATCAGCAAAGATTTATACCTGCAGTAGAGGCTTTTAATTATGTTATTGCAAATTATCCGAATGCAGATTTAATTGCAGAAACAAAAATTTGGAGAGCCAAAACCAATATCAGGCTAGATAATGAAGAAACTGCAATAGAAGCCATGAAATTATTGTTGGTTATAAAAGACACGTTAGAGTCAGACTTACCAAATAAAATTAAAGAACAAGCACATACAGCATTGGCTATAGCATATGTAAAAAGCGATAGTTTACAAAATGCAAAAAAGCACTTACAATTAGCCACAAGAACTTTAGAGAATAAAGCACAAGGAGCTAGAAATTTATTTGTTTTAGGGCAAATTTATAGTTTAGAGAATAAGAAAGATTCTGCTAATTTGGTATTTAATCGTTTGGCAAACTTTAAAAAATCGCCTTACAAATATAAAATTCATGCTAATATAGAATTGGCAAGAAACATTACAAACGATTCTACTTCTGTTGTAGTTTTAAACACTTTACAAGAGTTAATTAAGGATAGAGAAAACAGACCTTATTTAGATGAGTTGTATTATCAAACAGCAGTTTTACACGAAAAGAATGATAGTATTCAGCTTGCCAAGAACAATTATTACAATTCATTAAGAGCAGCAAATGCAGGCGATAAGCAAAAAACGTTTACCTATGAAAATTTAGGAAACCTAGCATTTAAAGAAGCAGAATATCAAAACGCAAGTGCTTATTATGATAGTGTTTTGCAGTTTACCAAAGACACTCTAAAACTTAGAATTAGAAGAATTAAGCGTAAATACAAAAACTTAGCATCGTTAATAAAGTTTGAAGATGTTGTACAAACTAATGATAGTATTGTAAAAATTGCAACACTTACAAAAGACGAGCAAGTTGCTTACTTTACAAATTATATCGAAAAAATTAAGGAGGCAGATGAAGCAGCTGCTCAATTAAGATTGAATCAAATGGCTTTTGCAAACCCTATAAGTGGTATACAATCTGCAAAAAAGGGCGAGTGGTATTTTTACAACAATCAGTCGTTAAGTTTTGGAAAATCAGAATTCTTTAAAATTTGGGGTAATAGACGTTTAGAAGACAATTGGAGATGGTCTGAAAAAGCAAGTATTGGTATTGCAGCCAAAGATTCAGTATCTGCTAAAAAGGCAAATGCTAAGTATGATTTAGATACTTACCTAAGCACAATTCCTACAGAACAATCAGTAATAGACAGTTTAGTTGTTATAAGAAACGAAGCACTTTATGAGTTAGGTTTAATATATAAAGAGCAGTTTAAGAATTTTGATTTAGCAGAACAAAGACTTGTAAGAGTAAATGAGTTAAATAAAGATGAAGCGCTTGTTTTGCCTATTAATTGGCATTTGTATCAACTATATATCACTTTAGGAGATGAAAGCAAAGCAGCACCTTACAAAAATGTAATTCTTACAGATTATCCAGAAACCAAATTTGCCCAGGTAATTTTAAATCCGAATGTTGTTTTTGAAGATGAAGTTGAGGTGAATGAAGTGGAAGTCAAGTATAAAAAACTGTATTATTTGTATAAAGATGATCAGTTTGATGAAGTAATTACTCAAGTTGATGAATTTCTGCCATCAATTCCGAATGCTGAGTTACTTCCAAAATTCGAGTTGTTGAGAGTTTTAGCTATTGGCAAGTACAAAACTAAAGAAGAATACAAAGCAGCTTTAGAGTTTATCGTTGTAAATTATGGTAATACAGAAGAAGCAGAAAAAGCCAAAGCAATTTTGGCTCAATTAAAAGAGTAAAATTTAAGAGAAAAACCCATATAAAATTAGGAAAGTTTACACCATGGAAAGAAATGTAATTGCCAAAAACACTAAAATTACTGGAGATATTTTGTCTGAAGGTGATTTTAGAATTGATGGTACTTTAGAAGGTAATTTAACAACTAAGGGTAGAGTAATTTTAGGAGCTACAGGTGTTTTAATTGGTAATGTATCTGCATCTAATTCAGATATTGAAGGTAAATTTTCTGGTGAGTTAAAGGTAGAAAAAACGCTTACGGTTAAAGCTGCAGCAAACATTTCTGGAGATGTTGTTGTTGGGAAATTATCTATAGAGCCAGGTGCAACTTTTAATGCATCTTGTGCAATGAAAGTACCTTCTAAAGAAAGTAATAAAGAAGATGACACAAAAAAACAGCCAATCAACTCAAAAGAAGCCAAACCCAAAAAAGCCTTTAAATAAAGCGTTACATCTTTCAGGGGCAGGTTTGCAAATGGGTGCCACCATTTATTTAGGCTACTTACTTGGCCAATGGTTAGATAAGCAGTTTCAAACCACTTATTTAGAGCAAACAATTACTTTACTATCTATCTTCTTAGCTATTTACGCACTTATTAAACAAGCACAGAAAATAAATGATTAAAAACTTATTTCTTTATACTACAGTTTTCTTTGCTCTTTACTTTTTAAGCCATTTTTTGCATCAAAATGTTATAGAAAAACAAGAAATAATATTGCCTTTTTCATTAAAAAAAATATACCTATTTCATTTAGGATTTTCACTTATCATTTGTACTAATTTCCTTTTACTATCTACTGTTAATAAAATATCTGATCAGTTGGGTTTTATTTATTTAGCTACAATTATTTTAAAACCAGTTTTATTTTGTTTAATCTTTTATAAATCAATATTTACCGAAGAAACTTTAAGTTTTGCAGCAAGAATTTCGCTCATCATTCCTATGATAATTTTTTTATTAACAGAGGCTTTTTTCGTGGCACAAATACTACAGAAAAAAGATTATAAAAAAATATCTTAAAAAAGCGTTTGTAGTTTTGAATTATTACCTATTTTTGCGCCGAATTTAGAAAGCATATTTTTACCATGAAGATTGCACAAAAATCTATCAAATTTCTTACAATTGCATTAATAGCTCTTTTTTCGGCTACAATTTTTGCATCTAGTTCAGATAAAAAACACGACAATCAAAACGATGGTGGTCGAGTAAATACTAAGGAAGAAGTTGGTGCTTACATAAAACATCACGTTAAAGACTCTCATGATTTTTCATTATTCTCATACACCAATGATGAAGGTGAAAGAAAGCATTTTGGTTTTCCTTTACCAGTTATTATTTGGACGAGTGAAGGTTTAGTAACTTTTATGTCTTCTGAATTTCATCATAATGATGATGGTCATGTAATCGTAGAGAAAGATGGTTTAAAATTTGCCAAAATTCACTCTAAGATTTATGAATTAGATGAAGGTGCTACTCAAGTATCTTTTGATGAAACACATCATGCAACAAATGCACACAAGGTTTTAGATTTTTCTATTACTAAAACTGTTTTCGGAATTTTATTAGTTGGTTTGTTAATGTTATTCTGGTTTTCAAGATTGGCAAAACAGTACAAAACAAAACAAATTCCAACTGGTTTTTCTAGAGTATTAGAGCCGTTAATTATTTATGTAAGAGACGAAATAGCAAAACCAAACATTGGCGAAAAGCACTACAGAAGATTTACAGGTTATTTAATGACGGTATTTTTCTTTATTTGGATATTAAACCTTTTAGGTATGTTGCCTTTCGGATTTAATGTTACAGGTCAAATAGCAGTTACTGCTGCATTAGCCATATTTACTTTAGTGGTTTACACATTTAGTGGTAACAAAGGATATTGGATGCACATGATCTGGATGCCAGGTGTGCCAATTTTAATTAGACCATTTTTGGCGATTATAGAATTAGTAGGTGCATTAATTATTAAGCCATTTTCATTATTGGTTCGTTTGTTCGCAAACATTACTGCAGGTCACATTGTAGTTATGAGTTTAATAGCAATTATGTTTACACTTAAAGAAAGCTTTGGTGTTGCTGGTGCAACATTTCTTTCTTCAGTGTTATCATTTTTAATAATATTAATTGAGGTTTTAGTGGCTTTCTTACAGGCTTATATCTTTACAATGCTTTCTGCATTATTTATAGGTATGGCTGTAGAAGAACATGAAGAAGCTCATTAATCAAATTTGTTTAATTTAATATAAATACAATCATTATGTACAATTTAATTGGAGCAGGATTAGTAGTAATCGGAGCTGGAATTGGTTTAGGTCAAATTGGTGGTAAAGCAATGGAAGGTATTGCTCGTCAACCAGAAGCAGCTGGAAAGATTCAAACAGCTATGATTATTGTTGCAGCACTTTTAGAAGGGTTAGCATTTGGTGCATTAATCTTAGGTCAAGGTTAATCAAATCCAAAAACAAACAAAACACAATTTATAACGGTTGGTTATAAATTGTGTTTTAATTAAACAAGTAAAAAATAAAAATTATATTACAGAATGGGAGCTTTATTAGAAGATTTTTCAATTGGATTATTTGTAATACTTACAGTATTACTATTAGTGTTAATTGGATTGATGGTAAAATTTGCTTGGAAACCAATTTTAAACTCTTTAGAAGAAAGAGAATCTGGAATTGAAAACGCATTAGCTGCTGCAGAAAATGCACGTAAAGAAATGCAAAATTTAACTGCAGATAATGAAAGGTTAGCAAAAGAAGCAAGAGCTGAAAGAGAAGCAATGATGAAAGAAGCTAGAGAAATTAGCGATAAAATTATTGCAGATGCAAAGGAAGATGCAAAAGAGGTAACTACTAAGTTAATTGAAACTGCACAAGCATCAATTCAGCAAGAAAAGCAAGCAGCCTTAGCAGAGTTAAAGAAAAACGTTGCAGAGTTATCTATAGGTATAGCAGAATCTGTAATTAAGAAAGAATTATCTTCTAAGAAAGACCAATTAGATTTAGTAGAAGGTATTTTAAAAGACGTAACTTTAAACTAATTTTATGAAAGACGCAAGAGCAGCATTACGTTACGCAAAAGCTATTTTAAATCTTGCTAAAGATTCTAATGATGAATCTGCTGTGCATGAAGATATGCAGCTTATTGAAGCTACTATAGATGATAGTAAAGAGCTTTCTGTAGTTTTAGAAAGTCCTGTTATTAAATCTGCAGACAAGATGAATGTTTTAAAAGCTACATTTTCTAGCAAAATAAACAACATCACATTAGGTCTTTTTAATCTTTTACAAGAAAACAAAAGAATTGCAATGTTAGAAGCTATTGCTAAGCAATACTCTATCATTTATGATTTTGATAAAAATACACAAGTAGCTAAAGTTACAACAGCTGTGCCTATTTCCCCAGAAATTGAAGCACAAGTATTAGCTAAAATTGTAGCTTTAACAGGCGAAAAAGCAAACTTAGAAAACGAGGTGAATCCTTCTATTCTAGGTGGTTTTATTTTAAGAGTTGGAGATGTGCAGTATGATGCAAGTATCTCTAATCATTTAAGTGAATTGAAAAAGGAATTTGACAATAGTCATTACATTCCAAAAATTTAATAATACATCAAATTAGAAAAGATGGCAAGTATTAAACCAGCTGAAGTATCAGCAATTTTAAAAGAACAACTTACAAATTTTGAAGCTCAAGCTTCATTAAGTGAGGTAGGAACTGTATTACAAGTGGGTGATGGTATTGCTCGTGTTTACGGATTGTCTAACGTACAATATGGTGAGTTAGTAGAATTCGAAAACGGCTTAGAAGGTATTGTATTAAACTTAGAAGAAGATAATGCAGGTGTTGTATTATTGGGTGCTTCAACTTCTGTAAGAGAAGGTTCTACTGTTAAAAGAACTGAAAGAATTGCTTCTTTAAGAGCAGGTGAAGGTATTGTTGGTAGAGTTGTAGATACTTTAGGTAGCCCAATTGATGGGAAAGGACCTATTGAAGGAACTACTTACGAAATGCCATTAGAAAGAAGAGCACCAGGTGTAATTTATAGAGAGCCAGTAACAGAACCGTTACAAACTGGTATAAAATCTATTGATGCAATGATTCCCGTTGGTAGAGGACAGCGTGAGTTGATTATTGGAGACAGACAAACAGGTAAATCTACAGTTGCTTTAGATACCATCTTAAATCAAAAAGAATTTTACGATGCTGGTAATCCAGTATACTGTATATATGTAGCTATTGGTCAAAAAGCTTCTACAGTTGCAGCAATTGCAAACATGTTAGAAGAAAGAGGCGCATTAGCGTATACAACAATAGTTGCAGCAAATGCATCAGACCCTGCAGCAATGCAAGTTTATGCACCATTTGCAGGAGCAGCAATTGGAGAATATTTTAGAGATACAGGTAGACCTGCATTAATCATTTACGATGATTTATCAAAACAAGCAGTTGCTTACCGTGAAATTTCTTTATTATTAAGAAGACCTCCAGGACGTGAGGCATATCCAGGAGATGTATTTTACTTACACTCAAGATTATTAGAAAGAGCTGCAAAGGTTATTAATGATAACGTAATTGCTAGTGAAATGAACGACTTACCTGACTCTTTAAAAGGAATCGTTAAAGGTGGAGGTTCTTTAACTGCATTACCAATTATTGAAACTCAAGCAGGTGATGTATCAGCATATATTCCAACAAACGTAATTTCGATTACTGATGGACAAATTTTCTTAGATGGAGATTTATTTAACTCAGGTGTAAGACCAGCAATTAACGTAGGTATTTCTGTATCACGTGTTGGAGGTAATGCACAGATTAAATCTATGAAAAAAGTATCTGGTACTTTAAAATTAGATCAAGCTCAGTTTAGAGAATTAGAAGCATTTGCTAAGTTTGGTTCAGACTTAGATGCAGCTACAATGAGTGTAATTTCTAAAGGTCAAAGAAACGTTGAGATTTTAAAACAAGCACAGAATGATCCTTTTACAGTAGAAGATCAAATTGCAATTATCTATGCTGGTTCTAAAAACTTGTTAAAAGATGTTCCTGTAGATCAAGTTAAGAAATTCGAAAAAGATTATATCGATTATTTAAATGCAAAACATAGAGATACTTTAGATGTATTAAAATCTGGTAAATTAACGCCAGAAGCTACTGCAACTTTAGAAGAGGCTGCTGCTGAAATTTCTAAGCATTTTGCATAAATATATTTAGTTAAAAGATTTTAGACTAGGCTCTAAAATCTTTTAACTACTAAGTAACAAGTTAAGAATGGCGAATTTAAAAGAAATACGTAATAGAATAACCTCTATTAAATCAACAATGCAGATTACATCTGCCATGAAAATGGTATCTGCTGCAAAGTTGAAAAAAGCGCAAGATGCAATTGTTGCAATGCGTCCTTATTCATCTAAATTAACAGAGTTGTTGCAAAATTTAAGTGCAACTTTAGAAGGTGATACTGGTGGAGCGTATTCAACTCAAAGAGAAGTTTCTAAAGTGTTATTAGTAGTTGTAACCTCTAACAGAGGTTTATGTGGGGGTTTTAATTCTTCTATCACTAAAACTGTTAATAAAACAATCGCTGAAAAGTATTCAGATAAAAATGTAGAGATTTTTGCCATTGGTAAAAAAGGTGAAGATGTTTTATCTAAAACATGCAGTATTGTTGCAAGTAGAAACGACCTTTATGACGAATTAACTTTTGATAATGTTTCTGCAATTGCAGAGAAGTTAATGAATTTGTATACAGAAGGTACTTATGATAAGATAGAATTGGTGTACAACCAATTTAAGAATGCTGCAACACAATTGCCACAAGTAGAGCAATTTTTACCTATCAAACCTATTGAAGGTGGAGATGCAGCTGCTGTAAATTCTGATTATATTTTTGAGCCTTCTAAAGAAGAAATTGTAGAAGCTTTAATTCCGAAATCTTTAAAAACTCAATTGTATAAAGCTGTTAGAGATAGTTTTGCTTCTGAACATGGAGCAAGAATGACAGCTATGCATAAAGCGACAGATAATGCAAAAGATTTACGTGACGAATTATTATTAACGTATAACAAAGCACGTCAAGCAGCAATTACTAACGAAATTTTAGAAATTGTTGGTGGTGCTGAAGCATTAAATAATTAGACGAAGTCAAATTATTAAAAGAGTAAGCATTAAATAATTAGACGAAGTCAAATTATTAGAAATATAAAAAAACGAACTCATTGAGTTCGTTTTTTCTTTTACAAAGAAATTTGATTCTTAATTTTATTTAAAGTTTCTCTATTTATTATGTGTTTGATTATTAATGGATTATATGTAATTAATTATGCTTTTTATTTTTTGGCACGCAATTTGAATATTACTAAGCATAACCATAAAACAGAAGGCTTATGAAAACGCTAAAACTACTATTCACAGTTATTATTACAGGTACTTTATTAAGTTCTTGTACAACAATTTATGATGATGGTTTTGTAGACTATCAACCTACAATAAACGAAGTTGTTTCTAGCTACGATTTATGGTATGTAGATTATCACAGAACAACAGGAACAGGAGATATTCCATATGTTTCTAGAGCATTTACTTTATCATTCTTAAATGGCATTTTATATGCAAACAATAATATTGTTGATATTGGAAGAACAGGAAATGGTTTAGGGATAGATGTAGGTACTTATGGTACTTTTAATGGTTTACTGGCTACTAATCATGATATAGATGGTGCAAACGATTTTGAAGTAAGTATTTTATCTGATAATGAAATTGTATTGTACAACTTTAGACAAAATGTAAGTTACTATTTAATAGGTTACAATGTAAATACTTTTGATTATGATAAACTATTTTATGAAAACATAGAATACTTTTTACAGGAGTATTTAGCTTGGGAAAAAGTAAGTTCAACAGGGGGTACACCAAATACTTTTGATGATGAAAATTATCTTGAATTTACACCAGAAAATTTAACAACTTTTAGGAGTTCTCAAGATGACTTTGGCATGCAAGTTGCAGATATTAATTGGAACTTTGTTGGAGGCTATGAAGTGTTTGATGTAAATGGTTTTGAAGACCTAAAAATTTTAACATTGAATTATGATAATGGAGATATTGAAGAGTTCGAATTAAGCGTTGTTAATGATGGTAGAATAAGTTTATTCCACTATAACTCAGAAACAACATACGATTTTTCAGGAAGAGGATTTATACAATTCAAAAAGAGTGAAGAATCTGTTAAAAGTGCGAAAGACCTTGTAAGAAATAGCAACAGAAAACGTACTATTATAAAAAGAAAAGTAAAGAACAGAAGAAATTAAAATAAAGTTTGGTTAGTTGATTTTTGATTGGTTGTTTCTCGACAATCAATTGAAAGAGGAGTCACCCTGAGGAGGGTGACTTTTTCTTTGTTAATAATTGATGAAAATTATAGCCACTAAAAAAGGTGCTTAAGCACTAGATTTCCTATTTTTAAAGAACCAAATTAAACCCATGAAAACAGCTTTTATAACAGGTGCAACCTCAGGTATAGGTAAAGCAACCGCTCAGCTTTTTGCTAAAAATAATATTAGATTAGTTCTTTGTGGACGAAGAACAGAAAGACTTCAAGAATTAAAGTCTGAATTAAGTAAGCAAACAGAAGTTACTACTTTGCAATTTGATGTTTCAAAAAAGGAAGAAGCACAATCAGCAATAGCATCTTTACCAGAGAACTTTAAGAATATCGATATTTTAATAAATAATGCAGGGAATGCTCATGGTTTAGCTACCATTCAAGAAGGTAGTATAGACGATTGGGATGCAATGTTAGACATTAACGTAAAAGGATTACTGTATGTAACCAAAGCAATTTTACCAACTATGATTAAAAATAATAGTGGTTTTATTGTAAATATTGGCTCTACAGCAGGTAAAGATGTTTATAAGAATGGTAATGTATATTGTGCATCTAAATTTGCTGTAAACGCTTTAAATAAGTCTATGAGGTTAGATTTAAACGATTACAATATTAGAGTATCTGCCATTCATCCTGGTTTGGTAGAAACAGAATTTTCTGATGTTCGTTTTAAAGGAGATACTGAGAGAGCTAAAACCGTTTATTCTGGCTACAAAGCTTTACAAGCAGAAGATATTGCAGATATTATCAACTTTGTAGTTACAAGGCCATATCATGTAAATATAGAAGATTTAATAGTGTATCCAACAGCACAAGCCAGTGCAACAATGATTAATAAAAATTAGTATGAAACCAACATCAAAAATAATTATTGGGTGCATGTCTTGGGGCAAATGGGGTAAAAATTTTACCACCAAAGAAGCTGCAGATATGATTGAGTTTTGTGTAGAAAATGAGAATACACTATTTGATCACGCAGATTTGTATGGCGATTATACTACAGAAGCCGAATTTGGAGTTGCTTTTAAAGCAAGTTCTGTAAGTAGAGAAAGTATTGAGCTAATAACAAAATGTGGAATACAGAATCCAGGAGAAACCAGAAATAATAAGGTGAAGCATTATAATTATGCTAAAGATTATATTATTTGGAGTGCAGAACAATCTTTAAAAAATTTAAAAACAGATTATCTAGATACTTTTTTGCTGCACAGACCAAGCCCTTTAATGAATCCTACAGAAATTGCAGAAGCAATTACAATTTTAAAAGATGCTGGAAAAATTGTCAATTTTGGAGTTTCTAATTTTACACCTTCTCAAGTAAGTTTTATTTCAGATCATGTTTCTGTAGACGTAAATCAGGTTGAGTTTTCTCTAACGCAAAATTCAGCAATGAATAATGGTACTTTAGACCAAATGCTTCAAAATTATATACAACCTATGAGTTGGAGTCCTTTAGGAAGTGTTTTTAGAGAAGAAACGTATCAAACAAAAAGTATAAAAGAACTATTAAAAAGGTTTTCTAAGAAATACAATTGTACAGAAGATACTTTACTATTGGCATGGATTCTTAAACATCCTGCTAAGGTATCACCAGTAATAGGTACAACAAATAAACAGCGCATTTTAAACGCAAATAAGGCCTTAGAAATCAATTTAGAACTAGAAGATTGGTTTTTACTGTTAGAAGCAAGTAATGGACAAGAAGTAGCTTAAAAATGATAAATAAACGCTTATTAATTAAAAATCTACTCTCACATAATGATGAGAATAGTTTTTATGATAAAAAGCAAAAATTATCCTTAGGCTCAAAAGAAGGTAAAGCCAAGTTTTTAAAGCACATTTGTGCTTTGTCTAATACAAATCCTGCTAACAATTCTTACATTGTTATTGGTATTGAAGATGAAGAAAATAAGATAATTGGTGTCGATTTTTTTGATGATAGTAAAATTCAAAATTTGGTAAATGCGTATTTAAGAAATCCGCCCAAAATTGAATACGAAAATGTTCCTTTTCCTAGCTTACCACGTCATAAAGTAGTGGGTTTGGTTACCATTTATGCTAATAATACAATAACTTCTCTTTTAAAAAACGCTTGGAAATATAGAAGAGATACCATTTTTTATAGAAGAGGAAGCAATTCTATGCCTTTTGTAGGAGATTCTTTTGAACTTAGAAATACAAACAGGTCTATTGTTGCATCTATAGAGAAAAATGCTAGAAATAATATAGAGCTTACTTTAAATGGCGTTTTTGAGTTTATAAATAATCATAAGAAAAAGTACAATCCTCAATATAAAGTTTTCAATGAACAATTTGTGTTATGTTGGGCAGGAGAGCAAAAAACAATCAATTCAGAAACCTATTATTCTAGGGTAGATATAGAGCTTATTAATGAACAAGTTCGTTTGTTTTTTTCTGCATTAGATGATGTTCAAATTTCTTACAATCAAAAATCATTTATAGTAACAGAATATATTTTATTAGGTTTAGATAAGGTAGAAACACATTACCCATTAGAGAAAACAATTATTGATTTTAAAGACAATGGTAAACATCATATTGTCAAAGAATTTCTGTTTGAACCCCCTAAATATGATGCAGAAATTATTACCCATATTTATACTAATAGTAATAAAATAGTAGCTAAAATAGCTAACAATATTTCATTGTCGGTTACAGAGCATGAAGATGTTTTTAGGTTACCAACAAATTATTTATTGTGTTATTTAAATGGATATTTAGATGCACCTGAATTGCTTAGACAGGCTAAATATTACATTAAAAATTTACAGGATAAAACAACCTATGTAAAATATAAAGAGGCAATGAGAGTAATTCGAAAAGTAAAGTATAATTAAATATCAATTAAAAAAACCAACTCTATACAATTAGAGTTGGTCTCAAAAGTTGGGGAATGTTTAACTTTTATAAATCAAATTTAATTCCTTGTGCTAAAGGTAATTCGTCTGAATAATTAATAGTATTTGTTTGTCTACGCATGTAAACTTTCCATGCATCAGAACCAGATTCACGTCCTCCACCAGTTTCTTTTTCGCCACCAAAAGCGCCACCAATTTCAGCACCAGAAGTACCAATATTAACATTGGCAATTCCACAATCAGAACCTGCGTAAGACAAGAATTTCTCTGCTTCTTTCATTTCATTGGTCATAATTGCAGAAGATAATCCTTGAGCTACTCCATTTTGTTTGGCAATTGCATTTTCTACACCATCAGAATATTTCATTAAGTATAAAATTGGTGCAAAAGTTTCATGCTGAACAATTTCATAATCATTTTCTGCTTCTATAATTGCAGGTTTTACATAGCATCCAGATTCGTAACCTTCGCCATCTAAAACGCCACCTTCTACAATTACATTTCCACCTTCGTCTTTCGCTTTTTCAATGGCAGCCAAATAGGTATTCACAGAGTCTTTATCAATTAAAGGACCAACGTGATTATTTTCATCTAAAGGATTACCAATTTTAATTTGCTTGTAAGCACCAACAATAGCATCTTTTACTTTATCATAAACAGATTCATGTATAATAAGTCTTCTTGTAGAAGTACATCTTTGGCCACAAGTACCAACCGCACCAAATACTGCACCAGGCACAACTACTTTTAAATCTGCAGTTGGTGTTATAATGATTGCGTTATTACCACCCAATTCTAATAAAGATTTTCCAAAGCGTTGTGCAACAGTTGCACCAACAATTCTACCCATTCTTGTAGATCCTGTGGCTGAAATTAAAGGAATTCTACTATCTGTAGTCATCATTTCACCAACTTTATAATCACCATTAATAATACAAGAAATACCTTCAGGTAAATTATTTTCTTTTAAAATGTCTGCAATTATATTTTGACAAGCTACCGCACATAAAGGTGCTTTTTCAGAAGCTTTCCAGATACAAACATCACCACAAATCCAAGCTAAAGCAGTATTCCAAGCCCAAACAGCAACAGGAAAATTAAATGCAGAAATAATACCAACAACGCCTATAGGATGCCACTGTTCTCTCATAACATGGCCTGGTCTTTCAGAAGGAATGGTTTGCCCATTTAATTGGCGAGATAAACCCACTGCAAAATCGCAGATATCAATCATTTCTTGTACCTCACCATAACCTTCTTGTAAAGATTTTCCCATTTCATAAGAAACTAGTTTACCCAATGGTTCTTTTAAATCCCTTAATTTATTTCCAAACTGACGTACAATTTCTCCTCTTTGAGGAGCAGGTTTATCTCTCCAAGTTAAAAAGGCTTTTGTTGCAGTTGTAATTACTTTTTCATAATCTTCTTTGGTAGTTGTTTTTACTTTACCAATTAATTTACCATCTACAGGAGAAAACGATTCAATAATTTCTCCATTCGAGAAGTTATTTGAACCAGTAGATGTACCTTCATTTATATCTTTTAAACCTAATTGTTGCAATACTTCAGTTATTCCAAAATTTGTCATTTTGTAGTCTAATTTTAGTTGTTTAAATTCGAAGAACGAATTTACGAATAAAAAGATACATATAAAAAATTAACAAAAACAATGTTATTTGTTTAAAATATAACAATTAAATGAAAAAATTTACGATTCTATTTGCTTTAATAGTGCTATTGATTGGTTGTAATACATCAACCCAAAATTCAGGAAAGGATGTCACATCTACTATTGATGCTACTTCTCAAGAAAAAATCAATGATTTTGCTATCATTATTCATGGAGGAGCAGGAACGATTTTAAAGAAAAATATGTCTGATGAAAAAGAGGTTGAATACAAAGCAAAATTAGAGGAAGCGATAAAGGTTGGGCATACCATTCTTAAAAATGGAGGAACTAGTCAAGAAGCTGTTATGAAAACCATTCAAGTAATGGAGGAATCTCCTTTATTTAATGCTGGTAAAGGTGCTGTTTTTACAAATTTTGGCACAAATGAATTGGATGCTTCTTTTATGGATGGTAACACTCTAAATGCAGGAGCTGTTGCTGGAGTAACAGATGTTAAAAGTCCAATAGAATTGGCTATAAAAGTAATGACAGATTCAGATCATGTAATGCTTTCAGGTAATGGTGCAAGTATATTTGCTAAAGAAAAAGGTTTAGAAATTGTAGATCCAAGCTATTTTTATACCGAAAGAAGATTTAAGTCTTTAGAAAGAATTAAGGAAAGAGAAAAGACAGAGTTAGATCATGATGATAAGACTGCTGCTTTTTATGACGCTGATATAAAAAACGCAAAGTTTGGTACAGTTGGCTGTGTGGCTCTAGATAAAAACGGAAATATTGCTGCTGGTACTTCTACAGGTGGTATGACTAATAAAAGATGGGGTAGAATTGGTGATGCACCAATTATAGGTTCTGGTACGTATGCAAATAACGCAACCTGTGGAGTTTCTTCCACAGGTTGGGGTGAGTATTTTATTCGAAGCCAAGTTGCTTACGATATTTCTGCTCAAATGGAATATCAACAAAAAACCTTAAAACAAGCCACACAAGATGTTATTCAAAACAAACTCACTAAATTAGGAGGTACAGGTGGTGTTGTTGCTCTAGACAAAAATGGCTACATGTCATTTGAGTTCAATACAGCTGGTATGTATAGAGCATCAATGAATGATAAAGGTGATTTGGTAATTAAAATCTATAAAGAATAGCTTAACCATTCTTCTGGTAAAGGATCTAGGTTAATATTTTTACGAATAGAATTTATCTTCTTTTTAATTCCGATTCTGGAAATTGAAGGTATAGATAATTTTACATTGTTACGTTTACCAATAACTTGTAAAACATCTCTAATATCTCTTTTTCCGCATAAAACTAAACTATTCATCATAGCATTAGATTCGTTTGCTAAATCGAAAAAATCTACGTAAAATTTTGGTTGATTATCCAAGTAAACTATCCATTGAGTTGGTTTTTTTCTTGGAATTTCTAAGACTTCTTTAACGCCACTTAACGTTCTGTAGGTAGAATATTCTAATTGCATTATATAGGGGATTTATGTTATTTCTTTGCAATAATATTAATTTTTCTTTAAATAAAAATTATTTTTTTGTGTTTTTATCAATTTACGGGCACTGTAATTTCCTCAAAAATTAGGTCGCCATTTGCATCTTTTCCTTTGTAAAATTTAAAAATATAATCTTCTTCTTGTAAAACATGAATTGGCAATTTTATTTCTTTTTCTATAGTTGCCTGATTACACGTTTTTTCCAAATCTTTTATAACGTTAATTCCTACAATTCTAGAATTTCTATCATATTCATAATAGACATTATTGAATGAAAAACAAGCATTAGGTAAAGTGTATTTTAGTACAATTGTGTCTGAAGTTTTGTAGGTAAAACTTACAGGAGTTTTTGCCTCATCTATAGGTAAAGTGCTAAATTCAAAAAGAGGTTCCTCTTCACTACAGCTTAAAACGAACAAACTCAAAATTATTAGGGCAAACTTTTTCATAGGTTTTACTTTTTAAGTTTCTTTATAAAATAACATCAAATTTTACTTTAAGTGCTATTTTTGTTTTCAGAAAATGAAAAACGAGCTCTTAAATATAAAAACTGAACAGCAATTTACAAAAAATGCTTTAAATGTTTTTAAACATCAATTTAAAAACAATAAGGTATATCGATCTTTTTGCGATCTGTTATATGTTCATCCTTCAGATATTACTAAAATTGAAGATATTCCTTTTTTGCCCATTCAGTTTTTTAAATCCAGAAAAGTACTGTCTTCTTTAGAAGAAATTGATGAAGTTTTTACGAGCTCTGGCACTACAGGAAGTGTTACAAGTAAACATTATGTAACTGACGTTTCACTTTACGAAGAAAGTTACTTAAAAGGATTTCATCATTTTTATGGAGATATTAAGGAGTATGTGGTTCTTGCGCTATTACCCAATTATCTAGAGAGAAAAGGGTCTTCTTTAGTATATATGGTAAACGATTTAATTCAAAAAAGTGAAAATATTCACAGTGGATTTTATCTTAATAATCTAGATGATTTAGCTCAAAAGTTGGTAAAATTAGATAATGAAGGTCAGAAAATTTTACTAATTGGGGTTTCTTTTGCGCTTTTAGATTTGGTTGAAAAACACAATTTTAATCTAAAAAACACCATTGTTATGGAAACTGGTGGAATGAAAGGTAGAAGAAAAGAGTTGATTAGAAATGAATTACATATGCTTTTACAAAATGGCTTTAATGTAAATGAAATTCATTCTGAATATGGAATGACAGAATTGCTAAGCCAAGGATATTCTAAAGGGAATGGAATTTTTGAAACGCCACCTTGGATGAAAATTCTAACAAGAGATACAGAAGATGCACTAACCGTTTTAGAAAAAGGCAAAACAGGTGGAATAAACGTAATTGATTTGGCAAATTATAATTCATGTTCATTTATAGCCACTCAAGACTTAGGAAAAGTTCATGAAAACAATACTTTCGAAATTATTGGAAGATTTGATAATTCTGATATTAGAGGTTGTAATTTAATGGTATTATAAAACAAATATGAAATTTAAGCTATTACAAGATTTTAAAGACTTTGCTGTAAAAGGTAATATGATTGATATTGCCATTGGTGTAATTATTGGTACTGCTTTTAATAAAGTGGTTAATGTTTTGGTTAAAGAAGTTTTAATGCCACCATTAACTTACATGACAGATGGTGTAAATTGGGAAAATAGAAAATACGTTATTAGAGAAGCAATTGTTGCAGAAGGGAAACCTAAAATTGAAGAAGTAGCCATTGGTTATGGAAAATTAATTGAAGCAGGCGTAGATTTTTTAGTGATTTCTTTTACTGTTTTTTTAGTAGTTAGAGTAATGAACTCAATGAAAAAGAAAGCTGAAGACCCTAAAAATAAAACAGTAACAACTCCTAAAAATATCGAATTAATGAATAAAACTAACGAGCTTTTAGAGAAGCAAAATGAGTATTTACAAAAGGCTCTAGAACGTAAATAAAAGTTAGTTTTATCTAAATATCTTAGCACTTTTCTTTTCAGGATTTTTTTTGCAATTTTTTAATAGAAGTTGTAATGCAGCCTACTTTTTATCGACTATTCTTTAGATGAATTCGATGAAACAGTTTATAGTAATAGTATGCTTAACATTTTCATCTGTTATTTCCGCTCAAAGTATAGATTATAATACTAAAAAAGGCTATGTAGCAGAGGGTTTTGATGTTGTTGCTTATTTCACAGAAAGCAAGGCTATAGAGGGTAATAAAGAATTTTCTATTACATACGATACTGTTAATTTTAAATTTTCGAACAAAGAAAATTTAGCTTTATTTAAATCGAATCCAGAAAAATATATTCCAAAATATGGAGGTTATTGTGCGTATGCAATAGCTGTTAAAGGAAAAAAAGTAAGTGTAAACCCTAATACTTTTGAGATTAGAGAAGGCAAATTATACTTATTTTATAATAAAGGTAAAACCAATACGCTACAACTTTGGTTAAAGCAAGGTGCAGAAGAATTACTTGAAAAGGCAGATTTAAATTGGCAAAAATTCATCAACAATTAATGTTGATTCTATATATCTTGTGTATTAAAAGAGCTAAAACTAGTTTTAGCTCTTTTTTTTATTTATGCTACAATTAGTAAGTAATATGTTTTTTTACCTCTTTGTAGAAGCACGTATTTCTTATCGATTAAATCTTCTTTTGTAATCACAAAATCTTCTTTAACCTTTTCTTTGTTTACAGATATTGCATTTTCTTTTAATGCTCTCCTTGCTTCACCATTAGATTTTAAGAAATTAGTTTCTGCAGCCAATGCAGCTATCATGTCTAAACCATTTTCTACCAAAGAAGCAGTTACTGTTGCCTGAGGTACACCATCAAAAATATCTAGTAAGGTTTTTTCATCTAAAGATTTCAGGTCAGATGCTGTAGATTTACCAAACAAAATATTAGAAGCTTTTATAGCTTTTTCATATTCATCTTTTCCATGCACAAGTACTGTAACTTCTTCTCCTAAACGTTTTTGTAGAATTCTTGTATGAGGTGCTTCTTTATGCTCTGCAACTAAAGCATCTATAGTTTCTTTGTCTAAGAACGTAAATATTTTAATATACTTTTCAGCATCTTCATCAGAAGTATTTAACCAATATTGATAAAATTTGTAAGGTGATGTTCTATTGGCATCTAACCAAACATTACCACCTTCAGATTTTCCAAACTTAGATCCATCAGATTTAGTAATTAATGGGCAAGTTATGGCATAACCTTTTCCATTACCAATTCTACGAATAAGTTCAGTTCCAGTAGTTATATTTCCCCATTGATCTGATCCTCCCATTTGAATTGTAGTACTATTCTCTCTAAACAAATGTAAAAAGTCATAACCTTGTACCATTTGATAAGTAAATTCCGTAAAAGACATACCATCTTTAGATTCAGAGCTAATTCTGTTTTTAACAGAATCTTTGGCCATCATATAATTTACAGTAATATGTTTACCAATATCTCTAATGAACTCTAAGAAAGAAATGTCTTTCATCCAATCGTAGTTATTTACTAAAATGGCTGCATTTTTTTCATTAGATGTGAAATCTAAAAAATGACCCAATTGAGCTTTAACACATTCTTGATTGTGTCTTAAAGTTGTTTCATCTAACAAGTTACGCTCTGCAGATTTTCCTGAAGGATCACCAATCATACCTGTTGCACCACCTACTAAAGCAATTGGCCTATGACCACATCTTTGGTAGTGAGCTAATAACATTATAGGCACTAAATTTCCAATATGTAAAGAATCTGCTGTAGGATCAAAACCCACATACGCACTTCGCATTTCTTCTAACAAATGTTCTTCAGTTCCTGGCATGCTATCATGTAACATTCCTCTCCATTGTAACTCTTCAATAAAATTCTTCATTGTAATCAATTTATCAGTTGGCAAATATAACTTTATCAACCAAAATATGCTAAATTCGTAGTATGATTTTAGTTACTGGAGGCACAGGTTTAGTTGGTTCGCATTTGTTGTATCATTTAAGTGTAAAGAATGATAAAATAAGGGCAATCTACAGAACAGAAGCTTCTCTAAAAAAAGTTAAGCAAGTCTTTTCTTATTACACTTCAGATGTAAAACTTTTTTCTAAAATTAAATGGTTTAAAGCAGATATTACAGATGTGCCATCTATGAAGCCTGCGTTTGCAAATGTTACCCATGTTTTTCATTGTGCAGCTCTAATTTCTTTTAATTCTAAAGATTATAGAGAAATGCGAAAAGTTAATATTCATGGAACAGCAATACTTGTGAATTTAGCAATAGACGCTAAGGTTAAAAAGTTTTGTTTTGTAAGTTCTATTGCTGCTGTTGGTGATGCTTTAAACGATAATTTGGTAGATGAAGATTGTGAGTGGAACAAAGAGCAAGATAATAGTGGTTACTCTATTACCAAGTTTGGGGCAGAAATGGAAGTTTGGAGAGCCAGCCAGGAAGGTGTAGATGTAATTATTGTAAATCCTGGAGTAATTTTAGGTAGTGGTTTTTGGAAATCTGGATCAGGAAAATTATTTACACAAGTTTTTAATGGCTTTAAGTATTACACAGAAGGCATAACTGGTTTTGTTGCTGTGCAAGATGTTGTAAAACCAATGATTCAGCTTATGGAGTCTTCTTTAAAAAATGAACGCTTTATTTTAGTGGCTGAGAACAAATCTTTCAAAGAAATTTTTTATAAAATAGCTGATGCTTTTGATAAAAAGAGACCTTATAAATTGGTAAAAACCTGGCAAAC
This sequence comes from Polaribacter sp. MED152, assembly GCF_000152945.2. Taxonomy (NCBI): domain Bacteria; kingdom Pseudomonadati; phylum Bacteroidota; class Flavobacteriia; order Flavobacteriales; family Flavobacteriaceae; genus Polaribacter; species Polaribacter sp. MED152. The sequence goes on along the minus strand of NC_020830.1, from coordinate 1,871,364 downwards.
AGAACTTGCTTGGCGAATATCTTGGTTTGTATCTAAAATTAATGGTGTTGCACCTTTGTTAACTAAGTATTCAGCAAGAAGTGCACACAATGTAACTAAATATTCTTCTCAAAAAGTAATTGATGCCATAGATTACAAGTTCGAAAGTATAGATGCAACTATACAACGAACTTGTAAGAATTATATTAAGGAGTAGTTTTTATCTTAACTTTAATAGAATCCGTTAGTTTTAATTTTTTAGCAATACTATCTAGTTCTCTTTTTTTAAGATTATTTTTTTTGATAGAATCTTGCCTTAAAGAATCTTTTGTAGATTTAATTTTATCATAATAGTCTTTCTGCTCTTTTAAGCTATTCTTTGCATCCTCAAAAATTAATTTATACTCATCTATTTTAGACATGTAATATAAATTAGAGGTTTGAAAACGAACACTATCAATCTTAAATTTATCGTAAACTAAAGGCATATAATTAATATTCCTTTCCATATTTTTATTCTTAATATAAGTTGCAGAAGAAGCCAACATCATTTCTTGTACCAAAAGACTCATAGTGTCTTTTGGTATAAGATCTTTTGGCTTTTCAAAAATTGTATTACTAGTACAAGAACTTAATATTAGAAAGGCTAATAGGTAGCTTAGTTTTTTCATATTATCTATTAAAAGTAATTCGTTTTCCTTTTACTTCTTCGTTAAAAACGCCTTCATTATACATTAAGTTTCCATTTACAAAAGTATGGGTAATTGTAGATGAAAAAGTGGTACCCTCGAAAGGAGACCAACCACATTTATACAATATATTATCTTTAGAAACAGTTTGTGGTTTGTTGGTGTCAATTAAAACTAAATCCGCAAAATAACCCTCTTTTATAAAGCCTCTTTTTTCAATTTGAAATAGTTTTGCAGGATTATGGCTCATCTTTTCAACTGCCTTTTCAATAGGAATTACACCTTCTTTTACTTTTTCTAAAATGGCTGTTACTGCATGCTGCACTAATGGGCCTCCACTTGGAGCTTTGGTATACACATTATTTTTTTCTTCTAATGTATGAGGTGCATGATCTGTAGCCAAAACATCTATTCTGTCATCTAAAAGTGCTTTCCATAACCCTTGCCTATCTTTTTCTGTTTTTACTGCTGGGTTCCATTTAATGTGAGTACCTTTTTCTGCATAATCTTTGTCTGAAAACCATAAATGGTGAATACAAACTTCTGCAGTAATTTGTTTTTCTTCTAAAGGAATATCGTTTCTAAAAAGATGTGTTTCCTTTTCTGTAGATAGATGAAAAATATGTAAACGAGCTCCTGTTTTTTTAGCCAATTCAATAGCTTTAGAGGAAGATAAATAACACGCTTCTTCACTTCGAATTATTGGGTGATATTTTATAGGAATATCATCTCCAAACGTCTCTTTATAAGCAGCTGTATTTTTTCTAATGGTTGCTTCATCTTCACAATGCACAGAGATAATCATCTTAGTTGATGAAAATATTTTTTCTAAAACTGCCTCATCATCTACTAACATATTTCCTGTAGATGAACCTAAAAATAACTTAATTCCTGCTACTTTTTTAGGATCTGTTTTTAACAACTCTTCTAAATTATCATTAGTTCCACCAAACATAAAAGAATAGTTTGCATAAGAGTCTTTTGAAGCGATTTTAAATTTATCTTCAAGTAATTCTTGAGTGGTTGCTTGTGGCACTGTATTTGGCATTTCTATAAAAGTGGTAATTCCGCCAGCAACTGCTGCTTTACTTTCTGTAGCAATGTTTGCTTTATGAGTTAAACCAGGTTCTCTAAAATGTACTTGATCATCTATAAAACCAGGAATTAAAGTTTTACCATTGGCTTCTATAACCTCTGCATTTTCAGGTGCTGAAATGTCTTTCGCAATTTGTTTAATAATTTCATTTTCAATTAAAACATCACCCATAAAAGTGTTGTTCTCATTTACAATGTTTGCGTTTTTAATTAAATAAGTGCTCATTTTTATTTTATTTTGGTAATCCTTTTAACTTCATTTTTATCACTCCAAATAGTGCTTCTGATATTATATTACTACTCATTTTAGAAGCGCCTAAAGTTCTGTCTGTAAAAATAACAGAGACTTCTTTTATATTAAAATTATGTTTCCAGGCTTTAAATTTCATTTCTATTTGAAAAGCATAACCCACAAACTTTATTTTATCTAACTGAATGGTCTCTAGAACGTTTCTTTTCCAACAAACAAACCCAGCTGTTGTATCAAAAACAGGAATTCTAGTAATTAACCTTACATATTTTGATGCAAAGTAAGATAGTAGCACTCTTTTCATAGGCCAGTTTACAACATTTACACCTTTAGAGTATCTTGAACCTACAGAAACATCTGCGCCTTCAATTTTACAAGCATTGTATAAACGAATTAAATCTTTTGGATTATGAGAAAAATCGGCATCCATTTCTATGATATAGTCATAACCTTTTTGAAGCGCCCATTTAAAACCATGAATATAAGCTTTACCTAAGCCGTTTTTTTTGTATCGGGTTTCTATAAACAATCGATCTGGAAAATCTTTAATTAATTGATGAACTATTTCTGAAGTTCCATCAGGAGAATTATCATCTACTATTAAAATATGAAAGGCTTTTTGTTGGCTAAAAGTAGCTCTAATAATGGCTTCGATATTTTCTTTTTCGTTATAAGTAGGTATAATTACTAAAGCATCTGACATAAATAAATTTTCATGTAGTAAGAGAACAAATATACACTATTTAATTACTAATTTTGTGCTAATCATCTTAAATGAAAGTTAATTGCAAGCAATAGATAAAATTACATATTCAAACAATTGGATTACAATTATCTTTATACTATTGTTGGTTTGTATTGTGTTTTTAAAACTATTAAATGCTAAAAAATTGAATGAGAGCTTTTTTGCACTATTCAATTTTAGTTTTATTGAAGATGAATCTTCTGAACCCAACACTTTACTAAGTCCTTTTGAAAGTGTTTTGTTTTTATTTTCGGTAAGCACAATTTCCTTGCTGGTATATTTTTTTAAAATTTACAATCAGCCAGAAACTATAAAGAGTTTTACTACTTTCTTTACACTCTTTTTGGTTGTTTTTTGTTTTTTCTTTCTAAAAAAGCTTTTAGAATTTGCGTTAACTAGGCTATTTTTATTAAAAAACCAGATTAGTGTTTTTCTTATTACAAAGGCCAATTATCTCTATTCAATTTCATTTATATTATATATTCTTCTTATTCTTTATGAATATGCTAATGTAAAGAGTGTATATCTTTTTTATTTTTCTGCATTTCTATTTTTACTAAGGTTTGTATTTTTTATATTCAGAAATAAAAAGCTGATATTTAACAAGTTGTTTTATTTTATTTTGTACATTTGCGCCTTCGAAATAGCACCGCTATTTGTACTGTTTAATTTGATGTTTTAAAACCAAAATTGAAATCGAATGAAAGTGAAAACTATATTGGTTTCTCAGCCAGCCCCAAAGACAGAAACATCACCTTATTTTGATTTGTCTGATAAGCAAAAGGTGAAAATAGATTTCAGGTCTTTTATACATGTAGAAGGAATCTCTGTAAAAGAAGTTAGAGCTCAAAAAATAGACTTAAGTAAATTTACTGCCATAATCTTAACGAGTAGAAACGCTGTTGATCATTTTTTTAGAATTGCTGAAGAAATGCGCTTTAAAGTGCCAGATTCTATGAAATATTTTTGTCAGTCTGAAGCTGTGGCTTACTACTTACAAAAATATGTAGTGTACAGAAAACGTAAAATTTATGTTGGTGCCAGAACTTTTCCTGAATTGACAAAGCTTATTAAAAAGCACAAAACAGAAAAGTTTTTATTACCATCTTCAGATAAATTAAAGCCTTTAATTCCTGCTGAATTAGACAAGTTAGGAATTGCTTGGACAAGAGTAGATCTTTACAGAACTGTAGTTAGTGATCTATCTGACTTAGAAGACGTATTTTACGACATTTTAGTATTCTTTAGCCCTTCAGGAATTGAATCTCTTTTAAAGAATTTCCCTGATTTTAAACAAAATAACACAAGAATTGCTGCCTTTGGTAACTCTACAGTAAATGCTGTAACTACTGCAGGTTTTAAATGTGATATTGTTGCACCATCTAAAGAAACACCATCTATGACAATGGCTTTAGAAAAGTATATTAAAGAAGCAAATAAAAAATAATTTTTATCTTATATAAAGCATAAACCAAGCAGAAATGCTTGGTTTTTTTATGCGAATAAAGTAGCAAACGCTTCCTCTATCTTACCAACTAAAATTAATCTAATTGAATGATTTTTAGAAGATATCTTATTGTATTTAGAGGCAACAAAACTCTTGTAGCCTAATTTTTCAGCCTCTAAAATTCGTTGATCTATTTTAGAAACGGGTCTTATTTCTCCAGCCAAACCAACTTCTGCAGCAAAGCAAACATTTGGATTTATGGCTACATCTTGATTGCTAGATAAAATTGCAGCAACAACAGCCAAATCTATTGCAGGATCATCTACGTTAATACCACCAGTAATATTCAAAAACACATCTTTTGCACCCAATTTAAAACCTGCTCTTTTTTCTAGTACAGCTAAAATCATATTTAACCTTTTTAAATTGTAGCCTGTTGTAGATCTTTGTGGAGTACCGTAAACTGCAGTAGAAACCAAAGCTTGAATTTCTATCATTAAAGGCCTTATGCCTTCTAAAGTAGATGCAATTGCTGTACCACTTAAATCTGCATCTTTTTTAGAAATTAAAATTTCTGACGGATTTGATATTTCTCTTAAACCATCAGATAACATTTCATAAATGCCTAATTCTGATGTAGAACCAAATCTGTTTTTTTGGCTTCTTAATATTCTATAAGTATGATTTCTATCGCCTTCGAATTGTAAAACAACATCAACCATGTGTTCTAAAATTTTTGGCCCTGCAATGTTTCCTTCTTTGTTGATGTGGCCTATTAACAAAACTGGTGTTGCAGTTTCTTTGGCAAATTTTATAAGCTCTGCAGAGGTTTCTCTTATTTGAGATATACTTCCTGGTGAAGCTTCAATTGAATTTGTATGTAAAGTTTGTATAGAATCTATCACCAAAACCTCTGGTTCTGTTTCCTCTATATTTTTAAATATTTGTTGTGTATTGGTTTCAGTTAATATTAAGCAATTCGAATTAACAGCTTCTAAACGTTCTGCTCTCATTTTAATTTGAGACTGACTTTCTTCTCCTGATACATACAATACTTTCTGGCTGATATTTAGTGCCACTTGCAATAATAATGTCGATTTTCCTATACCAGGTTCACCACCCAAAAGTGTTACAGAACCTTTAACTAAACCACCACCTAAAACAGTATCTAATTCGTTATTATTAGTTACTATTCTTTCTTCAGGATTTAGCTGAATGTCGGCTATCTTTAGAGGCTTATTTATGCTTTGTTTTGCAGTTGTAGATTGTTTCCAAACTCGTTTTTCTTCTTTTTGAATTACTTCTTCAACAATGGTGTTCCATTCTTTACAAGCACCACATTGACCTACCCATTTTGCATGTTGTGTTCCACAATTCTGACAGAAAAAAGTTGTTTTGGTTTTAGCCATTTATAGTTCGAATTTTAGAATAGTAAAGTTACAAAGTAAATTATAAATTTAATGAGTTTTGTGTTTGCAAAGCGTTAGCAAATAGTTGCGTTAGTGATTGAATGGCATGTTTGAGCTCTTTTTGTTTTTCACAAAAAAGCGAGTAATGAAAGCACGACCTTTAGGGAACGCTGTAAAAATTATTTTTTATTTACAATTGGTAAAAGCACAAATGCTAAACCACCAAAGACGATAATCATGGCTGTTTGTGCTGTCCACATAATCCAACCAAAAGCGGTTGCTGGTTCTGTTGGAATATCAAATAGTGCTAAAGCACCTGCTACTGCAATTGGGTAGAGGCCAATTCCGCCATTTGTGGCAGCTATCGAAAACCCTCCAGCTATAAATGCGATTAAAATTCCGCCAAAAGGAACCTCTAGACCATCTATTGCAGGTATTGTGGCCCAAAACATGGCTACATACATTACCCAAATAAAAACAGTATGAAAGATAAAAGCCCACTTGTTTTTCATTTTAAAGATGCTTGTTGCACCTTCTATTAAGCCAGTTACAAAGGTTTTAATTTTTAATAAAAAACCAGATTTTGCTTTTTTTACAAAAGATGAAAAAATGTAAAAGGCAATAATTAAAATAGCTAAACCAATTATTATTTTGGTGGGATTAAAATTTTCGGTTAATAGGTTGTAGATAAAATCGAACTGAACAAAAAGGGTTAATGCTACAATTAGCAACATCATAATAAGATCTGCAATTCGTTCTGCAACTATGGTTCCAAATCCTTTTTCAAAGGGTACATTCTCATAGTTGGATAACGCATATGCTCTAGAAACTTCGCCTGCTCTTGGTAGTGCTAAATTTACTAAATAACCTATTAATACTGCTAAAACACTATTGGTAAACTTTGGTTTGTAACCTAAAGGTTCTAACATAAACTTCCACCTATAAGCTCTAGATAAATGACTTAAAATACCAAAAAATAGGCCTAGAAAAATCCAACTATAATTGGCTTCTTTAAAATAGGCTAACAAAACATCGAAAGATATTTTTGAGATGGAATACCAAACTAAAATACCTCCCAAAATGAGAGGTAATATTAGTTTTAAAATTTTTTTGATATTCAAAATTCTTAGGTAAGTGTGTTGTCTTTTTCGTTTGGAAAAACTAATTGAGGCTTAAATTTCTTAGCTTCTTCTAGTTCCATAAAAGCGTAAACAATTAAAATTAAAACATCGCCAACTGCAACCAATCTAGATGCAGCCCCATTGAGTGTAATTTCTCCACTTCCTCTTGGACCAGGAATTGCATAAGTTTCTAAACGATTACCATTGTTGTTATTTACAATTTGTACACGTTCACCTTCAATAATTCCTGCAGCATCCATTAAGTCTTCATCAATGGTAATGCTTCCTATATAATTTAAATCTGCACCTGTAACTTTTACACGATGGATTTTAGATTTTACTACTTGTACTAACATGCTGCAAAAATAAGAATTTTTTAATTAGGATTGTTTTAATTTAATGTTGTCTATTAAACGTATATCGCCTGCAAATACTGCAATGAAAGCCCTATATTTTTTATCAGATTCTTTAGTAATTATGGTTTCTAATGTTTTTTCTTCAGCAATTGTAAAATATTCTAATTTTAAGAGAGGATGCTCTTTAAATTCTTTTTCTACCCAATAAACTACTTTTTCTGCAGATTTAGTTTTAAATTTTTTACGTGCTTTTTTTAGGGTTTTGTATATAAATGGTGCTGCTTCTCTTAAACTTGGGTTTAATCTTACATTTCTAGAACTCATTGCTAAACCATCATCTTCTCTGTAAATTGGGCACCCCTTAATTTTTAGTTTTAAGTTGTGCTTTTTAACCATTTTTTTAATGATTTGTAATTGTTGAAAATCTTTTTGACCAAAGTAAGCAACATCAGGATTTACAATCTCAAAAAGGGTTTTTACAATAGTACCAACTCCGTTAAAATGCCCATCTCTAAACTTACCTTCCATTTTAAATTCTAAGCCATCAAAATCAAAACTATCAGAAGAAATATTGTTGTTGTAAATTTCGTTTACAGAAGGATAGAATAACGCATCGCAATCAATACTTTCTAGCATTTGCTTGTCTTTATCGAATGTTTTAGGGTAATTTACAAGATCTTCTTCTTTGTCAAACTGAGTTGGATTTACAAAAATACTAACTACAACAAGATCATTTTTTTTCTTAGCTTCTTCAATTAAAGATAAATGACCTTTATGCAATGCACCCATTGTTGGTACAAAACCGATGCTTTTATTTTCTATTTTTTTGTTAGAAAGGTGTGCTTTTAAAGGTTGTTTTTCAGTAAAAACTTTCATGGGTAATGGCTGTAAATTGTCTGCAAACTTACCATTTTAACACGATATTAGCATAAAAATTTGTATTTTTGCCCTTCTTATAAAAAGAGTTTGATTAATGAAGGACAAAAGAGTATTATTTGTTTCGTCTGAAGTTGTTCCATATTTACCAGAGACAGAACTTTCTTCTACAGCGTTTTTAGCTGCGAAAAATGCACATTCAAAAGGAGTACAAACCCGTATTTTTATGCCAAGATATGGTGTTATCAATGAAAGAAGACACCAACTACATGAGGTAATTCGTTTATCTGGTATGAACTTGGTTGTTAATGATATAGATATGCCACTAATAATAAAAGTAGCCTCTATTCCTAAAGAAAGAATGCAAGTTTACTTTATTGATAACGAAGAGTATTTTAAAAGAAAAGCGGTTTATACAGATGAAGATGATAAGTTGTTTTCAGATAATGATGAAAGAGCAATTTTCTTTGCGAAAGGAGTTGTAGAAACTGTTAAGAAATTAAACTGGGCACCAGATATTATTCATGTGCATGGTTGGATGGCATCTTTGTTACCACTTTATTTAAGAGAATTTTATAAAGAAGAACCATTGTTTACCGAAAGTAAAATTGTTACTTCGCTTTATAATAATGGTTTTGAAGGCGATTTAAATGCAGACATGTCTAGCAAAATAACTTTCGATTTAAATGAGAGTGATAAAATATCGACTATACAAACACCAAATCATACTAATATTTTAAAAAGTGCTATTGAGAATTCTGATGCAATTATTCATGGAAGTGAAGACATACCTGAAGAATTAACAAATTTTATCGAAGAAAAAGAAAAGCCAGTTTTAGGATATCAAGTAGAGAATTTGAAAGAAGCTTATTTAAATTTTTATGCTGATTTATTGTCAGATAAACAATAATTTTTGAAGTGAAAAATATCGTAAAAAAGAGTGTTTATATAGTAGCTGCTATATATTTTTGTTTTGCAGTTGTTTCTTGTGAGTCTGATTTTACAGACATAGATACCAATGTAATTACCAATACAAAGTTTGATACAAACGAAATTACCCTAGATATTACTGCAAGTAATAGCCCTTTAGAGGTTTTACAAACAGATAATATTTCTAGACAAATTAATCAGTACTTATTAGGGGTTTATGCAAGTTCAGATTATGAAAAGATTGAGGCTTCTATTGTTTCTCAATTAAATCTAGAAGCAAATTTACAGGTTGTAGATGATGCAGATATTTCAGACACAACTACAGTTTTAACCAAAATTGATACTGTTTTCCTTAAGTTACCTTATCCTGTTGCTTTAGAAGATGTTTCTGATGCCACTAGCGATTTTGAATTTGATGGTATTGTAGGTAATCCTGCTACCCCATATACCTTAAACGTTTATAGGTCAAATACTTTTTTAAATAATTTTAATCCTTCAGATCCTACAAAGTTAAACAGTTACAATTCAAAAGATGACTTTGAAAAAGTAGGTAGCCCTTTAAATGTGCAAACAGATTATCCTTTATCACCAAGTTTAAATGATACCATGTTTGTTGTAAAAAGAAGAATGATTGATAATACAGTTGTTGGAATGGATACTATCAAAATATTCAGTTCTGCAGCTAGTACTAACCCAATTCCTTTTGCTAGAATTCCTTTAGATGAAGATTTAATTGAGCAATTATTTTTAGATAAATATGAAGATGCAGAGTTTAGCTCACAAGATGCTTTCAATGATTATTTTAGAGGAGTTATTTTAGAAGCTACAGGTACAGATGGTTCATTAATTACGTATAATTTCGATACTGCTATTACAGATTTGAGTCCTTCAATTGAAGTTTACTACACAAATACTGTTTACACAGCAGGAACTACTGATACTATTAAAACTGTTCGAAAAAACAATACATTCTTATTGTCAGGTTATAGAGTAAATACTTTTGACATGCAGGATAGAACGTATCCAGACAACAATGAGATAAAAATTCAAGGTGCTGCTGGTAGTGAAGGAGAAGTAACTTTATTTGATGAAACTGTTTTAAGCACATTAAGAAGCAATAATTGGTTAATTAACGATGCTTCCTTAACTTTTTATATCAATCAATCTGCAGATACAGCTTCTGTGCCTGAAAGATTATATCTATACAAGACTGATGGAGATGCAACTAGCCCAGTATTTAGCCAAATTGAAGATGCAGTATCAGAGGCTGCATTTGGTGGAATTGATGGTAATTTAGTGCGTGATTCAGATGGAAAAGTAGAAAAGTATACGTTTAAAATTACAGATTACCTTTCTGATTTAGTTATAGGATTAACAGATTATAATCCAACTTTAAAAATAAAAGCATTTAATACGTCAGATATTCCAACAACAGATACTATCTTTAGAAACTTTAGTTGGAACCCTAGAGCCGTAACTTTATTGAATAACGACCCTATTAATGGTGATAAAAAAGCAGTTCTAAAAATATCTTACTCAGAAAAAAAATAATTAACCAAGCCAAAAAAATTAATCAAAAATGTGTGGAATATCAGCTTATATAGGTCATAGAGATGCCTATCCTATTGTAATAAATGGTCTTAAAAGATTAGAATATAGAGGTTATGATAGTGCAGGTGTAATGATTTTTGACGGTGAAGAAATGCAACTTTCTAAAACAAAAGGGAAAGTTTCTGAACTTGAAAAAATTACAGATGCAGAAGAAGAAAGAAAAGTTGGTAATATTGGTATGGGTCATACACGTTGGGCAACACATGGTGTGCCAAATGATGTAAACTCACATCCACATGCATCTCAATCAGGAGATTTAGTTATTGTGCATAATGGTATTATCGAAAATTATGATACAATTAAAAAAGAACTAATTACAAGAGGGTATACTTTTAAAAGTGATACAGATACAGAGGTTTTAATAAACTTAATTCAAGAGGTTAAGAATACTGAAGGTTGTAAATTAGGTAAAGCTGTTCAATTGGCATTAACAAATGTTGTTGGAGCTTATGCTATTGCTGTATTTGATAAAAATAAGCCTAATGAAATTGTTGTAGCACGTTTGGGAAGTCCAATTGCTATTGGTGTTGGTAAAGATAATAAAGAGTTTTTCGTAGCTTCTGATGCTTCACCATTTGTAGAATTCACAAAAGATGCTATTTATCTTGAGGATGAAGAAATGGCCATCATTAAATTAAATAAAGGTGTAAAAGTTCATAAAATTAATGATGACTCGCAAGTAGACCCTACAATTCAAAAGTTACAGATGAGCTTAGACCAAATTGAAAAAGGAGGTTATGATCATTTTATGCTTAAGGAAATACATGAACAGCCTAAAGCCATTACAGATACTTTTAGAGGTAGAATGCTACCAATAGAAAACAGAATTAAAATGTCTAGTATTGATGATCATCTAGACAAGTTTTTAAATGCCAACAGAATAGTAATTATTGCTTGTGGTACTTCTTGGCATGCAGGCTTAGTAGGTGAATACCTGTTTGAAGATATGGCTAGAATTCCTGTAGAAGTAGAATATGCTTCAGAATTTAGGTATAGAAACCCTATTATTACAAATAAAGATGTTGTTATTGCCATTTCTCAATCAGGAGAAACAGCAGATACACTTGCAGCAATTAAATTAGCCAAATCTAAAGGTGCCTTTGTTTACGGAGTTTGTAATGTGGTAGGTTCTTCTATTGCCAGAGAAACACATTCAGGTGCTTATACACATGCTGGTCCAGAAATAGGTGTAGCTTCTACAAAAGCGTTTACAACACAAATTACTGTATTAACATTAATTGCTTTAAAATTAGGTAAAGCTAATGGTTCTTTAGCTCCTCATACTTTCAAAAACTACATCCAGAAAATGCAATTAATTCCTAGACAAGTAGAGGAATTATTGAATATTGATGAGCATGTAAAAGAAATTGCAGCTGTTTATAAAGATGCGAAAAACTGTTTATATTTAGGTAGAGGATTCAACTTTCCTGTGGCTTTAGAAGGAGCTTTAAAACTTAAAGAAATTTCTTACATTCATGCTGAAGGGTATCCTGCAGCTGAAATGAAGCATGGGCCAATTGCTTTGATTGATGAAAATATGCCAATATTTGTTATTGCAACAAATAAAGGTCATTATGAAAAAGTAGTGAGTAACATTCAAGAAATTAAATCTAGAGCAGGTAAAATTATTGCTGTAGTAACAGAAGGCGATGTTCAAGTGAAAGAAATTGCAGATCATGTGATTGAAATTCCTGATACTGAAGAAGCATTAACGCCATTGTTAACTACAATACCTTTACAATTATTATCTTATCATATAGCAGTAATGTTAGGTAAAAATGTAGATCAGCCAAGAAATTTAGCGAAATCAGTTACTGTAGAATAATTAGGTAATTGAATATATAGAATTAAAAAAATCCAGCTATTTAGCTGGATTTTTTAGTTATATCTTATCATGTACTTTTGTATGATTTCCATCATTCCACAGAGTTAAAATATCTGTAGCTACAGCTGCTCCACTACCTGCAGCAATTGCAAATTGACTTCGATGTCCAGCTATAGTTCCACAACAATATAAGCCATCTGTTATAAAATGATCTTTGTTCTCTAGTTGAATTCTATCTTTTGCAGGATTTGCTTTTTTATGAGGAATCAAATAACTGTTTAAACCATCTATTGTAAATGGTTTTGAATAGTTTAAGGCTATGATTGCTATTTTAGTGCTATAGGTGTTCTTATTAGTTTTAACGCTGTAAACATCCTCTATTTTGTCTATAGATAGTACTTTTTCTTTCTCTATTTGTGCTATATGAGCGTATAAACTATTTAATTGACTCTTACTTTGTTTCAAAATGTCTTTACCAAGAGTACCTGCAGATAAACCAAGAACATTATTAAATAGTGCATTTTCTAAATGAGAAGCTCTTTGGTGGGTAATAATGCCAATTTTTTTATCCGAAGCAAAAGCTTTGTTTTTTGCAGACCCTAAAACTAAGGCACATTGCATTCCAGAAACTCCACCACCAATAATTAAACAGTCAAACATCATATTAAATAAATAATGCTTTGATATTTTGAGCAAATAATTTCACAGCGATTGCTAATAAGATTACCCCAAAAACTTTTCTAATAATTTGTATTCCAGAAGGTCCTATTAATCGTTCTATTTTAGAAGATGTTTTTAAGACAATGTAGATAACAATAACATTAAAGAAAACTGCAACAATAATGTTTTGAATTGCAAATTCAGCTCGTAAAGAAAGCAGTGTAGTTAAACTTCCTGGCCCTGCAATTAAAGGAAAAGCTAATGGAAATATAGTAGCAGTTATAGTTCCAGAATCACCATCATCTTTATAAAGTGTAATTCCTAAAATCATTTCTAAAGCAATGAAAAATAAAATAAAAGAACCTGCTACAGCAAAAGAGTTTACATCAATACCAATTAAACTTAGTAAACTCTGCCCTAAAAAAAGAAAAATAACCATGATACAACCTGCTATAATAGAGGCTTTTTCAGACTGAATATGACCTACTTTTTTACGTAAATCAATTACAATTGGTATGTTACCAATAATATCGATTACTGCAAAAAGTACCATAAAAGCAGTAAAAATTTCTTTTAAATTAAAATCCATCATAAATCAATTAAATTTTGGTGCAAAATTAGTCAACTAACTTTATCAATTTATAAAAATACAGTAAAAAATATACTTATTTTTGCCATTATGTTTCAACTAGGTAAAACAATCGTTTCTGAAGATATTATAGAAAAGGAATTTGTCTGTAATATTTCTGCATGTAAAGGTGCTTGCTGTGTAGATGGCGAAGCTGGTGCTCCATTAGAAAAAGAAGAAACAAAAATCTTAGAGAATATTTATCCGAAAGTAAAGCCTTTTTTGCGTAAAGAAGGTATAGAGGTTATAGAAAAAGAAGGTGCTTGGGTAACAAGTGAGTGGGGTGAATTAGAAACACCTTTAATTGATGGTGCAGACTGTGCTTATGTTATTTTTGATGATAAAAATACCGCTCTTTGTGGTATTGAAGAAGCGTATAATCAAGGAGAAATCAGCTGGAAAAAACCTATTTCTTGCCATTTATACCCAGTTCGAGTTAAAGATTATAGCGAGTTTTCTGCTGTGAATTATCATAAATGGGAAATTTGTGATGATGCTTGCTCTTTAGGTAAAGAGTTACAGGTGCCAGTTTATAAATTTGTAAAACAAGCGTTAATTCGAAAGTTTGGTCAGAATTGGTATGATGAATTAGAGAAAGTCGCCGAAAATTATAATAATAAATAGCATCCTTTATAAGGATGTTTTTTTTGGCATAAAGTTTGTTTTAACATAGTCTTAACATTTAAACTTTCTAATTATGAAAAACGTGAAAAAACTACCTACCAAACAATTAGAAAAGTTCTCAACCATTTTTACTCAGTTAGGACTTGTATTAGTACTTTTTGTGGTCTACATTGTATTAGAGCATGAAACAAAACAGAAATCTTTAGCAGTCTATGAACCAGAAGTCTCCAAAGGTATTTACTTAGAGCCAAATACAGAGGTTTTCTTTACCAAGGAAACAACTGTTAAACCTAAGGTTGAACTACAAAAACCAGATCGATTAATCTTAGATGAGAAAATTGATAAGGTTGATGATGATAAAACTGAATCGGTTATTCTAACAGAGCCTAAAAAGCAAAAAGTTGATTTTGATATTGATAAAATTGAAACAGTACCAGAACCTGTAGATGAAGAAGATGAAGATCCTGTTCCTTTTATTTCAATAGAAAACGCGCCAATATTTAAAGGCTGTGAAGGCTTATCAAAAGAGGAAAACAAAAAGTGTTTTGACAAAAAGATGCTAAAATTTGTACAACGAAATTTTGACGCTCAGTTGGCCAATGAAATTGGTTTAAGATCTGGTAAATACAGAATTCAGACTCAATTTATTATTGATAATACTGGTAAAGTTGTAGATATTAAAATTAGAGCACCTCATATTAAGTTGAAGCAAGAAACTCAAGAATTGATAGAAAAACTACCTCAATTTACACCAGGTAAACAAGGTTCAAAATCTGTTAAGGTTAGGTACACTTTACCTATTTCTTTTTTAGTAGATTAAATAAACCTCTAAATATGTAAAAAAATAAACCCAACTATTTAGTTGGGTTTTTATATTTAGTACATTTACAAAATAAATTACCTTAAATATTGATATGGAATACTTTGCTCACGAAACAGCTGTTATAGATGATAATTGTAAAATAGGAAAAGGCACTAAAATTTGGCATTTTAGTCACATTATGTCTAATAGTAAAATTGGTGAAAGCTGTAACTTGGGTCAGAATGTAGTTGTATCTCCAAATGTTGTTTTGGGTAGAAACGTAAAAGTGCAGAATAATGTATCTATTTATTCAGGAGTTACTTGCGAAGATGATGTTTTTTTAGGGCCATCTATGGTTTTTACAAACGTTATAAATCCTAGAAGTGCCATTAATAGAAAAAATAGATATTTAAAAACGAAGGTTAAGAAAGGAGCAAGTATTGGTGCTAACGCAACTATAGTGTGTGGTAATCATATTGGAGAATATGCATTTATTGGTGCTGGAACTGTAGTTACAAAAGAGGTTTTACCTTATGCATTGGTTGTTGGGAATCCTTCAAAACAAATAGGTTGGGTTAGTGAACATGGGCATACCTTAGATTTTAATAATGATGGTATTGCAGTTTGTAAAGAAAGTAAGGTTGAATATGAATTAAAAAATAATAAGGTCACAAAAAAAGCTTAGTAAATAAATACTAAGCCTTTTCTATTTTGATAAGAGATTTATTTATGGTGCAGGATTTGGAATTTCTGCATGCACAGCATTAATTTCTTTAATAGTTTCTTCAGATAACTCAACATTAATAGAATTAATATTCTCTTTTAATTGATCTAATTTAGTGGCTCCAATAATGTTACTTGTAACAAAAGGCAATTGATTTACAAAGGCCAGAGACAATTCAGTTAAGGTTAAATTATTTTTTTCTGCAATTTGTAAATATTTTTTTACAGCTCTTTCACTTGCATCGTTTTTATACCTTGCAATAAATCTAGGAAATAAAGTTCCTCTTGCACCTTCAGGTAAATTTCCGTTTAAATATTTTCCAGATAATACGCCTTGAGCTAAAGGTGAGTATGCTAATAAACCAACATTTTCTCTTAAAGAAACTTCGCTCATACCAACTTCATAACCTCTATGAATCATAGAATAAGAGTTTTGCACAGTAACTGGTCTTGGTAAATTATATTGTTCTGAAGCTTGCAGGTATTTCATTGTACCCCAAGGAGTTTCGTTAGATAAACCAACGTGTTTTATTTTTCCTTGTTTAATAAAATCTTGAAGTGTTTCTAAGATTTCTAGGTAATTTTCAGTTTCATCATTGGCTGCTTGTAAAGGGAAATCTCTTACTCCAAAACAATTTACACCTCTATTTGGCCAGTGCAACTGATATAAATCTATATAGTCTGTTTGTAAACGCTGTAAGCTTTTGTCTACAGCATCTATAATATTATCTTTACTTATACCTCCATTTCTAATATGAGCAGTATAATCTCCTCCACCAGCTATTTTACTAGCTAAGATTACCTTTTCTCTATTTCCTGTCTTCTTAAACCAAGTACCAATTATTCTTTCAGTACCTCCATAAGTTTCTGGGTTTGCAGGAACTGGATATAGTTCTGCTGCATCAAAAAAGTTTACACCATTTTCTAAAGCATAATCCATTTGAGCATGGCCTTCAGCTTCTGTATTCTGATTTCCCCAAGTCATAGTACCTAAACAAATTTTAGATACTTCAACATCAGTATTTGGTAATTTTGTGTATTTCATTTGTTATAAAAAAAGATGATTTTTAACTTATTCTACCTCAGAAACACGTAAAGTATTTACCATACCTTTTGCTTCTGCTGGCATAGATGCTAAGTTAATAATTAAATCTCCTGCTTTTACAAAACCTTTGTCTTTTGCTATTCTGTTTACATCTTCTACTGTATCATCTGTAGAAAAGTTTTTATTGTAGTAATACGCTCTTACACCCCAAAGTAAATTTAATTTACCAAGTATTCTTCTGTCTGTAGAAAAGGCTAAAACATGAGTTCTAGGTCTCCATGCAGAAATTTGGAATGCTGTATAACCACTGTTAGTTAGTGTACATATAGCAGCTGCATTGGTGTCATTTGCCATTAATGCTGCATGATAACAAATTGATTTAGTTACAAATCTATTGGTTCTAATATGTGGTGCTTCATGTGGTACTTTAATCATTCTAGAGTTTTCCACACTTTTAATAATTTCAGACATTTTCTGAATTACTCTAATTGGGTGTTTACCTACAGAAGTTTCTCCAGAAAGCATTACTGCATCTGCACCATCCATAATAGAATTGGCAACATCATTAACTTCTGCTCTAGTTGGTACAGAGTTATCGATCATTGTTTCCATCATTTGTGTTGCAATAATTACAGGAATTCTTGCTCTTTTTGCACGTCTAACTAATTTTTTCTGAATTAATGGTACTTCTTGCATTGGTATTTCAACACCTAAATCTCCACGAGCCACCATTAATCCATCACAATAAGGAATTAAAGCATCTAAATTTTTAACGGCTTCTGGCTTTTCTATTTTGGCAATTACAGGAATTCTATATTCTGAATGTTGTGCAATTAAATCGCGTAACATTCTTAAATCATCTGGTGTTCTTACAAAAGATAAAGCAATCCAATCTACTTCTTGTTCTATTGCGAAGACTGCATCTTCCATATCTTTTTCTGTAAGTGCAGGTAAAGAAATAGCTGTGTTAGGTAAGTTTACTCCTTTTTTAGATTTTAAAGGGCCTCCTACAATTACTTTTACAACAACTTCGGTTTCTTTATTTGTAGAAACTACTTCGAAAAGTAATTTACCATCGTCTACTAAAATTTGTTCACCAACTTTTACGTCTTTTGGAAAACGTTGATAGGTCATAAAGGCTTTTTCTTTAGTTCCTATACATTTTTCAGTTGTGAATGTAAAGGTATCTCCATCATTTAATTCAACACCTTCTTCCATAACTCCAACTCTTAGTTTAGGACCTTGTAAATCGCCTAAAATTGCTATGTTAAAGCCATTTTCTTCATTAATCTCTCTAATGATTTTTACTTTTCGTTTTACATCTTCATAATCTGCATGAGAAAAGTTAATTCTAAAGACATTTACACCAGTTTTAGCTAAATCTGTAAGTATTTCTTTAGTATCTGTTGCTGGCCCTAAGGTTGCAACTATTTTAGTTTTATTATTATTTGGCATATCTTAAAAAGTTAAAAAGTCTTTAGACTTTAGTGAGTTTTTATCTATTGAATAGGATGTAATAATGTGATTAATTTCTTTTATTTTATCTACAACTTCTAGGGTAAAACTATAATCGAAACTGCCCGAAATTTTGATAAAGAAATCTACTTTTTTCTTTTCTGAAATTAAATATGTTTTTGTTTCAGAAGTTAGTAATAATTCGTTCGATTCTGTTTGATTTTCTCTTTTAGAGCTATTAGCTATTAAAAACCATTCGTAATCAAACTCTTCATTTAAATAATTATAAATTGAAAAGGATGCTTTATGTGAAGTATCGTTAAACTTTAAATCGTTTTTCGATTTGCACAAATTTATTCCTAATTTCTTATTAAGCAGGTAAGCTAGCTTATAATCTTCTAATGTAGTGTGTATTCCTATTAAGGAATATTCTTCTTCAAAAACATCAAGACTTAATGAATGAATAGGCACAAATATCAATTAGCTTTAATTCCACTTAATAAGTTGCTAATTTACTAATTGTTTATGAGTTTTTTTGAGATTTTCACGAAAACGTTATCGTGTTTAGCCTGCAGAAATTTCACTTTGAAAGGCGTAATATACTCTCTTTGAGGCTTGTTCCTCTGCTTTCTTTTTAGAGGTTGCTCTACCTTTAGCAACTTGCTCTCCATCAATACTAACTTTTACACTAAAGTGTTTAATGGCTTCGTTTCCAGAATCCTCATAAGTTTCAAACTTATATTTTTTCTTCTGTTTTTGGCACCATTCTATAATTAAGCCTTTGTAGCTTGTAATTTTACCCTCTAATCTCTCAATATTAACATAAGGTAATATTACATTTTCATAAATAAATTTTTGGGCATAGTTGTATCCTCTATCTAAATAAATAGCACCAACTAAAGCTTCAAAAATATTTCCATGAATATTATCTCCTACAGTGTTTTGATCAATATTACTTTTTACAAAACGAATAAGTTCTAAGTCTTTACCTAATTCATTTAAATGCTCTCTACTAACAATTTTAGATCGCATTTGGGTTAAATAACCTTCTGAACCAGTAGGTACTTTTTTGTACAAATAAGATGCAATAACAGAGCCTAAAATAGAATCTCCTAAAAACTCTAAACGTTCATAGTTAATAGGGTTTCCTTTACTGTCTGTCATTTGCACAGATCTGTGTGTAAACGCTTTTTTGTATTTACTAATTTTCTTTGGTGAAAAATTGAGCAAGGTTTTTAATTCGAAGTATAACTCTTTATCTTCATCAGACTGAGATTTGACTATTTTTCGAATAAAATTCATAGTTTATTCCTCTAATTTCTTAAAGGCAACACAAGCATTATGACCACCAAAACCAAATGTATTACTCATTGCTATATTCACCTCTCTTTTTTGAGCTTTGTTTAGCGTAAGATTTAATTCTGGATTAATATTTTCATCTGGAGTAGAGTGATTTATAGTAGGAGGTATAATACTGTTTTGTATTGATAAAATAGACGCAATTGCCTCTATTGCACCAGCAGCTCCTAATAAATGCCCTGTCATAGATTTGGTAGAATTGATATTAATACTCTTAGCATGCTCTCCAAAAACCTCAGAAATTGCTTTAAGTTCAGCAACGTCTCCTAATGGAGTAGAAGTACCATGTGTATTAATATGATCTACATCTTCTGGCTTAATTCCAGAGTTTTCCAAGCAGTTTTTCATAACTGCTATTACTCCAATTCCTTCTGGATGTGGAGCTGTCATATGATAAGCATCAGAAGACATACCACCACCAATTACTTCAGCGTAAATTTTAGCGCCTCTAGCTTTTGCATGTTCATATTCTTCTAACACAATAGCACCTGCACCTTCACCTAAAACAAATCCATCTCTTTCAGCATCAAAAGGTCTTGATGCAGTTTCTGGGCTTTCGTTTCTGGTTGATAATGCATGCATAGAGTTAAAGCCACCCATACCAGCTATAGTTACAGCAGCTTCTGAACCACCAGTAACAATAACATCACAATGACCTAATCTTATGTAGTTTAGTGCATCTATCATCGCATTTGCAGATGATGCACATGCAGATACAGTAGTGTAATTTGGCCCCATAAATCCATTTTTAATAGAAATATTTCCAGGAGCAATATCTGCAATCATTTTTGGGATAAAGAAAGGGTTAAACCTTGGAGTACCATCTCCTGCAGCAAAGTTTAAAACTTCATTTTGAAAAGTTTCTAAACCACCAATTCCTGCTCCCCAAATTACGCCCACACGTAATTTGTTAACTTCGTCTAGATTTAGTTTTGAATCTGCAATAGCTTCATCTGAAGCAACCATTGCATATTGCGTAAATCTATCCATTTTACGAGCTTCTTTTCTATCTAAAAAGTCAGTAGCTGTAAAATTCTTTAATTCACATGCAAAACGAGTTTTGAACTTGGCAGCATCATAATACGTTACAGGTGCTGCTCCACTAACTCCGTTAATTAAAGCATTCCAATATTCTTCTATATTATTACCAATTGGTGTTAAAGCACCAAGTCCAGTAACTACTACTCGTTTTAACTGCATATAAATATTACTTTTTTGCTTCTTCTATATAGCTAACTGCTTGACCTACAGTACCAATGTTTTCTGCTTGATCGTCTGGAATTTGAATATCAAATTCTTTCTCGAATTCCATAATTAACTCAACAGTATCTAAAGAATCTGCTCCTAAATCATTTGTGAAGCTAGCTTCTGTTGTTACTTCATTATCGTCTACGCCTAATTTATCTACGATAATAGCTTTTACTCTTGATGCAATGTCTGACATAATTTTTTGTTTTTTTAAAATTTAAATCGGGGCAAAAATACAAATCTTATTAATTCTAACTAACTTTTGCCTAAAAAATGATTACTAAATATAAATAAAAATGTTTAATAGCCTTTAATAATTGCTTGATTTCTTAATAATTATTCCTTTTTTTGTAAAATAGAAATATAAATATGAAACGTATTATTGTTTTTGCTTCTGGCTCAGGTTCAAATGCCGAAAATATTATTAAATTTTTCAACAAAACTAAAACTGCAAAGGTTGTACAGGTTTTATGTAATAATAAAGAGGCCAAAGTTTTTGAGCGATGTTCAAAGCTAAATGTACCTTGTTTACACTTTACTAGAAATGATTTTTTTGAGACAGACACTATTTTAGAGCTGTTAAAAGAGAAGGCAGATTTTATTATTCTTGCAGGTTTTTTATGGAGAGTGCCTGCTAAGGTTGTAAATGCGTTTCCAAAGAGAATTATAAATATTCACCCTGCTTTGCTACCAAAATATGGAGGTAAAGGTATGTATGGAATGAATGTACATAAAGCAGTTGCTGAAAATAATGAGTCAGAAGCCGGAATTACCATACATTTTGTGAACGAAAATTATGATGAAGGTGCTATTATCTATCAAGCAAAAACAGCACTTGAACCTGACGATTCTCCAGAAGAAATTGCGAATAAAATTCATAAATTAGAGCAAGCCTATTTTCCAAGAATTATTGAAGGTGTAATTTTAGACGTTAATGAGTAAAAAGAAATTCTATGTAGTTTGGAAAGGGCGTAAACCTGGAATATTCTCATCATGGAATGTTTGTAAAAGACAAATTGATGGTTTTGAAGGAGCCCAATACAAATCTTTCTTAAGCTTAGATGAAGCAGAACTTGCCTTCACAAAAAAGTTTGAAGATTATAAAGGAAAAAAATCAACTGCTAAAAAGATGTCTGCATCAGAATTGCAGAAATTTGGAGCTCCCAATTTAGAAAGTATCTCTGTAGATGCTGCATGTTCAGGTAATCCTGGAAAAATGGAATATAGAGGGGTTTTAACGCACAATAAAAAAGAAATCTTTAGAAAAGGCCCCTTTAAAAAAGGCACGAATAACATAGGCGAGTTTTTGGCTTTGGTACATGGTATTGCTTTACTTAAAAGCAAACAAAAAGAAGAGGTGCCTATTTACTCAGATTCTAAAATTGCTATGAGTTGGGTTCGTCAGAAAAAATGCAAAACCAACTTACATTTTGATGCTTCTAATAAAGACTTACTTGATTTAATTAAAAGAGCAGAAAATTGGTTAAAACAAAACACTTTTAAAAACCCGATTTTAAAATGGCAAACCAAAGCTTGGGGTGAAATACCTGCAGATTTTGGTAGAAAATAGAATACCCCAATGTTAAAATTATGTTAAGGTAATTTTGTATGTTTGTAAAACACACCACCTTAAATAATTTTAATGACCAAGCAATATTTACTTTTAGGTGCCCTTATTGTCCTATTTACGTTTAGCAAGTGTAAGAAAGAGCCTTCAGAAAACTATCTTCTAAATCAAGTTGCAGCCTCAGAAACAGGCATAGATTTTAAGAATCAGCTTACAGAAGATGCCAATCATAGCATTATAAACTACATCTATTTTTACAATGGTGGAGGTGTTGCAACTGGCGATATTAATAATGATGGTTTACCAGATTTATTTTTTGTTTCTAATCAAAATCAAAATAAGCTTTATTTAAATAAAGGCGATTTTAAATTTGAAGATATTACCAAAAAATCTAAGATTAAGAGCAATGCTGATTGGAATACTGGGGTTACCATGGTTGATATTAATAACGATGGCTATTTAGATATTTATGTATGTGCAGTTTCTCAACTTTTAGATTTTCAAGGTCATAACGAATTGTATATAAATAATGGCGATAATACATTCACAGAAAAATCTACAGAATATGGTTTAGATTTTAAAGGGTATAGTACACAATCTTACTTTTTTGATTATGATAAAGATGGTGATTTAGATGTTTACATTGTAAATCATGCAGTGCATACTAACTTATCTCATGGTAAAGCCTCTAAACGAAATAAGAGAATGCCTTTGGTTGGCGATGTTTTACTGCAGAACAACAATGGTAAATTTATAGATGTAAGTACAGAGGCTAACATTTTTGGTGGTGTAAATGGTTATGGTTTAAGTGCTTCTATTGCAGATTTTAATAATGATGGTTGGGATGATATTTACGTGTGTAACGATTTTCATGAAGATGATTACTATTACATCAACAATAAAAACGGTACGTTTTCAGAAGAATTAGCCTCTAAATTTTCTACTATAAGTCGTTTTTCTATGGGAAGTGATGCAGCAGATATTACAGGCAATGGTTATCAAGACATCATTACTTTAGACATGTTGCCAAATGACGAAAAAGTACTAAAAGAAACAGAAGGAGATGATGCTATGCTTAACATGCAAGCCAATCTTAAAAATTTAGGGTACAGAGATCAATACTCTAGAAACATGCTTCAAATCAATCAAAATGGAGAATACTTTAACGAAACTGCTTTGTATAATGGGGTTGCAGATACAGATTGGAGTTGGTCTCCTCTTTTTGCTGATTTTAATAACGATGGTCATCAAGATTTATTTATTTCTAACGGAATTCTAAGAAGACCTAACAGTTTAGATTTTAAAAAATATGTATCTAGTACCTTTAAAAAATATGGTCAAAAGAAAGGAGTAGATTGGTTGTATAAATCAATAAATGAAATGCCAAGTGGAAGTGTTCCAAATCAAATATTTAAAGGTAATTCTGCAAGATTTAAAGAAACTACAGGCAATTGGCTAGCCAAAGAAGCTTCTTTATCTAATGGGGCTGTATATGTAGATTTAGATTTAGATGGCGATTTAGACTTGGTAACCAATAACGTAAATGCGCCTGCAGGTATTTTTAAAAATAAGAGTTCAGCTACAACAAAATCAGCTTCATTTCAATTAACATATAAAGACAATAATAAAGAAGCTATAGGTGCTAAAGTTCATTTATATTCTAATGGTAAAAAGCAAACCAAACAAATTTTTAAATCGAGAGGTTTTTTATCTTCTACAGAAGCTAAGGTTCATTTTGGTTTAGATACAATTGCTAAAATTGACTCAGTTTTGGTTATTTGGCCAAATTTAGAAGTTCAAAAAATTGAAGGTATTTCTGCAAATCAGCTTACAAAAATCACCTACTCATCAACTAAAAGATTGTTTAAAGCTGATGCAAAAAACAGTATTAATCAAACTTTTGAAGAAGAAAATTTAATTGATTATGTTCACGAAGAAGATTCTTATAACGACTTTTTTTCCGAAAAACTGTTGCCTTATAAAGTTTCTACTCTTGGGCCAGCATTAACCATTGCAGATATAGATAATAATGGTTTTGAAGATATCTTTATAGGAGGTTCTTCTGGAAATGCTGCTGCACTTTATATGAATTCTGGTACATCATTCAAAAAAAATATACCAGCAGTATTTGAAACAGACAAGGCTTTTGAAGATAATGATGCTGCTTTTATAGATATTGACAAAGATGGAGATTTAGACCTTTATGTAGCTTCTGGTATTCATGAAAAAAGAAATCAGAATTATGAAATAGATCGTTTGTACATTAATACGAATGGTAGCTTTAAACGATCTGAAAATAAAACGTTAATCAATCCATTAAACACCTCTACAATTATTGCTTACGATCATAATAAAGACGGAGATGAAGATATTTTTATTGGTAACTTATCCAATCCTGGTAGTTTTGGAGCCACAGTAAATTCTGCAATTTTAAACAATGATGGTAAAGGAAACTATACTATTCACTTAAAATTTAATTTTAATAGTAGAGTTACAGATGCTGTTTGGGCTGATGTGAATAACGATGATCAAAAAGATTTATTGATTGCTTCAGAGTGGGACACTCCTAAGATTTACATCAACAACAATGGTAATTTTACCTTACAAGAATTGCCAGAAAGTTTACATGGTTTATGGCAAAGCATTGCCACTTTTGATGTGGATTTAGATGGAGATCAAGACATTGTTTTAGGAAATTGGGGAGAGAATAATAGGTTTACAAAGTATATCGATAATCCTATTTATTTCTATTTTGGAGACTTTGATAAAAACGGAAAAAAGGAAAGTATTATAACCTATAAGGTAGGTGATGAATATTATCCTCTAAACACAAAAGATGAATTGGCTTCACAAATGAATGTGATGAGTAAGAAGTTTGTAAATCATGCAAATTTTGCGCTAACTCCTTTTAATAAAATATTTAATGATTCTATAATAGCTAAAGCTAAAAGAAGTCAAATAAATACATTGTCTTCTGGTTACTTAGAAAATAACAATGGCAAATTTAGCGACTTTGTACCTTTTGAGGCCAGTTTACAAATGGGGCCAATTACCTCTTTCACAAAAGTTAATATTAATAATAAAAATCAACTATTAATATCTGGTAATTCTTTAAAGGTAAATACATATCATGGTGGTTATACAGCCTTAAAAGGTTATTTTATGAGTGATGTAAAGAATGTAGAACCTGTTTCTAAATATGGTATGCAACCTTTTCATAATCAAATCAAGACAACTGCAGTTGTTAAAATGAAAAATAAGAACTTGTTACTTGTACTTGCAAATAATGATAGTTTAAAAACGTATAGTTTTAAGTAGAGATTTACAAATTATACCCAATAGACAACATTATGATTCTTGGTAAAATAAAGGTTTTACGATCTGAAATTAAAAAGTCTGAAAAACTGTTGCTTTGTTTAAACTGTGCATTAAACAAGTTTTGTGCTGTTAGTTTATAACTCCAAGCAGAATCTTCATTTTTATAAGAAAGCGTTGCATTAGCAATTTCATACGTGTTTTTTTGATCTAATGTTTTATTTTGATAGTTGCTTTTTCTGTAATCAAAATTAAAAATGAAGCTTTCTAAAAAATCATAATCTATAGTAATAAAAGGCTCTGTAGTTACAAATTTAGAAGTGTTTGTACTTGCTGTAAAATTACCTATTGTTCTCTTTAAACCAACTTCTATTGTTGGAAATTTATCAATTAAGGTTTGAATACCTAACTCATAATCGTAATTGTTATTTGTGTTGGTTTGGATGTTATTGTTTAATTCTTGTATGTATTTTGAGTTGTTAAAACCAATATCGAACTTATACTTTAGTTTTTTTATGGATTTTTCTAAATGAATATTTCCACGCCAATTTTCTGAAGGATTATCAAACATTTTTACCGTTAAAAATTGGTTGATGTCATTAAAATCAACTGTATTTCTAACACCTCTTATTTGTTTGTTATAGTTTAAACTTGCAAACAGCATTAAACCTCTGAACAAACTAAATCTACTGTAATAAATTCTTGCAGCATGATATAAATTGTTTTCTATATTTTCATTTCCTCTAAAAACGGAATTGTACGATTGTAAATAAAAACGATTTGCAAATCTACTGGCATCAGAAAACGATGTTTTTAAATTGTAATTAATAGTAACTTTTTTAGATTTAGTAAACTCAATTTTTGCTAAAAAATCTGGTAAAACCACCCACTTATTTTTATCTAAATTGGTTTGATTTTGTAAAGACCAACTGTAATTATGAGCTTCAAAACCTTGTTTTACAGTAAATATGCCTGTTCTAAATTTATAATGCATACCAACAAAAAAGTCGTTTAATTTAAAGTTTACATCGTTTCCAAAACCATCTGGTGCAAAGTTGTTTATAGTACCATCATCTAAAAGTTGACTATCATCAGTTATAAAATTTTCATTACTAAATTTGTTACCTAAAGTTGTATAAATATGATTGTTGTTATTAATTTCCCAAAAATGTTTAAAAACACCATCAAAATTATGCTCTTGTGTATTTTTAAGTTGATTAATTCGTAATAAAGTTTGGTTATTATCAGCAGGAATTAAACCTTGTAAAATAGGATCTTGTGTGTCCCAAAAAGTAGTTTTATCACTTTTATCGAACACATAATTAAAAACAGAAGAAAACGTGTGTTTATCATTTTGTCTTTTATGCCATTCTATATTTTGGTTGATGTAGGTTGCTGTTAAATCTCTATCTGTGTTTATAGTGTTTGTATTGCCATCAATCAAAGAAATTAAACTGTTATTATTGATATTATTGGTTCTTTTTACTTGACTTCTGGCATACCATTTTTCTTTAGAATTAGGGTTGTATTCTAAGTTTAAATTACCAATACCTAAAAGGTTATCTGCATTTGTTGTGTTGGTTCTTTTTTCTGAAAACGTAGTGTATTCATTTAAATTTTCTATGAAACTTGCTGTTTCTGAATTAGAAACAATGGCATAACCTGAAACATCTAATTTTTTTGTAGCTACTTTGGTTATGTTTAAAGCTCCAAATTTATGTTGACTACTCAACATATCATTACTTTGCATAAACTGAGAAAAGTCGCCACCTTTCCAACTAAAATTACCGCTAAAAACTGCATTTACTCCACCAGAAAAACTCATATAATCTCTAAACGTGAAAGTTTTTTCGCCAATATTATTAATGTTCCCTATAAAATTAACATTCGTTTTCGGAGAATAATAAAACAAATTAGCACTTGCTTTGTAAAAATCTTTATTGCCTTTACCAGCTTCTATATCACCAAAAACAAAGCGTTTTTTATCTTCTTTTAGTTTGATGTTCATAGCCATATCATCTGAATCTGACAAGCCTTTTAAAAAGGAAACTTCGTTGTAATTATCAATAACCTCTACATTACCCACAGCATCAGCTGGAATATTTTCTACTGCTAACTTAGAATTACCACCAAAAAATTTTTTGCCATCTACTAACATTTTGGTTACTTTTTTACCTTGCACAGTAACTCCACCATTTTTATCTACCTCAACGCCTGGTAGCTTTTTTAACACATTTTTTAATTTGCGTTCTGAACCATCTATAAATTTACTGGTTTTGTAAGTAGTGGTATCTCCTCTTACAGTTACTGGCATTTCTATAACCACCTCATCTAATTGCTCTGAAGCTTGTTGTAAAATAAAATCTTTTTTTGTGTCTTTTAATGCAACAAACTCATAATCTAAAGGTATGTAACCTAAATAAGAAATACTAATAGTAATCGTATCTCCTTTTTGTAAAATTAGCTTGTAATACCCTTCGTTATCAGTAATTGCAAATTGCAAATTTTTAGAAACATCTTTGGGTTTTGAAATTACATTTGCATAAGGCAAAGGGTTTTGTAAGCTATCTTTTACAAAACCCGTTAACGTTACTTTTTGGGAATAACTAAAACACGAAATTGTAAGTACAAAAATAATTAGGAGTTTCTTTTTCATAAATGATAACTTATTGTTTTTCTATTTTTTTCCACATAGCAGCTCCTCTTTGTCTAGCTTCTTCAGCAGTAATTTTATCGCCTTTTGTTGGTTTATTAATGATAATTTTATCTTTTGGATTTAAAATTATTTCTGATGTACTAATTGTTCTTTTTGACATTTCTACCAAAATAACCAAGCCAGGCAAACCATTAAATTTTAGAGGTCCAAAACTGACAGGTATTTCTGGTGTAAACCAAACTACAGGTTTCATTTTTCTATTTGTAGAGGCAATATCTATGGCTTTATAACACAAATAGTTTCCTATCTTTTTAGATTCTTGTGTTATTTCCCATTTTTTTGTATCAATTTCTATGAGCAATAATTCTCCAAAAGTGCTATTTTCTTTAAAATATTCTCCTGTTTTGGTGTTTTTGTAATACTTATCATTTCCACCAGCAGAAGTTCTGTTTACGTTATAGGTTGGTTTGCCATCATTTTGCATTTTATCTTCTACAAAATATAAAGATTCAGTATTGTTGAATTCTAAAAATGCTTTTACATCTGGAGTGTTTTCCAAAATATCTCTCATCCATTTGTCCATTTTTACATTTTTCTTTTTAAAAGATTTAGAAATTGAGTCTATTTTCTCTTTTGTGTAAGATTCCATTGAAACTACATACGTTACTTTTCCACTGATTTTTTGAGAAAATCCATTTAATGAAATAACTAATAATAAAGTAAAAAAGTAGTTTTTCATCTCGATGTTTTCTTTTAAGAACGAAAATAATATTGCATAGTTTCAAAGTCGATAGGTTGAAATAGATTAATTACCAAAAACACTTTTTTTAGCTTTTTTCATAATTTTATTATATTCTTCATAAGAGACCCTTTTACCCCCTTTGGGTTCTTGTACATTTACTTTCTCTTTAGGGTTTAATATAATTTTAGTGGCTTTAAAAATTATTTTTCCTATTTCTAATTCTAAAATCAAACCTGGTAAGCCATATTCTCCTTTAGGTCCATAATTAATAGGAATTGCAGGAGTGTACCAAGCAATTACTTTACCATTACTTCTTGTTGCTTTGTAAGATTTATAACCATTTATTATTTTAGATTCTTGAGTCAATTTCCATTCTAAATATTTATTATCAAAAATAAAACACTCGCCTAATGCTTCGCAATTTTTTATTAAATACGTTTTTGTATGCTCATTGTAATAATACTCATTTGAGCCACCAGCACTTATTTTTTGATATCTTTGACCTAAATTATGTATATCTGTACTTAATTTATCTTCAACAATAAATAAACCTTCACCTTTAGAAAAGGTTAATTTGGATTTTATTGGAGTTGTATATAAATAAACCTTATCTAATGACTCAAGAACACTTTCTCTTTGATTTTTTATTTTCTTTCTTTTGTTAGTTAAATAATCGTCTAATTTTTTACTACTTATAGTTGATTCATAGTTAATAAATCCTGATATGCTATTTTGACTTGATAAATTTGATATTAAGCAGAAGAAAAATAAAAAGAAATTTAATTTTAGTTGTTTCATAAATATATTTTAAAATGCCTAGAGAAAATTCTCTAGACATTAAATTTAATGGTTAAAAAAATTAGCATCTAGCATCTACACATGAACTATAATATTCTGCCCACTTAGTCATTAATTCACCACCTGCACCTCTATCTTCTTGGTCTTCTGATAATTCTAAAGCCCAATACCTCGCATCTGCATTACACTCACTTCTACAACCAAAATCTTCAACTACTTCAATAGTTTCTGTTGTTGGTTAAGTTATTTCTTCGTTAGAAGTATTCGCATTCATAATAGTTCCTGTTGCAAAAACAAAAATTATTGCTAAAATTAATTTTTTCATAATATAAAATTTTTAACCCAAACGTTAATTGGGATTTTTTGATTTAAAAAATATTTTGAGTTTTATATGAGTC
The DNA here is from genome assembly GCF_000152945.2 of Polaribacter sp. MED152. Taxonomy (NCBI): domain Bacteria; kingdom Pseudomonadati; phylum Bacteroidota; class Flavobacteriia; order Flavobacteriales; family Flavobacteriaceae; genus Polaribacter; species Polaribacter sp. MED152. The sequence goes on along the minus strand of NC_020830.1, from coordinate 1,841,011 downwards.
AACAAGTTTAAAATTCTCTAAAAACTTGTAGAAAAAGGTTTACTTTTGCAACACTTCCTCTGTTTGTTATTGTTTATTTACATAGGCAATGGTTTTAAGTGATACATTTATTTGCAAGATTTTTATATTTCTTATTTCCGCAAGCGGAGGTTTTTTTAGGTTAATAATATTTTGTTTTTATTAGTGTTCAATTGCACTAAAAATTTATGTACCAGTAAAAAAAGTGATTTAATTTAGTGTAATTATTACAATGGGAGAAGTTGTAAGAATTGAGCAATTTTCTTCTAATTTAATAAAGTTAGAGTTTTTCTACAAAAAATTTAATTCCTATTTTGGACTACCCATTTATGGGGATACACCCTTATCCCCATAAATGGGTAGTCCAAATTGGAAATTACTGTATCAAACTTTTAACTTATTTTTGAGCTATTGTTAGGAATAAAAAGAAGGATTACAAAAATAATGGGGGAGAAAGCTAAAGAAAAAGAAATAGAAAAATCTGAGTTAAATAGGCAATTAGTTTTAAAGAAAATAGTAGATAGGCGCAAAGAGTTAGGTTTAACTCAATGGGATATATCTGAACAACTTAACTTAACATACAGTGGCTATTTTAAGGTAGAAACAGGTAAGACTAAGTTAGATGTTTATAGGCTCTTTGAAATTTTAGATACGCTTAATATAACACCTAAGGAATTCTTTGAAGATTTTGAGCAATAAAACAAAACCCAAAATGATTTTTCATTTTGGGTTTATTAGATTGTTTTCTAAAATTTTAGAAATTTAAATGAGTTAATAACCTTGTTCTTAAACTGAGGCTTTCATTAATTCTCTATTCATTCTTGCAATGTTGTCTAAAGAAATTCCTTTAGGGCACTCAACTTCACATGCACCTGTATTTGTACAGTTTCCAAAACCTTCTAAGTCCATTTGAGCAACCATATTTCTAACTCTGTCTGCTGCTTCTACTTGTCCTTGAGGTAATAAAGCATATTGAGATACTTTTGCACCTACAAATAACATTGCAGAACTATTTTTACAAGTTGCTACACAAGCACCACAACCAATACAGGTTGCTGCATCCATTGCTGTATCTGCTGCTTCCTTTTTAATTGGTATTGCATTTGCATCTTGAGTATTACCAGAGGTATTTACAGAGATGTAACCTCCTGCATGTTGTATTCTATCAAAAGCAGAACGATCTACTGCTAAATCTTTGATTACAGGAAAGGCTGCAGCTCTCCAAGGTTCTATAGTAATAGTATCGCCATCTTTGAACATACGCATGTGTAATTGGCAGGTAGTAACACCTCTATCTGGTCCATGTGCTTCACCATTAATATACATAGAGCACATACCACAGATACCTTCTCTACAATCATGGTCAAAAGCAACTGGTTCTTCACCAGAGTTTACCAATTGTTCGTTCAAAACATCCATCATTTCTAAAAAAGACATGTGTTCTGAAATTTCAGTAACTTTATAATCAACCATTTTACCTTTGGTTGAAGCATCTTTTTGACGCCAAATTTTAAGTGTTAAATTCATTCTATCTTTTTTATTTATAACTTCTTTCTTTTACTTCTATATTCTCATACTCTAAAGGCTCTTTGTGTAAAACAGCATCTTTAGGTTCTCCTTTATATTCCCAAGCAGAAACAAATTGGAATTCTTTTAAACGTTTTGCTTCTCCTTCTTCTGTTTGATATTCTTCTCTGAAGTGTCCTCCTGCAGATTCTTCTCTTTCTAAAGCATCTTTAGCAAATAGCTCTCCTAACTCTAAGAAATCTGCAACTCTACCAGCTTTAGCCAATTGCTCATTAAATTCTGTATCTGTACCAGGTACATTTACATTTTGCCAGAAATCTTTTCTTAAATCTGAAATTTCTTGAATTGCAGTTTTTAAACCTTCTGCGTTTCTAGACATTCCACATTTGTCCCACATAATTTTTCCTAATTTCTTGTGGTAGTAATCTACAGAGTGCGTTCCTTTATTATTTACAAAGAATTCAATTCTTTCTCTTACTTCTTTTTCTGCAGCCTCAAATTCTGGAGTTTCTGTAGATATTTTACCTGTTCTAATATCATCAGCTAAATAATCTCCAATAGTATATGGCAGTACAAAATAACCATCTGCTAAACCTTGCATTAGTGCAGATGCTCCTAATCTGTTTGCACCATGATCTGAGAAGTTGGCTTCACCAATTGCATAACAACCAGGAATTGTTGTCATTAAGTTATAATCAACCCAAACACCACCCATTGTATAATGCACAGCTGGGTAAATCATCATTGGTGTTTCGTATGGATTTTCATCTACAATTTTCTCATACATTTGAAATAGGTTACCATATTTGGCTTTTACAATTTCTTGACCTAATTCTTTTATTTTAGCATCTGTAGGATTTACAATACCTTGAATTTTTGCTTGTTCTGTACCATACCTGACAAAAGATGATGCAAAGTCTAAGTATACAGCTTCACCTGTAGCATTTACTCCATAACCAGCATCACAACGCTCTTTTGCAGCTCTAGAAGCAACATCTCTTGGTACTAAGTTACCAAAAGCAGGATATCTTCTTTCTAAATAGTAATCTCTTTCGTCTTCAGATAATTCTGTAGGTTTTTTCTTTCCTTCACGAATTAATTTTACATCTTCTAAATTTTTTGGTACCCAAATTCTACCATCATTTCTTAATGATTCTGACATTAAGGTTAATTTAGATTGATAGTCTCCAGAACGTGGAATACATGTTGGGTGTATTTGTGTATAACAAGGGTTTGCAAAATATGCTCCTTTTTTATGCACTTTCCAACTTGCAGTTACGTTAGAACCCATTGCATTTGTAGATAAGAAATATACGTTACCATAACCACCAGATGCTATTACAACTGCATGTGCTGAATGACGCTCTATTTCTCCTGTAACTAAGTTACGTGCAATAATTCCTCTTGCTTTACCATCAACAATAACAACGTCTAACATTTCATGTCTGTTAAACATTTCTATTTTACCACGTGCTATTTGTCTGTTCATTGCAGAGTATGCACCTAATAATAATTGCTGACCAGTTTGCCCTTTTGCGTAGAAAGTTCTAGATACTAAAACCCCACCAAAAGAACGGTTGTCTAACAAACCACCATAATCACGTGCAAAAGGTACACCTTGTGCAACACATTGATCTATAATGTTTGCAGAAACTTCTGCTAATCTATATACGTTTGCTTCACGAGATCTGTAATCTCCACCTTTAACAGTATCATAAAATAATCTGTAGGTAGAGTCTCCATCTCCTTGATAGTTTTTTGCTGCGTTAATACCTCCTTGAGCTGCAATTGAGTGCGCTCTTCTTGGAGAATCTTGATACGCAAATGCTTTTACATTGTAGCCTAATTCTGCTAAAGTTGCAGAAGCAGAACCACCTGCTAAACCTGTACCTACAACAATAACATCTATATGACGCTTGTTTGCTGGGTTTACCAAGTTTATGTGATTTTTATATTCAGTCCATTTATCTTTAATTGGACCCTTTGGTACTTTTGAATCTAAAGCCATAGTTATTTAAGATTAATGGTTATGATTTAAATGATGATAAAGCGCAATAATTATAAAGCCTAAAGGCACTATAATAGCATAAACTTTTCCTAATACGCCTAATTTTTTACGTAAAGATGCTGCACCTACAGATTGAAATGCTGAGGTAAAACCGTGTGCTAAGTGTAAACCTAAAAATACAAAAGCAATACAGTAACCAGCAACTCTAATTGGGTTTACAAACTTTTCTTGTAACTCATGGTAATATCTAAATTCGCCATTATGCAAACCAGACCAATCACCTTGAATAAATTTTGTATTGATTTCTGGAAACCAAAAATCGATAAAGTGCAAAATTATAAATGCTAAAATAGCTGCACCAGACCAAATCATGTTTCTACTCATCCAACTAGAATTGGCAGAACCATTGTTTTGTGCGTAAGATACATTTCTTGCATTTCTGTTTTGAATTTCTAAGATGAAACCCATTATAAAGTGAAATACAACACCAAAAATTAAGATTGGCTGTAAAGCAAATTGTACAACTGGATTTGTACCCATAAAATGTGAAACTTCATTAAATAAATCTGCACTAAATACAGACATCATATTTATTGATAGATGCTGTAAAAGGAAAACCATTAAGAAGAATGCAGAAAGTGCCATAGACACTTTTTTACCTATTGAAGATTTGAAAAATCCGCTCATTTTTTTAAATTAGTTAATAATTATATACAAAAATAAGGCTTAAACAAATGCATAGCAAAGAAATTATAACGTTTTCGCTAGTATTTAGAATAGTTTTAAATAAATCTTAAGTTTTAGGGTTAGAAGCAATTAGGCATTTGTTGTTTTTCCATTTTCCTTTTAAACTTTTTGGTGAAATAACAATACCCTCACAAGTTAAAAAATTACCTTTTGAATCTTTCTTGATAATTTTCATTTTACCACTTTTTATTGCATTAATTATTCTAATAATTAATTCTTTCTGCGATACTTTTTCGTCTTTAACAACTAGTGCCAAACCTTGTTCATTGTTATGCAAATCCATTATAGAAGATATTTCATCAGGTACACTACCATCTTCTAGTTTTCTTTTTTTAAAGGTTTTGTAGTTTTCTCTTTCATGTGCTTTACCTAACGAACGTGCAGCCGATTTTCCTAACTCCTGTCTTAAACGTGCCATCCAAAAAGCATGTCTAAAAGCATCAACTTGGCCTCCTGAAGCGTCTTTGTCTAAGACATTCGTCTTTTTAATAGAGTCTGAAACTTTATTTGCTTCTTCAGAAATTCTAAATGCCTTTTTAGCCTTAAAAGGATGAAAAATTACCCAGACTTTTTTTGGTGTAGAAAGCTCAAAAAAACCAGTGTATTTCGATTGCGCATTTGAAATACTTACAAGACTAAAAAATAATAGAAATAGTGTTTTTTTCATAAATATTTGTCATAAAAAAAGGGACTTTTAAAGCCCCTTTTTTACAATTATTTTATTTCGAAACTGCTTGTTTCATCATCAATTTTAATAGTGTACTTACCTTTTGGTAGATAGTTTACGCCATTTTGTGCAGCTCTAATTTTCGAATTTTTATTTGCTTTCTCATAAGTTTTTAATCCTTTCTTAGAAAAAGTTAAGTCAAAATCTACTTCATTATAACCCTTAGAAGAAGCTATTTCCATTTCGTTTACTTTTGCATCTCCATGGTAAATGGCAAGTGTACTTTTTCTGTTTGCATTAGCATAAAAAGGAATGGTAATTTCTGGTTCATAAGCATCTCTCCACTGACTCCAAGAACGACCCCAGTTTCTGTTTTTTCTAATGTTATTTACTTTGAAAATGTGAGTAGATTTAGCAATTACATCAGAATTCATGTTTTGTAAGGCAGAAATATCTGCTTTGTATAAACTACGCCCATGAGTGGCAACAATTAAATGCTTTGCAGTTGGCTGTATTACCAAATCGTGCACTGCAACATTTGGTAAGTTATTACTAAATGCTTCCCAAGATGTACCTTGATTAAAAGAAATATACAAACCATTATCTGTACCTAAATACAGTATATTTTCGTTTTCTGGATCTTCTTTAATCACATTTACAGCAGAAGTTGGTATGTTTTTACCAATGTTTGTCCAACTTTGTCCATAATCATTAGACATGTAAACATAAGTTGTAAAATCATCAAATCTATAACCGTTTAAAGTTGCGTAAACACGCTCTTTTTTATGTGCAGATGCTATAACTCTAGACACCCATAAATTTTGGGGTAAGTTATTAGAAATACGTGTCCAATTTCCACCTCCGTTTTTGGTAAGGTTGATGTAACCATCATCTGAACCAACATAAATTAATCCGAATTGAAACGGACTTTCTGAAATTGAGGTTAAAGTACCATAAGCTACATTACCTTTTTTACCACCTGTGGTTAAATCGTCAGAAATCGTTTCCCAATCATCACCCTGATTTAAAGATCTGTGTAATTTATTACCTCCTAAATATAAAATATCTTGATTGTGTTTTGACAATAAAATTGGTGTTTGCCAATTAAATCGATAAGGAGTTTCACCTAATGTGTGCTTTGGCTGAATATAAGTTTGCTTGCCTTTTTCTCTATCAATTCTAAAATAATTTCCAAATTGATAACCTGTATACACAATATTTTGATTTCTTTCATCAACTTGTACTTGCATACCATCTCCACCCATAATTGATTCGTAAGGATTTTGACCTGATTGTTGCCAACGTTTATCTACCCTTGCATTATTCGCAGCTACCCAAACACCATTGTCTTGTAAACCACCATAAACTTTATAATTCTTTTGAGTGTCTGCATATACAGAGTAGAATTGTCCAACTGCAGGATCATTTAATTTAATCCAGCTTGCACCATCATCATAAGAAAGGTTTAAACCACCATCATTACCATTTAAAATATGACCAGATTTTTTTGGATTTACCCATAATGCTTGATGATCTGAATGCACATTTTCTTTACTAATTGAGGTAAAGGTTTTACCACCATCTTTCGATTTAATGATAGGTACACCCAAAACATAGATTGCTTTTTCATCTTGCAAGTCAACACGTATTTCACCAAAATAATAACCGTAAGAACTGTAAACACCATCTAAGAAATTATTGTGTGTTTTTTTCCAAGATTTTCCTCCATTGGTAGTTTTAAATACTTCTGCACCTACAACTTGAGTATCAAACAACATAGCATTTGCGTCTTCTAAGTAACTAGCTAAATCTGCTGGTTTTACTGTACCAACTCTAACCATTTGTTTTACATTTTCTGCTCTGTACTTTTCTTGAAAACCGTTATTTTTTAAAAATGTATTTATTTTTTTATCGTCTAATTTTAAAAATTCTGCATTAGACATTGTTTTAAAATCTTCTTTGGTAAGTGCATCAGAAGCTTTTCTTGCAGCGCCTTTTGGTCTTCTAAATTGGCTGTCATGCAAAGCATATACTGTGTTTTCATTAAACACAGCTAAACCAATTCTACCCACTCCATTTCCTGTAGGAAAACCAGAATTGTCTGAAACTTTAGTCCAGGTATTACCTGCATCTGTACTTTTATAAATGGCAGAATTAGAGCCATCACCATCAAAGTTCCAGGCTTTACGTTCTCTTTCCCAAGATGCAGCATACATAGTATTAAAATTTTCTGGTGCAAATGCTACATCAATAATACCAGTATCATTATTTACAAATAGCGTTTTTGCCCAAGTTTTACCACCATCTGTAGTTTTAAAAATTCCTCTTTCTGCATTTGAAGAATACAAATGACCTATAACACCAACCACAACTTCGTTAACATTATTTGGATTTATAACTATTCTACTAACATGATGAGAATCTGTTAAACCCATATTTTGCCAAGTTTTACCTTGGTCTGTAGATTTTAATAAACCAATACCTGCATAACTAGATCTAGAAGAGTTTTTTTCTCCTGTACCTACCCAAATTGTACCTGAGTTCCAGTCTACAGCAATATCACCAATATTTTGTGTTGGAGAATTGTCTAAAATTGGAGTAAATGTGGTACCATTATTATTTGTATACCATAAACCACCTGAAGCATAACCCACATAAAATTCTGTAGTATTGTTAGGGTTTACAGCTAAATCTGCAACTCTACCACTCATTACTGTTGGCCCAATATTTGTAAAACTTACATTTTTAACTAAAGAATTTTGAGCTAGTTGTTCTTTAATTTTTAGAGATTCAGCCACTTTAGAAGCGCTTGTTGCGCTTTGCTGGCCAAAACATAAAAATGAGGTTGATAAGAAGAAAAAAAAGATAAATTTTTTCATAATAGTTAGGTTATTTGTTGATGTTGAATTGCGATTAATATTGCTAATTATTGAATTAATTTACTAAAATATTGGTTTTAAAATATATCCTTTAGTAAAATATTGTTAATTTTTTTTATTTTAGCTAGAAATCAATTAAACAATAAAAAATTATTATTATGGGTATTTTGTACACAATTATCATTGGTGCCATTTGTGGTTATATAGCTGATGTTTTAATGAGAGACAATGGGTTTGGTCTTATTGTTAATATTATTATAGGTATTGCAGGAAGTTTTGTAGGTGACTGGCTTTATGGAGAATTGGGTATAAAATTAAACATTAATCCTTATTGGTTAGAAGATATTGTTGTTGGTGCAACAGGTGCAATTATTATTTTATTTTTAGTAGGAGTTCTTAGAGGAACTAGGGCTAGAAGAAGGTAATTTTTATGATAAAAATATAAATAAAAAGATGCTGTTAAGCATCTTTTTTTATTTGATATTCTATTTATGAAATATGCACCTAATAATTGCGTTTAGTAGAGTAATCAGTGTACCTTTGTAGCAATTTAGAACCAACAACAACTAGTTGTTTCTTAAACAACAACTATGTCATTTAAATCATTAGGCTTATCAGATGCTTTTGTAAAAGCAGTGGAAGAAAAAGGATATACAAAGCCATCTCCAATACAAGAAAAAGCAATACCTCATATCTTAGAAGGTAAAGATGTGTTAGCTTCTGCACAAACAGGTACAGGTAAAACAGCAGGTTTTACACTACCAGTTTTGCAATATTTATCAGAAACGAAACACCCAAAATATAGGCCAATTAGAGCTTTGGTTTTAACACCAACTAGAGAATTGGCTGCTCAAGTGCATGATAATGTTAGAGAATATAGCAAATATGTAAATATAAAATCTGCAGTGGTTTTTGGAGGTGTAAAAGCAGCTTCTCAAATTGCAACCTTAAAAAGGGGTGTAGATATACTAGTGGCAACACCAGGAAGATTACTTGATTTACATGACCAAAAAGCAGTTTCATTTAAACGAATTGACGTTTTTATCTTAGATGAAGCAGACAGAATGTTAGATATGGGTTTTGTTAGAGACATTAACAAAATTATTAGTTATATGCCTGCAAAACGTCAAAACTTGATGTTTTCTGCTACGTTTTCTAAAGAAATTAAAAAGCTAGCTAGTGGTATTCTAAAAAATCCTGTAGAAGTAGAAACTGCACCCCAAAATTCTACCGCTAAAAAAGTATCGCATAAAGTTTATCAAATTGATAAAAAGAAGAAAACTGAATTCACAATAAAGTTGATTAAAGACAATAATTGGAATCAGGTTTTAATTTTTACAAGAACCAAACATGGAGCAAATAGATTAACTCAGAATTTAATTAAATCTAAAATTTCTGCAGCAGCTATTCATGGTAATAAAAGTCAGGGTGCTAGAACAAAAGCGTTAAAAAACTTTAAAGACAATACCATTAAAGTTTTGGTGGCTACAGATATTGCAGCTCGTGGTTTAGACATACCTTTATTGCCTTATGTAATAAATTATGAGTTGCCAAATGTACCCGAAGATTATGTACATAGAATTGGTAGAACTGGTAGAGCAGGTGCAAAAGGTGAAGCCATTTCATTAGTTTGTAGTGAAGAAACAGAATATCAAAAAGAAATTGAAAAATTATTGAATGAGAAATTAACATCGATAGTTGTAGAAGGTTTTGAACCTACAGATACAGCAGCTCCAAAAAGAGCAGCTTCTCAAAGTAAAGGTTCATTTAACAAAAAGAAAAAAACTACACAAGGCAAATCAGATACACCTAAAAAAGCGAAAAGAACTAACAATTATAAGCGAAGAAAACCCGCAAATAATTCAGGAAGAGGTAGAAGTGGTGCAGCCAAAAGTAAACGAAACTAGCACTCTTTTTTTGAGTTTTTAATTGCTACATTTGTGTACTAAAATTTAAGTACGCATGAAATACAACCCAATAAATTCAGAACTTTTTATAAAAAATCGTAAAAATTTTATGGCTCAAATGAAGCCTAAAAGTATTGCTATTTTTAACTCAAATGATATTTATCCTATAAGTGCAGATAGCACAATGCCTTTTGAACAACACAGAGATATTTTTTATTTAAGTGGTGTAGATCAAGAGGAAAGTGTGTTAATGTTATTTCCTGATTGTCCTAATGAAGATTTAAGAGAAGTATTATTTGTTAGAGAAACAAATGAACATATTGCTGTTTGGGAAGGTGAAAAACTAACGAAAGAAGCAGCTACAAAAACAAGCGGAATTCAAACTATTTTCTGGTTGCAAGACTTAGAAAAAACCTTGTTTGAAATGTCTACTTACGCAGATACTTTTTACATAAATACCAACGAACATTATAGAGCTTCTGTAGAAACCGAAACACGTGAAGACCGATTTACAAAATGGTTATTGGCTAAATATCCTGCACATTCTGTTGCAAAAAGTAACCCTATTTTACAAGATTTAAGAGCTGTAAAAGATGGTATTGAATTAGAGCTAATGCAACATGCTTGCAACATCACAGAAAAAGGGTTCAGGCGAATTCTAAATTTCGTAAAACCAGGTGTTTGGGAGTATGAAATTGAAGCAGAATTATTGCATGAATTTGTAAGAAATAGATCTAAAGGCTTTGCCTATACACCAATTATAGCATCTGGTAACAATGCAAATGTTTTGCATTATATAGAGAACAATCAGCAATGTAAAAGTGGCGATTTAATTTTGTTTGATATAGCAGCAGAATACGCCAATTATAAGAGCGATTTATCTAGAACCATACCAGTTTCTGGTAAATTTTCTAAAAGGCAAAAAGAAGTTTACAATGCTGTAAATTATGTAAAAAACGAAGCTACAAAACTATTAGTACCTGGCACTATTTGGAAAGATTATCATGTTGAGGTTGGTAAAATTATGACCTCTGAGTTATTAAAATTAGGTTTATTAGATAAAGCTGATGTTCAAAATGAAGATCCAAAATGGCCTGCTTATAAAAAATATTTTATGCATGGCACAAGTCATCATATAGGTTTAGATACTCACGATTATGGTTTGCTACATAAACCAATGACAGCAAATATGGTTTTTACAGTAGAACCAGGAATTTACATTCCAGAAGAAGGTTTTGGAATCCGTTTAGAAGATGATGTTGTTATACAAGAAAAAGGAGAACCTTTTAATTTAATGCGAAACATACCTATTGAAGCAGATGAGATTGAAGATTTAATGAATTAAATTCAATTAAAAAATTTAAAAAAAGGCAAGTAATTATTACTTGCCTTTTTTATTGTTTTATCTTTTTAACCTACCAGTAGTATTACCTTCTAAAATGCTAATTACTTCTTCTTCATTAGCATAATTTACATCACCCAAATACGTGTGTTTTATAGCACAAGCAGCAGATGCAAATTGTATGGCTTTAAAATCATCGAACTTTTGTAAACCATGAATTAAGCCAGCTGCAAATGCATCACCTGTTCCAATTCTGTCTACAACATGGGTAATGTCTATATCTTCAGTTTCTCTAAATTCAATTCCATTCCACATTCTCGCTCTTATTTTATGCCAAGAAGAATTAATAGATGTTCTAATCTTATCAAAAACTTTTTCTATTGATGGATATGTTTCCATTAACTGCTTACTAGCTGCTATAAAATCTTCATTAGAGTAAGTATATTCAGTTTCTAAAAGTTCATTTATTTCATTAATTCCGCCTATAAAAATGGTTGAATATTCAATCATTTCTGATAAAATTTCTCTAGGATTTTCTCCATATTTCCATAAACCACTTCTATAAGTAGGATCTGCAGAAACTTGTAAGCCTTTTTTACGCGCTAGTTTTAAACCTTCTAATAAAGTTTGCTGACTACCTTTGTTTAAGGCAGGTGTAATCCCTGTCCAATGAAACCATTTGCCATTTTCTAACGATTTTTCCCAATCAACCATTTCTGGTTTTATTTCAGAAAAAGAGGAGTGAGATCTGTTATAAGAAATAGAACTTGGTCTAATAACTGCACCTACTTCTAAAAAGTAAACACCCAAAGGTCTGCTAGAACGTACAATTGCAGTGGTGTCAAGGTCAAATTTATTCAAATATGATATTGCTGTGTTACCAATAAAATCATCAGAAATACAAGAGATGTGTTTTACTTTTCCTCCAAAATTGGCAATTGAAATTCCTACATTTACTTCTGTACCTCCAAAATAAAACTCTACGTTGTTAGATTGAATAAATTTTTTGTTTCCTCTTGGCGAAATACGCATTAATACTTCACCAAAGGTGATAATCTGGTTCATGATTTTTCTAAATTTAAAAGTAAATTTAGAATATTAAAAAGGCTTATGCAAGAGAATTAATGAAACCAATAGTTTCATTATTAAATACTTCTGGTTGTTCTACGTTTACAACATGTCCACAATTGTTAATTACAAAAAGAGAACTTGTAGTGTGTTTATTCACAATATTTTTAATAGATGGCAAAAATAAATGATCCTCTGCACCCATAACATATAAAGTAGGAATCTTTATATCTTTTGCTCTAAAGAAGCGCAATAAAGGATTTATTTCAGAGGTTAATTTAAACCATCGTATAAATTCTTTTTGATATAGTTTTTTAGCTTCGTTTACAAAAAGACTTCTCGATTTTTTATGATTTTTTCTAGGCATTATAATAAATGCAAAGAATTTATAGAGTAGCATGTAAGGTACTACAGATTTAAAGATAACACCCAATTTCATTAAGATTTGAGAACGAGTGTTTAACTTAATAATAGCACCACCCATTACCATACTTTGTACTAAATCTGGTTTTTTTTCTGCAAGATTCCTAATTAAAATAGTACCTAAAGAAATACCAATGAAATGAGATTTTTCAATTTTTAAATGATCTATTACCTCTACAATATCATTGGTAATAGAATCAAAAGTATATTTTGGATTAAAAGTGTCTTTTAAAGTAGGCTTGCTATTTCCATGCCCTCTTAAATCTAAAATGAGTACATTAAATTGCTTTTTAAAATCTCGTATTTGTTTAAACCAAATAGAACTGCTACCTCCTGCACCATGTACAAAGGTTACCCATTCTTTAGATGTGTTATGTGGATAAAGATAATAGTTTAACAAAGCCCCAATTTAAAGTAGCTAATTTACAGTATTTTGAATTGCTAAAAGTTATATTTCTATTAAATGATAAAATTTAAGCTTGTAATTTATCTTTTTCAGACTTAAAAGTGCTAAGATTTAAAATTGCAAAAGTAAATAAAGCAGGTAAAACCCAGCCCAAACTATTTTCTGCTAAAGGAATAATACTTTTTATACCAGTTAAGTTTTCTCTAGGAATGATAAAGCCTAAAAAATCTGGAATGCTAAAAATGAAAGTTACAAGAATTACACCCCTGAACACTAATTTAGAAGCAAATTTATTTGGCACAATGTTTAGTAAAATTAGCATTATAGTTATTGGGTACAAAAACATTAAAGCAGGTACTGCAAGTGTTATAATAAAGTCTACTTGATAGCTGCCAACAAAAATGCCAATTAACGAAGCAATTGCAGCTGTAATTAAATAAGCTTTTTGAGAATTGTTGCAAATACCCTTAACATAATCTGCAGAACCTGTTACAATACCAACTGCAGTTGTAAAGCATGCCAAAGCAACCAATACACTTAAAAAAGTTGTTCCAAAATTACCTAATGTTTGTGTGCTTAAACTGGTTAAAATTTCGGTTCTAGAAGCATTTTCTGCAAACGTACTCGCAAATAAAGATCCTCCTAAAATAAGACCACCATAAATTAGTAATAAGCCTGTACCAGCAATAAAACCAGCTTTTCTAATAAGCTTTCTTTTAGCTTCGAAAGTAGTGTGAGAACTATAGTTTAATGAAATGATAATTACAGCACCTACAACAACACCTCCAATAGCATCAAAAGTTTGGTAACCTTCCAATAAACCATCTACAAAAGGAGTATTAAAAGTAGAAGCAGATAAACTTGCTGGTGATGTAAAAATGGCAATACCAATAATAATTAATAAAATAATAACAATAATAGGCGTTAAGAATTTTCCTATTAAACCTATAACTCTAGACCTGTTAATGGCAAAAATAAAAACAAGTACAAAGTAAATGATACTTGTAAATAGTGTTGATGTGTCAAAAAAAGGTTGCACAGTCATTTCATGCGTAACTGCTGCAGTTCTAGGAGAAGGAATTGCAATGGCAATACTATAAATCAATAAACAATAAATTGTACTAAATACTGGTGATACTTTTTTACCAAAATCATATAAAGTACCCTGTAATTTTGCGTGAGCAAAAATGGCTAAAATAGGTATGGTAACAGCTGTAGTAACAAAGCCCAAAACAACAATCCACCAGTCTAAACCTGCTTTGGCACCTAAAGTTGGTGGTAGAATTAAATTTCCTGCTCCAAAAAAAAGTGAAAAGAGTGCAAAACCAGCAATCCAGATTTCTTTTGTTTTGTTCATGTTTTGGTTAATTTAGAAGTGGAAATATACATATTTTTGTGTGATGCAAAAATCGATAACTTTTAAAAAAATAAATATTTCTTTTTCTGATGTTGGTAAAGGAACTGCTATTGTTTTGATTCATGGTTTTTTAGAAAATAAAACCATGTGGAAATATATAGCACCAAGTCTATCACAAAGAAATAGAGTTATTTCTATAGATTTATTAGGACATGGAGATACAGCATGTTTGGGTTATGTGCATAGTTTAGAATTATTTGCAGAAGCTATAGAAGCTGTTTTAAAATACCTAAAATTGAGAAGGTACTTTATTGTTGGTCATTCTTTAGGAGGGTATGTGGCATTGACATTGGCAGATAGAAACCCTGATGCCATAAAAGGCTTATGCTTATTAAATTCAACTTCTAATGAAGATGATGAAGAGCGAAAAGCACTAAGAATTCGTGCTAATAAAATGGTACAAAACAATTTTGAAAACCTGGTTCGTATGTCTTTTGTAAATTTATTTACAGAAACCAGTAGAAATGCATTTCGTGAGGAAATTAATTTAGCCTTAAAGGAAGCCTTAAAAACACCTATTCAGGGTTATATAGCAGCAAATGAAGGTATGCGTTTAAGGCCAAACCAAAACCATGTGTTGGCCAACAATAGCTTTAAAAAATTAATAATTGCTGGTAAAAAAGATCCTGTTTTGAGTTATGAAAAATCTGTAGAAGAAGCTTCAGTAACAAAAACAGAATTAAAAACTTTGACTAATGGACATATGAGTCACATAGAGAATCTAGAAGAATTGCAAGATCTTTTGAAAGAATTTGTTAAATAAATGTTATTTTTGGAAAAAAATTGTTGTTTAATCCAATTTTACTTAAGTAATGGATTTTTATCGGAAAAGCTTCGAATTTGTTGTAGATAATCAATATGATTTAGAAGAAAAGTTAACTCAGTATTTTGAACTTTACAATTTCAAGAAAAAGAGAGAAAGTACAAATACATTTACCTTTTTTAAGAAGTCATCTTTAGTAGATGGTTGGAAAATGAATCCTTTAAATTGGGAATCTAAAATTACCATTATTCAAAATTTAGATATACTTAGCATAACTTACTATGTGCCTGGTAATATGCAAATTACGCCAATTGCTTTTCAAAAATTGTATGCAGATTTTATTCATAATCTGGATTTGTTTATAAATGGAAATCAGAATTTTACAGAAAGTAATGCATTACAAATTGCTTTGGCTAAACAAAAGTTAACTAAGTATTACTTAAAGGTTCTGCTAGGAATTACTTTTGGATTTATTATTGGTTTTTTTCTTGAAAAATTGACAGGAAATCATTTTCTTGCTAGCCTATGTATTTTTCTTGGTGGTTATGGTTCTCTTAAATTGATGAATCATAATATCATAGTAAATCAAACAATCTCCCATTAAATTTTTCAATAGATCAATGCTTACGTTGCTTTTATTGAAATGCAATTTATCCCTCAAAATAAATATCAATGAGCTATTAAATTATAGATTAGTTTAAGGTATTTTGGTGTTCTAAATAAATCTATCCAAGAATAGTTTTTTAGTAAATCGTTATTTAAGAAATATATGCAAAAGCAGAAATACAATCTTTTTAAAGAGGTTTTTGATACTTACAAAGAGTATGATGGAACTATTGTAGCAGATCATATTCAAAAATTAAGAGAGTTGGATGAGTTTTTACCTCCTATGCAATCTTTTTTTATAGTTACAAATACATCAAAACAGATTTATGAATTTGTGAGTAAAAATTTTGAACATACGTTAGGGTTAAGTGTAGAAAAAATGACGACTGAAGGTATTAAGTATTGGTTTTCTCATTTTGACCCAGAAAGTTTGCCTGTATTTTTATCAATGTTAGAAGATTTGATGAACTTTACTATGACCAAAGTTGAAAAGAAAGACAGACATAAATTAAGCTATACTTGGAATATTAGAGTTAAAAATAGCAAAGACGAATATGTTAATATTGTAGAACATCAAACACCAATTTATTTTGATGGTGAGGGAAAACCAATAATTGGTATAACACATTGCAGTTTAATAGATGAAAAAAATAAAAGGCCTATAATTGCTAGTATTAAAATTCTTAATGATAAGAATGAATACGAAACTTTGTTTTATAAAAATTATTCTCAGTTACTTTTATCAGCAGCTGTAACCTCTAGAGAGCAAGATATTATTCGATTAATTTCTCTAAATAATTCTAGCAAAGAAATTGCAGCTAAGTTATCTATAAGCATTCATACAGTTCATACGCACAGAAAAAATATACTTAATAAGCTAAATTTAAAGACTTCTTCAGAATTGGTAACGTATTTCTTAAACAACCAACTTTATTAAAACTCTAAATTTTTGAGCTAGTGTAAACTTAAAGAAACAATAGCACTATTGCATAGAATTCCAACCTTGAGCTTTCAATTCAATTTCTTGATTGGCTCTTGTAATTAATTGTAAACCTTGATTTTCTTCTGTGATATGGCCAATAATAGAAAAATTAGGGTTTCCTTTTATTTTATCAAAATCAGCAATAGGCACAGTAAAAAGTAGTTCGTAATCTTCACCACCACTTAAAGCAACCATTGTAGAATCTAATTCAAATTCTTCACAAGCAGATATTACTTGAGGGTCTAAAGGCAATTTGTCTTCGTAAATTTTACAACCAACATTGCTTTGTGTACAAATGTGAAAAAGTTCTGATGACAGACCATCAGAAATATCAATCATAGATGTTGGTTTTACCTCTAATTCTTTCAGTAAACCAGGAATGTCTTTACGTGCTTCAGGTTTTAATTGACGCTCAATTAAATATGTATAATTATCTAAGTCTGGTTGATTGTTTGGGTCTACTTGAAAAACTTGCTTTTCTCTTTCCAAAACTTGTAGCCCTAAATAGGCAGCACCTAAATCACCAGAAACTACAATTAAATCAGTCTCTTTTGCAGTGTTTCTGTAAACTACATCTTCTTTGTTGGCTTTACCAATTGCAGTAACCGAAATTAAAATACCTTTTGTAGAAGAAGTGGTATCACCCCCAACTAAATCAATTTTGTAAGTAGAACAAGCCAATTGAATACCTGCATATAGTTCTTCAATAGCTTCTAAAGGAAATCTGTTAGAAACAGCAATAGACACAGTGATTTGCTCTGCAGTTCCATTCATAGCATAAACATCAGATAAATTAACCATTACAGCTTTGTAACCTAGATGTTTTAAGGGCATGTAACTTAAATCAAAGTGTACACCTTCTATTAACAAATCTGTGGTAATTAAAGTTTGTTGCTCTGAAGCCTCTAAAACAGCAGCATCATCTCCAACAGCTTTCACTGTAGAGGTATGATTTGCTTTAAAGTATTTTGTAATATGATTTATTAAACCAAACTCACCAAGTTCAGCCAATGACGTTTTATTCTGATTTTTATCTTCTAACATGCTGCAAAGATAGTCACATTCTTAAAATTGATAGAGTTACTTTAACAGAGATTTTAATTTGATTTCAATTATAAATTATATTTTTGGTATAATAATTATGCAATAACGCTTTGTTACTTATCGTTTTATCAGCACTATTGCTACCAACCTAAAAAAAATGTTATGTTTAAAAAAGTATTGTTTTTAGTAATTCTTATTTCATTTAGTTGTTCTAAAGATCTTTCAGATTCACAAATCACAGATCCAAATCCTGTAGTAGATATTGTTGATACCAATGATGACACCATAACCAAATGTGAAAATGGTTCGGCCGGTGGTTTTCCTTGTAATGGTTATGATTTATTGGCTAGAATTTCTTTAAGCGATTTAGACTTATCAAACACAGCTACCAATAACTTAAGTGGTAATGACTCTTGGGGTTGGACAGACCCAACAACCAATAAAGAATATGCATTAATGGGCTTAAATTCTGGTGTTTCTTTTATTGATATTAGTGAGCCAACAGAGCCAGTAATAGTTGGTTTTTTACCAACTGCAACTGTAAATAGCGATTGGAGAGATGTAAAAGTGTATAACAATCATGCTTTTGTGGTTAGTGAAGCATCAAATCATGGTATGCAAGTTTTTGATTTAACAAAGTTAAGAGATGTAGCAAATCCGCCAGTTGTTTTCGATGCAGATGCAACTTATACCAATTTTGGTAGTGCACACAATATTGTCATTAATGAAAGTGAAGGTTATGCATATCCTGTTGGTACAAGTAGAAATGGCACTTTTGCTGGTGGTCCACTATTTATCAATATTCAAGATCCTTTAAATCCAGTAAACGAAGGTGGTTTCACAAACTACTCTCATGATGCTCAAGTTGTTACTTATAATGGGCCAGACACAGAACATGTAGGAAAAGAAATATTAATTGGTAGTAATGAAACAGAAGTTGTAATTGTAGATATTACAGACAAACGAAACCCTATTAAACTATCATCTATAAGTTATTCTAATGTAGAGTACACACACCAAGGTTGGTTTACAGAAGACATGAGTTATTTTCTTTTAGGTGATGAGTTAGATGAGTTAAGAAATGGAGGAAGAACTAGAACTGTAGTTTTTGATTTTATCGATTTAGATAATCCTAAATTACACCTTGAGTATTTAGGTGTAACTGCAGCTATAGATCATAATGGTTATGTTAAAGGTGATACGTTTTATTTAGCAAATTATACAGCAGGTGTTAGAATGATAGACATTACCAACATTGCCAATAAAACTGTAAATGAAGTTGGTTTTTTTGACACAAGGCCTGCTAATAACTTAGCTTCATTCAATGGAGTTTGGAATGTTTATCCTTATTTTGAAAGTGGCGTAATTGTAGTTAGTGATATTGAAAACGGATTGTTTTTAATTAAAAAATCAGAATAAATTTTTGAATGAAAAAACTCTGCTATTTAGCATCTCTTTTTTTCCTTTTTCAATGTTCAGATCCAGAAATTAGAGGAGGTTTTTCTTTTGTAAATTCAACAAAAGAAGTTACAGCAACCACTTATGGAGGTTCTAAAAATGATGTTTATCAATCAGTGGTTAGCACTTTAGATGGTGGTTATGCAGTTTTAGGATACACACAAAGTAACGATTTTGATATTCAAGATAAATCCGATGAAAGTTTCGATTTTTTGTTGATGAAATTCTCATCAGATCACGTTTTATTGTGGAGTAAAACTTATGGTGGTTCAGATGATGACAGAGCAGCAGATTTAATAGCTACAAATGATGGTGGCTTTGCGTTATTTGGGTTTAGTAAAAGTTCAGATTTTGATGTAGATGAAAATGCAGGTGCACAAGATTTTTGGATGATAAAAACCACTTTCGATGGCAGCATTTCTTGGGAAAAAACTTTTGGATTTTCAGGTGCAGATACAGGTAATGCTTTGCTTCAAACAGCAGACAATGGTTTTTTAATTACGGGTGTTTTAGATGTAACAGCTTCTAATGGTCAAGGTAATTCTAAAACTTTAGAAAGACATGCAGGAGGAGATGTCTGGGCTATAAAATTAAACAATAATGGGGATTTAGTTTGGAGCAGATATTTTGGAGGTTCATTTACAGATGTGCCTTTTGGAGTCATTGAAACCAACACAAATGAATACATAATTGCAGCATCTTCAGATAGCGAAGATTTTAATATAAGCAATAACAAAGGCACTTATGATTATTGGCTTTTCAAACTTTCTAATACTGGAGAATTAATCTGGGAAAAAAGTTTTGGTGGCTCAGAAGTAGAAGAGCCAAGAGGAATTACAGCCACAGATGATGGTAATTTTATAGTTGTAGGTGATACAAGAAGTACGGATCAAGATGTCTCTTCAAACAATGGGGGTGCAGATTTATGGATGATAAAAATATCGTCAGATGGTAATTTAATTTGGGGCAAAAACTTTGGTGGCTCTAGTTTTGATGTGGCAAGATCTATTTCTAAAACGCAAGATGGTGATTTTATAATTTCTGGTAACTCCAGAAGTTTAGATTCAGGTTTTACCAATAATGGTCAAAATGATGCTTGGGTTTTAAAAGTTGATAATAATGGTAATTTACTTTGGCAACAATTTGTTGGTGGTTCAGAAAATGAATTACTTTTTGATGCTGTTGCACTTAACAATAACCAGATTATTGCTGTAGGAGAAAGTAGCAGTTCAGATTTAGATATCTCTGAGAATAAAGGTTTTTCAGACGGACTGATTATACATATAAAATAATTTTATGAGAAAAATAATATTCACTTTAGTAGTATTTTGTTTTACATTTTTGGCCTGTTCAGAAGACAATGATGTAAATATAGAAACTGTAAATGTTACTCTTAAATTTACCCAAAATTGGGATGGTACAGCAATTTCATCATCAGATTTTAATCAGTTTAAATTTACCAATGAAAATGGAGATTTAATTAGTATTGAAAGATTAAGATATGTGGTTTCAAATACAACAATTGGGGCAGTAGCCAATAATTATCAACTTATTGATGTTGTTGAAAATACAGGTGCAGAGATTGTTTTAGAAGGTATTACTAAGGGCTCAAAATCACTTAATTTTACATTTGGTTTTAATGATGCAGATAATTTAGATGGTATTTATCCAGATTTGAATTCAGCTTCTTTTAATGTTCCAGAAATGTTGGGTGGAGGCTATCATTACATGCAATTTGATGGCAAATACAAAGACACTAATAATGCAGATGCTAATTTTAATTATCATGCAATTAGAGCTGCAGATATTACAGATCCAGATAACTTAATTTTACAAGATACTTCAATAGATATAGACCTAGGGAATGTAGAAATTTCAGACAATACAACTATAGAAATTCAAATGAATGTTGCAGAATGGTTTAAAAATCCAAATACCTGGAATTTAAACGAACTTAATACAGTTTTAATGCCCAATTTCGATGCTCAAATTTTAATGAATGCCAATGGTCAATCTGTCTTTTCTCTGGGTGAAATAACGAATAATTAGTACTTTTAAGGATATGAGAAAATTAGGTTTATATATTTTATTTTTCACTTTTTTAATGAGTTGCTCATCTAAAGAGGAAGATATTTATGTACCTGTTTCTTACAATTTACAAATACCAGAATTATTTGCAGATAAGCTTATAGCACCTGTTATCCCTGCTGATAATCCACTTACAGAAGAAGGGGTAGCTTTGGGTAAAAAGTTGTTTTTTGATAGAATTTTATCTGGTAACCAAACACAATCTTGTGCTCACTGTCACAAATTACAAGAAGCTTTTTCAGACAGTTTTCAATTTAGTGAAGGTGCTGAAGGAGATTTAGGTTCAAGGAATTCTATGCCCTTATTCAATTTAGCCTGGAATTTTGACGAACGGTTTGCTTGGGATGGTAAAGAATTTGGTTTAGAAAATCAAGTAATTGAGCCCATTGTAAATCCTGTAGAAATGCATGGAGATTTAAAAGAGATTACCAAAAGATTAAACAATCATGATAGGTATCCAGATTTGTTTCAATTGGCATTTGGTACCTCAGAAATCAGTTCAGATTTGGTAGCTAAGGCAGTTGCTCAATTTATGAGAACTATCATCTCTGCAAATTCAAAATTTGATAACTATTTATTGGGTGAAGCAACACTAACAGTTGAAGAACAAAATGGATTTAACATTTTTATGAGTGAAGAAAAAGGGGATTGTTTTCATTGTCATGGAAGCAATAATAATCCACTGTGGACAGACAATCAATTTCATAACAATGGTTTAGATGAAACCTTTACAGATTTAGGTTTAGGGGCCATTACTGGAGATTCTGCAGATAATGGTAAATTCAAATCACCATCTTTAAGAAATTTAACTTATACAGCACCTTACATGCATGATGGACGTTTTTCTACTTTAGAAGAAGTTATCAATCACTACTCAGAAGGCCTAAAATTCTCAGAAACTATAGATCCGTTAATGAAAAAAGTAAACCAAGGTGGAGTAGGTTTGAGTGACGCAGAAAAGGCCGATTTAAAAGCGTTTTTATTAACACTTACAGACCAAGAATTTATCAATAATCCTGCCTTTAAAAACTAATCAATAAAACCAATAACTACATTAAGTTTCATAATGAAAGTTTGTGTTTTTTTTGCGACTTATGTCGTATATTTGCAGACAATTTAGATTTAATCTATTTAAAATTATGATAAAAGTTTCAGACACAGCAAAGAGAAAAGTCATTGAACTGATGACAGATGATGGCTTTGACTCGACAAAAGATTTTGTAAGAGTTGGTGTAAAGAGTGGAGGTTGTTCAGGCTTATCTTATGATTTAACTTTCGATAATAACCAACAAGAAAACGATAAAGTTTTTGAAGAGAATGATGTAAAAATTGTCGTAGACAAAAAAAGCTTTTTATATTTAGTTGGTACCACTTTAGAATATTCAGGAGGTCTAAATGGTAAAGGTTTTGTGTTTAATAATCCAAACGCAAATAGAACTTGTGGTTGTGGAGAATCATTTTCACTTTAAAATTAGACAATCATGTCAAAGTATACAGAAGAAGATTTAGAACAAGAATTAAAAACCAAAGAGTATGAATATGGTTTTTATACAGATATAGAAAGTGAAACGTTTGCCAAAGGTTTAAATGAAGATGTTGTTCGTGCAATTTCTAAAAAGAAAAACGAACCAGAATGGATGACTGAATGGAGGCTAGAAGCGTTTAGAGTTTGGGAAAAAATGACAGAGCCAGATTGGGCTAACGTTAAATATCCTAAGCCAGATTTTCAAGAGATTGCCTATTATTCTGCACCTAAAAAGAAACCAAAATTAAATTCTTTAGACGAGGTAGATCCTGATTTATTAGAAACATTTAAAAAATTAGGTATTTCTATAGATGAGCAAAAGAAATTAGCAAATGTTGCAGTAGATATTGTAATGGATTCTGTTTCTGTAGCTACTACTTTTAAGAAAACTTTAGGTGAAAAAGGTATTATTTTTATGCCAATTTCAGAAGCTATTCAAGAGCATCCAGAGTTGGTGAAAAAATATTTAGGTACAGTTGTGCCAACATCAGACAACTTTTATGCAGCTTTAAATTCGGCTGTTTTTTCTGATGGATCTTTCTGTTACATTCCAAAAGGTGTTAAATGTCCTATGGAATTATCAACCTATTTTAGAATAAACGAAGGAGGAACAGGACAATTTGAAAGAACTTTAGTTGTTGCAGACAAAGGTAGTTATGTTTCTTATTTAGAAGGTTGTACTGCACCTCAAAGAGATGAAAATCAATTGCATGCTGCAGTTGTAGAATTAATTGCTATGGATGATGCTGAAATTAAATATTCTACAGTGCAAAACTGGTTTCCTGGAGATGAAAACGGAAAAGGTGGTGTCTTTAACTTTGTAACCAAAAGAGGTTTGTGTGAAACCAATGCAAAAATTTCTTGGACACAAGTTGAAACAGGTTCTGCAGTAACTTGGAAATATCCTTCTTGTATTTTAAAAGGAAATAATTCTGTAGGTGAATTTTATTCTATAGCAGTAACTAATCATTTTCAGCAAGCAGATACAGGTACTAAAATGGTTCACTTGGGTAAAAATACCAAGTCAACCATTATCTCTAAAGGTATTTCAGCAGGTCAATCTCAAAACTCTTACAGAGGTTTAGTACAAATAAACTCAAGAGCAGAAAATGCACGTAATTTTTCGCAATGCGATTCACTTTTAATGGGTAATGCTTGTGGTGCACATACATTTCCTTATATAGAGGCTAAAAACAAATCAGCTCAAATAGAACACGAAGCTACTACAAGTAAAATTGGAGAAGACCAATTATTTTATTGTAATCAAAGAGGTATAGATACAGAAAAAGCAATTGCATTAATTGTAAATGGTTTTAGTAAAGAAGTACTTAACAAGTTACCAATGGAATTTGCTGTAGAAGCACAGAAATTATTAGAAATTTCTTTAGAAGGTTCTGTAGGATAAGCATAAAAATTAACTTAAACCAAATTAATGAAAAACCTATTCTACTTATTTTTTGCAATTAGTATTGTAAGCTGCAAAAATGCAGAAAAGAAAGAAGCACAATCACCTAATGTTCCTGAAGTGAAATTGTATCAATTAAAAGGAGGATCTATTTTGGTGAAAAAGCTAGAGGTTTTTTCTCAAGATACAACTTATACAGGTCAACAAAAGCAATTTACAGATACCTATTATGTAATTTCGCATCCAAAAGGAAACTTGATGTGGGATGCTGGTTTACCAGAACAATTAGTATTGCCAGAACCTTTTGATGAGCCAAGTGGAGTATATCGAATTCAAAGACAAGATTCACTGAAAAATCAACTAAAATCGATAGGATTTAAAGTAGAAGATTTTAAATATTTTGCAATGTCTCATTCTCATTTTGATCATACAGGTCATGCCAGTTATATGAATGATGCAACTCTGTTAATTCAGAATGATGAATTTAATGTAACTCTTGGAGATACTGTAAAAGCGAAAAATGAAGCTTTTAAAAATCTAACCAAAGTGCAAAAATTATATGGAGATTATGATGTTTTTGCAGATGGTACAGTAATTATAAAAGCAATGCCTGGTCATACAATTGGGCATCAAGTTTTATTAGTAAATGTTACAGGTTTAGAAAAACCAATTTTATTAACTGGTGATTTGTATCATTTCGAAGAAAATAGAATACATAAAAGAGTACCATCATTTAATTACAATGCACCTCAAACTATAAAAAGTATGGAGGCTTTTGAAGAATTTGCAGAAGAAGAAAATGCAGAAGTGATTATACAACATTCTCCAAAAGATTACGAAAAATTAGAAAAATTATTAAATAGCATAGAGCCAAAAGCTCAAAACTAAAGAGTAGAAAACATGTTAAAAATTAACAATTTACACGCAGCAATAGAAGAGAAATCTATCCTAAAAGGATTAAACCTAGAGGTAAAAGCTGGTGAAGTTCATGCAATCATGGGGCCTAATGGAGCTGGAAAAAGTACTTTAGCAAACATAGTTGCAGGTAAGGAAGATTATGAAGTAACCAATGGTAGTATAGAATTAGATGGCGAAGATCTTAGTGAACTAGCACCTGAGGAAAGAGCTCATAATGGAGTATTTTTATCTTTTCAATATCCTGTAGAAATTCCTGGTGTTTCTGTAACTAACTTTATAAAAACAGCTATTAACGAAACTAGAAAAGCAAAAGGCTTAGAAGATATGCCTGCTAAAGATATGCTTAAGAAAATTCGTGAAAAGTCAGAATTGTTAGAAATAGATCGTAAATTTTTATCTCGTTCGTTAAACGAAGGTTTTTCTGGTGGAGAGAAAAAACGTAACGAAATTTTTCAAATGGCAATGTTAGAGCCAAAATTAGCCATTTTAGATGAAACTGATTCTGGTTTAGATATTGATGCTTTACGTATTGTAGCAAATGGTGTAAATAAATTAAAATCTAAAAACAATGCTGTAATTGTTATTACACATTATCAAAGACTTTTAGATTATATAGTTCCAGATTTTGTACACGTTTTACACGATGGTAAAATTGTAAAAACTGGTGATGCCTCTCTTGCATTAGAATTAGAAGCAAAAGGGTATGATTGGATTAAAAAGGAACTAGTTTAAACACAAAAGCTATTAGTAATAGCCTTTGTGATTTTAACTTTCAAACGAAATAAAATGGAATTAAAAGATAAATTACTTTCTTCTTATGTAGCTTTTGAAGATAATGTAGACTTGAACTCAGAAGTTCATGAAATACGTTCTAAAGCTTTAGAAAACTTTGACAAGCTAGGTTTCCCAACCAAAAAATTGGAAGCGTGGAAATACACATCTTTAAACTCACTTTTAAAAAACGACTATAGCATTTTTCCTGATAGAGAAAAAGCTGTAGAATTAGCAGATGTTAAAAAGTATTTTATTCATGATATAGATACTTATAAAGTAGTCTTTATAGATGGTAAATACAGTTCTTTCTTATCTGCAACAACGCATGAGAAATTCGATGTTTGCTTAATGTCTTCTGCATTAAATAAACCAAAATACAAATCAGTAATAGAAACTTATTTTAATAAAGTTGCCAAACAAGATAACTTAACAAGTTTAAATACTGCATTTGCATCAGAGGGTGCTTACATTTACATCCCAAAGAATATCGAAGTTCAGAAACCAATTCAGATTATTAATTTTACAACAGGTTCTGAGCCAGCAACAATGATTCAGCCAAGAAATTTAATTGTGGTTGAAGAAAATTCTCATGTTCAAATTATAGAACGTCATCAAAGTTTAACTTCTAATGCGGTTTTATCTAATGTTGTTACCGAAGTTTTTGCGGCTAAAAGTGCAACTGTAGATTATTACAAAATTCAGAATGATAATACCAATGCTTCATTGGTAGATAATACTTATGTAAATCAAAAATCGAACAGTGTAGTATCTGTGCATACGTTCTCATTTGGTGGTAACATCACTAGAAATAATTTAAACTTTTATCAAAATGGAGAACATATAGACTCTATTTTAAAAGGTATCACAATTATTGAAGGTAAACAACACGTAGATCACCATACTTTAGTACATCACATAGAGCCAAATTGCGAATCTCATCAAGATTATAAAGGTATTTTTGATGAACGTTCTACAGGTGTTTTTAATGGTAAAGTAATTGTAGAGAAAGAAGCTCAAAAAACCAATGCTTACCAGCAAAATAATAATGTTTTAGTTAGTGATAAAGCCACAATAAACGCAAAACCTCAATTAGAAATTTTTGCAGATGATGTAAAATGTTCTCATGGTTGTACAATTGGTCAGCTAGATGATGATGCTTTATTTTACATGCAGCAAAGAGGAATACCTAAAAAAGAAGGTAGAGGTTTATTAATGTTTGCCTTTGCAAATACGGTGTTAGAAAGTGTAAAAATTCCTGAGGTGAAATCAAGAATTACAAAGCTTATTGCTAACAAATTAAATGTAAATATTGGTTTTGATTTGTAGGTAAACGTTAATCTAAGTTTTGATTGCGTTAATCTTAGTTGCTTTTAATTGTTAAATTCGTAACTCACAATAAACAACCAAATTATGAACAAAACAATTAAAACAGTATTACTAATTGTAGGTGTAGTTTTATTAGCTTACGGAATTTATACAATGGTAATACCAGAAACTAAAGTTGCTATTGGCGATGTTAGTTTAATAGAAGCGCAAGACAATACCAACTCATTTATAGTAATAGGTTTAGGAATTGCAGCAGTAGTTTTAAGTCTTGTAAAAGGAAAAAGCTAAAACTTCCAAATAATATATAAAACCACTCAAATTTTGAGTGGTTTTTTTTTGTTATAATTGTTTATCTTTACGTTATGATAAAATTAAACCACTTATTCTCTGTTGTTTGCCTTCTTTTAATGACTACTATTTATGGTCAAGAAAGAAAATTATATGTAGATAATTTTGCAAATATTTTAGGTTCTTATACGCTTGAACAAGAACTTTTCGAATTTGTAGAAACTAATGAAATAGATGAACTTATTTTGTATGATTTACATAAAGTACATAAACGATTTCCATTAGGTGATGCTTCTAAGAACCAACTATTGGCCGATTTTATTTGTAAGGCTAAAAAAGATTTTGGTGTAAAAAGTGTAAGCGCTTCAGGTGAAACTGGAGATTTTTTCATCAAAGCAATTCATCCTTATAACCAATCTAGGGAAAACGAATTAGAACGTTTTAATGTTTACAATATAGAATATGAATATTGGAACAAAAAAGAATCTGTAGATAAGGGTTATTACTGTGAAACTTACTTAAAAAATGCGCAGTTAAAATGCAATAGAGAAAATTCTTTCAACTATTTCATTAGCTCTTTACAAGTGATGAAAGAACTTGCTAAGGATGATAATATGGACGTTGAAATTGAGGCTTACGTTGGAAAATACACAAGGGACGAAGTAGATCAAATAAGCGCGCATGTAGATAAGCTTTTAATACACGATTATGTAAAAGATCCAAAATACAGCTACGTTTACGTAAAAGACAGGTTAAACTATTTAGATGCAATTCATTCTCATATAGAAGTATCTATTTTATTCTCTTACGAAAATAATTTTATGGGAAGATGGTTACAACGTCATAGATTCCAAGAAGCGGAAGATACGTTTCATACAGAATTGGCTAAAAACAACGTAAAACTAAGTGAGCACTTAAATTTTAGTGGTTTCACTTACTACAATTACAGTTGGTTTAAAAGAAATAAAAAGATAGATTAGTTATTTACCTACCGTAAACGGATTTAAAATAACAAATTCAGTTCTTCTATTCTCTAGATGTTTTTCTTCTGAACACTGCACACCATTAGAACATTCGTTTACCAAATCTTCTTCACCAAAACCAATTCCGAAAATTCTGTTTTTGGCAATACCTTTGTCTAGAATCCAATTTACAGTTGCCTTTGCTCTTCTATCGGAAAGCCTAAGATTATAACTATCATTTCCTCTACTATCTGAATGTGCTCTAATTTGCACTATAATTTTTGGATATCTGTTCATTAAATCAACCACCATTTGTAATTCTTGTTCTGATGTTTTTTTAATGGTTGCCTTTGCTAAATCAAAATAAATAGGAGGTATGTTTAGCATAACTTGATCTCTAACTGTAATAAAATGATTGTTTTCTATAGGCTCTAATTCTAAATCAACTTCTATAAAATTTTCTTTAGAGCTTGCAACTTCTTTAAATGCTTGATGAAAATTTTCTTTAGAAACCTCTAATTTGTAGTTCAATTCACAGTCTATGGTAAAAGAAAATCTACCTTGTTTATCTGTAATTACAGCTGCTAACTCTTTATTGTTATGATATAATTTTACCTCTGCAGATGCTATAGTATTGGTTGTTTTGTTATTTACAACAATACCTTTTAAGGTTTCTTTACATTCAAAAATTGGTGCTTTAATTTCTGTTATTGCGTAAATATCATCATCTCCTTTTCCACCTTCTCTGTTAGAAGAAAAATAGCCTGTATTTTTACCTTTCTGTTTCACAAAAGCAAAATCATCTTGATTGCTATTTATAGGAAAACCTAAGTTTTGAGGTGCAAAATAATCACCTTGCTTGTTTAATTTGGTAGCATAAACATCTAAATTTCCTTTTCCAGAATTGAATCCGTTAGAAGAGAAATACAACACATTGTTTTCATCTATAAAAGGAAACATTTCTTTTTTAGAAGTGTTTACAGTGGTTCCTAAATTTTTAGGTTCGCCATAAGAACCATCAGCATTTATATCTACTACATATATATCTGTTTCTCCATAAGAATCTGGCCTGTCTGATATAAAGTAAAGCTTGGTATTGTCTGCATTTAAAACAGGATGTCCAGAGCTAAATTCATCGCTATTAAAAGGCAATCTTTCTACAGCTACCCATTTACCATTTTCGTCTATTTTGGCTTTATAAATTTGTATTAAATTAACACCTTCTTCGTTTGTTCTGTATTCTTTATGGAAGAAGTTATTTCTATCAAAATAAACAGTTTTTAAATCTTTAGAAAAGCTAAGGTTAGACTCATGATATTTGGTATCTAATTGATGACCAAATTCTGTAGGATTTGTAATTTCTCCATCAGAAGCAATTTTTCCTTGATACAATCTTAAAAAGGGCTCGTGATTGCCAGACCAAACACGTTTCATAAAAACCGTTTTTCTTGCTGAAGCAAAAACGGCTGTAGAATCGTTATAGAAGCTAACACCAAAATCTTGGTATTTTTTATTGATATCTAAATTTTTAATAGTGTAGTTCTCTTCTTGAGCAAATAGACTTAAGGTTAAGAAAAGAAATGGTAGTATAATTTTTCTCATAATTTAAGTTTAAAAGAATCTTGGACTTTTTAAATTTCTCCTGTTAAAATCGATAAGCAACATTATTTCATGTGAGCCAAAATTAAAGTTCCCAAAGTTTCCAATACTTTGATCATATGAATAACCAATTCTCATATCTTCATTTAGTAAAAAGCCAATTACACCAGAAAACGATTTGTTAAACCTGTAAGATGCACCAAATTCAAACTTTTCTTGCCAAAGTAAATTGGCTGAAATATCTACAGATAAAGGTGCATTTTTTACACCTCTAATCATGGTAGAAGGCTTTAGTTTTAAATCATCATAAATATCAAAAACGTAACCAGTAGTGATAAAATAATGCATTTCTTCTGATGCTGTAGATACAACCCCCGCTGATTTTTCTAAATACCTGGTTTTTAACAAATTTGGGATCGAAAACCCAGCATAGAATTTGTCTGTATAGAAATACGCACCTGTTCCAAAATTGGGTGCAGTTCTATCTATAGGTACGTTTAAGGGATCGTTATTGTTGTTTGCAGTTAGTGTATTTACTTGCAAAGAAGTTACACCTGCCTTTAAACCTAAGGCTAATCTGCTATTTTCTGAAGTTACAATCGTGTACGAAAAATCTCCAAAAATATTTGTTTCTCTTACAGGCCCAACTCTATCTGCAATTACAGAAAGCCCTAAACCTACAGATTTACCAACAGGTGAATGCGCTGCTAATGTTAGCGTTCTTGGGCTACCTTCTATACCTACCCATTGAGATCTACCTAAAACACCCAGACTAAATACGCCTTTAGAACCTGCGTAAGCAGGGTTAATAACATTCATGTTATAATTGTATTGAGTATACAGTGGGTCTTGCTGACCTTTAATTGAAATTGTGACCAGTAAAAGAGTACAACTAATTATATATTTTATGCTTTTCATATGCTTAATTTCTTTTATCTTCTTAAATAAACCCATCCTGTTTTTGGTGTTCTGTTACCATCATTAAAGTAAATGGTATAGAAATAAGTGGCAGAAGGTAAAATGCCATTATTCATTGAGGTACCATCCCAATAAGTTGGTGTTGTATTTGGGTTTCCATTATGTGAATATGTAAACACTTTATCTCCATATCTGTTGATAATCACAATTCTAAATTTAGGATATTCTACATGTAAATTCGGAATCTCGAAAGTCTCGTTAATGTTATCTCCATTTGGTGAGAAACTTTCTGGGATTATAACTGTTATGTTAGGTGATATTGTACTTATTTCTGAATAATCATCTTCATCTATGTCTGCGTTATTTGGAGTCGAATCAGGATCTGACTCTGTTACACTTGTAACTTCTGCAATGTTAACCCAATCTCCAAAATTCAACACTTTTACAGTAATAGCTAACGTTTCAGCAGTATTACTTGTCATTGATGCTAAAGACCATATTCCTGTAAGACTATCATAATTACCTAAAGAAGGTGAAGCACTTACAAAGGTATAACCTGTAGGAATTAGATCTGTAACTTCCACATTAGTTGCACTACTTGGCCCTTTATTGGTAAGGCTTAACGTAAATATGATATTTGTGTCTACCAATGGGTTGTTATTGTTTACACTCATATTTAACTCTAAATCTGCAGATGAATTTGGAGTAATGCTTACACAAGCTTCATTATTGGTTAAATCTGCATCTCCTTGATTTATGCTAGTTACTTCTGCACAATTTTCATAATCTCCAGAGCTTAACACTTCTGCTTGTATAATTAATACGTTATTGTCTGAAGTTGAAACAGTACCCACATTCCAAATACCTGTTGTACTGTTATATGTAGAAGAACTGTTGTAACTGATAAATTGAAGACCAGAAGGTAAAATATCTGTTACTTCTACACCAGTTGCTGTATTAGGGCCTAAATTAGAAACTGATATTTCATAATTTATAACATCGCCTACATTTGGTGTTGAACTGCCTAAAACTCTTTTTGCAATAACTACATCTACAACAGAACCTGGTGTTATTGAAACAGAACCTACATTATTAGAACTATCTAAATCTGCTTGATCTGAAGTTAAATTAGAAGTTGTATTTGTAATAGTTTGACCTGTTGTACCAGTATTTACTGAGGCACTAATGTCTAAAGTAACAGCATCTCCATTGTTGATGCTACCAATTGTCCATAATCCTGATGATTGGTTGTAAGCACCATTGGTTGTTGAATGACTTGCATAGGTTACTCCAACAGGTAAAACATCGAATAAAGAAACATTTGTAGCTGTGTCTGGGCCATTATTGGCAACTGTAATTTGATACACAATTACATCATTTTCATTTGGTGAACTATTACTTACTGTTTTTACAACACTAATATCTGCACTAGTAACAGTAATTGATTCTTCTAAATCATCTGTAGTATCATCTGAGTCTGTTTGATCTTGTGTTTTGCTAATAGTATTTACAATTGTTTGACCTCCAGAATTCATATCTACACGAACTTGAAGCGTTAATGTTTCTATGTTACCTACCTCTAAATTACCAACATTCCAATTAGGGTTTGTCCAAGTACCTTCGCTAGGTGTTGCACTTACTAAAGTTAATCCTGTTGGTAAGGCATCAGTAATGGTTAATCCTGTTGCTCTTGCAGGACCTTTATTCTCTGCTTGAATTGTATAGGTAATTATATCACCAATATTAGGAGAATTATTATCTACAGTTTTGGTAATAATAACGTCTACATTTACTTGAGGTACTATACCTGCACAAGCATAATCATCTTCTGTTGTGCTACCATTGTTTGGTACAGAATCTGAATCTGTTTGATCTGCAGCAATTACTTCTGCACAATTTTCATAATCTCCAGAACTTAAAACTTCTGCTTCTATAAATAGAATTTTGGTATCATTATTGGCTAAAGTACCTACATTCCACTCTCCTGTTGTAGCATCATACGTTCCAGAACTATTATATCTTACAAATTGTAAACCAGAAGGTAAAAGGTCTTGTACAACAATACCTGTTGCTGTATTAGGTCCATCGTTTTTAACTACAATTTCGTAGCTAACAATATCTCCTGTTACTGGTGATGTATTGTTACCTAATACTCTTTTAGTTAAACTTAAATCTATTGATGAACCAGGAACTATAGTTACACTACCAACATTATTTGAACTATCAGGATCTGCTTGATCTGCTGTTAAATTAGCGGTAGTATTTGTAATGCTATTGAAAGAAGTATTTGCATCTACTGTTGCATTTATAGTTAAGGTTACAATGTCTCCATTATTTAAAGAACCAATAGTCCATAATCCTGTAGCTTGGTTGTAGTTTCCTGTATTTGCAAAATGACCAACGTAAGTTACACCTGTTGGTAATACATCTTCTAAACTAACTCCTGTTGCATCACTTGGTCCGTTATTTTCTACAGTAATTCTATAAACAATGGTATCACCTTCATTTGGAGAATTATTAGAAACCGTTTTAACCACTTCAAGATCTGAACTTGTTACTGTAAGAGATGCATCTAAATCATCTGTTGTAGCATTTGTATCTGTTTGATCTTGTGTGTTAGATATGGTATTAATTAAGGTTAAACCAAGCGTACCTGGTTCTACTAAGACTGATAGCGTTAAGGTTTCTGTAGTACCTGGAGCTAAATTACCAACTGTCCAATTTGGAGCATTCCAAGAACCTGCAGTTACAATGGCTTGATTGTAAGCTAAACCACTTGGTAAATTATCTGAAACAACTAAATTCGTTGCAGTTGCACCACCATTATTGGTAACAGTAATGGTATAGGTTACAATATCACCTTCATCAGGATTATCATTATCTACAACCTTAGTAAGTACAATGTCTGATTCGCTTCTAACAATAACAGTTGCAGATAAAACATCATTTGCAGTGCTTGGGTCTGATTGATCTGCAATAGCAGTAGAAGTTGTATTTGTAATACTTTGACCTGCAGTTCCTGCATTTATTTCTGCATTAATGTTAAGTGTTTTAGACGAGCCTGCTACTACAT
This sequence comes from Polaribacter sp. MED152, assembly GCF_000152945.2. Taxonomy (NCBI): domain Bacteria; kingdom Pseudomonadati; phylum Bacteroidota; class Flavobacteriia; order Flavobacteriales; family Flavobacteriaceae; genus Polaribacter; species Polaribacter sp. MED152. The sequence goes on along the minus strand of NC_020830.1, from coordinate 1,806,873 downwards.
CACCTAAAATCCATAAACCTGTATTAGGATTGTAAGTTCCTACACTATCATCACTTAAATAAGTAACTCCAGTGGGTAAAACATCTGTAAGATTTACATTTGTTGCATCACTAGTACCATTGTTTTCTACTAAGATGCTATATAAAATGGTGTCACCTTCATTAACTGTAGATAAATCAACTGTTTTGGTAGTTACTAAATCTGAACTAGTAACTGTAATTGTTTCGGTTAAATCATCTGCTGTAGCATCAGAATCTGTTTGATCTTGAGTAACAGTAAGGTTATTCACTAACGTTTGTCCTCCTGTATTTGCATCTACTGTTACCTCTAGTTGTAAAGTTGCAGAATCTCCTGAATCTAATGAACTAATTGTCCAATTTGGTGCAGTCCAAACTCCTTGTGTAGGTATTGCATTACCAAATGTTAAGCCTGTAGGTAAATTATCTGTAATTACTAAATTGGTTACTCTTGCTGGGCCTTTATTTGTGGCTACAAGTGTGTATGTAATTACATCACCAACATTAGGGTTATTATTATCTACTGTTTTTGAAACTACTACATCTGCTAAATTATCTATAATTATAGAAGCTGATAATTCGTTTCCAGCATCTGTTGGATCTGATTGATCACCTATTGCTTTGGTAACTGTATTTGTAATAGTATTGCCTGCTTGACCAACATCTACAGAAGCTGTAATGTTTAAGAATACAGTATCATTGTTTGTAATGTCGCCAATTAACCAATCTCCAGAAGCACTGTTGTATAATCCGCTTGTGGTAGTATGAGTTACGTAAGTTACACCAACTGGTAATACATCTGTTAATGAAACATTGGTTGCATTAGAAGAACCATCATTTAAAACAGAAATGGTGTACGTAATTACTTCACCTTCAAAAGAAGTACCATTTCCACTACTTGTTGTAATGCTCTTTTTAGTGATTAAATTACTACTTGTTACATTAATGGTTGCTGATAAAACATCTGTAGAGTTGTCTGAATCTGCTTCATCACCAGTGGCTAGGGTAGTAGTATTGGTAATTGTATTTCCTCCTTGATCTGAATCTACTGTTGCAGTAATTTCAAGAACTTTTGTTTGTCCATTTGAAACAGTTCCTATTGTCCAAACTCCTGTAGTTAAATTATAAGCACCCGCAGAATTATCTGAAACATAAGTTACACCAGCTGGTAAAACATCCGTTAATGAAACATTATTTGCTGAATTTGGTCCTGAGTTAGAAACTGCAATTGAATATTTTACAGTATCATTAATATTCGGACTTGCATTATCTACAGTTTTTACTGTAATTAAATCAACACTATTTACATTTATGCTTGCTGATAAAACATCGCCTGAAGTAGTTGGGTCTGATTGATCACCAATTGCAGCAGTTGTTGTGTTGGTAATTGTAGTTTGATTTGCACCTGTACCAGCATCTACGCTTGCAGAAATATTTAAAGTTTTTGTTGTTCCGTTTGCAATATTACCAATTGTCCAAACCCCAGAAGTTGTATTGTAATTTCCAGCTGAATCATCAGAAACATAAGTTACACCATTTGGTAAAATATCTGTTAGACTAACATTGCTAGCATCAGATGGCCCATTGTTTGAAACTTCTATGCTGTACACAACTACATCACCTTCATTTGGTGTGCTATTACTTACAGATTTTACAGTCACTAAATTAGTACTTGTTACAGTTATAGAAGCAGATAATACATCTCCAGTTGTTGTTGGGTCTGATTGATCTGATTGAGCTGTAATTGCTGTATTTGTTATTGTACTGGCGCCAGTTCCTGCATTTACTGTAGCAGTAATTGTTAAGGTTTCTGAATCGCCATTTGTAAGATTAAAACCATCCCATAAACCAGAACCTGTGTTATATGATCCTGAAGTTGTGGTATGACTTACATAAGTTACACCTGTAGGTAAATTATCTGTAAGATTTACATTAGTAGCATCACTACCACCATTATTGGTAACCACAATTGTGTAGTTGATGGTATCACCTTCATTTGGTGTTGCATTGTCTACCGTTTTTACAGTTACTAGATCTGATGATGTTACAATAACAGTCTCAGATAAATCATCTGCAGAAGCATTTGTATCTGTTTGATCTTGTGTATGTGTAACATTGTTGGTTAAACTTAAACCACCAGTTCCTGCATCTACTAAAGCTTCAACAATTAACGTTTGCGGATCATTTACAGATAATTTAGATATGCTCCAATTTGGTGCAGACCAAACTCCTGATGAAGCAGTAACATTACCAAAAGTTAATCCATTTGGTAATGCATCTGTAAGTACAAAATTAGTTACTTCTGCTCCAGATTTGTTGGTTGCAGTTATGGTATATGTAATTGTATCACCCTCATTAGGATTGTTATTATTTACGGTTTTTGTAATTTCAATATCTGAAGAATTTTCAACAGTTAAAGCAACACTTAATATATCTGGAACGTTGTTTGGATCTGTTTGATCTCCTACAGCTTCAGTAGTTGTGCTGGTTATGGTTGTACCTCCAGTACCAATATTTACTTGCCCTTCAATAGTTAATGTTTTACTAGCATTGGTTGCTAAGTTTCCAATAGTCCATAACCCTGAACCTTGATTATAGCTTGTTCCTGCAGGTGCTGTAAAATTGGTAAAAGAAATGTCTGTTGGTAAAAATGCTGTTAAACTAATACCAGTTGCATCGTTAACTCCTTGGTTATTTACTAGAATTGAATAAGTAACAATATCACCTTCATTAGGTGTTGTATTATCTACAGATATTTGTGTAACTAGCTCAGAGCTTGCCACTGTAAATGAAGCGTCTAAATCATCTCCACTTGTTACCAAATCAGTTTGATCTGCAGTTGCTCTAGAAGTAACATTTACTATTGATGTACCAGAAGTACCTGCATTAACTGTTGCATTTATGTTTAAACTAATAGTAGCACCATTAGCTAAATTACCAATCGTCCAAACTCCTGTAACATTATTGTAAGATCCAGAACTGTCATCACTGGCATAGGTAACATCAGTTGGTAAAACATCTGTTAAAGAAACGCCTGTTGCATCACTTGGCCCATCATTAGTAACAGAAATAGTATAAGTGATTACGTCATTTTCATTTGGAGTAGTAACATTTACGGATTTACTTGTAATTAAGTTTGCACTTTGTACGGTTAATGATGCTGATAAATCATCTGTTGTTAAGTTACTATCTGTTTGATTTTGGGTATTAGAAACTAAACTTGTAAAAGTTTTACCTGCTGTACCTGAATCTACAGTAGCTTCTATAGTTAAAGTTTCTGTAGTACCACTAGCTAAACTACCAATCGTCCAATTTGGACTTGTAAAAGTTCCATTACTTGGAGAGGCAGAGGTAATGGTTAAACCACTTGGAATAGTGTTTTCAATAACCAAATTCTGAACTTCTGTAGGCCCATTATTTGTTGCAGTAACAATAAAAGTAACAGTATCTCCAATATTTGGTGAAGCATTATCTACAGTATTTGTGAGTACTATATCTGCATCATTTCCTATCGTTATTGCAACACTATCTGAATTGTTAGACGTATCAGGATCTGAATTATTAGCAGTTGCATTATTAGTTGTATTGGTAATGGTAGTTCCTCCAGTAGTAGTGTTAACGGTTGCATTAATAGTTAAAGTAGCTACACTACCTTTTGCAATAGCACCAACATTCCAAACTCCAGAACCATTATTGTAAGAACCTTCACTAGTAGCATGATTGGTATAAGTAACTCCAACAGGTAAATTATCAGTGATTGTTACTCCAGTTGCATTACTAGGTCCATTATTTGTAATGGTTAATGTATAAAGAATAGCATCACCTTCATTCGGATTTGTTTTATCAACAGTTAATGAGGTTACTAAATCATTAGATATTACATTAAAAGATGATACTAAATTATCATTCGTAATTGTAGGATCTACTTCTGCACCTTGTGCTTCTTGAGAAATTGCATTTGTAACAGTTTTACCAGCAGCAGATGCATTTACTGTTGCTGTTATTTCTAAAACATTAGATTCCCCATTTAGTAAACTACCAATTGTCCAAACTCCAGTAGTATTATCATATGCCCCTGAACTATCATCGGAAACATAGGTTACTCCACTAGGTAATTGATCTATTAAAGTAATTCCACTTGCAGAACTTGGTCCATTATTGATTACAGTAATTGTGTAAATAACAGTATCGCCTACATTTGCTTCAGTTACATTTACAGTGTTTGTTGTAACAAGATCTGCACTAACTACGTTAATTGTGGCAGCTAAACTATCTCCAACAGTAGTTGAATCTGCTTGATCTGCTGTTGCTGCAGAAGTTGTGTTGGTAATGCTAGTGTTTGCAGTACCTCCATTTACAGTAGCTGTAATATTTATGGTAGCATTGTTTCCTGCAGATAAATCACCAATTGTCCAAATTCCTGAGGTAGCATTATAAGTACCTGCATCATCAGATTTGTAGGTTACACCATTTGGTAACCTATCTACCAAACTAACATTAGTTGCGTTGTTACCAGCATTATTAGTTACTGTTAACGTATAAATAATGTCTTCACCTTCTGTAGGTGTTGCAGTATTTACAGTTTTGGTTGTAACTAAATCAGTGCTAGTTACCGTTATTGATTCAGATAAATCATCTGCAGTTGTATTGTTATCTGCTTGATCTGAAATTAATGTACTTGCTGTATTTACAATAGTTGTACCTAAAGTACCTGCATTTACTTGTGCATCAATAATTAATAAGGCATTTGCACCACTAGCTAAAGTTCCAATAGACCATAAACCTGATCCTGAATTATAAGAACCATTAGTTGCAGTATTACTTAAATAAGTTACTCCAGTTGGTAAAACATCTGTAATAGCCACATTTGTTGCAGTGTCTGAGCCTGTATTGTTGGTTACTCTTATGCTATAGCTAATTACATCACCTTCATTAGGATTGTTGTTATCTACTGTTTTAGTAGCAAATAAATCTACTGATGTTACTGTAATTGCTTCTGAATTATCATCTTGAGTAGCATTTGAATCTACTTGATCTTGCGTATTAGAAATTGTATTGGTAATGGTATTTCCTCCTTGATCTGCATTTACAGTTGCAGTAATCGTTAAATTTCTAGTTTCGCCATTTGGTAAAGTAGCTAACGTCCAAGTAGAATTTGTTGCATTCCAAACCCCAGAACCAGCAATTTCATTTACAAAAGTTAATCCTGCAGGAAGAACATCTGTAATAACAACATTTGTTGCATTGGCTGGCCCATTATTGGTTACAGAAATTGTGTAATCTATAGTATCTCCAATATTAGGAGTGCTGTTATCTACTGTTTTCGATAATACAATATCTGTAAAGTTACCAACAGTTATGGTGGTAGAAAGTACATCGTTTGCAGTGCTAGGATCTGCTTGATCTCCATTAGCAGCTGTTGTTGATGCAGTAATGGTATTACCAAAAGTATTTGCATTTACAGTAGCTGAAATAGTTAAAGTTTTAGATGAATTTTTAGAGATATTTCCTATTGTCCATAAACCAGTTGCTTGGTTATAAGCTCCAGGTAAAGATGAACTTACAAAAGTTAAACCTGTTGGTAAAACTGATGTTAAAGATGCGTTTGTTTCATCATTTGGTCCGTTATTATTTACTGTTATTGTGTAAGTAACTGTATCACCTTCATTAGGTGTAGGATTATCTACTGCAATAGTTGTAATTAAATCACTTTGTGTAACATTTATAGCTACAGACAGTACATCTCCTGCAGTATTTGAATCTGCAATATTACCTTGAGCAGCTGTTGTACTTGTCGTTATTGGATTATTTTGTGCTGCACCACTTGCAACTGTACCTAATAAGGTTAAAGTAGTAGAGGTGTTTTTAGATAAATTACCAATAGTCCAAATACCTGAAGTAGATGAATAACTACCTTGTGCAACAATTGCAGAATTAAAGTTAATATCACTTGGTAATAAACTTGTTAAACTAACAGATGATTCGTCATTTGGCCCATTATTGGTTACAGTAATTGTATAGTTTACTGCTTCACCTTCATTAGGTGTTGGGTTGTTTACACTAATTACCGTAATTAAATTTGCACTAGATACTGTTAAGTTAGCTTCTAAATCATCTCCAGCAGTTGTTGGGTCTGTTTGATCACCAATTGCTCTTTGTGTTATTGTATTTGTTATGGTTTGTGCATTTGTTCCAGAATCTACAGTTGCAGAAATGGTAAGAGTAGCACTTCCAAATTCATTAATAGTACCTATATTCCAAATTCCTGTTGATGATGCATATGAACCTTGACTTGCTGTTGCACTTGCAAATGTTAAACCAGTTGGCACATAATCTTCTAGTGTGATGTTATTCTCATCATTAGGTCCATTATTGGTAACAACAATGGTGTAGTTTACAGTATCACCAACATTAGGATTTGTATTATCTAATGAGATTGATGTTATTAAATTAGAACTAGTAACTGTTAAACTTGCTTCTAAAACATCACCAATTGTAGATACATCTGCTTCATCTGCTGTTGCAGGTGTTATGGTACTTACAATTGTATCACCACCTTTATCAGCATTAATTGTAGCTGTAATTTGCAGAGTTGCAGTACTATTTGCTGGAATTGTACCAACTGTCCAAAGTTGATTCCCATTTGAATAAGTACCTTGACTTGCTGAACTACCCACATAAGTTACACCTGATGGTAAATTATCAGTAAATACAACATTAGTGTAAGCAGATGGCCCATTATTGGTTAAAGTGATGGTATAATTTACAGTATCTCCTGTGTTTGGTGATGTATTGTCTACCGTTTTTACCGTAATTAAATTACCACCAGTAACTGTGATAGGCACAGATAAAACATCTCCAGAATTACTAACATCTGATTGATCTGCTACTGCAGCAGTTGTAGTATTCGTAATAACACTACCAATTGTACCAGCATCTACTGTTGCTGTTAAGGTTAAGGTAGCTTTGTTTCCTTTTGATAAAGTTCCTATAGACCATAAGCCAGAACTACTGTTGTAAGTTCCAGAAGATACAGATGCTGAGCCAACTATACTAAGCCCTGAAGGTAATAAACTAGTTAAAGAAACATTGGTTGCATTTGTACTACTTATGTTAGATACATTAACTGTATACTCAATAGTATTTCCTTCATTAGGTACAGGATTGTCTACACTTATAGTGGTAACTAAATCTACACTTGTAACATTCATTACTGCACTTAATACATTAGAAGATAAAGTACTACTTGTATGATCTCCGTCTGCAGCAGTAGTATTAACTGTAATTGAAGTACCACCAGTATTATTGTTAACTTGTGACGTTACCACTAAGGTAGCTTGAGCTCCATTCGCTAAATTCCCTATAGACCAAACTCCTGTTCCAGGAATAAAACTTCCTTGAGAAGCAGAATCGCTGTTATAAGTTAATCCAGAAGGAACAAAACTTGTTAAACTAATATTCTCATCTGCAGTTGGTCCGTTATTGGTAACTGTAATTGTATATGTTACAATGTCTCCTTCATTTGGTGAAGCATTAGAAACTACAACATTGGTTAATAATTTTGCACCTAATACATTTATAGTTGCTGTTAGATTATCGCCATTTGTATTTGGATCTGTTACTGTACCTGAAGCTGCTGTTGTTGTAGCAACAATTGCAGAGCCTGCAGTATTTGCATCAACAGTTGCATTTATAGTTAAGGTTGCAATACTTCCATTAGATAATGTACCAACATTCCATAAACCACTTCCTGAAGTATAAGTACCTTGACTTGGTGAATTCGATACATAAGTTACTCCTGAAGGTAGTACATTTGTTAAATTAATACCAGACTCTGAGTTTGGCCCAGAATTTCTAACGGATAAAGTATAAACTACAGTATCACCTTCATTTGGAGTAGTATTATCTACTGATAATTGGGTAATTAAATCTGCTGTTTGTACTATAATATCCGATTGTAAATTATCACCTGTAGTTGTTGGGTCTGTTTGATCTCCATTTGCAGCAGTAATTACATTGCTTATGGTAGTTCCACCAGTATTTGCATCTACAGTTGCTGTTAATTCTAAAGTTACAGTAGTAAATTTTGCAATACTACCTATGGTCCATAAACCAGAAACTGAATTATAAGTACCAGAACTTGCATTATCTGCACTGTAAGTAACTCCAGTAGGTAATTGCGCTGTTAAACTTGTATTAGTCTCATCACTTGGGCCATTATTGGTAACACTAATCAAGTACTTAATGGTATCACCAACATTCGGATTTGGATTATCAACTCTAATAGTTGTTACTAAGTTTGCACTTGTAACGTTTACATCAACACTAGTAATATCTCCGTTAGTTGTTGGATCTGCTTGATCACCACTCGCAACTGAATCTATAGTATTCGTTATTGTTTGTCCTCCTTGATCTGAATTTATAGTCGCTTTAATTTTTAAAGTAACTTTATCACCAGAATTTAAAGTACCAATGGTCCAAACACCAGTTCCTGAATCATAGGTTCCTTGCGATGCTGTTGGTATTCCACTTAAAGTTACACCTGCAGGTAATTGATCTGTCAAAGAAATATTAGTATCACTTAAACCTCTGTTGTTTATTACAGTAATTGTATACTCAATGATATCATCTACATTCGGAGTTGGATTATCTACTGCAACTACAGTTACTAAATCTGATGCACTAACAGTAATATCTGCTGTTAAATCATCTCCAGCAGTTGTACCATCTGTTTGATCTCCTGCAGCTCTAGCAGAAATAGTATTGGTAATTACATTACCTAATGTCCCTGGATCTACTGTTGCTGTTATATTTAAAGTCTCTGTATCTCCTTGATTTATATTTCCAATGGTCCATATTTTACTAGTAATGTCATATGAACCTGCTGTAGCTGAGCTACTTACAAAACTTACACCTGTTGGTAATTCATCTGTTAAAGAAACATTTGTAGCATTTGTTTTACTAATGTTAGAAACATTTATGGTATAAATAACAGTATCACCTTCATTAGGTACAGGATTATCAACTGATTTCGTAGTAACTAAATTAACTGTAGTTACGTTTATAGAGGCAGATAACACATTTCCTGTTGTAGATGCATTGGTATGGTCACCTTCTGCTTTTGTAGTTGTTGTTGTAATCGTAGAACCTCCTGTACTTGCGTTTACAGTTGCTTTTACTATTAAAGTAGCATTGGCACCATTTGCTAAGTTTCCAATTTGCCAAAGTCCAGTATTTTGATCATAAGAACCTTGACTTTCAGTAGCCGAAACTAAAGTTAAGCCTGCAGGCAATTGGCTTGTTAATTCAATATTTCTATCTGTTGATGGGCCATTGTTAACCACTGTATACGTATATGTAACCTCATCACCTTCATTTGGAGTAGTATTATTTACAAATAAAGTAGTTACTAATTTTGCATCTTCTACAGTAATACTTGCAGATAAAATATCGCCTGTTGTATCTAAGTCTACAACATCACCTGAAGCAGCACTTATTGTATTTGTAATTGTATTTCCACCTTCATTGGCATCAACAGTGGCTGTGATTTCTAGAGTAGCTGTTGCTCCATTTGTTAAAGTTCCTATAGTCCATAAACCAGTACTATTATTATATGAACCTTGAGTTACAGTTTCACTTTGGTAAGTAACACCTGAAGGTAAAACATCAGTTAATTTGGTATTTGTTTCATCATTAGGCCCTGCATTTCTAACTAAAATGGTATAAACAATCGTTTCCAATTCATTTGGTGAAGGGTTATCTACACGAATAGTTGTAACTAAGTTTGATGTTGCTACTAAAATATCAGTAGATAAAACATCACCAACTGTTGTTGGATCTGTTTGGTTACCTGAGGCAGCAGTTGTTGTGTATGTGATTGTGTTTCCAGCCTGATTCGAATCTACTGTCGCTATTAACTCGATTGTGGCAGAAGACAATGCTGTTAAACTTCCTATTGTCCAAACTCCTGAAGCATAACTACCAGAAGAAGGGTTTGCACTTACAAAAGTTAAACCTGAAGGTACCATACTTGTTAAAGAAATCGCATCTTCATTAGAAGCTCCATTATTGGTTACAGTAATTGTATATTTTACCTGATCTCCAATATTTGGGTTTTTATTATCAACATTAAGAACGGTAACTAAATTGGCACTAGTTACGTTAACAGTGGCAGATAAAGTATCTCCTACATTTGACGGATCTGCTTCATTACCTTTAGCAGCCGTAGTTGTATTTGTAATAGATTGTCCTCCTTGATTTGTATCTATACTAGCAACTATGCTTAATGTTGCATCAGAATTTGTTGTTACATTTCCTATAGTCCAAAGCCCTGAAGTTTGATTATAAGTACCCTGACTTTCAGTATGGCTTACATAACTAACTCCAGCAGGCAATAAATCTGTTAAAGATACATCTGTATGATCTGATGCACCAACATTAGAAACCGTAATTGTATAAACAACATTGGTATTAATATTTGGTGTTGGGTTATCGACCGTTTTTACAGTTATTAAATTAGAATTTGTAACTGTAAGTGATTTGGATAAAACATCTCCAACACTACTTGTATCTGATTGATCTGCTACAGCTGCAGTTATAGTATTTGTTATTGAAGTACCACTAGTATTAGCGTTAACTGTAGCCGTGATTTCTAAAGAAACTTTTGCATTAGAACCTATAGCTCCTATAGTCCAAAGACCAGTTGAGTCATTATAAGTACCTTGAGATGCAGAGTTGCTTACATAAGTTAAGCCAGCAGGTAAACCTGCAGTTAATGAAGTATTTGTAGCTTCTGTTGCACTAACATTGGTAACATTAATAGTATATTTAATAGTACTTCCTTCATTTGGCACACTATTATTTAAACTTAAAACTGTAACTAAATTAGTACTTGTAGGATTTACATTTACAGACAAAACATCAGCAGTAGAGGTAGGATCTGTTTGATCTCCATTAGCAGCTGTTGTGTTTACGGTAAGTGTATTTCCTCCTTGATCATTATTTACAGTTGCAACTATAGTTAATGTTTCTGTAGTGTTTTGAGTAATATTACCAATTGTCCATAAGCCTGAACCATCATTATAAGTTCCTTGGCTTGGAGTTGCACTAACAAAGGCAAATCCATTAGGTAACAGACTTGTTAAACTTGTATTTGTTTCATCATTTGGACCATTATTTGTTACATTGATAGTGAACGTAACATTTTGGCCAACGTTTGGTGTAGCATTATCTACACTTAAAATAGTTACAAGATCAGCACTAGTTACATTTAAACTGGCAGAAAGTACATCTCCTGCAGTTATTAAATCTACCTGATTTCCAGTAGCAGCTGTTGTTGATCCTGTTATGGTTTGTCCTCCTTGATTTGAATCAACAGAAGCAGTAATATTTAATTGAGAAGTAGCACCATCGTTTATAGCACCAATTGTCCATAAACCAGTTGTGGTATTATAGGCACCTGAAGCATCATCACTAATATATGTAACTCCTGATGGTAACAAACTAGTTAAAGAAACATTTGTTTCATTACTAGGCCCTGCATTGTTTACAGTGATTGAAAATACAACCTGACTACCAACATTTGGTGTTGGATTATTCACAGAATATACTGTAATAAGGTTTGCTGAAGTAGGTGTGTAACTTTGTGATAAAACGTCTCCTGCATTAGTTGCATCTGTTTGATCTCCATTTGCAGCAGTTGTACTAATTGTATTGGTAACATTACCTTGATTAGCATCAACAGTTGCATTAATCGTTAAAGTTGCAGAATTACCATTGGTTAAACCACCTAAAGTCCATAAACCAGTTGTTTGATTGTAAGACCCTACTGAAGCAACATTACTAACATAGGTTAAACCACTAGGCACTACATTAGTTAATGAAATACCTGTTGCATTTCCAGGGCCATTATTGGTAACTGTAATGGTATAGGCAAAGTTGTCATTTACATTAGGTGATGCATTAGTGATTGACAATACAGTTACCAAATTTGCACTAGTTACTGTAATAGATGCTGTTAAATTATCACCTGTATTTGTAGTGTCTGTTTCTGTAGCACTAATGTTGGTGATGGTATTATCTATATGATTACCTGCAGTTCCAGAATCTACAGTTGCAGTAATGATTAAAGAATCAGAATTTCCAGCATTGATAGTGCCAACTGTCCAAAGACCTGTTGTTGAATTGTAAGTACCACCACTATTGTCTGAAACGTAGGTAACTCCATTTGGTAATACATCAGTTAAAGAAACGTTTGTTGCATTATCTGTACCAGCATTATTTATGTTGATGGTATACTGAATCGTTTGTCCTTCATTTGGTGAGGCATCATCTACAGAAATTACAGTAACTAAATTGATGCTTTTTACTGTAATATCTGCAGTACTTGCAGGTAATGTATTACTTGTACTTTGATTGCTTACTATTTTTGAAACTGCAGTTGAAATGGTATTACCTGCAGTACCTGAATTTACGGTTGCAGTAATTTCTAAAGAAGCATTTGCACCATTTGCAATAGCAGCTGGTTGCCAAATTCCGGTTGCTGAATTGTAAGCACCTGCACCATTATCTGATACATAAGTTAAGCTTGATGGTAAAATACTAGTAAGCTCAATTCCTGTTGCAGTATTTGCACCTGAATTGCTAATAGTTATAGTGTATTTTATTGTATCACCTTCATTAGGTGTTGCATTGTCTACCACAATTGTAGTTGTAAGTGCTGCTTGATTTACAGTTAAATCTGCAGATAAAATATCACCTGTAGTAGTTGTATCGTTTTCAGTTGCGGTTGTTGCAACAGTTTGGTTAATGGTATTACCAGCTTCACCAGAATCTATACTTCCTACAATATGCAATGTTGCACTGTTTCCTGAAGCCAAATTACCAATAGACCAAATGCCTGAAGTTGAATTATAATCTCCTGAACCATCATCTGAAATATAAGTGATTCCTGAAGGAATTGTAGCAGAATTAACTTGAACGTTAGTAGCTGCACTAGGTCCGTTATTGGTTACTTTTATTTGATAAGTTATTTCATCATTTTCATTTGGTGTAGCATTATTTACTGCTAAAACAGTAACCAAATTAGCTTGAGCAACTGGTGTTACAGTAATTGTAGCATAATCGTCTTCTGTTGTATTTCCATTTCCAGGTGTAGAATCTGGGTCTGTTTGATCTGCAAATGCAATTTCAGCCGGAAAAGAATAAGTTCCTGATGCATTTACAGAAGCTGTAATGGCTATAATCTCAGGATTTGCATTAGTTACAGGCCCAACAAACCAATTTCCTGTTACTGGGTTATAAGTTCCTTTACTAACAATTGCACTAGCATAAGTATAACCTGAAGGTAATAAAGCAGTAGCATCTACATTAGTAGCATTGCTTGGGCCAGCATTTGTTAATGTAATTGTAAACACTACATTATCGCCAACATTTGGTGCGTTATTATCTACAGTTAAAGCAATACTTAAATCTGCTTCATTATCTATAGTGATGGTAACAGTAGCAGTTTTTGAAACGGATGTTGGTGTATTTGTAACTTGATATTCTATAGTTACATCAGTACCAGCTTCTGCTAAAGTTGGTGTATAGGTTAAAATACCTGTGGTGTTATCAAAAGAAACTACACCTGCAGCAGAACCTCCTGTTTGTGTTATTGTTGTATTTGCACCTGGTAGAAAATCGTCATTTGCTAAAATGTCTACATCCTTTGCTTGAGCTACTTTTGCAGTAGCTGTATCATTATTTGCAGTTGCAATATTGGTGTTAGGATCTGTTGCGTTTGGATTACCATCATTGTCAATATCTGGATCTGTTTGATCTGGAATTTGATCTCCATCAGTATCTTTTTGAACAACAATTGTTGCAATACCATTAGAACAATTAGATGGATCTACATTTTCACAAATTCTGTACTCTAAGAAGTAAATTCCTGCAAGTACACTAGCGTTAATGCTTATATCTCCAGTAGCTATGTCTAAAGAAATTCCTGCACTTGTACTACTTATTTGGCTAAGTGTTACTTCTGTAATTAGTGCTGGTGAATTGTTTAAAATATCATTGGTTAATACATTTACAATAGATGAATTCGCTACTTTTTCTACTACTTGAGCAGCATCATTATCTGCACTAATATTGTTAGAAATAATAGATAACACAGCAGCATTCGAGGTTACATCTGAGTCACAAACGTAAGATGGTGTAGTGATAACCACTCTATATTGATTGCTGTTAAACGTGCTATTATTAGGCGTTACAACTAAACTAGCTGAGGTAGAACCTGTGTAAAAACTATTGTCTGCTAAATCTGTCCAAGTACCAACTCCACCATCATTTACTTGCCATTGATAACTAACATCTGTTCCTGAACCACTTATTGCAGTTGTTACAGAAAAGGTAACAGATCTATTAATATTAGTTAAATGATCTACAGGTTGTGTAGTAATGCCTGATAAGGCTTTTGAAGTTTGTAAGAAATCATCTGTACCATTTGAATCATTGTCAGTTGGTAGTGTGTTATATGCATTACCTGTTACACCAGCTGCAATAACCAAACCATTAGCATCTACAGTAGGTGAACCTGAACCAAATTTTCCATTGTTGTCTGAATCTGCATTTGCACCATAAACTTCATTTGAGTCATTACAGCCATCATTATCTGAGTCTGCATCTAAAGAATTTATAATTCCATCTGAATCTATATCTGTGTTTCCAGCATCTTCAATACTATCTAAGATACCATCATTATCATCATCTAAGTCATTTATATCTGCAACTCCGTCAAAATCTGTATCAAGTAAAATAGTTAAGTTTACTGTACCATATTCTGCTGGTAATGTACAATTCGTTGGATCTGCAATTTCACAAAGTTTGTATTGAAAAGAATAAGTTCCAGGTGTTGCTGTTCCATCTGAAGAAACTTCACCTGTTGCAGTATCAAAAGTAATTCCATTAGGCACTGTACCAATTAATGTAATGGTTAAATTACTTACACTTGCTGTAATTCCTGCAGACATATCGTTAGAAAGCACTGTAGGAATAATGGTACCATTAAAAGCTTGTGATATTGTTTCAGTTTCATCTACAATTACAAATGGCTCTGGAGTAACTGTTAATTTTGCAGCATCCGTAAGAAAAGTACCAGCACAAACACTAGAATTGTTAAATACTTCTATTCTGTATAGGTTATTGTTTTTAGCATAAAGTGCTCTAATTACTGTTAGAGTAGGCGTATTAACTCCTGAATATTCTGCATTATTAGTTAAATCAGTCCAGCTAGTAGCACCAGCTTCTTTAACTTGCCATTGATAAATAGGTGAGGTTCCTGATCCTTTTGTATTGAATTCAACCGTAAAAGTAGCATCGTCTTTAGAGTCTACTGTAATTGGGTTAGGTTGTGTTTTTACATGTGTTACTATAAGTGAAGATTGAATGAAATCTTCTGTACCATTAGAGTCAATATCTTGAGGGTTTCTGTAGTCTGCAGCAATTACTTTACCTGTTGCGTCTACTGCAGGTTTACCAACACCATAAACACCATCAGAATCTGGATCTATTTTTGAACCATAAACTTCATTTACATCATTACAACCATCTCCATCTGAATCTGCATCTAATGAGTTCGAAACACCATCTAAATCTATATCAGAACCAGGACAAGAACTTAAAGGAATGGCTGTGTATATTAGGTTCATGGCTAATATATCATTATTATTAAGTGTGGCTAAATTTGGCCCACTAGAAACTCCTCCTACAGTGGTTAAAATATCAACATCAGATAATAAAATATCATTATAAACTTCATCTTTAATGATTACAATATTGTTATTAGCATCTGCAGCAAGAATAACATCATTTTTAGTAGAATTTGGTTCATAAACAGCTTGAAAAGTTCCTCCTTGGATAAAAGAAGTACTTTTACCAAAAGGCCCATCAAAAATACTAGTTGAGGCACCAATTGTAGTTGGTGTGTCTGGGTTTGTATTACCCGATTTAAGAACTCTGCCCCATTTTGTAGATGATGCTTGCGTAACTATAACTGTTTTGTTAGGACTTGAAGACCATGTTTTTATAGCCGTGAATTCTGCATCTGAAAGCCAAGATTCTATAGTTGGAATTTTATCTATACCACCAATAAATATAGCATCTAAATTTAAATTATCTAAATCGGTTTTGGTTATCGGGCTTGCGTTTATAGGCACTAAAACAATTTCTGTTTTTACAATACCTGAAGGACCAAAATTTGCTGGATTTTGAATTTTTTGAGTAAGTGCATTACTCATATTATTACCATCTAGAGTATAGCCATCATCTCCATCTAAATCTCTAGCATTTGGTATATATCCTAAACGCATTTGAGTGGGTAGTATACATTCTCCTTCTACAGTGTCTAAAATTCCATCATTATCATCATCTAAATCTGTAACATCTGGAACACCATCTGCATCTGTATCTAACTGAACTACTAAATTTACAGTGGTTGAATCACAATTGGTTGGATCTGCCTTTTCACAAATTTGATATTGTATAGTGTAACTTCCTGGAGCTAAAGCAGCCTGTGTAACTAAAGAGTTTGTTGCAGCATTAAAGGTTACATTACCATTGGTAGTGCCAAAGTCGGTTACAGTTACGTTTAAATCAGAACTTGTTGCAGCTACTCCTTTAAATAGATCATTTGCTATTAAACTTGTAGCTAAATCGCCTGTGCTATTTTGTACGATAGTGTAGGTGTCTAAAGTAGCCACAATTGCGTGTGGTGTAACTGTTAATGCAACTTCACTTGTAGTTAATTCAGGGTCACATGCCAAAGCAGGATTAGTGATTTTAGCAAAATATACATGCCCATTATCTGTACTGTTAAAGTTAGATACTGTAAGTGTTTTAGTATCTACACCACTATAAGCCTCATTAAAACTACCAGCAGTAATTGTTGAATTTGTTAATTTTTGTTCTGCTCCTGTACCATTTTCTTTAAGGTACCATTGAATAACAGAGGTGTCTGTGCCTGAACCTGTTAAGGTGTAATCTACTGTAAAAACGGCATCAGTATCAATTGTAGAAGTTACTGCAGTAGATTGCGTGGAAATAGCTCCTAACTTTTGACTTAGTTGTTGAAAGTCTTTTGTACCATTTGAATCTGCATCTAAAGGACTTTTTGTATAAGCACGAGTACTTGCTGCAATACCAGCAGCAACTACTAAACCATTGGCATTTACACCTCCATTAGCTAAGGTTGGTGTTGCTCCATATTGTCCATTTCCATTGGTATCAAAACCTGTTCCATATGCTTCATCTACATCATTACAACCATCACTATCACCATCATCAGATAAGTAGTCAAACACCCCATCATTATTACTATCTATGTGTGTAGTTACATCTGCAGAGAATGATAAGGTTTGTATACCTATACCTCCTGGACCATTTTCGTTGTTAAAAGCTGTACCTACTCTTACACCTTTTTCAAAATCTACCAATGGCATTGGGTTAGGTTTTGCATTGGTAATAAAAGGCAAGGCATCTTGGCGTCCACCATTCTTAGTGTCTGCCATTAAACGTACTTGTCTACCCAATAAATCCAATTCAAGAGTGGGGTTCCCTTCTCCATTCCAAGGAGCCCATCCACCACCATTAAGATCAAATATGTTATTGAATGCAGAAACGTTATATTGTGCATAGTTAAAATTAACCACAATAACTCCGTTAATTTCTATATAAATACCATCATCAAAATACCCATTACCTGTAGCACTAGATTGACTACCTATTTTAAAGTCTACTACAACATTACTTACGGTTTCTTTTGGTGCAAAGTCTACATCTATTTCTACAAAAGAGATTGTACCAATACCACCTCCAGAACCATCTTCTGATCTTGAAACAGCTTCAAAAGCAAATTTACCAGTAGTTGATTTATCTGTAACCACATAACCGTTTGTAGGATTTGAAATACTTGGTCCAGCAGCAGCTTTGATTGATGTTGATGAGGTATATGTGCTTATTGGTCTTGCAGGAATTATAGCCCCAAAACCTTCATCTGTATTTAAAATACCATCATTATCTGCATCTAAATCGTCAGAATCTAACACTCCATCACCATCTGTATCTAAATTATCAGTTACAATTATGGTACCTGTAGCACTTACATTTCCGCATTTACCAGTTAAAGGAATACTATAATTATAAGTACCTGCCAAAGTTGGTGTACCACTTAAAGTGATTACATCTGCAGCATAATTTGCAGTAACTCCTGTTGGTAAACCTGTTGCAGTACCAATACCAGTAGCACCAGTAGTAGTATGTGTTATTGGTGGTAAAGTTTGGTTGGTTCCTACAGTTGGTGAGCTTGATGCAGCACTAACAGTTTCTGCCTCATAAATAGTGATTTTACCAGTAATAGTTGGTGCTGTACTACATTGTGAGCTTACTGTGTTTATGGTGTACGTAAAATTACCTGTTTGTGTAGGCGTGCCAGAAATGGTAAAAACTTTAGCAACATTGTTAAAACTACCGGTTAAACCTGTTGGTAAACCTGTAATGGTAGCACTATCTATATTTTTTGCATCGTAGGTGATGTCTGTAATTGGGTCTGTAATACAAATTTCTTGGTTATCTGTAGTACTAGCAGAAGATAAAGCAATTGATGCAGGTGTGCCTTGAATTGTAAAAACGGCACCATCAACTAATGTAACACCTTGAAATATTAAAGTTTCTAATGATATTGCAGAAGCTGTAAATTGGGTTATGGTACCATCAGTAAAATCGCCATTTCCATCTTCATCTATAATTAAGGTATAATCAGTATTTAAAACTCCAGAAAGGCAAATACTGTCTAAACTAAAAGTAACATTAATACCATTTACATTATTTGTATTTTTTACTTTCCACTCTCTGGTTATACGTGTTTTGCCAATACTTGCAGAAGGTAAATCTGTAGACTGTTCTGTCAATGCACCATTGTCATGGCCAATCATTAAAAATTCTCCATCAGCTAAATTAGTGGGGTTTGAAATTGTAACGTTACCTTTACCTGGAATACCTTTTCCATCTCCAAAACCAGTATTAATTGGGTTAGATACTTTTAAGTTTAATCCATCCACATTAGATCTACCAATCCCAAAAACATCATTCCAATAACTAGTATTATCCCAAAGAACGGTTCCATTAGAAGTAATATAGCTACCAACAGAAGGGTCTAAAGTAATACCATATTTAATGGCTAAATACGTGATTATTTTTTTTCGTTGAAGTTCTGTATGGGTGTTAGAGAACATTATTAATTCAGCGATTTCCCCATCAAAATAATCTCTATTTGTAGATGCAAAATCTGTACCTATTAGTGGGGTTCCTGCAAAAGTGCTTATAGACGATCCAGTACTTGTAACTTCTGATGTAGAAAACACTTTTCCATCAATAGAGCTAAATTGGTTATTTAAATTATTAGCAGGTATAATCTCAGAAACCGCTATTCTAGCCTTTGAAGTTCCTAAATCTCCTGCAGATTGAAAAATTATTCCTTGACCAGAAGATGAGTTTGAAACCCACATATTTGGGCCAACAAGCATACTACCATCATAACCTTCTACACCTTTATTAACACCTATTAAAGGGTCTTTTTCTGTGGCGCTATTTCTTTTATAAACAGCATATATATTTTGAAAAATTATGGGTTGACTCCCTTGTAGATAGTCATCTACACCATCAAACGCAATGGCTTTGTTAAAATTTATGGCATTATTTACAACTTTTGGGTTACCAACAATAGTAAATGTATTGGCTCCAGATTGGTCATCCCAATTGGTAAGATTATCTCCAGAATTTGAAACACCATCACTGCTATTTAACCATAAACCTGCACCATTAACTCCACCAGGAGAAATGGTTGTAAATGTTTGGTCTGAACCAAATGAATCACCTGCTGTATTTGTAGATTTTAACCTGTAATGATATTCAATACCTGGTGTTAAACCGGTTAAATTTGCTGATACAGTAATTGCTGAAGATGCATTGCCTGAAGAAGGTGTAGGCGTTATAGTTTGACCATAACTTGTAGTTAACCCATACTCAAATTCAAAATTAGAGGTTGAACCTTGTGGGTTAACCTCGCCATTTAAAGTAGCTGTTGAACCAAATACGTTTGTAGCAGGATTAGTTGTTACAGAAGAAAGAGCAGCGCCAATTTGTGATTGATTTAAAGGGCCATCCCACAAACGAATTCCTTCTACAGTTCCACCAGGTGTATTTTCTGAACCTGTACCATCATTTTTAAAAAAGATAAATTCGTGTTTACCTCCAACCAATCTAGGTACTGCAGAATCATTGGTGTCTATCTTAGAATATACTAAGGTTACAGAACCATCATTCTCTACTATATAAACATATAATTCTTTAGAATCTGCTGTTCTTGTTAAAATGAAATCGTAAAAAACGTTTGGTGTATAAGTTACTGCATTATTCGCACCAAAAGGAAAAAACTGTAAGTTTTGAT
Organism: Polaribacter sp. MED152; assembly: GCF_000152945.2. NCBI lineage: Bacteria > Pseudomonadati > Bacteroidota > Flavobacteriia > Flavobacteriales > Flavobacteriaceae > Polaribacter > Polaribacter sp. MED152. The sequence goes on along the minus strand of NC_020830.1, from coordinate 1,786,371 downwards.
GATTAAAATAAAGCCCATTATCATCTGTAGGGCCCTTAAAGGAAAGAATTTTTTTATAGCTTTTAGAGGTTCCATCTGGGTTACCTGTATTCTGATAAGAAATTCTAAAACCTATAGAATAGCTTTCTTCATCAACCAATTTATCGGTTTGTAAAATTAAACCTCCTCCAGGAGTACTTGGTTGAGACCAGGTCCATCTATTTGGGTTTGAACTAAAGCTCGAAGATGCTACATTGGTTGCTGTTAAACTAACTCCAGTAAGTTTAGTATCATTTAAATTACCATTAAATTCAAAGTTATGTACTAAGTTTTGACCTAATAAAACAGGTGAACTAAGTACTAAAATTAAGGTAAGTTTTTTAATGTTTAATAGAATAGAATGAAGGTAACTATAAATCATCTTTATTAAATAAATTAATTATTTCATAGGCAAAAAAACACCTGTCAAGGAGGGAAAAAGAATGTTTTTTAATTTTAAAGCCTAAAAGTAAATAAAAAAGTCGAAACTTATTAACAAGAATTTAACAGATTTCAGTTATTATCAGACATTTAACGTTAAGTTTAATTTCGGATGCTGTTAACAACTTTTTCTAGAAAGGTATTTACGTCTGCGTTTTTGGTTAAACCTAGCCTTACAATTACCATTTCTTCATCTGGCAAAATAAATACATTTTGCCCTTGGTAACCACTAAAAAAGTACATGTTCTTAGAAACGCTTGGGTACCTATTGCCAGCATTAAGCCAAATTTGAGCACCATACCAACCTTTAGAGCTTGGTGTAGGTTCTGTAGCATATTTTACCCAATTTTCATCAAAGAGTTGTTCGCCTTTCCAGTTTCCATTTTTTAAATAAAGTAAGCCCAATTTAGCCCAATCTCTGGCTGATGCCCAAGCATAAGAAGACCCTACATAATTGCCTTCTAAATCAGTTTCTATTAGCATAGAATTCATGCCTATTTTATCGATTAAATCTGTATACCAAAAATCTAAATATTCTTGATGAGATTGAAATTGTTTTCTAAGAATACCAGATAATAAATTGGTGGTTCCAGAAGAATAATTCCAGCTTTGGTTTGGTTGACCTGCAAGTTCTTTTAGTTCTTGGGTTTTAGTCATATCTCTCTCTAAAAAAAGCATTTTTGTGGCGTCAGAAATTTTGTCATAATTCTCATCCCATTCTAAACCAGAATTCATTTGTAGCAGATTATGAATGGTAATTTTGCTTCTTTCATCATTTTTCCAAGCGGCTATTGGTGCTTTGTCTTGCACATTTATTTTTTGTTGATGCTCTAAAATTCCGAAAATGGTACTGGTAATGCTTTTTGTCATAGACCAGCCTAATAACTTAGATTCTTTTGTAAAACCATCAGCATATTTTTCTGCAATGATTTGATCTTTGTACAAAATTATAGCAGCTCTAGTTTGATTTTTTTCGTCAAATAAATAGGTTAAAGCATCATCTAATTTTGAATAATCAATATTGTTGAAAATAGTGTCTTTCTGTTCTGCATTTCCATAAGGATAAGGCGTTTTATTATCAGGAATACTTCTTTTCGGTTTTAAATAAGTGGCAGATTCATCCTCTTTAGACAGTGTAAGTACAGCACCTAAACCATCTCTATAAATTGCTTTTCTTGTTAAAAGTCCGAATGCAGAAGAAATGGCAATTTTCTTATCAGCATTCACGGTGTTTGTAGCTAAGTTTACAGGAGAAAAATTGTTGTCTGTAGCATTAGTAACATCTAAATCTCTCTCAGCAAGAAATACAGATGAAGCTGTACTTTTGGCAGCATAACCAGAAAGCATATTTAATTTTGGATAGTTAAAAAAAATAATAAGGATTAAAGAAATAGAGAATAAAAGTAAAATTCGCTTTAAAATTTTCATTGCAAAGAGTTTAGTGATGTAAAAATAAGAAAATCATATTGTCTTTCTTCGCACTTTAAAAAATCAAGTTTTATCTTTGTATTTTAAAATGATTCCCATGTTTAATGTAGATAAGATTAGAGAAGATTTTCCAATACTAAAAAGAAAAGTACATGGTAAACCTTTAGTGTATTTTGATAATGCAGCAACTTCTCAAACACCTCAAGTTGTTATAGATACTATTGTAGATTATTACAGCAATTACAATGCAAACATTCACAGAGGTGTGCATACATTAAGCCAGGAAGCTACAGATAAATACGAAGAAGCGCGTATAAAAATTCAGCATCATTTTAATGCGAAAGAAGCTTATGAAATTATTTTAACTGCAGGTACAACACATGCCATAAATATGGTGGCTTCAGGTTTTGAGTCTTTATTGAGTAAGGGAGATGAATTAATTGTTTCTGCTTTAGAGCATCATTCTAATATTGTGCCTTGGCAAATGCTATGCGAAAAAACAGGCGCTATTTTAAAGGTAATACCAATGACTGCTGATGGTGTGTTAGATTTGCAAACCTATCATGAGTTGTTAAATGAAAATACAAAACTTGTTTTTTGTAATCATGTGTCTAATGCTTTAGGTACCGTAAATCCTATAGAAGAAATTATTGAAGCCGCACATAAAGTTAATGCTGCAGTTTTAATTGATGGTGCACAAGCTACACCTCATATTAAGCCAGATGTACAGGCTTTAGACGTAGATTTTTATGTAGCATCTGCTCATAAATTATGTGGGCCAACAGGAGTTGGTTTATTGTATGGCAAACAAGAATGGTTAGAAAAATTACCACCTTATCAAGGAGGAGGAGAAATGATTGCCACTGTTTCTTTTAAAAAAACTACCTATGCAGGTTTACCTCATAAGTTCGAGGCTGGTACTCCAAATATCTGTGGAGGAATCGCTTTTGGTGCAGCTTTAGATTACATGAATTCTGTTGGTTTTGATAATATTGCATCTTATGAAAATGATTTGTTAGTTTATGCTACAGAAGAATTACTTAAAATTGAAGGATTAAAAATCTATGGAACATCAGCAGAAAAAACTGCAGTTATTTCGTTTAATGTAAATGAGATTCATCCTTATGATATTGGAGCAATTTTAGACAAATTAGGTATTGCAGTTAGAACTGGGCATCATTGTGCACAACCTATTATGGACTACTTTCAAATACCAGGAACTGTAAGAGCATCGTTTTCTTTCTACAATACGAAAAATGAAATAGACGTTTTTGTGAACGCATTAAAAAGGGCGGTTACTATGTTGTCATAAATTCACTGTTTTCTTGTAAAAATTTAAAAATCATCAATATTTGATGATTTTTTTTATGAATTATTTTGAAATGTTAAAAATAACGGTATATTCGCATCGTTAAAAAATTTAACATAATTATGAATAATTGTTATTATTTAAACATTTTCATTAATTATTTTATAAAAAATTAACTTACTTTAACTTTTTAATTAAACCCCAAAATCATTTTAATTTATGAGAAAATCATTATTAGGCTTGCTATTAGCAACAGGAATTTTTGTGGGATGTCAAGATGAAACAACAGACATTTCAAACGATCAACAATCTAAAATAGATATGAGCGACTTTTTTGTTCATACAGACGATTTAGAAGCTAAAGGACCATCAGAAAAAGATGGTAAAGAATGTTATTCTATGCAGGTTTTAAATAGACAACTTGCAGAAAATAAAGGGCTTTATAAAAAAATGTACGATATTGAATATGCTACTAGAAGTTTTATTGCTGGAAAAAAGCCATCTGGTGCTGGTAATGGAAATGGAAATGGTGGTGGAGGAAATGATGGTGGAGGAGACCCACCAGTTTCAGACAACTTAGGTATTGTAAACATTCCTGTTTATGTGCACGTTGTTTATAGTAACTCAAATGAAAATATTTCTGATGCTCAAATAAACTCCCAAATTGCAGTTTTAAATGATGATTTTAGAAGAACTAATAACGATGCAAACAATACACCAAGTGCTTTTGCAGGTGTAGCAGCAGATACAGAAATTACATTTTCATTAGCAGGAACATTTAGAAACGCAAGTACAACAACTGCTTGGGGTACTAATAATGCAGTAAAATCTGCTTATCCTCCTGTAACTCCAGAAACTCACATGAATATTTGGGTTGCAAATATTGGTGGTGGAATTTTAGGTTATGCACAATTTCCTGGAGGTAGCCTTGCTACAGATGGTATAGTAGTTTCTCCTCAGTACTTTGGAACAACTGGTTACGTTGCTGCACCTTTTGATGGAGGTAGAACTACAACTCACGAAGTTGGTCATTATCTAAACTTAAGACATATTTGGGGTGATGGAAGATGTAACAGAGATGATTTTGTTGCAGATACACCATCTTCAGACAGGCCAAATTATGGTTGTCCTACAACAGCATATCACTGTAGAAGTAATGATCAATTCATGAATTACATGGATTATACAGATGATGCTTGTATGAATATGTTTAGTGAAGGTCAAAAAGAAAGAATGAGAGCTTTATTTGCTTCAGGAGGTGGAAGAGCCTCAATTGCAGGAAACTAATACTTTCAAAAATTTAGTAAAAAGGCGTCTTTAGACGCCTTTTTTTGTTAATTTAAAAGTCAATTATGAATAAATACATTAAAGTTTTAGGTTTCTTGGTCTTTTTTGCTTGCTTAGATTGTAAGAGTCAAGATGCGCATCAAGAAGATAATCTATCAATAAAATATGAAGCTAAAACTAGAGGTTCGTCTTTTTTAATGACTATCGAAAATGGTAAATTCAATTTTAGTTCCTCAGATACAAAAAAGACTAAAGTTTTAAGTAAAACTCAAATTAGCAAACTAACTAAATTGGTAAATGAAATTGATTTATCACAAATGAATCAAATGGAAGCACCTTCAGAAAAAAGGTATACAGATGGTGCTATGTTTGCAGCCCTAAATATCACAAAAGACAATACCACATATAGTTCTGTTGAGTTTGATCATGGTAACCCACCTAAAGCTTTACGCAGTTTATATGCATATATAATATCATTAAACGAGTAAAACATTTCTAAAAAGGTCATTTTGTTATCTTTGAATAAAATAAATTATTATGAATTTTTATCCTTTAAAGTTTACGCCTTTGTATAAGTACAGAATTTGGGGTGGTGAAAAACTAAAAACAGAATTAAATAAAGAGTACACAGAAGAGAATATTGGTGAATCTTGGGAAATATCAGATGTTTCTGGAGATGAAACCTTAGTTGCAGATGGTAATTTAGTAGGTAAATCGTTAAGAGATTTAACCAATGAGTTTAAAGGAGATTTTGTTGGAAACAACGTGTACGAAAAATTTGGTGAAGAGTTTCCTTTACTAATTAAGTTCATAGATGCTAAAACACCACTTTCTATTCAGGTGCATCCTAGTAATGAAATAGCAAAAGAAAGGCACAATTCATTTGGTAAAAATGAAATGTGGTATGTAATGCAAGCAGATGAGGAAGCTGAGTTAATAGTTGGTTTTGATAAAGAAATTAATAAAGATGAATACAAAGAGCATCTAAAAAACAATACAATTTTAGACGTAATGCATCATGAAAATGTAAATAAAGGAGATACTTTTTACATTCCTACAGGAAGAGTACATGCAATTGGAGCAGGAGTTTTGTTGGCAGAAATTCAGCAAACTTCAGACATTACCTATAGAATTTACGATTATGACAGAGTAGATGCTAAAACTGGTAAAAAAAGAGATTTACATAATGAGCAAGCAATAGATGTCATTGATTATCAAGTGCATGATAGTTATAAAACGTCTTATGAGTTAGATAAAAATAAATCTAACAAACTAGTGCATTCGCCATATTTTACTACAAATATTTTAGATGTAGATTCAAAAATTGAAAAAGATTATTCAGCTATAGATTCGTTTATAATTTTTATGTGTGTAGAAGGTAATGCAACTATTCATCATGAAAATAAAACATATAGTATAAATTGTGGTGAAACTATTTTGTTGCCAGCTGCAATTAACAGTATTAATATTGAGGCTTCTAACGCAAAATTATTAGAAGTGTATTATTAAAAAAGAAGTATTTTAAGTTTGAATTGTATAAATTAAAAAAGCCTTATCTCAATTAGATAAGGCTTTTTTGCTCCCCCTCTTGGACTCGAACCAAGGACCCTCTGATTAACAGTCAGATGCTCTAACCAACTGAGCTAAGGAGGAGTTTGCTTCACAATTTGTGATTAGCGAGTGCAAATATATATTATTTTAGAATATTGCCAAATACTTTTTTATTTTTTTTAATAAAATTTTAATGATTTATATTCCTAAATAAATTACGCAATATTTTTAAAAATTGTATTTTTGTTTCAATTAGTAGCTTAAACAAAAGCATAAATAATTATATGGACAAATTTTCGTTCTTAAACGCAGCACACACAGGCTTTATAGCAGATTTATACGATCAATATTTAGTTAATCCAGATTCAGTAGAACCAAGTTGGAGAAGTTTTTTTCAAGGTTATGATCTTGCAAATGAAAACTATTCGTTAACAGATGAAGAAGTTTCTACAGAAATTCCACAAGAAGTTAGAAAAGAATTCTTGGTTGTAGACTTAATAAATGGGTACAGAACTAGAGGTCATTTATTTACAAAAACAAATCCTGTTAGAGATAGAAGAAAATACGAACCAACTTTAGCTATAGAAAACTTTGGTTTAACTCAAGATGATTTAGACAAAGAATTTTCTGCAGGTGATGTTTTAGGCATTGGTAGAGTAAAATTATCTAAAATTATAGATCATCTTAAAAGCATTTATTGCGATTCTATTGGTGTAGAATACATGTACATGCGTAATCCTGAGAAATTAAAATGGTGGCAAGAGCGTTTAAATGAGAACGATAATCACCCTAGCTACAGTCAGGATTCTAAGAAATACATCTTATCTAAATTAAATCAAGCAGTTACATTTGAAAGCTTTTTACAAACTAAATATGTAGGTCAAAAGCGTTTTTCTTTAGAAGGAGGAGAAACATTAATTCCTGGAATTAGTGTAATGTTAAGAGATGCTGCAGAGAAATACGGAGTTAAAGAATGTGTTTTAGGTATGGCTCACAGAGGGCGTTTAAATACCTTAGTGAACATCTTTAAAAAACCTGTAAGAGATTTGTTCAGTGAGTTTGAAGGTAAAGATTTTGAAGACCAAGATATAGATGGTGATGTAAAATATCACTTAGGTTTAACGTTGAGTAAAACCTATAGAGATGGTAATGAAATTAAAATGAATTTAGTTCCAAATCCATCGCACTTAGAAACTGTTGCAGCAGTTGCAGAAGGTATTACAAGAGCTAAAATTGATAGAAAATACGATGGAGATTCAAGTAAAATCTTACCAATCGTTATTCATGGAGATGCAGCTATTGCTGGGCAAGGTATAGCTTACGAGGTTGTACAAATGGCCAAATTAAATGGTTACAAAACTGGTGGTACTATACATATAGTAGTAAATAACCAAATAGGTTTTACAACCAATTACTTAGATGCACGTTCTAGTACGTATTGTACAGATGTTGCAAAAGTAACGTTATCTCCTGTATTGCACGTAAATGCAGATGATACAGAAGCTGTTTGTCATGCAATGGAAATGGCTTTGCAGTTTAGAATGAAATTTAAAACCGATATTTTTATTGATTTATTAGGATATCGTAAATATGGGCATAATGAAGGTGATGAACCTCGTTTTACACAGCCTAAATTATACAAAGCAATTTCTAAGCATAAAAATCCGAAGGAAATTTATGCAGAGAAATTATTACAAGAAGGTTCTATAGATTCATCATATGTAAAAGAAATTACAGATGAATTTAAAGGAATGTTAGAAAGAGAGTTTGACAATTCTAAGCAAGACGAAAATTCTAAAGTAAAAGAATTTATGGAGTCTACTTGGGAGGGCTTTGAGCGTCAGAATGAAACTGCCATGCTACAAACTTTAGACACAAAGTATCCTGTAGATGGTTTAAAGCGCATTGCAAAAGTAGTTTCAACTGTTCCTGAAGGTGCAAATTTTGTAAGAAAAGCAGAACGTATTTTACAAGGTAGAGCTAAAATGGCATTCGAAACCAATCAATTAGATTGGGGAATGGCCGAAAATTTAGCTTATGGTTCTTTAATGGAAGAAGGCTTTAATGTTCGTATTTCTGGGCAAGATGTAGAAAGAGGAACATTTTCGCACAGACATGCTGTTTTAAGAGATGAAAAAACTGAAGAACGTGTAAATTTATTAAACACAAACCCAAACAATAAGGGTAAAATGACGATTTACAATTCGTTATTATCTGAGTATGGTGTGTTAGGTTTTGATTATGGTTATGCCATGGCTAACCCAAATACATTAACAATTTGGGAAGCACAGTTTGGAGATTTTTCAAACGGAGCACAAATCATGTTCGATCAATATATTTCTGCTGCAGAAGACAAATGGAAAGTTCAAAACGGTATTGTAGTTTTATTACCTCATGGTTATGAAGGGCAAGGATCAGAACATTCATCTGCAAGAATAGAACGTTATTTACAGCTTTGTGCAGAAGATAATATGACAGTTGCAAACTGTACAACTCCAGCTAACTTTTTCCACTTATTGCGTCGTCAAATGAAACGTGATTATAGAAAACCATTAATTGTTTTTACTCCTAAAAGTTTACTTAGACATGTAAAAGCGGTTAACACCATAGAAGAATTAGCTACTGGAGAATTCCAAGAAGTAATAGACGATACAATTAACCCAGATAAAGTAAAGAAATTAGTTTTCTGTATGGGTAAATTCTATTATGATTTGTTAGCAGAAAGAGAAGAAAATAAAAGAGAAGATATTGCTTTAGTTAGAATAGAGCAATTATTCCCACTTCATAAAGAAAAAATTCAGCAAGTAATAGAGAGATATCCAAATATTGAAGAATATATTTGGGCACAAGAAGAACCTAGAAATATGGGTGCTTGGAGCTACATGTTACAAAGATTTGAATTGAAGAACCTATCTGTACGTTCTCGTAAATATTATGCAGTACCAGCAGCAGGTTCAAGTACACGTTTTAAGAAAAGACATAAAGCTGTAATAGACAGCGTTTTTAATAGTTAATAAGAGATTTAGAATAAATATAAAAGAGAAACCATGAGTGTTTTAGAAATGAAAGTTCCTTCTCCAGGAGAATCAATCACAGAAGTAGAAATTGCAACTTGGTTAGTTGAAGATGGAGATTATGTTGAGAAAGATCAACCAATTGCAGAAGTAGATTCAGACAAAGCTACTTTAGAATTACCTGCAGAAGAAAGCGGAATTATCACTTTAAAAGCAGAAGAAGGTGATGCTGTTGCTGTTGGTGAAGTAGTATGTTTAATAGATACAAGTGCTTCTAAACCAGAAGGAGGAGATTCATCAAATGAGGAAAAACCAACCAAAGAAGCTCCAACACAAGAGCATAAAGTTTCTCCAGCAGTAGAGAAAAAAGATACCTATGCATCTGGTGTTGCATCTCCTGCAGCTAAAAAAGTTTTAGCTGAAAAAGGAATTGAAGCTTCAACTGTAAAAGGTACTGGAAAAGATGGTAGAATTACTAAAGATGATGCTGTAAAAGCAGTACCATCTATGGGTACTCAACCTGCAAACGGAACTCGTGGAACTGAGCGTAAGAAAATGTCTATGTTACGTAGAAAAGTTGCAGAACGTTTAGTAGCTGTAAAAAGCGAAACTGCAATGTTAACTACGTTTAACGAGGTAAATATGCAGCCAATTTTTGACTTAAGATCTCAATATAAAGAAGATTTTAAAGCAAAGCATGGTGTTGGTTTAGGGTTCATGTCTTTCTTTACTTTAGCAGTAGTTAGAGCATTAAAAATGTACCCAGATGTAAACTCTATGATTGATGGAGATTACCAAGTAAAACATGATTTTCAAGATATTTCAATTGCAGTATCTGGTCCTAAAGGATTAATGGTACCTGTAATTAGAAATGCAGAAGACTTATCTTTTAGAGGTGTAGAAAGCGAAGTAAAACGTTTGGCCTTAAGAGCTAGAGATGGGCAGATTACTATTGATGAAATGACAGGAGGAACCTTTACAATTACCAATGGTGGTGTTTTTGGTTCTATGTTATCTACGCCAATTATCAATCCACCTCAAAGTGCAATTTTAGGAATGCACAATATTGTAGAAAGACCAATTGCTGTAGATGGTGGTGTAACAATTGCACCAATTATGTATGTAGCACTATCTTACGATCATAGAATTATTGATGGTAGAGAATCTGTAGGTTTCTTAGTTGCTATTAAAGAGGCTTTAGAAAATCCTGTAGAATTATTGATGGATAATAATCCAACAAAAGCATTAGAAATGTAATTTTACTCTTTTCAATATCCAAAAATAAGAAGCACGATAGTATGATTAAAAGGGTCATTTTTTTCGCAAGTGTTCTTCTTATTTTTGGATGTTCTAAAGAAAATCCACTTCAAGTTTCTGCTTACCAAAAAGGAGAACTTATTTTTGACTATCAAAACATTGAGAATGATACCCTCAATGCTTCTCAAAGAATTTATGACGAACAACTAGACTTGTATTACACAGGTTGGGGCGTTTATGAAGATATTATTTTTCCTGGTACAACAATAAGCTGGTCTTTAGATCATACCAATAGTATTAGCAATATAAAGTTACACTGTGCAATAACAGGAGGAGACCAATACAATAATGTATTTTTCACAAACACAAAAGCTTTGAAATGGCAAGGAGAACCTTGGCAATATCAAGAAGCAAAGTATTTGGTTTACGAATTAGATTTGTATATAGATGGCGAATTAGACTGTTCTAACTCAGATTTGGCAACAATAGAAGGTTTAGAACTTACTTGGCAACATATAGAATTGCCTTTTTCACATGGATTTGGATTACAATTTAGTAAAGCTGGTGAATGGCGTTTTTGGAATGATGAGCAAAATGCAGATAATATTCCCATTGGTTGGCAATCTTTCAGTCCTAAAATTAATTATTGTTTGTCTCCAAAAGAATGGCACACCATTAAGTTAGAAAGTTATATCACAGAAAATACTATTGTTTACAAATCAATGATTATTGATAATGAAATATTTAGTTTGCAAAACACAACCTTACCTTACGTAAATGCAAAAAATGGCTGGGTAGAAAACTTTATTCAAATAGGCATGCAAATTAATGGTAATAAGTCTGTTAAAAATTCAGTAGGTGTAGATCCTGTTGCTGTAACTTTAGACAATGTGAATTTTAAAGGTTATCAGTTAATTAAAGAGTAACCAAACCTTTCTTATTTCTATTACCATATAATTTTTTGTAAATTCGACTAAACCAAATTTATGAGCACAACTACAGACAAACATAATGCTAGAATAGCTAACATGAAGTTCTATTCTGTATATCCTCATTATGTAACAAAGATTGAGAAAAAAGGTAGAACTATTAATGAATTACATCAAGTAATAGAATGGTTAACAGGTTTTAATTCAGAGAAACTTCAACAATTAATTAAGGATCAAGTCACTTTTACTACTTTTTTTGAAGAAGCAAATTTAAATGATAATGCTAGTTTGATTAAAGGTGTTATTTGTGGTTATAGAATAGAAGAAATAGATAATGAGTTAACCCAAAAAGTAAGATATCTAGATAAATTGGTAGATGAACTTGCAAAAGGTAGAAAAATGGAGAAAATTTTACGCTCTTAAACCAAACATTCTAGGTAACTTTTTAATACGATATTTAAGATATAATTCAGGTTTGTTTATCTTGCATCAAAAAGTAAAATGCCCACAAATCCTGAATTAGAACTTGCCTTAAGTTTTATCGAAAAAACAGATAGAAACCTTTTCATTACAGGAAAAGCGGGTACAGGTAAAACTACTTTTTTACATCAAATTAAAAACGAATCTTTAAAAAGATTAGTAATTGTTGCGCCTACAGGTGTTGCAGCAATTAACGCAAAAGGGGTTACAATTCATTCCTTTTTTCAAATGCCTTTTGGGCCTATTTTGCCCAACCAAACTCAAAACAATCAGCAACGTAGATTTTCTAAAACAAAGATTGATATTATTAAATCTTTAGATTTAGTAATTATTGATGAAATTTCCATGGTTCGTGCGGATTTGTTAGATGGTATAGATCAAGTTATGCGCAGATACAAAAACAGAAATAAGGTTTTTGGTGGCGCACAAGTTTTAATGATTGGAGATTTACAGCAATTAGCGCCAGTTATTAGACCAAATGAATGGAGTTTATTGCAACAATATTATAATACTGTTTACTTTTTTAGTTCAAAAGCTTTTCAAGAAGCCAATGTTGTATCCATTGAATTAAAGCATATTTATCGTCAAAAAAACGAAAAATTTATAACCATTCTTAATGAGATTCGAAACAACAATCTGTCTGATAAGTCTGCTAAAATTTTGAATGAAAGGTTTGATCCTAGTTTTTCTCCAAGTGCAGACGACAATTATATAACGCTCACCACACATAATAAAAGAGCAAACACCATTAACGATTCTGAATTAAATAAGCTTAACAACAAAACCCACTTTTTTACAGCTGATGTTTCAGGTAAGTTTAATGAAAATTCATTTCCTAATGACGAAAAGTTGGCGCTAAAAGTGGGTGCTCAAGTCATGTTTATTAAGAATGACTCATCACCAGAAAAAAGATATTTTAATGGTAAAATAGGTATAGTTACAGATATTTCTAGAGATAGTGTTACTGTGCAATGCCCAAATGAAATTGATGAAATTGTTACAGAAAGAGAAAAGTGGGATAATGTAAATTATTCAATAAATGACGAAACCAAAGAAATTAAAGAAGATGTAATTGGCTCATTTTCTCAAATTCCATTGCGTTTAGCTTGGGCAATTACCATCCATAAAAGTCAAGGATTAACATTCGATAAAGCCATTATAGATGCAGAAGCTTCTTTTGCTCATGGGCAAACTTATGTGGCTTTAAGTAGGTGTACTTCTTTAGATGGTTTGGTTTTAAAAACACCAATTACCAGCAGTGCCATTATCAATGATCAAACTGTGAGTCAGTTTAACGAACGTGTAGAAGAAAACCATCCAGATGAAGCAGATTTAATAGCATCAGAAAAAGATTTTCAGTTAAATTTAATTGCTGAATTGTTTGATTATCAAAAGTTCTTATATCCAATTTCTAGGTTGATAGATATTTTCTACAAAAACCAATCGAGTATAAAAGGTGATGTTATAGATCATTTACAAACCATAAAAGATGATGGAGTAGCAGCTTTAATGAAAGTTTCTAACGGGTTTAAAAATCAGTTAACAACATTAGCCGAGAATAGTGTGTTGCCCGAAAATAGTTCATCTATTCAAGAACGATTTTTAAAAGGTGTAGATTATTTTTTAAATACAACCACTACTAATATTCAAAAACCAATTGATGTCATTGAGTTTTCTACAGACAATAAAGCTATAAAAAAAGATTTTTTAAAGCAGTTTGATGCCTTGCAAGAACTATTAGAAGAAAAATTATTTGCCTTGCAAAAAATGAAGATGGGCTTTAAAGTTCAAGATTATTTACAAGTAAGAGCCAATGCAGTTTTGCAAAAATCTGAACCTAAAAAGAAGAAGAAATTAAGTTCAAAACGCGATCCTATTTTGGCTTTAAAATTACGTGAGCTAAGAGATGATATTTCTAAGGCAGCTAAAATTCCACACTTTCAAATATTTACCCAAGAAACTTTATACGCCATTTGCGATACTCTGCCAAGAAGTGAAAGAGAGTTGCTTAAAATTTCTGGAATGGGTAAAATTAGAGTACAGAAATATGGTGAAGAAATTTTAGAAGCAATAGAAGAATACTGTTCAGAAAACGGAATTAATAAGTTTAATGAGCAAAAGAAAGAAGATAAAAAGTCTACTAAACAAATTTCGTTTGAACTGTTTAAGTCTGGCTTATCTATTTCAGAAATTGCAAAAGAGCGCAGTTTAACTAAAGGTACTATAGAAAGTCATTTAGCAAGTTTTATTTCTTCAGGAGATGTTGATATTTTAGAGTTAATAGAATTAAAGCGCTACAAAAAGATTGTAAACCAAATAGAGGAAGTAGAATTTAAAAACCTCACAGAATTAAAAGAAAAGGTAGATAAATCATTCACTTTTATGGAATTAAGAATGGTTTTACTTTCTATGGAGAGATAATTTCTTAACTTTAAGTCATCAACCAAAAAACTTATTTATATGATATTAGGTGCATTTTCTAATAGTTTAGCAGTAAAAGACATTCAAAAATCAAAGGAGTTTTACGAAAAGTTAGGTTTTTCTGTTTTTGCAGGTGAGCTTGAAAAAAAGTATCTCATTATGAAAAACGGGAATGCTTTAATAGGTCTTTTTGAAGGGATGTTTGAAAATAATATTATGACATTTAATCCTGGTTGGGATGAAAATGCAAGTGAACTAAAAGAGTTTGATGATGTTCGAAAAATTCAAAAACACTTAAAAGCTAATGATATTAAATTAGAGCAAGAAGCAGATGAAAACAGTTCTGGGCCAGCTAGTTTGGTAATTTTAGATCCTGATGGAAATACAATTCTAATTGATCAGCATGTTTAGATTATTTCAAATCTTTTAAAACCAACTGAATGGATTTATGACCATTCCAAATATTTTCGTCTAAGGTGTAGACGATATCAAAATCGTTTTGAGCTTCTTCTAATTTATCACCCAAACCAAAACCAATAGCTCCAAAAGTTTGTTTATTATCACCCTGAAAAACATTTAATTTTAGGTGGGATTGGTCTGCACCTACTTTTTTACCATAACCATTGTCTCTAACACTACTTGTTTTAAATACAGGCTTCATATTTTGAGGGCCAAAAGGCGCCATTTGTTCTAGAATCCTGAATAATTTTGGAGTAATTTCAGAAAGTTCTATTTCTGCATCAACTGTAATTTCTGGGGTAAGAAGTTTTTTATCTATAGTTTTAGAAACAACTTCTTCGAACTTGTTTTTAAACTTGTTGTAATTTTCTGGCAATAAGGTTAAGCCAGCAGCATATTTATGGCCTCCAAACTGTTCTATAAATTCAGAGCAAGCTAATAAGGCATTGTATACATCAAAACCCTTTACAGATCTAGCAGATGCTGCCAATTTATCGCCACTTTTTGTAAATACTAAAGTAGGTCTGTAATATTTTTCTATTAATCTAGAAGCTACAATACCAATTACACCTTTATGCCAATCTTCTTGATAAACAACAGAAGTAAATTTATCTTCTTCATTATTATCTATAATTTGAATTAAGGCTTCGTCTGTAATTTTTTTATCAAGATCTTTTCTGTCTGCATTAAAAATCTCTATGTCTGCAGCAAATTGTACAGCCGAATCAAAATCCATTTCAGTCAACAATTCTACAGCATAATTACCATGTTTCATTCTACCTGCAGCATTAATTCTAGGTGCAATAATAAACACAACATCTGTAATGGTTAGCTCTTTCTTTTTAGTTTGATGAACTAATGCCTTAATTCCATTTCTTGGATTGTTGTTAATTACTTGTATACCATAGTAAGCTAGAACTCTGTTCTCGCCATTCATAGGTACAATATCTGCAGCAATGGCTGTAGCTACTAAATCTAAATAAGGCACAAACTTTTCTATAGTTTGTTGCCTAGAAACACCTAATGCCTGTATGAGTTTAAAGCCAACTCCACAACCACAAAGTTCATCAAAAGGATAGGAACAATCTTCTCTTTTTGCATTAAGAACAGCAACAGCTTTAGGTATTTCATCTCCAGGTTTATGATGATCACAAATAATAAAATCTATGCCTTTTTGTGTAGCATAAGCCACTTTATCAATGGCTTTAATTCCACAATCTAAGGCAATAATTAAAGCGAAATCGTTGTCTTCTGCAAAATCGATTCCTGCATAAGAAACTCCATAACCTTCTGCATATCTATCAGGAATATAAGTGGCAATATTAGGTGATAAAGTTCTTAAATAAGAGGCTACTAAAGATACAGCTGTTGTGCCATCTACATCATAATCTCCATAGACCAAAATGTTTTCTTGTTTGGCGATAGCTTTGTCAATTCTTGCAACAGCCAAATCCATATCTTTCATTAAAAAAGGATCATGAACATCCTCTAAACTTGGTCTAAAAAATAATTTAGCCTCATTAAAAGTATTTATATCTCTTTGACAAAGTATTCTTGCAATAGTAGGTGACACCTGCAATTCTTTCGCAAGTGATTTTACTTTTTCTGAATCTGGTGTTGGTTTTAAAGTCCATCTCATAGCAAATGTTGAACTTTAATTTTATAAATTATGTAAATGAATTTCTGTTTTTACATCAGCAAATTTTCTAAACATTTCCATTACTCCACAGTATTTGGTTACAGATAAATTTACGGCTTTCTGTATTTTATCTGGTTGTAATTCTGCATCCGAAAAATGATAATCTACCTTTACTTTATTATAATATTTTGGATGTTCATCTGTAAGTTCTGCAGTAACTTCTATATGAAACTGCGCTACTTCAGCCCTCATTTTTTCTAAAAGAGATACTACATCTAAACCAGAACAACCTGCCAAAGAAGATAGCATTAATGCTTTTGGAGCAAAACCTACAACATCTCCATTATCTTGAGATTTATCGAACATTGTTAGGTGATGCCCACTTGGATTGTCTGTATCGAATTGAGACTTTTGAGTCCATTTTGTAGTAACTATATTTTTTACCATAATTTATATATTTAAAGAATGAAGTAGTAAATTGTGCTTTGTTACAAAAGTAAGAAATCACAAATAGTTTATCCTTAAAATGAAAAATTCTCTGCAACTAAAAACTAGGTTATTTTTTATCCTATGGTTTTGTAGTAATTTCTTTGTGTATGCACAAGCTGATTCTGCCCCTTCAATTACTGCAGAAGGTAGGCAACTTTTTTGTGTTGGTTCTAGTATTAATATTGTAACCAATTTTTCTATTACAGATCCTGATGATTTAGGTATAGAAAATTTTTTCGTTCAGATTTCTGAGGGCTACCAACGTAATTTAGATTTGTTGGAATTAACAGGTAGTCATCCTAATATTTCTGCAAGTTGGAATCCAAATGAAGGTAAACTAACCTTATTACCTACAAACGGAACTACAGAAATTGAGTTTTCTGAATTAACGGCTGCAGTTAGGGCTATTGTATTTTCTACAACTGCCACAGATGTAGTAGAAGAAAAGATATTTTCACTTACTGTAGATGATGCAAATTATTTGCCAGCAACAGATCATTTTTATGAATTTGTAGCAGATGAAGGTATTACTTGGGCTCAAGCAAGACTGCTAGCTGAAAACAGAACTTATTTTGGTAGAGAGGGTTATTTAGCAACACTTACAAGTAGAGAAGAAGCAGATTTTGCAGGAAAACAAGCTGCAGGTGCTGGTTGGATAGGTGGTTCTGATGAAGAAACAGAAGGTGAATGGAAATGGGTTACAGGCCCAGAAGCAGGTACCGTTTTTTGGAGAGGTCAAGTAAATGGAACGTCGCCAAACTTTGCATTTTGGAATAATGGAGAACCAAATGATTTTAGAGGAAATAATACTACAGGAGAAGACTATGCACATATTACAGATCCTTCTATAGGAATTTTAGGTGCATGGAACGATTTGCCAAATACTGGGGGTACAGATTTATACATTCCACGAGGTTATATTGTAGAGTATGGAAAACCAGGAGATAGCCCACTAAATATTGTTGCTAGTACAAGCATTTATTTACCACAAATAATAACAACAACATCTGCTACCATTTGTGAATCTGGTTCAGTAACCATTTCTGCAGAACCAAGTGAAGGAAATATTCTATGGTATGAAACGCAATCGGGTAATAACTTGCTAGGCAGTGGAAACAGCTTTACAACGCCATTTATTACAGAAAACACTACTTATTTTGCTGCAATTACCGTAAATGGTTGTAATTCTTATACAAGAACTCCTGTTACAGTAATTGTAAATCAAAGACCACAAATTACAGAAGTTACTAATGATTTAATTTGTTCTGGTGCTGCTTTGTTAAGTGCAGAAGCAAATCAAGGAGATGTGTATTGGTATGAAACACCTACAAGTACCACTCCTCTTTTTATTGGCGATAATTTTCAAACTCCAAATTTAAACGCAACCACAAGTTATTTTGTAGAAGCTAATAATTTAGACTGTATTTCTATGGATAGAAAAGAAGTAATTGCAGAAGTAGATAACACTATTCCTATTTTTGATTTGCTTCAGCCTGAGTTTATTTTGTGTGAAGATATTGGTAATGTAGATTTAATAACAACAAATGCACAAGGCAATTACACCTATATTTGGAAAAGAGAAGGAGCATTATTACCTGAGAATACAGCCCAAATAAATGTAACTGAGACTGGCTCTTATGCTGTAAGTGCAGTATCTGCAGCAGGTTGTGTGTCAGCAGAACAAACTTTTTTAGTGATAGATAGTGAAAAGGCAACCATAACTATGAATGACGTCATCATTACAGATGATTCTAACAATAATTCCATTCAAATTGCAAATACAAATTTAGGAAATGGTACCTATGAATATGCTTTAGATGATGAGTTTGGTAATTATTCAGATAATGTAATTTTTCAAAACTTAACCACAGGTATTCACACACTTTATGTAAGAGATCAAGGAGGTTGTGGAACAGCTAGTTTGGTATTTTCAATTTTGGCTTATCCAAAGTTCTTTTCACCAAATGGAGATAATAGCAATGATATTTGGAAAATTTCTGGTTTCGATGAAACCTTTTATTCAATATCTACGGTTTTTATTTACAATAGATATGGTTCTTTAATTTTTAAAATGGATAACAATGAAGGCTGGAATGGTTTTACAAATAGCAAACCTGCACCCTCTAATACCTACTGGTTTAAAGTAACTTTAACCGATATTAATAATTTATCAATAGAAAAAACAGGCAATTTTAGTTTAATAAGAAAATAACAATTATGGCATTAGTAACACCTTTAGCAGCAGAACACGATTTAGAAACAAAAAAGTTAGCAGAGTTTTTTAATGAAACCTTAGGTTTTTGTCCAAACTCAGTGCTTACCATGCAAAGAAGACCAGCAATTTCTAAAGCATTTATCAACTTAAATAAAGCTGTAATGGCTAATGAGGGTAGAGTAACTTCTGCCTTAAAAAGAATGATTGCCTGGGTTTCTAGCAATGCTACAGGTTGTAGATATTGCCAAGCACATGCCATTAGAGCAGCAGAACGTTATGGAGCAGAGCAAGAGCAGTTAGATAATATTTGGGAATATAAAACCCACAAAGCATTTTCAGATGCAGAAAGAGCTGCGTTAGATTTTTCTTTAGCAGCTTCTGTGGTGCCAAATGCAGTAGATGCAAAAATCAAAGAAGAATTATATAAATATTGGGATGAAGGAGAAATCGTAGAAATGCTAGGTGTTATTTCTTTATTTGGATATTTAAATAGATGGAATGATTCTATGGGTACAACTTTAGAAGAGGATGCTATAGAAAGTGGAAATCAGTTTTTAGGTAAACATGGTTTTGAAGTTGGTAAGCACGATGGTTCTAAGTACTAAGTATTTTTGTAACCACTTTTTGTAAATCAGGAATTACCTCATTCGTAAACCAAGGATTTTTTTGAATCCAAAATCTATTTCTTGGAGATGGATGAGGTAATACCAAATATTCAGGTAAAAAACTTTGATAATTTTTTACTGTTTCTGTTAACGTTCTTGGCTTATTTTTTAAATAATAAGTTTGAGCATAATTACCAATTAAAATTTTAAGTTGTACATTTTTAAATTGATGCATAACTTTAGAATGCCATAGAGGAGCGCATTCTTTTCTTGGCAATTTATCTCCACTTTTTCCTTTGCCAGGAAAACAAAACCCTGCAGGTAGAATAGCAAAGTGATCTGTATTGTAAAACTGGCTTTCATCTACATGTAACCATTTTCTTAACACTTTTCCACTAGGATCATCCCAAGCTTTATTTTTAAGGTGAGCAATTCTTCCAGGAGCTTGACTAATTAAAAGTATTTTAGAATTTTCTGAAGCAGCTATTATGGGCCTTGCACCCAAATCTAAATGAGGTTCACAAAGTTTACAATTTCTAATTTCTGCTAATAATTTTTGCATTAGTCTTCTTTAAACATACTTTTTAAATCACTTGCGTAAGAAGGATAGGTAAATATCATTTTCTTAAATTCATTTACAGTCATTTTAGCGTTTATGGCAGTGGTAAAAATATTAATGGTTTCATTTGCTTCACTACTCAAAAGGTGAGCACCTACAATTTGATCAGTTCTTTTGTTTACGATAATTTTATAAGCGTAAAAAGGGGCATTTTCTTTTTTTGCATTGTACCAATTAGAAGCATCTCCCTTATAAACTTTAGTGTTTTTATATCGTTTTTTTGCTTCTTCTTCTAAATAACCAACCATGGCTAAATTAGGATCTGTAAAAACGATAGAAGGTACTAACGGATTTTTAAATTTCTTGCTTCTTGCCTTTAAAATGTTATGACCAACAATATAACCTTGTAAGCCAGATAAAGGTGTTAATGGAAAAGATTTACTAGAAACATCTCCACAAGCAAAAACATGTTTTGCACTAGAACTTTGTAAATAATCGTTTACCAAAACTCCAGATTCATCTGCTTTTATCGCAGCATTTTCTAAATTCAAGGCTTCTAAAGATGGTACTCTTCCAGAAGTGTTAAAGATGATGTGAGATTTTAAACTGCGCTCTTCCTTGCCAACTTTGTAGTTTAATTTTAATTTTTTTCTACCTTTTTCTACAGATAGAACATCTGCCTCAAAGATAAATTCAACACCATTGTTAGCTAAATTTTGCTTAATTTTTTCGGTTAGTGATTTTTCAAATTGAGATAAAATTCTAGGTCCTCTATCAATCATTATAACTTTACATCCTAAGGTTGATAACAAAAAACAGAACTCCATACCTATATAACCAGAGCCAATAAAAGTAACTGACTTGGGTAGTTTTTTTAGGTTGAAGAAGTCATCACTAGTTTTTAAAAATTCTGCACCTTTAAACTTTAATGTTCTTGGTATTAAACCTGTTGCAATAACAAATTTATCTGCAATTACAGTTTTACCTTCTACAGAAATTTTATTTTTTGATATGAATTTTGGAGATTGATGATACAAATCGATGTCTAAATCAGCCAAATCTTCTTCAGTAGATTTTGGTACAGCTTCAGTAAAATTATTCTTGAATTTTAAAATATCATCCCAATTTATTTTAGGAAGTTTAGTAAACCCTAAACCTTTTAAATGTTTTGCTTTTTGTGTAATTTCTGCAAATTGAAGCATCACTTTTTTAGGGTCACAACCTCTAATAGCGCAAGTTCCTCCAAAAGCTTTATTGTCTGCAATAGCTACCTTTAGACCTTCTTTTGCACAAATTTCGGCTGCTGTTTGGCCTGCAATTCCACTACCAATAACAAAAACATCATATTTAATTTCTTCCATAATAACTGTATCTAGGTATCAAAAATAATGTTCTTAGTAAATTGTTCTTAATTGTATTGCTGAAATTATGAACTGATTTACTTCTTAGAAAGTGCCTTATTGGCCAAAGTCAAACCATCAAAACCAAATTTCATAAAATTTCTAATATTTTGATGTGATGTACCTTCTGAATCTTCTAGAACATTTCTATAGTGTTCACCAAAGCAAATTAAGGTTTCTTTCTCTGTCAACTTTTGCGCTAGTGCAAAAGCAAAAACTTTACATGAGCCAGAGTTTTCGCCAGCCTTATTTGTAATTTCACCATTGGTGAATGCTGTTGGTATAAACGTATAATTATCTTCTATAAGCTGCATTGTTTCAGAAAACAACACTTGGTTTGGTTGGTTATTGAGTTTCTCTTTAAATTGAGTAATCGTCATTTTTATTTATTTTTTCCTTCTACAATTATTACAATTTCACCTTTTGGTGGCTTTTTTGTAAAGTGAGCTAAAACTTCGGCTGCAGTTCCTCTAACAGTTTCTTCAAACATTTTTGTAAGTTCTCTAGAAACAGAAACTTTTCTTTCTTCTCCAAAATATTCAATAAAATGGCCTAATGTTTTTACCAATTTATGAGGCGATTCATAAAAAATCATGGTTCTTGTTTCCTCAGCCAAAAGTAAAAAACGTGTTTGTCTTCCTTTTTTTACAGGTAAAAAACCTTCAAAAACAAACTTGTCATTTGGTAGGCCAGAATTAACTAAAGCAGGTACAAAAGCAGTGGCACCAGGTAAACATTCTACTTCAATATTATTCTCTACACAAGCTCTCGTTAGTAGAAATCCAGGATCAGAAATTGCAGGCGTTCCAGCATCAGAAATTACAGCACAAGTTTCTCCACTTTTAATTCTATTTAAAATGCCCTCAATAGATTTGTGTTCATTGTGCATATGATGACTATGCATTTGTGTAGAAATTTCAAAATGTTTCAACAGTTTTCCACTTGTTCTTGTGTCTTCTGCTAAAATAAAATCGGCTTCTTTTAGAACACGAATGGCTCTAAATGTCATGTCTTCTAAATTGCCTATTGGCGTTGGTACTAAATAAAGTTTACTCATAATTGTTAGATAGATTCGTAAGTTTCTACAGTAATATCTGCAACAACATCTCCTGTATGTTTTGTAGATAGTGGCTCAAATAATAAAATATGAACCTCTTCTTTGGCAACAGGTTTATGATCTACACCTTTAGGCACAATATAAAATTCACCTTCGTTTATAGTGATGATTTCATCTCGTAAATGCATTTCTAAAACTCCTTTTTGTACCAAAAAAAGTTCATCTTCATTTTCATGATTATGAAAAACAAATTCACCTTTAATTTTGGCTAACAAAATTTGCTGACCATTTAATTCTCCTATTTTTTTTGGAGACCATAAATCTTTAAAAAGGCCAAATTTTTTTTGAATATTAACTACGCTCATAAAAACAAATTTACAAAGATTTTAATGGATAAAATGTGTAATTTTGCAGTCAGATCTCGAAATAAATTTGAGAAGATAATTTAAGGATATTCGCTTTTGGCGAAAGAAAATTTTCAATAAGAAATGTACAGAAGTCATTCTTGTGGTGCCTTAAGAGCATCACACATTAACACAGAAGTTACACTAGCAGGTTGGGTTCAAAAATCTAGAGACAAAGGTTTTATGGTTTGGGTAGATTTGCGAGATAGATATGGAATTACACAGTTAATTTTTGATGAGGAACGTACATCTAAAGACATTATAGAAAAAGCAAAGTCTTTGGGTAGAGAATTTGTAATTCAAGTGAAAGGTACTGTTATTGAAAGAGAATCTAAAAATGATAGGTTAGCTACTGGTGAAGTTGAGGTTTTGGTTACTGAACTAGAAATTTTAAACGAAGCTAAACTACCACCTTTTACAATTGAAGATAAAACTGATGGAGGAGAGGACATAAGAATGAAATATAGATACTTAGATATTAGAAGAAACCCTGTTAAAGACAGCTTAATTTTTCGTCATAAAGTAACTATGGAAGTTCGTAAATACTTGTCTGATCAAGAATTTATAGAAGTAGAAACTCCGTATTTAATTAAATCTACTCCAGAAGGCGCAAGAGATTTTGTGGTACCTTCTAGAATGAACGAAGGTCAATTTTATGCTTTACCACAATCGCCTCAAACCTTTAAACAATTGTTGATGGTTGGTGGAATGGATAAATATTTTCAGATTGTAAAATGTTTTAGAGACGAAGATTTGCGTGCAGACAGACAGCCAGAATTTACCCAAATAGACTGTGAAATGGCTTTTGTAGAGCAAGAAGATATTCTAAATATTTTCGAAGGATTAACACGTCATTTATTAAAAGAAATTAATGGAGTTGAAGTAGATAAGTTTCCAAGAATGTTGTTTGATGATGCCATGCGTTTGTATGGTAATGACAAGCCAGACATTCGTTTTGGAATGGAATTTGGCGAGTTAAATGCAGTTACGCAACATAAAGATTTTAAGGTTTTTAATGATGCTGAATTAGTAATTGGTATTGCTGTACCTGGAGGGAATGCTTACACAAGAAAAGAAATAGACAACATTATAAAGTGGGTAAAAAGACCTCAAGTTGGTGCTCTTGGAATGATTTATTGTAGAGTTAACGAAGATGGTTCATTTAAGTCTTCTGTAGATAAATTTTACAATCAAGAAGATTTAGCAAAATGGGTTGAAGTTACAGGTGCAAAACCTGGAGATTTAGTTTGTGTTTTATCTGGTGAAACCAATAAAGTAAGAGCACAAATGTCTGCTTTACGTATGGAATTAGCAGAACGTTTAGGGTTGAGAGATCCTAAAGTATTTGCTCCTCTTTGGGTAATTGATTTCCCTTTATTAGAGTTAGATGAAGAAACAGGTCATTACCATGCAATGCATCACCCTTTTACCTCACCAAAACCAGGTCAATTAGAATTGTTAGATTCTAAACCAGGAGAAGTGAAAGCAAATGCTTATGATTTAGTGTTGAATGGAAATGAAATTGGTGGAGGTTCTATTAGAATACATGATAAAGCCACACAAGCAACCATGCTAAAACACTTAGGGTTTTCTGAAGAAGAAGCGAAAGCACAATTTGGTTTCTTAATGGATGCTTTTGAGTATGGAGCACCACCTCATGGAGGTTTGGCTTTTGGTTTAGATAGATTGGTTGCCATTTTAGGAGGCCAAGAAACCATTCGAGATTTTATAGCTTTCCCAAAAAACAATTCTGGTAGAGATGTAATGATAGATGCACCTGCCTTTATAGATGATGAGCAACTGCAAGAATTGAGTTTAAAACTCGATATTCAAGAATAAATTAAAATCCTGCTTTTGCAGGATTTTTTATTACATTTAAAATATGAAAAAATTAACCACACTTTTACTATTATTCATTGCTGTATCTGGGTTTTCGCAAACTATGACAGGAGATGAATTATTGGAAAAAGCAATTCAGTTTCATGATCCAAATGGAAATTGGAATACTTTTAAAGGAGAATTGTTTGTAACCATGGAAACTCCTAAAAATGCAGATCGAAAAAGTAAAATAAATATAGATTTGCCCAATCAGTATTTTTCTGTACTTGCTAAAAGAGATACAATTATTACAGAGTTTATAGTTGATAAAGAGAATTGTAGTTTTAGTTTAAATGGGAAACAAGATTTATCTGCAGACCTAAAGAAGAAGTATAGTTTAAATTGTGAACGAGCTGAGTTGTATAAAAATTATTATACCTATTTATATGGCTTACCTATGAAGTTAAAAGATGATGGAACAATCATACATCAAAAAGTAGAAAAACGTCAGTTTAAAGGAAAAGATTACTTGGTATTAAAAGTTACTTATAATAAAGAAGTGGGTAAAGACACTTGGTATTTTTATTTTAATCCAGAAACGTTTGCTATGGAAGTATATCAGTTTTTTAAGGATACTAAAGATAGTGGAGAATATATTTTGTTATCTGGTATAGAAACCATTAATGCTATTAAAATGCCAAAAGTAAGAGCTTGGTATTATAATAAAGACAATAATTATCTAGGTACAGATATTCTATCTAAAACCAAATAGTTCATTTTTAATGCCCACTAAAAATAAATATCTAAAACAAATTTTACTTTGGAGGTATCAGTTTATTTCTGAAAGACAATTTATTTATGTTCTTAGTGTTTTAGTTGGTTTATTGGCAGGTTTAGGTACTGCTGTATTAAAGAACCTAACCTTTTTTTTTGAGAATTTATTAGAGGGTAAGTTCATTAAAGATTTTCATTATTCTTTGTACTTTATTTTTCCAATTATTGGTTTGATTTTGGTGTATTACATCAAAAGGAAAATCATAAAAAAAGAAATTGGGCATGGTATACCAACAACATTGCATGCAGTTTCTAAAAAAAACGGAATTATAGATAAATACAAGATGTATGCTTCTTTAATTACTGCTCCAATTACAGTTGGTTTTGGTGGTTCTGCAGGTTTGCAAGGCCCAGCAGTGAGTACAGGTGCTGCCTTAGGTTCTTATGTTGCTCAGTTATTTCACATGAGTGCAAAAACAAGAATGTTACTCATTGGTTGTGCAACAGCTGGTGCAATGTCTTCTATGTTTAAAGCACCAGTTGCAGCAATTGTTTTTGCTGTAGAAATATTTAGTTTAGATTTGGCTTTTGCATCTCTGGTACCTTTATTATTGGCTTCTGTTTCTGCAGTAATTACCTCTTATTTTTTCTTTGAAAAAGACGCGCTTTTTGGTTTTCAGCTTATTGATGCATTTGAGATTAAAGATGTTCTCTACTATATTATTTTAGGTTTAGGTACAGGAGTTGCTTCTGTATATTTTTCTAAAATCTATTTTAGAATTACCAAGTTTTTTAATCATTTTAAGAAACCAATTCACAGGTTAATTCTTGGTGGAATAGCCATTGGAATTATGCTCTACTTTATACCACCATTATATGGTGAAGGATATGGTTTAATTAATAATTTATTGAATGGAAATACAGCAGATGCCCTAGCAACATTACCTTATAAAGTAGATTTAACAAATATTTGGATTGTTATTGCATTTCTAATTCTAATAGCATTGTTTAAAGCCATTGCAATGACAACCACATTTGCAGCTGGTGGAGTTGGAGGTATTTTTATTCCGACTTTATTTATGGGAGCTTCTTTAGGCAATGTATTTGCAAAAATTATAAATGCTTTAGGTGGCAATGTATCCGAATCTAATTTTACCTTAATTGGCATGACTGGTTTAATGGCTGGAGTTTTGCATGCACCTTTAACCGCTATTTTTTTAATTGCAGAAATAACTGGAGGCTATGATTTGTTTGTGCCTTTAATGTTAGTTGCAGCCATTAGTTTTGCGTTTACCAAATACTTTATAGCGAACTCTATTTACACTACAGAATTGGCTAAAAGAGGTGAATTGATTACACATAATAAGGATAAGAATGTAATGATGATGATGAAGATTGATCGATTAATTGAAGATAACTTTAAAACCATTCATCCAGAAATGTTGTTAGGAGATATGCTTAAATCTGCAGTAGCAAAATCTACTAGAAACATTTTTCCTGTAACCAATGCAGATAAAGTTTTTTTAGGAATTGTATTATTAGATGATATAAGACCATTTATGTTTGATACAGAAATGTATAATAATGTTACAGTAGAAACTTTAATGAAAGCTGCACCAGAAATTATTTTCTATGAAGATTCTGTGACAGAAATTATGAAGAAATTTAAAACTAGTGATGCTTGGAATTTACCTGTAGTTCAAGGCGATAAATACGTAGGTTTTATATCTAAATCTAAATTACTAACTGCGTATAGAAATAAGCTGATAGAAGTAACAAGTTAATTTAACTCCAAGGATCTTCATTAGGCTCTAGTTGCTTTTGACTAGCAATAATAGATTTACTAGACCTGTTTTGCTCGCCGATTTTTAAGCAAGAATAAAGTAAAAAAGCTATTTCTAAATCATTTTTATCAAGCATTAGTAATTTTACTTTACCTGCAAAATCTTCTTTGGTACAAGCTTCATTAAACTCAGCAATTTTAATTCCGTTTTTAAAAATAGACAACCTATCTTGAAAGTGAATTTTAATTTGATAGGTAATTTCGTTTACATCTATTGCAAAAATTGTTTTCTTATTATTTTTAGAAATTAATTCTGATAAAACAGTATCGTTTTTTTTAATCTGATATACCATTCTCCATTTCCAAAATTGAAATTGTTTGGTTACAACATATATTGTTTGCTGATTGGCGTTAAAAACATCTGTATGAAATTTACCAAAACCAGAATACCAGGCAGAAGAAAATTTTAAGATGTTTTTATCATAAACCTCTAGAGTGTTGTTGGTGTGTTGTATTCTGTAATTTTCTAAATCCATTTTAGAGCATATTTATAATAAAAATACAAAATGAAATTCATAAAAGTTGCAATTGTTAACGCTCATTTTCTTTTTTAAGAAAATCAATAACTTTATCAGGAAAATCTGTAAAAGCACCATCTACATTAGCATCTATTAAAAGGGTTTTTAGCATTTCATCAAAAGATGAAAACTCGGCTAAAGCATCTGCTCTAAATGTATATGGATGCACTTTTAACCCTAACTCGTGAGCTTCTTTTACCAAGTTTGTAAATTGAAAGCTGTTGTTTACTTTTTCTGATAATATTTGTTTGTACCAAGGCCCAACTCCATCTGCATAGGTTGCAAAATGTGCTAACTGTTTTGCTTCTTCAGGGTGTTCTATAAGCTGAACTAAAAATAATTCCGATTTTAAATCTACTCGAATTCGTTCTAATTCTTCTGCATCAAAACATTGCAAAATGCAATTATCATTCTTTGTTTTGTAACCATAATCAGCTAAAATATTTAATACAGTTGTAGTTAGATTTTTGCCTTCTTTTTGATGAAATTTTGGTTCTTTAATTTCTGGGTAAATTCCAATATTATTTCCTGTAGAAGCATTTAAACCTTGTATCAATTCAATTTCTTCTTGTAAAGAATGTAGTTTAAAGTTGGCTTTCCATTTTGGAAATCTGTTTGGGTAGAACTGCTCACCAGTTTTCGGGTCAAAACGTTCTGTAACTTGTAAAGACTTTAATTCATCGTATGTAAAATCTATCACATAAAACCGATTATCTTCTCTTTTTCTATCAGGAAATTTGTTGGCTACGTTTGTAACATAATCTAAATAAATATCATGTATTACAATGGGCACATCATCTTTACTTAGAACCAAATCTTGTTCTATAAAATCTACCTGCATTGCATAAGCCATTGCTTTTGCTTCTAAGGTATGTTCAGGTAAATAGCCAGAAGCACCTCTATGTGCTATAACAACTTTATTGCTCAATTTTTTTTTCTTTTGGATTTGGTTGCAGCCAGTTAGCAACAAACAAATCAAAAATAATAAATTGTATTTCATTTAAACTATATTAAGTTTTAAAGATAGAACTTTTGTAATTTTGCAGTATGAAGTTATTATTAAAAATTCTTTTTGTGATATTTATAGTTTGGATGTCTGTTGGAGCATTTTTACTAAATACAGAACACGAAAAAGCAGAAATTGTAATGGGTTTAGGCGTGTTTTACTTGTCTTTTATATTTATGCCAATTTTTATCTACTACAGATATAGAGATGGTAAGTATAAAAAATACATACTTACAGACGAGAAATTAATGGCTGCTTTTAAAAATAGAGATAAAAATTAAGATTTCTTTTTTAGAAAAGCATATACAGGAAAATGATCTGAAAAGCCACCTTTATACCAAGGACCAATATAGGTTCTAAAAGGGCTCCCTTTGTATTTTCCTTTATAGATTTTCATCCATTTTTTATTAAAAACTTCTGCATGTTTAAAGTACAGTTTGTCTTTTTCTTCTACCAAAAAGTTTTTAGAGAATATAATTTGATCAAATAAATTCCAGCTTCCATTGTAGGTTAGAGAACCTTTACTAGTAGGATTTAAAATTTTTTCCATAGGATTATAAAAATCATCTTTTACCAAATATTCCTTAACACTTTTACTTTTTGGATCATCATTAAAATCGCCCATAATAATAATTTTAGGGCCCATTTCTTTGGCATGAATTCCAGCTGTTATTTCTCTTATTTTTTCTGCAGCAGCAATACGTTTGTGTTCGGTTTCTGCTACACCTTCTCTTCTAGAAGACCAATGTGTAACAATAATATGCACCAATTCTCCATGTAAATGGCCACTAACTTTTAAAATATCTCTTGTATAATCTCTTTCACCTTCATCATCTTCTAAAAAAACTGGGTAGGTTTCAGAAGCTATTAATTCAAATGAAATTTTATTATACAATAAGGCTACATCAATACCTCTTTCATCAGGTGAATCATAATGCACAAAACCATAATGGTGTTTTTTTAAATAAGAAGAATTTGCCAAATCTGATACCACTTTCGCATTTTCTACTTCAACCAAACCTACAATTGCAGGCGGGTATTTTGATTTATTGAGCCCCAATTGCGCTATAATTGAACTCAATTTTTTGATTTTGATGTTGTAACGATTTATGGTCCATTTCTTTTTACCAGATGGAGTGTAATCATCATCTGCAGTATTTGGGTTATCTACTGTGTCAAACAAGTTTTCTACATTGTAAAAAGCAATAGTTGTAATATCTTTTTTTTGTTTGATAGCTGGTATAGATGGAAACATAAAATTTACTTTAAGGTAAAAATAACCAATTTATAAGGCATGAAACTAACTTATTGGTTTTGTTTTCATAACCTTCAAATAACGAATTACTTTATATAAAAATATAAATTTGTAACGATTAGAATTTGAATTAGGCTAAATATAGAATTAGTATAAAAGCGCGAGATTTACTTTAGCTGAGAAATCCTCAATTTATTTGAGGATTTTTTGTGTTTTATAAAATAAAAATCTGCTATAAAAAATAGTTGATAATTTAACCTAAAATATATGTTTTGTTAACATTCAAATTTAGTCTGTAAAAAAGAATCAAATTAAATTTGCAGAACCATACAACCACCACTAAATACAGCATATAAGAGCAAAAAGTAAAATATTTGAATTAATTAATTAAAACCTCAGTTTGTCTTGAGGTTTTTTTTGTTTCTATTCATCAAATTAAAAATTACTTTTTATCGAATTAAAAATTACACTTCTCAGTTAAAAAATGAATTAAAAAGCAATACTATTTTTTAGGGCTTAATGTTAGTTTAATTTAAGTAATTGTATATTTTTTATCAGATTTTAATAAATGTTTTGTTTTTAGAAATAGTCTTTGGTTTTTTACTGATAATTCTACTATTTTTTAGTACTTATTAACAGAATATCAGCAATGTATACTAAATGTTAAGAGAATTAAAATCGGTCAAAACTAACCAAAACTATATGTTTTTATAACCTTTAATTTCAATATAGTTTTTAATGGTAAAGTACTTTTACAGTGTTAATTAAAACAATAAAATCCAACAAAAAAACCTTATTAAAAATGAAAAAGCTATCTATTGTACTTGTAATTTCTTTAATGACTGTATTTTCATCATTTGCAAATAATAACGATGATAAAGTTAAAGAAGAAGTAAATAACAAATTAAGAAACAAAATAGAAAATTTATTAGGAGACTATCAGAACATTTTAGACAATAGTGAAGAGAAGACTTCTGTAAAATTCCTTATCAACAGAAAAGGAGAAATTATAGTTTTATCTGTAAATACAAACAAGCAAAATATTGCAAATTACATTAAAACTAAGTTAAACTATAAGAGAACTGCTATAAAGAATGTAAAATTCTTGAAAGCATACACTTTACCAATTAAGTTTGTTAAAGAGTAAATTAAAGTAATACCCCTAAGTTGAAAGAGCCCCAACAAATGTTGGGGCTCTTTTTGTTTTTAAATAAGTAAATGCATAATTATGTAAATACTAGAAAGTGAGATAAAGAAGAATATATATTAGTTTCATTTAGTTAATTGAGTTTGTTAAACTAGTTGACATCAAAAATTCTATTTGGTGTCAACTTTCTTTTTACCTTTGTTTTCTATGATAGATCAAAAAGAAGCCATTTCTGAAAAAGCTGTACTAATAGGTGTTATTACACAACAGCAAGATGAAACAAAATCAACAGAATATTTAGACGAACTAGAGTTTTTAACGCAAACTGCTGGAGGTGTTGTTGTAAAACGTTTTGTTCAAAAAATGGAAAGACCAAATCCTAAAACATTTTTAGGAGCTGGTAAACTAGAAGATGTAAAAGCGTACATACAATCTAACATGATTGGTACTGCTATTTTTGATGATGAGTTATCTCCTGCACAATTAAGAAATATCGAGAAAATTTTAGATTGTAAAATTTTAGATAGAACCAATTTAATACTTGATATTTTTGCACAGAGAGCGCAAACAAGTTCTGCAAAAACGCAAGTAGAATTGGCTCAAAGTGAATATCTTTTACCACGTTTAACAAGACTTTGGACACACCTTGACAAACAAAAAGGAGGTATTGGAATGCGTGGACCAGGAGAAACAGAGATTGAAACAGATAGACGTATAATTCGTGATAAAATAACACTCTTAAAAAAGCGCTTAAAAACTATTGATAAACAAATGGCGGTTCAAAGAAAGAATCGTGGTAAAATGGTAAGAGTTGCTTTGGTTGGGTATACCAATGTTGGTAAATCTACCTTAATGAATGTAGTTAGTAAAAGTGATGTTTTTGCAGAAAATAAATTGTTTGCAACTTTAGATACTACTGTACGTAAAGTAGTTATTAAAAACATTCCTTTTTTAATGACAGATACTGTTGGGTTTATTAGAAAATTACCAACTCAATTAGTAGAGTCATTCAAATCTACTTTAGACGAAGTTAGAGAAGCAGATTTATTGTTACATGTTGTAGATATATCTCACCCAAATTTTGAAGATCATATTGCATCTGTAAATTCTATTCTAACAGATATCAAATGTGCAGATAAACCAACCTTAATGGTCTTTAATAAGATTGATGCTTACCAACATGAAACTATAGAAGAAGACGATTTAGAGACAGAAAAAGGTAAAGAGCATTATACATTACAAGATTGGAAAAAAACATGGATGAATGATAATGAAGTAGAATCGATTTTTATTTCTGCTTTAAACAAAGAAAATCTAGAAGACTTTAAAGAGAAAACGTATGAAGAAGTAAAGAAAATTCATATTCAACGTTTTCCTTACAATGACTTTTTGTATTACGAATACAAAGAAGAGGAATAAAAAAAAATCCTATTACTTTTAAAGTAGTAGGATTTTTTTTAGTGTTTATTTTAGAATGTTATTGCTCCAAATCATCCTTTATGATTCCCATTCGTTTTGCTCTGTTTTCCCAAGATTTTCTTGCAAGGGCTTGTAAATCTGCAACAGAATCAGTTTCATCCATAATTTCTAAACCAAGTAAAGTTTCAATAACATCTTCTTGAGAAACTAAACCACTTACAGAACCATATTCATCCACAACAAGTGCAATATGTTCTTTTTCTTTAATTAATTTATCAAACAAATCTGGTATCGATAATTCTCTATCTGTAATTAAAATAGCTCTTTTTATGGTAGATAAAGCCTCATTTCCTTGACCGTTAATAATGGCTTCTAATAAATGATCTTTTAAAAAGTAGCCTGTAATTTCATCAGGATTTTCTTTAAAAACAGGTATTCTTGAGAAACGTAAATTTTTATGAGCTTCGTAAAAAGCCTGAATAGTTTCGCTCTCATCTGCAAGTTCCATAACTGTTCTAGGTGTCATTACATCATTTACTTTTATCTCTTTAAAACCTAGTAAGTTTCTAATTACTTTACTTTCATTCTTTTTAAATACACCATCTTTTTCAGCCATTTCTGTCATTACCAAAAAGCTTTCTCTACTTAAAATACTTCCATGACCTTTACCTCCAATAAGTTTAGTGGTAAGTTGTAATACCCATAAAATACCTGTGTATTTTAAAGGAAAAATCATAACCTTAAGTGCTTTAGAAGTAAAATTAGCTAAGCCTTTCCAATAAGTGGCTCCTATGGTTTTAGGTATAATTTCTGATGCTACTAAGATTAGAATCGTCATGATAGTAGATACTAAACCAACCATTACATCTTCTGTAAATTCTATGCCAAAAACACTTCTAGTGGTTGTACCATACATTTCTGCATAAGCTACTTTTGCTTGTACACCCACCAATATTGCACCTACAGTGTGTGCGATTGTATTAATAGTTAAAATAGCAATTAAAGGTTTGTCTACATCTTTTTTTAAAACTTCTAAATCTTCAGCATATTCTAAACCTTCACTTTTTTTAAGGTTGATAAAAGTAGGCGTAATACTTAGTAAAACTGCTTCTAAAATTGAACATAAAAAAGAGAAAAAAATTGAAACAGTAGCGTAAATTAATAATAATGTCATCCATAGAAATTTAAGTTACAAAAGTAATTAAAATAAAAAAACCTCAAGAGTTTCTTGAGGCTTAGAATATTAATTTATGTTTTTTGTTAAAAGGCATAGCTTAAACCAAACAACCAATAGGTTTGTAATTTGTTATCTACAGTATCAAATGTTTCTGCTGGGTTGTCTATTAAAGCATTGTTAAGTGCTTCTTGCTTATTGTTTCTTAAACCTACTTCAAAACCTAAACCTACTCCTTTCCAAAGTGTATATCCAAGAGAGTTTGTCCAAGTCCAGTTAGATAAATCACCATCTTTATAGCTTTGGAATAAAGATAAGTTAGATTTTACGCTTAAATCGCCATACTTATTGGTGTAATCTGCAACCACTTTTGCACCTAAAGAAGATTCAAAAACAGTGTCTCCGGAACTAAAAACAAAATTGTAGTTTCCTGGGTGCATTACTACCACTAAATGGCTAGTTGGTGTCCAAGTTAAACCTGCACCTAAATCTAAATATCCAGGGTCATTAAAATTATCAATTAATGTAGTTCTGTATTCTCCAAGTGCAGAAAGTGCCCATTTTTTGTTTAATCTTCTACCATATAATGATGATAGCGTAAATACATCAGAAGCAGTTTCAAAATCTTCGTCTCCACTAACGGATTTATCATCTAATTTTACCCAACCTAAGTTAAGGTTTCCAGAGTTTCTCCAAAAGAATTTCTCTTGAATTAAATTGGCAAAACCATTTACGGTAATTCCAATATTTGCAGCATCTGCATTGGGTGCGTTTCTAGCATACCAATTATTAAATCCAGATAAACTTGCACCCACAGTACCAAATGCACCAACTTTCCAACCTGGAAGAGCATCTATTTTGCTCTGAATTTTTTTGGCTTTAGCTTGTAGTTTAGAAATGGAGTCTTTTTTAGAGGCTAGCTCTTTTTTTAATTCATCTACATTTTGAGCATGTAATGTTATGCTCATAAATGCGAATAAACATAATAGTGTAATTTTTTTCATGAAATTTGGCTTTTATAAGTTGGCAAAATTAAAATAATTTAAAATTTCAAATTATCTAAATTAGATGAAATGCAATTTACTTTATTTTTTTAGATTGATAATCAATTACCTAAATAGAAGTTTGGCTTGTTTTTTTCGATTAAAGTTAGGTTTTAATAACTAACTCTTTCATGAAAACTGTAGTTTACCCCCAAACCAAACAATTGCCTAAATTGAATTTTACTCGAAGAATCATCATCTATGATTGCTTGAAAAGTTAGGTGCATCTTTATTTGTTTATTTACTTTAAAACCAATGTTTGATTGATAATCAACATCAATATTTCCTACGTTTGCAAGATAATCTGTATACATGGTTAAAATGTTTTCCATAACCACGTTTTCCATAATTTGAAACTTGTAGTAGCCTGATAAGTTATACCCAATACTAAATGCTGTATTTCTGCCTTCTTCTACCCCAAACTTCCCAGAAAAAAAGTCGTTTACCAAAGTATATCTTGCAGTTGCAGGTGCTATATTTAAACTTAAATTATCAGACTTTTTCCAGAGCATTCCTGGCCCAAAGGTTAAATAGGCAGGAGAAAGAAAGTCAGAAACTGCTTGCTTGGGTTCTTGTTTGTAATCGTAACCTAAGGTATATTGAGTTCTAAAATTCCCTATAAATGAGAAGAACCAATACGTTGATGTTTTTAAACCAAATAGTGTGTTGAATTCAAATCTATCATCGGTTTTTCTCCAGCCTTGTTCACTTAAATGACTTAATCCATAGCTGGTTAATAATCTGCTATCCCAGTTAATGTTGTTTTTTTTATAGTTAAAATCGTAATTTACATTTAGGTTTCCTGCTATAGTATTTACACCACCAGTTCTCCAGTTAGAAAACGAAGATTGATTGAATACAAAGGCAAACCTTCCATGAATTTTCCATTTAGGTTCTGGCAGTGTGTCTTTTTTCTTTGATTGTGCTATAGAACTGAACGAAAAAAGAAGTAAAAAAAGAAGAAAATAACTTCTCACTTTATTGATAGATTGATCGCAAAAGTAAGATTATCTACAAAAAAATAAAATTAATTTTTAGATTTATACAAAGGTACTGTAGAGCAAGCCTCACCAAACATAATACTCTTGGCAATTGGTTGAATCTTTTGAATTAAAAAAGCAAAAGCAGAAGGTGGTATTGGTTTATCTGCACAGCCTTTTATAATTACAGGTTTGTCTGCAAGATGTCTTAAATCTAAAAACCCAATAAGCTCTTGGTAAATTACAGTTTCTAATAATTCTAAATTTCCGATAACCACTTTATTTGCATGTGGTGCAAGTTCTGCTGCAATTAACATGTAAGCCCAAGAAGGTATAATAGCATCTACAGAACAAGTAACTGCTACAAATGTTTTTTTGTATTTAGACCAATTATGGTTCTTTACCAAAACTCTAAAATCTCTCTCTTTCAAAATTAATTCTTGAAAAAGCCAATCTTTAATATCAAATAAAATTCTTTCTCCTTCAGGATATATTTCCTCTAAATCAAAGGTTACTAATTTACTATTGGCAACTCTATTTACAATTTCATCTTGCATGTTCTTAAAATTTTAGAGTGAGTTTTTGTTTCTTGAAGCGTTTATAGCATTCCAAGCTCTAACTTAGCTTCTTCGCTCATCATTTCTTGAGTCCAAGTAGGATCGAAAGTTATTTCAACTTCGCACTCATTTATTTCTTTTAATGATTTTACTTTGTCTTCTATTTCTACAGGTAAACTCTCTGCAACTGGGCAGTTAGGAGATGTAAGCGTCATTAAAATCTTAGCATTGTTTTCGTCAGAAACAAATACATCATAAATTAAACCTAACTCGTAAATGTCAACAGGAATTTCTGGATCGTAAATAGTTTTTAAAACTCTAATAATTTTGTCTCCTATTTCTTCTAATTCTTTATCTGTCATTTTGTATAATCTTAATTCTGTAATTTTGCTTGTTGCGCAATTGCGTACATTTTTATTTGCTTTAACATAGAAACTAAACCATTTGCTCTTGTAGGTGAAAGGTGTTCTTTTAAACCAATTTCATCTATAAAATGAGTTTCTGCTACTAAAATATCTTCTGGTTTTTGTCCAGAATAAACTCTTAACAATAGTGCTACAATTCCTTTAGTTAAAATAGCATCGCTATCTGCAGTAAATTTTACACTGTTATCATCTAACTCAGAATACAACCAAACTTTAGACTGGCAACCCTTAATTAGGTTCTCATCTAGTTTATATTTATCGTCAATAATTGGTAAAGATTTCCCTAATTCAATGATGTATTCATAACGTTCCATCCAATCATCAAACATCGAAAACTCATCAATAATTTCTTCTTGTATTTCTTTGATAGTCATTTTTAAAACTTATTTTTGCATCTTAATAATCTTGCATACACAAGTTGTGCAAAATTACTGATTATATTTAAGAAATGAGCAAATTATTAGCAGTTGGTACAGTAGCTTTTGATGCAATTGAAACTCCATTTGGTAAAACCGATAAAATTCTTGGTGGTTCAGGAACTTTTGTAGGTTTAGCAGCAAGTCAATTTGGTGTAAAAACCGGAGTTGTTTCTGTAGTTGGGGGAGATTTTCCTGATAGTTATTTAGAAATGATGAATACCAAAGGTATTAATACAGATGGTATTGAAATAATTAAAGAAGGAAAAACGTTTTTCTGGAGTGGTAAATATCATAATGATATGAATTCTAGAGATACCTTGGTTACAGAATTGAATGTTTTAGAAAATTTTCAGCCAGTTGTTCCAGAAAACTTTAAAGATTCAGGTATTGTAATGTTGGGTAATTTACACCCATTAACGCAGGCTTCTGTTTTAGATCAAATGAACGAAAGACCAAAATTGGTAGTTTTAGATACTATGAATTTTTGGATGGATATTGCTTTAAATGATTTGCATGAAGTGCTGAAAAGAGTAGATGTAGTTACAATTAATGA
Source organism: Polaribacter sp. MED152 (assembly GCF_000152945.2). NCBI lineage: Bacteria > Pseudomonadati > Bacteroidota > Flavobacteriia > Flavobacteriales > Flavobacteriaceae > Polaribacter > Polaribacter sp. MED152. The sequence goes on along the minus strand of NC_020830.1, from coordinate 1,748,478 downwards.
TGAAGAAGCTCGCCAACTTTCTGGTGAATATTCATTAGTCAATGCAGCTAAAAAGATTCATACAATGGGTCCTAAATATGTGGTGATTAAAAAAGGAGAACATGGAGCTTTATTATTTAATGAAGGTAAAATGTTTTTTGCACCAGCTTTGCCTTTAGCAGAGGTTTTTGATCCAACAGGAGCAGGAGATACATTTGCAGGAGGTTTTTGTGGTTATTTAGCAAAAACTGAAGACATTTCTTTTGAGAATATGAAAAACGCCATAATTTATGGTTCTAATTTGGCATCTTTCTGTGTAGAGAAGTTTGGTACAGAACGAATGCAGGAGCTTACGAAAGAAGAAGTAAAAAATCGCTTGCAAGCTTTTAAAGAGTTAACGCAATTTGATATAGAATTATCATAAATGAAAATCCGCGCCTAAAAACGCGGATTTTTTTGTAGTAAAAACAACAAATACTAGAATAAATGAGTGACGCAATTAAACACGAATGTGGAATTGCCTTGGTTCGATTAAAGAAGCCATTACAATTTTATAAAGACAAATACGGTTCTGCTTTTTACGGAATTAATAAGATGTACTTGTTAATGGAAAAGCAACACAATCGTGGTCAAGATGGTGCTGGTTTTGCAAGTGTAAAGTTTAATATAGAGCCAGGAACTAGATATATTAGTAGAGTACGTTCTAATAAAACGCAACCTATTCAAGATATTTTTGCACAAATTAACGATAGAATAAATGGTGTTCTAGAAGTTAATCCAGACAAAAAAGACGATGTTGCTTGGCAAGAAGAACACATGCCATATGTGGGTAATTTATTTTTAGGTCATGTACGTTATGGAACGTTTGGTAAAAACTCTATAGAAAGTGTACATCCTTTTTTGCGTCAAAGCAATTGGAAACATAAAAACCTTATTGTTGCAGGTAATTTTAATATGACAAACTCTAACCAAATGTTAGACGAGTTAATTGAGTTAGGGCAACATCCAAAGGAGTTTACAGATACTGTAACTGTAATGGAAAAAATTGGGCATTTCTTAGAAGATGAAGTGGGTAAACTTTATCAAAAAGCTAAAAAACAAGGATTTAATAAAAAAGATGCATCACCATTTATAGAAGAAAATTTAAGCTTAAAGAAAGTTTTAAAACGTTCTTCTAAAAATTGGGATGGTGGTTATGCAATGGCTGGTTTAGTAGGTCATGGAGATGCTTTTGTATTAAGAGATCCAAATGGAATTAGACCAACCTTTTTTTATGAAGATGATGAAGTTGTAGTTGTTGCATCAGAAAGACCAGTTATACAAACTGTATTTAATGTGTCTATAGATAAAGTGCAAGAGTTAGAAAGAGGTCATGCTTTAATAATAAAGAAAAGTGGTAAAGTTTCTATTAAAAAAGTAAATGAGCCTAGAGAAAAGAAATCATGTTCTTTTGAGCGAATTTATTTTTCTAGAGGTAGTGATGCTAGCATTTACGAAGAGCGTAAAAACTTAGGTAAATATGTGTTTCCACAAGTTTTAAAATCTATAAATTCGGATGTTTCAAACTCGGTATTTTCTTACATACCAAACACTGCAGAAACATCATTTTATGGAATGACAGAAGCTGCTGAAGATTTATTAAATCAACAAAAAACGGCTAAAATATTAGCTGGTGGTACAAAATTGTCTGCACAAAAGGTAACAGAAATTTTATCTGAGAGACCACGTTTTGAAAAAATTGCAATTAAAGATGCAAAATTAAGAACGTTTATTGCTGATGATAATTCTAGAGATGATTTAGTAGAACATGTTTACGATATAACTTATGGTGTTGTAAAACCTACAGATAACTTAGTAATTATAGATGATAGTATTGTTCGTGGAACAACTTTAAAGAAAAGTATCATTAAAATTTTAGACAGATTAAACCCTAAGAAAATTGTGGTGGTTTCTTCTGCTCCTCAAATTAGATATCCAGATTGTTATGGTATAGATATGGCTAGAATAGATGCATTTATTGCATTTAAAGCAGCAATAGCTTTACTAAAGCAAACAGATCAATATCATATTGTAGATGAGGTTTATCAAAAAAGTAAAGCTCAGCAAAACAAAGAAGACGAAGCTATTGTAAATTATGTAAAGGAAATTTACAGCCCATTTTCTTCAGAAGAAATTTCAGCTAAAATTGCAGAGATGCTAAAAACTGAAGAAATTAAAGCAGAGGTTGAAGTAATTTATCAAACTGTAGAAGGTTTGCATAAAGCTTGTCCAGATAATTTAGGAGATTGGTATTTTACAGGCGATTATCCTACTCCTGGAGGTATGAGAGTAGTAAATCAAGCATTCATAAACTTCTATGAAGGTAATGATGAGAGAGCTTATTAAATAGCAATGTTTTCAACATAAAAAAAGCATCCAAATTTTGGATGCTTTTTTTTATATCATTAAGAATATAATTACTTAGCTTCTGCATATCTTCTTTCAACTTCGTTCCAGTTGATAACTTTAAAGAAAGCATCAATATAATCTGGTCTTCTGTTTTGGTAGTTTAAATAATAAGCATGTTCCCAAACGTCTAATCCTAAGATTGGAGTTCCACCACAAGTAACACCTGGCATTAATGGGTTATCTTGGTTTGGTGTAGAACAAACTTCTACTTTACCACCTTTATGTACACATAACCAAGCCCAACCAGAACCAAACTGAGTTGCTGCTGCTTTAGAAAATGCATCCATAAATGCTTCTTTAGAACCAAATTCTGCTTCAATAGCATCTTTTAACTCTCCAGATAAATAACCTCTATCTTCTGGGTTCATTACTGTCCAGAACAAAGAGTGATTGTAAAATCCACCTCCATTATTTCTAACAGCGCTATTGCTCATATCTAAATTAGTTAAAATATCTTCTATAGATTTTCCTTCTAAATCAGTACCTTCAATTGCGTTATTTAATTTTGTTGTATATCCATTGTGATGTTTTCCATGGTGTATCTCCATAGTTTTAGCATCAATATGTGGTTCTAGTGCATCATGTGCGTATCCTAATTCTGGTAATTCAAAAGCCATAATTTTATTTTTAAAAGTTTATTTTAATTAGTGAGTAACAAATTTAACATTTAAAAGAACCAATACCAAGTCTTTAATAATTTGTTAACTTATAGCAATATAGATTGTAGTTATTCACCATATTTCTGCATAAACTCCTCAAGTTCAGCCACCATATTTTTACTACCACAAACAAATGGCACTCTTTGGTGTAATTCTGTAGGCTCTACATCTAAAGTTCTTGTGTACCCATCAGAAGCATAACCATTAGCCTGTTCAGCTAAAAAAGCCATTGGGTTGCATTCGTAAAGTAAACGTAATTTTCCATTCGGATTTCTAGACCCTTTAGGGTACATATAAATACCACCTTTAATCATATTTCTGTGAAAATCAGAAACCAAAGAACCAATATATCTGCTTGTGTAAGGTCTATCACCTTCCTCTTCTTGACAGTGTTTAATGTATTTTTTAACTCCCAAAGGAAAATCCATATAATTCCCTTCATTCACTGAATATATACTACCATCTTCAGGAAACTCCATGTTTGGGTGAGATAAGTAAAATGAACCAATTGCAGGGTTTAGTGTAAAACCATTAACACCATCACCAGTTGTATAAACCAACATTGTAGATGTACCATAAACTACATAACCTGCAGCCACTTGCTCACTACCTTTTTGTAAAAAATCTTCTATTTGCACAGGGGTTCCTGTTGGTGTAACTCTTCTGTAAATAGAAAAAATAGTACCTACAGAAACGTTTACATCTATGTTAGATGAACCGTCTAAAGGGTCTATTAAAACCACATATTTGTTTTGATGATTTTCATCAATACTATTGATAGATATAAAACTATCTTCCTCTTCACTAGCAATTCCACAAACAATATTTCTTCTTGTTAAGGTTTGTATGAATTTATCATTTGCATAAACATCTAATTTTTGCTGATCTTCACCTTGAATATTAGTGTCTCCAAAAGCACCAATAATATCTACTAAACCTGCTTTGTTAACTTCATGATTTACCACTTTTGCAGCCAATCTAATAGAATTTAAAAGGCTACTTAATTCACCTGAACTGTATTTAAAGGCGTGCTGATTTTCAATAATGAATTCACCAAGAGTTTGTTTTTTTACTGTCATAAAAGCGTTAAAGGTTGATTTTTAACAAATATCTGAACTTTTTTGAGTTACTACAACGTTTTAGATTTTTATTTTTTTGAATCATAATGATTTAAGAATTATATAAAAAATTATACAGATTGTAGCTAATTGTCAAAATTTTACAAATATTTTTGACGATTGTAAAATGATTTATCTTTGCCAAAATTTTGAAAATATGAGTTTTACCATTAGAAGAGGTTTAAAAGAAGATATGCAATCTGTACATAATTTAATTATGGAGCTAGCTATTTTTGAAAAAGAACCAGATGCTGTAGAAATTACTGTAGACGATTTAATCAAAGACGGATTTTCTGAAAAGCCAAGATTTAAAATTTTTGTAGCAGAAGAGAACGAAACCATTATTGGTATTGCTCTTTTTTATGAAAGATATTCTACTTGGAAAGGTAAAACCATTCACTTAGAAGATTTAATCGTTACTAAAAAACGCCAAAAAATAGGTGCAGGTAAAGCATTGTACACAGCTGTGTTAAACTATGCTTATGAAAATGATTTCAATAGAGTTGCTTGGGAGGTTATAGATTGGAATACAAATGCCATTGAATTTTATAAAAGTACTGGTGCTACTTATTTAAATGATTGGTCTGTGGTTCAAATGAACAAAGAGAATTTGGCAAAATTTATAGAAAATAACTAGATAGATGAAGATTTTTAAATTTGGTGGTGCCTCTGTTAAAGACGCAGAAAGTGTAAAAAATGTTGTTTCAATCATTAAAAATGAAGGAGCCAAAGATACTCTAGTAGTAGTTTCTGCTATGGGTAAAATGACAAACGCTTTTGAAGATGTTATAGATTCATATTATCATAAAAAAGAAGATTTACCAAGTAAATTGAACTATATAGAAGAGTTTCATAAAAATATCATGAGCTCTTTATTCGATAAAACAGATGAGGTTTACAAAGAAGTAGATGTTTTATTTGGAGAGTTAGGTTGGTTTTTGGCCAGAAATACTTCACAAAGGTTTAACTACGTTTACGATCAAATTATTTGCTTTGGTGAGTTATTATCAACAAGAATTGTTAGTGGTTATTTAGCAAAAATAGGCCAAGAGAATGTTTGGTTTGATGTAAGAAATTATATTAAAACAGACAGTAATTATAGAGATGCAAAAGTAGATTGGGAGCTAACAGAAGAGCTTATCAATAAGAAAGTAGATACTTCTAAAATTAACATCACCCAAGGATTTATTGCAGCTAATGATACAGAAAATACTACCACTTTAGGTAGAGAAGGGTCTGATTATACTGCAGGTATTTTTGCCTATTGTTTAAATGCAGAAAGTGTAACTATTTGGAAAGATGTACCAGGTGTTTTAAATGCAGATCCAAGAGTGTTTTCTGATACCACTTTATTAGCTCAAATTTCATACGAAGAAGCTATAGAGATGGCTTTCTATGGAGCCTCTGTAATACACCCAAAAACGTTACAACCCATAGAAAAGAAAGAAATTCCTTTGTTGGTACGTTCTTTTGTAAACCCAAAAGAAAAAGGCACCACAGTTTCTAAAGGTACCATGTTAGAACCATATATACCTTGCTATATTGTAAAGAAAAATCAAATTTTAGTTTCAATATCGGCCTTAGATTTTTCATTTATGGTTGAAAATAATATTAGTTTTATCTTTCAAAAACTACACGATTATCAGCTAAAAGTTAACCTGATTCAAAACTCTGCCATTAGCTTTTCTGTTTGTATAGATAACAAGTTTAATAAGTTTGATGAATTCCATAAAGAATTAGAGCATCAGTTTAAAATAGATGTTCAGAAAAATGTAGACTTGTATACTATTCGTCACTTTGATGATAATGCAATAGAATTGATTGAAAACAAAGGAGAATCTTTATTAACTCAAGTAAACAAAGAAACTTCGCAAATTGTGATAAAACCCAATTAAATAAAATTTCGATTTCGTTTTTTTTACTATGTTTGTTCTCTAGTATTAACTTCGAATTATGCCATTAGTAACATCTAAAGAAATTGCACAAGTAATTGGTTTACAGAAATTTGGTGTTTTAGGAACTTTTGTTGGATGGCTACTTATTAGAGTTTTACGAATCTCTGCAATCAATAAAATTTACAAAAAGAATAAAGATAAAACTGATTTAGCTTTTTTAAATGGTGTTTTAGATGATTGTAATATTGAATTCCAAATTCCGGAAGAAGATTTAAAAAGAATTCCCAAAGAAGGTCCGTTTATTACAGTATCTAACCATCCTTTAGGAGGTATAGATGGCGTTTTATTACTAAAATTATTAATAGAAAAAAGGGCCGATTATAAAATTATAGCAAACTTTTTATTGCATAGAATAGAGCCTTTAAAGCCCTATATAATGCCTGTGAATCCTTTTGAAACAAGAAAGGACGCTAAATCTAGTGTTGCAGGTATAAAAAGTGCATTACAGCATTTAAAAGAAGGTAAACCTTTAGGGATCTTTCCTGCTGGTGAAGTTTCTACTTATAAAGATGGTAAATTAAAGGTAGATAAGCCTTGGGAAGAAGGTGCTGTACGTTTAATTAAAAAGGCACAAGTACCTGTTATTCCTATCTATTTTCATGCAAAAAATAGTGGATTATTCTATTTTTTATCTAAAATTTCTGACACTTTAAGAACAGCCAAATTACCATCAGAAGTTATTTCGCAAGAAGGCAAAGTAATAAAAGTTAGAATAGGAAAACCAATTTCTGTAGCCGATCAAAAAGAGTACAAAGACATACCTTCTTTCTATGAATTTATTAGAAAGAAAACTTATATGTTGGCTAATCCTTTTGAGAAAGCGAACAAGCTAATCTCTACAGAATCTATTAAAATTAAAAAGCCAGCTAAAAAAATTGCTGCACAAAGAAATAAAGATTCTTTTCTTAAAGAAATTAATAATTTAAGAGACAAAGACTGCCGACTTTTAGAAAGTAAGAATTATGAAGTTTTCTTTGCCAATGCAAAAGACATACCTAACGTTTTACATGAAATAGGCAGGTTAAGAGAAATTACGTTTAGAAATGTAGGTGAAGGTACTAACAAGGCTCTAGACTTAGACAAATACGATAAGTATTATTATCATCTAATTCTTTGGGATAATCAGGCTCAATGTTTAGCAGGAGCTTACAGAATGGGTCTTGGTAAAGAAATTTATAAAAGATTTGGCATTAATGGTTTTTACATTCAGACTCTGTTTAGAATTGAGCCAGAATTGCATCAAATGATGGAGAATACCATAGAAATGGGTAGGGCTTTTATTATTGATGAATATCAGCAAAAACCAATGCCATTGTTTCTTTTATGGAAAGGTATTGTGCATGTAACTTTACGTTATCCTGAATATAAATATTTAATGGGTGGCGTTTCTATTAGCAATCAATTTTCAGATTTTTCAAAGTCGTTAATGATTGAGTTCATGAAGTCTCATTATTATGATCCTTATATTGCTCAGTACATTTATCCAAAGAAAGAATATAAGGTTAAATTAAAAGGTGATGATAAAGATTTTGTGTTTGATGCCACAAAAGCAGACATGCAAAAGTTTGATAAGATTATTGATGAAATTGAACCTGGAGCATTAAGAATTCCTGTTCTGATTAAGAAATATGTGAAACAGAATGCAAGATTGGTTGCATTTAATGTAGATCCTAAATTTAACAATGCTGTAGATGGTTTAATGTATATCAAGGTTGCAGATATACCAGAAAGTACAGTAAAACCGGTAATGGAAGAATTCCAAGCAGAGTTAGAAAGGAAAGCTGCAGAAATACTTAAAAAATAAAAAACCCAAGCTTAGCTTGGGTTTTTTTATAACAAGTTAAATTAGCTTATTTATTTTGCTTAGCAAGTAAATCTCTAATTTGCTCTAATAATTCTTCTTGACTTGGTCCTTTTGGAGCTTCTGGTTTTGGCTCTTCTTTTTTCTTTGTTGCATTAATACCTTTTACAATCATAAACATTACAAAAGCTACAATGATAAAGTCGATGACATTGGTTAAGAAATCTCCATATAAAACAGCAACTTGACCAACAGTTTCACCTGCATCATTTAAAGTACCTTCTTTCACTACCCATTTTAACTTTTTAAAATCGGCTTCGAAAATTAAACCAATTAAAGGCGAAACAATACCTCCTGTAAACGATGTTACTACTTGTTTAAAAGCAGCACCCATAACAAAACCTACTGCAATATCTATAAGGTTACCCTTCATTGCAAAGTCTTTAAACTCTTTTAACATTCCCATTTATTGTATAATTTTAAGTTGATGAAATGCTAAAGTAATAAAATTTTATGATTTTAACATTTTCTTAACACGTGGAGAAATCGAAGTTAAGGTTTCATAAACGATAGTTTCAGAGGCATCTGCTATATGTTTAAGCATGTCTTGACTGTTAAATATGATAACTTCATCACCTTCATTACAATCAATTTTGGTTACATCAACCATAATCATGTCCATACAAACATTACCAATAATTTTTGCTTTTTGATTGTTGATTAAAACATAACCTGCTTCATTTCCTAATTTTCGAGATAAACCATCTGCATGCCCCACAGGAATTGTCGCAGATTTACTAGGTTTTTTAGCAACAAATGCTCTATTATAACCCACAGTTTCACCTGGTTCAATAAGGTGAATTTGCGAAATTATAGATTTTAAATTGTGCGTATTTTTAAGTTGCTTGGTTTCTTCATCATCATTACCAAAACCATACAAGCCAATACCAACTCTAACCATATCAAACTGAGCTTTGGCATAGTTTACAACACCAGAAGTGTTTAAAATATGCAACATAGGCTCATAGCTTAAATGTTTATAAAACTGTTGTACTATGTATGCAAAACTATTTAGTTGATTGTTGGTGAAATCTTTTTCTTCTAAATCTTCACTAGCTGCTAAATGAGAAAAAAGTGATTGTACTTTTATGTGATTGGTTTCTTTTAATTCTGAGATAATTTTAGGAATATCTGTATGCCAAAACCCAAGCCTATTTAAGCCTGTATTAAATTTTATATGTACAGGATAGTTCATTAAAGGAATCGTGTCTGCTAACTCTAAAAAGGCGTGAAATATTTTAAAATTGTATAAATTAGGTTCTAATCTGTAATCAATAATGTCTTGTAAAGTAGCTATTTGAGGATGTAAAACTAAGATTGGTGTTTTAATATTTGCTTCTCTTAAGGCAATACCTTCATGAGCGTAAGCTACCGCAAAATAATCTACTTTATCTTTTAAAAAATCAGCAACTAAAACTCCATCACTACCATAGCCAAAGGCTTTAACAACTGCTAAAATCTTAGTGTTTTGGTTTAATTTATTTTTAAAATAATTTAAATTATGGACTAATGCTTTGCTATCAATCTCTAAAACGCTTACGTGATTATTCATTCTTGCGTTGAATTTAAATCGGTTTTAGAAGTATCGATATCTGAATTATTGCTAGCTTCAACAGAGGTAAGTTGTTCTTTTTCTTTAACAGCTTTGTAATAAGCAGCTCTGCTTAATGGTTCATATTCTTGGGTTTCGCCAAGCATAACCAAGTTGTCATTTTGTGCTTTTCTAAAACTATAATGAGCTAAATTACCTGTATGAGTGCACACTGCATGCACTTTAGTAACATACTCTGCAGTAGCCATTAGTGCTGGCATTGGGCCAAAAGGTTTACCTTTAAAATCCATATCTAAACCAGCAACTATTACACGAACTCCTCTATTGGCTAAATCATTGCAAACAGCAACAATTTCATCATCAAAAAACTGAGCTTCATCAATACCAACAACATCTACATCATTGGCTAACAAACGAATATTTGAAGAAACAGGTACAGGCGTAGAACGAATTCTAGAATCGTTATGAGAAACCACTTCTTCCTCATCATACCTTGTATCAACAGCAGGTTTAAAAATTTCTACACGCTGTTTTGCAAATTGAGCACGTTTTAAACGCCTAATTAACTCTTCTGTTTTACCAGAAAACATAGAGCCACAAATTACCTCAATCCAACCAAATTGTTCTGTATGATTTACAGTATTTTCAAGAAACATTTTGTAATTTTAAGCGTTATAATTTTATACTTTTGTGTAATCCTCAACGTTTACAAATTTATAAATATTTAGTAGTTTAATTTAATTATAAGACACAACTTATGCACAAAAAATTAGAGAGCGAATTAATTAGTTTAGCTCATAGCATCTTAAAGATGAAGAATAAGGATGATGTGTTTGCATTAAAAGAGAAATCTAGAGAAATCTACGAAAAGTTATCTATGCTGGCTTTTGTAGATGAATATTTAGCTACAACTCCAAATACTGCTGAAAATAAAGAGGTTTTGGTCGATAAAATTGAAAAAGCGTTTGAACAAAAAGAGGAACCAATTGTAAGTGAAGATGAAGTTAAAGAAGAAAAAGTACTTGAAGAAAAAGTAGTTTTTAATTTAATTGATGAACCAGAAGTTGAAGAACAAAAAGCAACAGAACCAAAGCCAGAAAAGAAAACAACTCAGCAAAAATTAGAACAACCTTTTGATGAATTAGAAGAGATTATGTTTTCTAAACCAAATGATGTTGCAGAACCAGAAGCAGAAAAAGAGGTAATAAAAGTAGAAGAGCGCAAAACAATGTCTTTAGAAGAAGAATTGCACGATATTATTTCTGTAGATGTCATGGCTGATTTGTTCGAAAACGCCCAACCAAAATCTTTAAACGACAAATTAAATACCAATATCCAAATTGGTTTAAATGATAGAATTGCATTTGTAAAACATCTCTTTAATAACCAGCAAGAAGATTATAACAGAGTGGTATCTCAATTAAATACTTTTAAAACAGAAAAAGATGCCAAAAACTTTATCAACACAATGGTTAAGCCAGATTATAATTGGGCAGAACAAGAAGAACTAGAAAGTAGGTTCTTAGAAATAGTGGCACGAAAGTTTGCCTAAAAAGTACATCAAAAAATAGTTTAAATTCTGAAGCCGATTTTAATTCATACGCATTTTCATAAGCGAAAAACAGGTGTTACTAGAAGTATAGAAAACGTACTTCCTTTCTTTGCTGATCAATTTGAAACTTATGTGTATGGTTCTAATATTAATGGGAATCATATCACTACCAAAAAACTTAAATCAGTATTATTTTCTAACGAAAAAGTCATTGTGCATTGTCATAGAAACAATGAAATTATGCGAATGTTATTTTATCGTTTTTTGGGCGCTAAATTTACACTTGTAGCAACTAGACATGCAGAGGCTAAACCTTCTGGATTAACCTTGTTTTTATTAAAAAAAGCAGATAAAGTAGTTACTCTTATTACTTCTACGAGTAAAAACTTAGGGATAGAAAACACGAAGATTGGTCATGGAGTTCAAGTAGATAAATTTGTACCAGAATCAACTAAGAGGTTGTTGAATATATCTCAAGAAAATATAATTTTAAATGCGGGTAGAGTTCGTAAAGAAAAAGGGCAATTGGTGTTATTAGAGGCTGTAAAAAACTTAAAAAAACACCCAACTTGGGCTTTGGTAATTGTTGGTAAAGTAGACAAACCTGAATTTCTAAACGACCTAAAATCAATTGCTAAAAAACATCAGATAGAAAGTCAAGTTTATTTTATAAATGAAACTAGAGATATTGTTTCTTATTATCAAGCCGCAAAAATTGTAGTTGCACCTAGTTTTTCTGAAGGATTTTCTTTAGTAACTGCAGAAGCTATGAGTTGTGAAAACACAGTAATAGCTACCCAAAATGTAGGTGTACATTCTGAGTTAATAAACCATGGTAAAAATGGATATTTATTTGAAGCAGGCAATGAAAATCAACTAGAAGATATTTTATTTAAATTAATAGAGCAAAAAATTCCTTACTTAGGTAAAGAAGCTAGAAAAGAAATTATTAATAATTGGAGTGCCAAAAAAGAGGCCAAAAGTTTAACTGAATTCTATTTAAAAAATTAATCAAATGAAAAAAATCTTAGCAATCTTATTTTTAACAGTATTGTCCTCATATATGGCAAATGCTCAAAAAATTGAAATGGAAAAAGTTTTTGGAGGTTACCAATTTAAGCAAGAAGGAAAAACCTTGCTTTTAAAAGATATGCAAGAAATCATGAAGGAGAACAAAGAAGCATTTGAGTTGGTTCAATCTGCTAAGTCCAATCAAACTTGGGCATTGATCTTAGGAACTGCAGGTGGTGCTTTAGTGGGTTTCCCTATTGGAACTGCCATTGGTGGTGGAGATCCAGAATGGGCTTTAGCAGGTGCAGGTGCTGCTTTAATTGTGGCTACTATTCCTATTGTAAAAGGTTTTAATAGAAAAACCAAAAAAGCAGTAGAGTTATATAATAATGATATTTCGTCTACCAGTTATCAATTTCAACCCAGCTTTAATTTAAAAATTAATGGTGCAAACGTTGGCATCTCAATGAACTTCTAATGAAAAAGATACATACCCTTCTTGCTTTTTTTATGGTGTTTACAGCTTGTAAATCCACAAAAAATGTTCCAAATTATATAGAAACTGATACTAGTACATCACCTAATTATAATTTAGAAAAAAAATGGGCAGTGTTACCAAACAAATACACCAAAGACTTTGCTGAGTTTGCATCTAAAGAACAAGATACTTTACAAGCAGATGTATTTTATGTATATCCAACTCTAAATTCAGAAAAAGATGATTTAAGATGGAATGTACCTGTAGATGATAAAAAACAACAAAATAAAGTCTTAAATAGAGCTGTACTTTTTCAGGCATCTGCCTTTGCAACTGCAGGTAAAGTATACGTTCCTTTTTACAGACAAGCACATTTACGTTCGTATTCTAATTTAGAAAATGGAGGAGAAAAAGCACTATTATTGGCGTATTCAGATGTAAAAAAAGCCTTTGAATTGTATTTAAAAAAATACAATAATGGCAGACCAATTATCATAGCAAGTCACAGTCAAGGTTCTACACATACCAAGCTTTTATTAAAAGATTTTTTCGATGAAAAACCTTTACAAAAAAAGTTAATTGCGGCTTATGTTATTGGTACTATCGTAAAACCAAATCAGTTTAAGGCAATTAAAGTGATGACAAAACCGAATGAAACTGGTGGTTTTGTAGGTTGGAATACTTTTAAAAAAGGCTATTATTCTAAAAAGGGAAAAGATTATTTTAAAGGTAGTGTAACTTCAAATCCTATAACTTGGAATTTAGATAAAACTACAACCTTAGAGCAGCACAAAGGTTTTTTGTATTCTAACAAAAAATTATACGAGAATGCTTTAGAAATTGAAATAACAGATGGTTTAGTTTGGACAACCACACCCAAATTTCCTGGTAGGCTTTTTATGTCTTTTATGAAAAATTATCATGTTGGAGATATCAATCTTTTCTGGAAAGACATTCAGCAAAATGCGGTTTTAAGAACAAATGCATATTTAAAAAATAATTCCAAAATGTAACAAAATTTTTACTTGATCGTCTGAAAGGAAAACCAAGTAACATGAAAAAATTAATCACATTCGTATTTGCACTTTTTGTATTAACTGCATCAGCACAAACATCAACCTTTAAAAAGTTTTATAAAAATCATAAAGAATATTCTCAATTTTCATTAAATGTATCTGCATCTATGGTAGGTTCTTTTTTTAATGATGAAGATTCAGAAGAGGTTACAGATTTACTTAAAAAATCTGGTAATTTTAAATTAATGGTTTTTGATAACGAAAACCAAGAAGTATCTAAAGACTTTAAAAAGTACATTAGAAGAAATAATTTAAAGACAATGGTTCGTGTAAAAGGCGATGATAGTAGAGCCGAATTTTACACGTTAGAAAAAAACAACTTAATAAAAGAAATAATTTTTAAAGCGAATAGTGACGATGATAGTTTAGTGCTTTTAGGTTTAAAAACCAGCATGACAAAAGAAGAACTTGCAAAATTGCTATCTAACTCAGATAAAATTTAAAACAAAAAAGAGAAAGTGTTAATTCACTTTCTCTTTTACTTTTTCTACTTCTTTCTTACTGTTTCCAATAAAAATTTCATCATCAATAATAAAAACAGGTCGTTTTAAAAAAGTATATTCTTCTAAAAGATATTTTTTATAATCGGGTTCAGATAAAGACTTATCTTTTAGACCTAAAGACTTGTATAACCTTGCACGTTTGTTAAATAGAGCTTCATAACTATTAGAAAGTGCATACATTTCTTGTAGCTGAGTTTCATTAACTGGATTGACTTTTATTTCTTGCTGTTCAAATCCATCTAAATTCACCTCTTTTAAGATACGTTTACAAGTATCACAAGTTTTCAAAAAATAAACTTTCTTCATTTTATATCAATTATATTTACAGTATCAAAATTAAGTATAAAAATGAAAATTCAATTTGATATTTTACGAAAATCTAGAGATTTAATTTTAAAAGAAATAGATGGTTTATCTTTAGAAGAACTGCATAAAATTCCAGAAGGTTTTAAAAACAATATTGCTTGGAATGTAGCACATGTAGTAGTTACTCAACAATTATTACACTATGGTTTATCAGGCTTAAATTTATTATGTCCAGACGATTTGGTAGAAGCACATAGAAAAGGTACAGTGCCTACAAAAACCTTTACAGAAGAAGAATTTAATGAAGTAAAAGAACTACTAATGGGTTTGCCAGATACTTTAGAAGAAGATTTTGAAGCTGGTATTTTCGAAAATTATAAAGAATACCCAACCAGTACAGGTTTTGTACTTTCTTCGATAGAAAACGCAATTCCGTTTAACAATTTTCACGAAGGTATTCATTATGGTATCATTAGATCTATAAAAAAGTTTTTATAGGTTTAGAAGCTATTTCCAGCTTTCACTACTCGCTTTTTTAAGTTGCTGATAAAAATCAGCAACTTAAAAAGAGCTTAAACAAAACGTTCAATCTGGGCTAAGCGTTTCTATTAATTTCTAGCTTTCAATAATTTTAAGTCTATTCAAAACATGAAATTCAATACCAAAACAATTCACGGAGGTCAAATGCATGAAGAAACAACAGGTTCAGTAATGCCACCCGTTTTTTTAACATCTACCTTTGCACAATCTAGCCCAGGTGAACATAAAGGTTATGCCTATGCAAGAGGAACAAACCCAACCAGAACCGCTTTAGAAGCTAGTTTTGCAGCTCTTGAAAATGGTACACATGCCTTTGCATTTGCGTCTGGAATGGCTGCTATAGATGCAGTTTTACGCTTATTAAAACCGGGTGATGAAATTATTGCAGGAGATGATTTATATGGTGGTACGTATAGAATGTTTACCCAACTTTTTCAGAAATATGGGTTGGAGTTTACTTATGTAGATATGAACTCTATTGAAAATGTAACCTATGCAATTACTGCTAACACAAAGTTGATTTGGATAGAAACACCAACGAATCCTTTAATGAAAATTGCAGATATAGAAGAAATATCAACGAAAGTAAAAGATGAAAATTCAGAAATTTTAGTAGCTGTAGACAATACCTTTGCTACACCCTATTTACAAAAACCTTTAGATTTAGGTGCAGATATTGTAATGCATTCTGCTACAAAATATTTAGGTGGTCATTCAGATTTGGTAATGGGCGCTTTAATGGTTAACAACGAAAAACTGGCTAAAGAAATTCATTTTATTCAATTTGCAGCAGGTGCAATTGCTGGGCCTATGGACTCATTTTTAGCGTTAAGAGGGGTAAAAACATTGCATGTAAGAATGCAAAGACATTGTGAAAATGGGTTGAAGGTGGCTAAATTTTTAGATGCACATTCAAAAGTAGGCAAGGTTTATTATCCAGGTTTAGAAACCCATGAAAGTTATGCAATTGCTAAGAAGCAAATGAACGACTTTGGAGGAATGGTTTCTTTTAAATTAAAAGACGAATCTCAAAAAGCAACATTTGCATTTTTAGAAAGCACAAAGTTATTTACGCTGGCAGAATCTTTAGGAGGTGTAGAAAGTTTGGTAAATCATCCTGTAACCATGTCTCATGGTTCTATACCAGAGAAAGAACGTTTAAAAATAGGTATTACAGATTCCTTAATTCGCTTAAGTGTTGGTATAGAAGATATTGATGATTTGCTTAACGATTTAGAGCAGGCATTAAATGCTTAATTTCTAAAAATTTTAAGATCTTGTATTAAAATTTGGTTTAAAACTTCTTTTCTCTTTTGAGATAAAGCTTTTTTTCATCTGAAAATAGACGATTGAACCTAAAATAGGTGCAACTAGAATTAAAAAGAAAAATAGCAATTTATTTTTTTGATTTTTAAAGTTACTTCTACTTACATCTAAAATTGCCCAAAACCATAAAACTACTGCCAACAGCACTAAAATTAGTAAAGGTAAAGACCAAGTTAGCATAATTCTTTTTTAGTTTATTGTAAATATTTCTTCTACAAAGTAATTGGCTCTAAGCGTATAATTATTTATGGCTTCGTTGTAAATAATTTTTTCAGGAAGCTGTTTCTTTAAGTAATTTCCAGTATCCCATTTATTATTACCATTTTCATCTATAATAGCTCTAACAGTATATCTAATAGGTTCTAATAAATCAAAAACTAATTGAGAAGACGAGTTAATGAAGCGTCTTTCTATAATTTTGTCTTGATCTTTTCCAGCCAGTAATTCAATAATTAAGTTTTTAGAATTTATATTATTTACGTTTAAAGTAATTCTACCATAATCTTCTAATTCATTGGTGTTAAAATAATAGGTTAAACTATCATTAGAAACCTCATAAATATCTGTAAATGCTTTTGGTAGCACTTTAAATTTGTATTTATCTTCTGGTTTTTTATCAAAAACAAAGGCAATTTTATTTTCTTTTTGTGATGAAATTATATCATATTTAACAGCCAATGTATCTTTATCAAATAAGTCAATTTTAGTGCTATCTATATTTATAATAGGTGTATTACTACTTATGAAAAAAGTATCTCTTAAATTTAAAATATTTCTTGTAGAGGCTTCAAGTACTAAAGAATCTATATTCTTTTTACGCAATCTTACTGTAATTGTATCTAAAATATTTTTGTTAGCTACAACAAAATTTAATGAATCTGCCTCAATAGGTGTAAACCAATAATTTAAAGTATCTTTTTGTGTATCAAATTTTGCAATACTTTTAAAATCTTCAGGAACATTAGAAAGCAAATTTATTTTCATGTCTTTAGCATTGCCTGAAAAGCCAAATTCAATTTTACCTTTTGTAGTTTCTTTTCCTCTTGCAAATTCGTAAGGTTGTTCTTCGTTAAATAATACAATAGAATTCGGAATAATACTATCTCTTGGCAATTGAATGGTATCTTTATAAAAACCAATTTTATCTGTTTTAGGATTAAAAACATAATCGTTTAATGGCTCTTTTAAAGCCAATAGTAAATAGTTACCTTTTCTTAAATTGGTAAAAGTATAGTTGGTAGTATCTAAAGTACTAGTTACGTAATCTGGCTTTTTTTTATAGATGATAGAATCGTTAAAAGTACTATCAATTCTATACATTAATACGTTTACACTTCTTGGTGTTTCAAGTAATTCAGCATCTTTTATAGTACCAAAAGTGGTTAAAGAATCTATATAAGTGCCTGTAGAAAAAACATATTTAAAGTTTTCAAGTTTATTCCCCTCATTATTATCTTGAACAGCATTTCCAAAATTAAAAATATAGGTGGTGTTTGCTTTTAATGTATCTATTATTTCAATTTTAATAAATTCACTTGGTGTACCTTGAGGTGTAATTAAAGGCGGATTTTTCATTGGAGGAGAAACTACCAACTGTTTATTTAAATCCTTTAAAGTAACATACTCATCAAAATTTATTTTAATCTCTTTTTCATCAAAATTAATACTTTCATAAGGAGGATTTGCAGTAACAAACAAAGGTGCTTCTTCATCCTTAGGACCTCCATCTGGTCTTCCAGTTCTTGCACAATTGGTAATCAAAAATAGAAATGATACTAAAAAAAGTAGCTTGTAACCTGTTTTCACAAAAATAAATTTAAGACAAAATAACGATTAATTTTTGAATAAAAAATCATAAAATTTATTCAGTAAATGCCATTGTTAAAATACTGATAGTTGCATTTTCAGCATTTTGAAATTCATTTGCACAAGCTTCTAGAGTTGCGCCTGTGGTAATTACATCATCAATAAGTAAAATATGTTTATTGTTAAAAAAAGAAGAATCCTCCAATTGAAACTTGGTGTCATTATTATTAAAGCGTTCAAAACGTGCTTTTAAAGTTTGCGTTTTAGTGGCTGAAATTCGTTTTAATTTGCCTTCAATTAAAGGTTTATTTAAATGATGACTTAATTGTTCTCCAAATTTGGTGACCTGATTGTAACCTCTTTCTTTAAATTTCTTAGGATGTAAAGGCACAGGTACAATGTAATCTACAGATTTAAATTCTTTATTTTCGCTGAGTAATTCACCTAACCAATTGCCAAAGAATACCCCAATTTCTTCATTGTTTCTATACTTTAATTGTTGTATTAACTTTCTTGTACTGCCTTTTTTCCTGTAGAAAAGTAGGGCATAACCTTTATGTATTAAAGTGCGTCCGTAAAAAGTTTTAGTAACCTTATTTTCTCTAAAATTGGTAAAGTTAGTCAATGGTAAATCATGTCTGCAAAGTGTGCAAATTGTAGTTTCATTATCAACTAGTTTCAATTCACAAACTGCGCATAACTTTGGGTAAAAGAGATATAATAGATCTTTTAATATTTTCATAGCATAAAAGAAATCTACCTAAAGATACGTAAAATGATTTTTACCACTTTTTAAATCGCTGTTTTATTGATAAATTTCAGTAAACGTTTATCTTTGCGCTCATTATGGCAAAACAAGAAGATCAGTTTAAAAAAGTTTTATCGCACGCAAAAGAGTATGGTTATGTATTTCAGTCTTCTGAAATTTATGATGGTTTAAGTGCGGTTTACGATTATGCTCAAAATGGAGTTGAGCTAAAGAAAAATATTAGGGATTATTGGTGGAAAGCAATGGTGCAAATGCACGAAAACATTGTAGGTATAGATGCAGCAATTTTAATGCACCCAACTACTTGGAAAGCTTCTGGTCATGTAGACGCCTTTAATGATCCATTAATTGATAATAAAGATTCAAAAAAACGTTACAGAGCTGATGTTTTGGTAGAAGATTTTAGAGAAAAAATAAATCAGAAAATAGAAAAAGACATTGCTAAAGCAAAAAAACGTTTTGGTGATGCTTTTAATGAAGAAGAGTTTAGAGCTACTAATCAAAATGTAATTCGAAGACAAAAACAAATCGATGAAATTTCTGCTGAATTAACTAGGGTTCAAGAAGAAAGTGATTTGGTTGGTTTTAAACAGCTAATTGTAGATTTAGGTATAGGTTGCCCAGCTTCTGGTTCTAAAAATTGGACAGAAGTAAAGCAGTTTAACTTAATGTTTGGTACACAAATAGGTGCATCAGCAGAAAATTCTACTCAAGTTTATTTAAGACCAGAAACTGCCCAAGGTATTTTTGTAAACTTTTTAAACGTTCAGAAAACAGGACGTATGAAAATCCCTTTTGGTATTGCACAAACAGGTAAAGCTTTTAGAAATGAAATTGTAGCAAGACAATTCATTTTTAGAATGCGTGAGTTTGAACAAATGGAAATGCAATTCTTTGTAAAACCAGGTACCCAAAAAGAATGGTATAATTCGTGGAAAGAAACACGTTTAAAATGGCATTTAAGTTTAGGAATGGGAGAAGAGAACTATCGTTTTCATGACCATGACAAATTAGCGCATTATGCAGATGCTGCAGCAGATATTGAGTTTAATTTTCCTTTCGGATTTAAAGAATTAGAAGGGATACATTCAAGAACTGATTTTGATTTAAAAGCACACGAAGAATTTTCTGGTAAAAAATTACAGTATTTTGATCATGAAGAAAATAAAAGTTATGTGCCTTATGTAGTAGAAACATCTATTGGTTTAGATAGAATGTTTTTAGCTGTTTTTTCTAAATCGTTACAAGAAGAAGAATTAGAAAATGGTACAACAAGAACCGTTTTAAAATTACCTGCAGTTTTAGCACCATTTAAAGCAGCAGTTTTTCCATTAGTTAAAAAAGATGGTTTACCAGAAGTCGCCAAGCAAATTGTAGAAGATTTAAAATGGGATTTTAATGTATTTTACGATGAAAAAGATGCAGTTGGTAAACGTTATAGAAGGCAAGATGCAGCAGGTACTCCATTTTGTATTACAGTAGATCATGATTCTTTAGAAGATGATTCAGTAACTATTAGACACAGAGATTCTATGGATCAGAAGCGTGTTAAAATTTCTGATTTAAGAGCCATTATTAAAGCTGAAGTTGATGTAAAAACTTGGCTTAAGAAAATGGAAGCTTAAGAATTACTTAGCATAAAAAAATCCCCATCAAGTTATTTGATGAGGATTTTTTTTGTTTAAAAATATTATTTTTTAGAATCTGTAACCTAAAGATATTCCAATTCTTGGAAATCCTTCATAACTAGAATCTTTTATCAGATTTCTACCAACACCTAAAAGCAATTCCGTAGAAAAACCTTTTTTAGAAACAAATTTACCTCCAACAGAAACGCCTAAAGCAAAACCTGTTTCGAAATCTTCATTGTTACCAAATATGTAACGATCTGTAGCAGAGAAAAGAGCACCAAAACCTTCTACAAAAAAACCTCTAGCATATTTACCCGAAAAATAACGTCTATAATATGGAGTAATCGCGTATTTTAAACTGCTTTCATCAGTATCTGTATTTAAGGTAGCTGCTAATCCATAAGAAGATTCTTCATCAATTAAACCTTCATAAGAAACATCTATCCATTTACCTGCAATTAGTGTTAATGCATTGATTTTAAGTTCATGTTTTTTACCCTCATCTTGTGGATAAACTTTCTCTTTTTCTTGTGCCAAAGAAATAAACGACACACCTAAAAATACTAATAGTATTACTTTTTTCATAGATAATTAATTTGATTTTAAGTCTAGCTAATGTATTAAAATTTAAATGTAAAAAAGTTAAAAAATAGCCCTTAACTGAACACTTCCTGTATGTATGGCTCTAGAGTTTTCACTTTTTCTTCCAAAGTAACTCAAATTAAGGTTTAAAAAGCTGTTCAGCTTTCTATTGAATAGCAAATTCCATGTGTAGTTTTTACCAGCTTGTAAACCTTCTAACATTTGATAAGCAACAGGTGAATTTGTATTACCTGTAAAATCATTTAAGAACACATTTACGTTTGCAGAGATTTGATTCTGTTTTTTATCAATTAAAAAATATTCAACACCAAATTTTTGCTGAGCTAAGGTTTCAAAATTCTCAATTTGGTTTTCCTTATTCTTAAAATGATAGAAGGCCGAAAATCTATGATTGCTATTGTATAGAAAACTTATTTTTGGAGAAATTTCAAAAGCATCAATACTATAGTTTCTGTCTGTAAAATTCTCAGTATCCAAATCGTTTTTACTTAACTTGTTTAGCATTTCTATCAACCAAAATTTAGAGAATTTATGAGCATAATCTAATTGATGAATTTTAATTTTATTTTCTTGACTACCAATAAAGAATTGTTGTTTTAATTTAGAGCTACCATAAGTAAAGGTAAAACTGTGTTGTTGCAAGTCTTTATTAAAATACAAACTGTTTCTAAAATTTAAATTTAGACCAACTAAAGAATTTTCATTAAAATCAAAAGGATTAAGTTGAAAGCTATTTCCCATACGTTCCTGTTCGTTTTCTACTGTTAAAAAACTTTGATTGTAAAACTTAGAAAGTATTTTTTTAAACCCTGTTTTTGAACTCCAATTTCTTAAATTAATGGTTAAGTTCTGTTTCCATTGTGCACGTTGAGTAGCAATAAAACTTAGATTGGGTTTAGGTAAACGTAAATAATTTGCTTGATCTTGAAATTGAGCAACTTCAAATTCATTAAAATCTTTAATACCATCATTGTTATAATCAATCCAGGTATAAAAACCTAAACCAGGTTCTGTTTGTACATAAATATAATCTTGCCTTGCAACGTTTCCAGAAGAGGTTTCGTAAATGGTGCTAATATTTACAAAATTATTAAACAGTTTTTGATTAAAAACCACTCTTGAGTTTAGTGTTTTTTCATTTTCTGTAAAAGCGTTTTCGGTAAGTCTGTAATTGGCATAAATTGCCAAATTGGTGTTTTTGTTTTTAATAAGTTTACTGTTAACGTAAAATGTTCTTCGGTTATTAATTTCTGTAAATGAGTTGGATTTTATACTGTCGTTATTTCTGTAATTCACTCCAATTTTAGCAAAAACTTTAGTAGAATCTCCTATTCCATAGTATGCTTCATATTCTTTGAATCTATGACTTGTGTTTATAAATTGATTTGTATTTGCCTCTTTTCTAGAATTTGTTTCTATGTTGATAAAAGAACCTAGCCATGATTTTTGTAAAGAATATTCTGCTTTTGCTCTTGCTCTTAAAAAGAAATTATCTTCAATAGTTGAAGAGTTAGATAAATAGCTAGCATCAGCAAAAAAAGTAGTTTTGTTCGATTTTATTTTTGATTTTAATCTGTGTTTAGCACCTCTAAAACCATTGTCATAAGTTAAGTTGTTAAAACGATAAGTAATAAAATCGTCCTTTGCATTGCTAAGATTTAATTCTGATTGAAAGTAATTTTTTGTAGCATTGTTTGTAAGTATATTCCAATCTCTATTGAACTCTACAGGTTCATATCTTTGCACTGTTCTAAAGTTTTGTTGTGCATATTCATGGCTGATTTTACTCACCAATTTCCACTCTTTATCTATTAAAACCTGTTGCCAATTTACTTTGGCAGCCAAGCCAATATTTTCATCATCACCTATGCTTGAAAATAGATTTTGGTCATTATTACTCAATGCAATTTCTGCATCTAAAGTTGTTTTTTTTGTAGCATTCAGAGAGGATTTTACAACAAACATTTGCGATTTTGAAGGTGCAATTAATCGAACAACAGGATTGTAATCTCCTTGATTTGCGCCAACATAAACATAAATATTTCCAATAGCAATGGTGCTGTCTAAAACGTAATCGCCATTATTACTGCCAACATTAGTAAAAGTTACAGAAAATAATTCATCATTTTCATTTGTAGAATACTCAAAAAAAGTTTCGTTGGTATTCGTTACTCTTTTATAGAGAATCTTATTTTCATCAAAAGTATCTAAGAATGCACTTTCTGCAAACATTGCATTGATATCATTACCAGCATTGGCTAATATTTCTTTTTGGTTGTTAGTTAAACTTTGTTGTAAAGGTTGGTTTTTTGCATCATTTTCTGAATAAAAGTAACCAGCCAAACTAAATTTTTCTCCTTTATATTCCGCTTTTTCATAAGTAATAAATCGTGTATAATTTCTTTCTGAATATTGAAAATCTATCCAAATTCGCATGTCATTAGTAATAGGAAAAGTAGTAGTGAATGTAATTTCACCCAAATTATAATTAATGTTATAATCTTCATTTTCTCCTCGCTTTAAAAGGGTGCTATTTACGTAAACCTTTTCACTTCCTTCAATAATTAAAATAGCAGCTTCATTGTTGGCGCCTAAAATTTTGTACGGACCTTGGTTGCCCTCAATTCCTGTAAATGTAAACGTATTAAAAGTACCTCTAACAACTGCACCAGAAGCAGCTACTAGTAAATCATCTGTAACTTTTGCTTCTACCTCTAAACCAGCAACTTGTTTTACAAAAGGAAAAAAGAATGTTTCTGAATTTTTTAGAGATAAATCACCAGCTTTAACACGCCAATTTTTGGCATACATTTCTATAAAAACTCGATCAAAATCTGTTAAATTTTGAGAGTATCCATTTTCTTGAATGGGAATATTCGTGTCAAAAATATTGGCTCTTAATGATACATTTTTAGATAATTTACCAGAAATTTCTAGGTCTAAAGCAGAGTTGGTTACAGCATTTTGATTGTTACCCGAAGTTAATCCTCTAGTAATAAAACCTCGTGTATCTAAACCTTCGAACAAATTAATTTCTGACGGTTTTTTATTTGTAGTTAAGCTATATAGTTTTCCCTGATTGGTATTTTGTTTGATAATTAATTTTTTATCAAAAGGAGTGTAAACTTTTGTTAGAAAATTGGGTAATCGATAATATTCTACATAAAGGATTTGGTATTTTTTTGCATCAACAATTAAAATTGCCTTGTTAAAGTCGATGCTATAATCGGTTTTTGACAATCGTTTTTTGGTGGCATCAAAAATTTTAAATTCTAAAGAGTTTAGAGGAACAGAATCAAGCTGAATGGTATCTTGTTTTACTTCTAAAACTTTTTTTCTATAATCTGTATTTGTTGTTTGAGCCTGAATACAGAACCCAATGAATAAGAAAAAAAGAAAAAGTATTTTTTTAAACATATTAACAATATGTACGTAACGTAAAAATATGTTTTTTATGTTTTACGATGCCTTTTTTTAAAAAAGAGATTGTTGTTTATTGGGGCTTTCATGATTTAACAACCACTTTTTCCGCCAAAGACCACCTGCATATCCTGTTAGAGAGCCATCAGAACCAATAATTCTGTGACAAGGAATTATAATCCATAAAGGGTTTTTTCCATTTGCAGCAGCAACTGCTCTTATGGCTTTAGCATCGCCCAAAGTTTTGCTTTGTTCTAAATAACTTCTTGTTTTACCATAAGGAATGTTTAGTAATGATTTCCAAACTTTAATCTGAAAATGTGTTCCTTTAGGATTTACAGTTAAATCAAAACTTGCTCTTTCTCCATTAAAATATTCTTTTAGTTGTGTAACACAATTTTGCAATAGCTCAGGGGTTTTTTTAGCTAAGTCTTCTTTAAGTACTTCTTTTTCATCTATCACACAAACAGATTGAATACCATTTTCATTGCCTGTAATTTTTGCAATGCCTATTGGTGTTTTGTGGTATGTGATTTCTGATTCCATAACTTAGACTCCAAAAACGTCTTTAGAATTTTGAGTGGTAATTTGTGCAATTTTTTGATACGATACTTGGTAAATATCTACTAACTTATCAACTACATTGGTTATGTATGCGCTTTCATTTCTTTTACCTCTAAAAGGTTTAGGTGCTAAATAAGGTGCATCTGTTTCTAAAACAATATGCTTTAAATCTATTTCGTTTAAGAATTTATCAATTTTGCCATTTTTAAAAGTTGCAACTCCGCCAATACCTAATTTCATATTGTAAGAAATAGCTTGCTTGGCTTGTTCTAAATTACCTGTAAAGCAGTGAAAAATACCTCTTAAATCATCTCCTTTTTCAGATTCTAATACCTCAAAAATTTCGTCAAAAGCATCTCTACAATGAATAACAATGGGTAGTTTTTGAGATTTTGCCCATTTAATTTGAGTTCTAAACGCCTCTAGTTGTTGTTTTAAAAAAGTGGTATCCCAATACAAATCAATACCAATTTCACCAATGGCATAAAAGCTTTTTTTATCAATCCACTCTTTTATGTGTGCCAATTCTTCAAGATAATTTTCCTTAACAGAAGTTGGGTGAAGCCCCATCATTAAAAATACATCTTCAGGATTTTCTTCTTCTAAAGTTAACATTCTGTTTGTGTAACTAGAATCTATAGCAGGAATAAAAAATCGAGAAACGCCTGCATCTTTAGCACGTTGAATCATTGCTTTTCTATCCTCATCAAATTGTTCTGAGTATAAATGCGTATGTGTATCTGTAATCATGAAATGTGAATAATTTTCATCAACAAAATTAAGAATATTCATGCGTATAAAATCAAAAGAATTGCTATTTATAAACTGTATCTTTGCACAAATTTCATAATATGACTTTTAAAGAATTAGACTTATCTAATCAGCTACAATATGCTATTGAAGATTTAGGTTTCGAAAACCCAACACCTATTCAAGAGCAAGCATTCTCTGTAGTGAGATCTGGAAAAGATGTAGTAGGAATTGCACAAACAGGTACAGGTAAAACCTTTGCTTATATGATGCCAATTTTACGCGATTTAAAATTCTCTAAGCAGAAACATCCAAGAGTTTTGGTTTTGGTGCCAACTCGTGAATTGGTAGTGCAAGTTGTAGATGAAATAGAAAAGTTATCTAAATACATTAATACTCGTGTTTTAGGGGTTTATGGTGGTACCAACATTAATACACAAAAACAGGCCATTTTGCAAGGTCAAGATATTATTGTGGCAACTCCTGGACGTTTATATGACCTTGGGTTAAGCAATGCTTTAAAGCTAAAATCAATTCAAAAATTGGTGATAGATGAGGTTGATGTAATGCTAGATTTGGGATTCCGTTTTCAACTAATGAACATTTTTGATATTCTACCTGAAAGAAGGCAAAATGTATTATTTTCTGCAACCATGACAGAAGATGTGGATGAATTAATTTACGATTTCTTTAAAAATCCTGAAAAAATATCAATTGCAGTAAGTGGTACACCTTTAAATAATATTGAACAAATCTCTTATAATGTACCTAACTTTTTTACCAAAGTTAATTTGCTAAATCACCTTTTAAGCGATAAAGAAACTTATAATAAAGTGTTGATTTTTGTGGGTTTTAAAAGAACTGCAGATTATTTGTTTAAGCATTTAGAAGAAGTTTTTGGTAGTGAAACTTGTGTAATACATTCCAATAAAACTCAGAATTATAGAATACGTTCAATTCGTCAGTTTGATGAAGGTAATAACAGAATTTTGGTGGCTACAGATGTTATGGCTCGTGGTTTAGATTTTGATAATGTAAGTCATGTTATTAATTTTGATACACCAGATTTCCCTGAAAACTACATGCATAGAATTGGTAGAACAGGTAGGGCTGAAAAAGCGGGTAAAACTATTTTATTATCTACTGCAAAAGAGCAAGAAGCAAAAGAGGAAATAGAAGCTTTAATGGATTATAAAATTCCTCTTTTAGAATTACCAGAAGAAATAGAAATCTCTACGCAGTTAACAGAAGATGAACGCCCAAAAGAAGATAGAGAACAATCTAAAAACAGAACAGGTCTAGAGTATGTGCCTGGCCCAGCTTTTCATGAAAAAAGTGAAAAGAACAGTAAAGTAAATTTAGGTGGTTCTTACAGAAGAGAAATTGCCAAAAAATATAAAAAGCCTAAAACAAGAGGTGATAAAAATTACAACAGACGAAATAAAAAGAAGTAATGCAGATTTTAACCGCTCAAGAATTGCATAATTTAGCCATGAATATTGTGGGTGAGAAGCTTACAAAAATGGGCTATGAATTTCAAGCTATAAACAGTCAGTTAAAAAGACATCCACAATTTGTACTTTTTAAAAAAGGAGAACCTACTATTTTTGTTTTGGTAAAAGCAACTAATAATTTGCAGAACCCTAATGAATATGATACAATCTGGATGGAAACATTTTTAAACCACGCAAAAAAGCAAAATGCAAAGGTGTGGTATGCAGGTGTAGGTATTGCAAATGCAGAAAGTGTAGAAAATCCTGTTTTTAAAGATCAGCCTTATTATGTGGCTTTTGATGATTTTTTAAAGTTGTTGTAAGTATAAATTTACATTTTAATTAGTAATAGTTATTCCATTTACCATTTCTTCTTGATTCGGTTTTTCAAACCAAGTCTCCATAAAATCAAAATTTTCTTGAGTTACTTCAAATTGATAAGTAGCACCTTTATTTTTATTTCTATGTAAAACTCTCTCAAGTCTTTTTTCTTTTGAAATGTCTAAAAAATGAATTTTAAGATCGTAACCATTTTGGGTTGCAAACTTTCTAAATTTTTCTCGATGTTCTACTTTTGATAAGCCCAAATCTAAAATAGAATCTGTTTTAGTATTTTCTAACTGATGCACTAAATTTAAGATTACATCTTCAGCTCTATCAATTCTTTCAAGAAACCAATCTAAACCATCCTCTATATTTTTATCTTTTAAAAACAAGGTTTTGTTCCAATAATCTATAGAAAAAACAATGCCATTTATTTTTTGTTTTAATGCATTTGAATAGGTTGTTTTGCCTGAACCTGTATTTCCTACAATTAAATGTATCATTGAAATCTTATTAAGTTTGTTGTTTGATTAAAAATAAAAAACCAACTCATCAGAGTTGGTTTTTTATAAAATTTAAACTGAAGAATTATTCAGAATCTTGCTCTAATAAATCAAAGAATTGATTTAATTTAGGCATAATAATAATTTTTGTTCTTCTGTTTTTTGCTTTGTTTTCTGCAGTATCATTAGGTGCTAAAGGAATGTACTGACTTCTACCAGCTGCAATTAAACGTTCTGGTTTAACACCAAATTTGTATTGTAAAATTCTTGTAATCGAAGTTGCTCTTAAAGCAGATAAATCCCAGTTATCTTGAATTAAATCTCTTTTAATAGGTGTGGTATCTGTATGACCTTCAATCATAACTTCCATTTTAGGTTGATCTTTAATAACCTTAGCAATTTTATCTAAAACTGTGTAAGCATTTTCAGTTACATTATAGCTTCCGCTTTTAAACAATAACTTGTCTGATATAGAAATGAAAACAACTGTTTTCTCTACGTTCACCTCAATATCTTTATCTTGTATACCATCAGCTAAATTTCTAGTTAAGTGGTATTTAATTGCAAGATTTAAAGAATCTTTTTGAGTCATTGCTTTTCTAACTCCATTGATGTATTTGTCTTTTTCACTTAATTGTGAAATTACATTTTTAATGTTATCAGATGAAGATTGAGTTAAAACTGTTAAGTTTTCTACTTGTTTTAAAGCTGTCTTTTTATCTTCTTGCAAATATTTTACCTGCTCAGACAATGCAAAAACTTTAGTGTCTTGTTTTTCTTTCTCAATTAAACATTTTTGTAAACTAGTTTCTACTTTTAATAATTCGTCTTTAGCCTGTGCATGCTCTTCTTGTAAGGCTACAAACTCTTTTTTTGAAACACAAGAAGTCATAAAAAAAGTAAATAAAACTACTACCGCTGTTAATTTTTTCATCATTTATAAATTATATATTCTCAGACAAATTTAACAAAATCGTTAAATAAATAGTAACAATGCATGTATTTTATGAAAATTTTATATCCTATTTTTGTTTCTAAATTTTTATCTATGTCATTTCGAATTGTATTAAGTCGTTTTTTGGTTTTATTTCTGCTTGTTTCTTGCGCTAAAAATGTAGAAAAAAAAGACTATACCTTAAAAGGAGGTGTCTTTGGTACCACCTATAAAATCACCTATTTAGAGGCAGATAAAAACTATCAAAAAGAGATAGATAGTTTGTTTGAGGTAGTGAATAATTCAGTTTCTACTTACATTCCAGATTCTGATATTTCAAGAATTAACAGAGGTGAAAAAAATGTTAAAGTAGATGCTATTTTTAAGGAAGTTTTAGAAAAATCTAAAATCATTTATAAGCAAACAGATGGCTTTTTTGACCCAACTGTAGGTAATTTAGTAAATGTCTACGGTTTTGGCCCAGAAAAAGAATTGTTAGATATTACTGAAGAGGTCATAAATGAAGAACTTAAATACGTTGGTTTAGATAAGGTTAGTCTTAAAAATCAAGTAATTGTTAAAGACGACCCTAAAGTTTATTTAGATTTTAATTCTATAGCAAAAGGTTTTGGAATAGATGTTATTGCAAGATTTTTAGAATCTAAAAACATCAAAAATTATATGGTTGAAATTGGTGGAGAAATAAGAGCAGAAGGTGTCAAGAAGAATGGTAAACCATGGTTAATACAGTTGGTGAATCCTGTAGATGTAAATACAGGTTATAAAACTATAAACCTTTCAGGGAAATCTATGGCCACTTCTGGTAATTACAGAAAGTTTAAAGTTACAGACGATGGTAAAAAATACGTGCACACCATAAACCCAAAAACAGGTTTAGCAACCGAAAGTAATTTGTTAAGTGCTTCTGTAATTGCACCTTTAGATTGTGCAGACGTAGATGCTTATGCAACTGCTTTTATGGCAATGGGTTTAGAAAAGACCAAAGCTTTTTTAGAAGATTATAAAAATATAGAGGTTATTTTACTATTTTCTGACAAAGATGGAAATTTGAATGAATACTCTACAAATACCCACAATTAGGTATATTTTGTTCATTTTTAGTTTGTTATTTTTACTATCTTGCTCATACCAAAAAAATAATTACATAAATTAATTGAACGCCATGAAAATTAAATTATTCACCCTAGCTTTTTTGCTATCTTTTGTAGTGTCTTATAGTCAATCAAATAAGGAAATAGCAAATGTTTATTTAAAAAGAGCAAAAGAAGCTATAGAAACGAGTGTTGATTACGAAACTGCTCTAACTTACTTTAATAAAGCAATGAAGTTTACAGATACCATAACAGATCGTAAAATTGCACACTTAGGTTCTAAAATTCATTACGAAGTACACCACAAACAAAATACGCTAGAAGAGCAATTAAATTATTTACAAATTGCTCAAGATTATTCGAAACAGTATTTTCTTTTAGCAAAGAACAAAGGTTCTGAAGAATATATTGAGAATACAGAAGAATACGTTTTAATTAGAGAAACTATTGAAGAAGTTTCTAATGAAATTAAGGCTGAAAATGAAGAAAAACTTCGAAAAGAGAAAGAAATTAGAAGAATAGATTCTTTAAAAGCAACTTGGTCTAAACAATCTGAAAGCTTAGCAATTAAAGTAGATAGCCTTTACAAGTTTAATAAAAATGGTTTTGCGTTAATAGAACTTGATGGTTCTTATGGGTTGATTAATGATTTGGGAGAAACGATTATAAATACTGGTAAATATGCAGATGCACTTCAGTTTGATGGTTATTTTGTTTTTAAAAATAAGAAGGATAAGCCAACAAAAATATTTGCTTACGACAGTTCAAGTAAAGTAGGTACAATGTTACCAGCTGTTTCTGACTTTAGTACTTTGTCTACAAATTATGGTATGGTTATGTTGCCAAGAGGAAATGGGCGCATTGTAACTTATCCAAACAACGTTAAAGAGCCATTGGTGTATGATGTAAGCTCAAAAAAGTTTGTAAGAGTAGCAAACCAAGAAGATTTACTAAAAGATTTAAAAAAGGCAGATGTAATTGATAAATACAACAAAGATGGTGAGGTTAAGGTTGATAAAGAATGGTATGTATTTGGAGGTCATTTAGGAGGTGGAGTTCATCCTCTATATTCTGTAGAAGATTATAAATTACAATACTATTTGTGTTCTATTGATGGTAATTTAATAGATGCTTCTTCTGATTTTGGTTACTTAGGATATTTCTATCAAAATAAATACCAAGCATTGAAAAATAACAAAACTGTTTGGGTAAATCAAAATGGAACAAAAGTATCTGATGCCAAAAGCGAAACTGCAGTTTATGGTGGAGATTCTAAAGTAAGAAAATTAAATTCTGGTGCGTATCAGATTTTGAGAGATAATATGATTATTAAAGGCCAAGAGAAGTTGCCAAAAATGGCAGATTTTCTAAGACAAAATTCAGGTAAATAATTAGTTTTTATAACAAACAGGGAGTATTTCTCCTTTCATTAAACAAAATCGTTCTAGTTTTTCTGGAGCGATTTTTTTTGTATAATCTACCTCATCAACCCTAAAGCCAATTTTTCTAAGCTTATTAAAATAATCTCTACCATAAACACGAACATGATCATATTGCCCAAAAATTTCTGCTCGTTGTTTTTTATCTGTAATCGAATTATCTTCAAAGGTAATTGCCCTGCTTAAATCTTGAGGTATTTGGAAAATTCCAAATCCACCATTTTTTAAAACACGAAACAATTCTTGCATTGCTTTTGTATCATCAGGTATATGTTCTAAGACATGATTACAAAAAACAACATCAAACTCATTATCCTTAAAAGGTAAATCGCAAATATCTGCCTTAACATCTGCAATAGGGCTTTCTAAATCTGATGTGATGTACTCTAAATTATCTTGATTTCTG
The DNA here is from genome assembly GCF_000152945.2 of Polaribacter sp. MED152. Classification (NCBI taxonomy): domain Bacteria; kingdom Pseudomonadati; phylum Bacteroidota; class Flavobacteriia; order Flavobacteriales; family Flavobacteriaceae; genus Polaribacter; species Polaribacter sp. MED152. The sequence continues at coordinate 1,716,360 of NC_020830.1, read as the reverse complement.
AAAATGTCTAAGAAGCATTGTTCAGGTGCTATATGTAAAACTTTTAGCTTTTCTTTTGATTTGAAAAACTTAGTTTCATCCTTTAAAAATAGCCACATTAATCTATGTCTTTCTAAAGATAATGTAGAGGGAGAAAGTGCATTTTCGCGTTGTTTACCATAACCATAAGGTAAAAATTTGCGAAAAGATTTACCATCTATTGGGTCTGTAAACTTATCGCCCTTCAAATACAAACCAATTAGAGGTCTAACTACATAACTTGCTTTTATTAAAAAAGGTCTTGGTATGGTATTTAATATGGATTTGAAAAAAGACACTTATAAATTTTGTCTAAATTCATCTTCTTCGTTAGTTTCTATACCTAAAGCTTCATGTACATATTTGAAAGTAGACAATAGCTCTGGTTTACCATTAACTATAGCAACATCGTGCTCAAAATGAGCAGATGGTTTATTGTCTAAGGTAGTAATTGTCCAACCATCTGAGTGTTGTCTAATTTTTTGAGTTCCCATATTTATCATAGGTTCAATGGCTACAACCATACCTTCTGTAAACTTTTTACCTCTTCCTCTTTTACCATAATTTGGCATTTCTGGATCTTCATGCATTTTTCGTCCTAAACCATGACCAACAAGTTCTCTAACCACTCCATAACCATGCTTTTCAGTAAAATTTTGAATAGCAAAACCAACATCACCAACTCTGTTCCCTGCTTTAAATTCTCTAATACCAACATATAAACTTTCTCTGGTTACATCTAAAAGTTTTTTAGTATCTGCATCAATTTCACCTACAGCAAAAGTGTAAGCGTGATCACCATAAAAATCATTTTTTAAAGCACCACAATCAATTGAGATAATATCACCTTCTTTTAAAGGCTCTTTTGTAGGAAAACCGTGAACTACTTGCGAGTTTGGACTCATGCATAGTGTGTTTGGAAAATCGTACAAACCTAAAAATCCAGGAATAGCACCTTGTTCTCTTATAAAATCTTCTGCAAGTTTATCTAAAAATAAAGTAGATACACCAGGTTTAACTTCTTTAGCAAGCATACCTAATGTTCTAGAAACGACTAACGCACTTTCGCGCATAATTTCTATTTCTTCTCTGGTTTTAATCTTAATCATCTTAAAAAAATTGAAACGCAAAGTTACTACAATTATTAGGATTTTTGGATGCTTAGTACTTAAGAGTAGTACTGTTTATTTACTTCTATCATAAGAGTGTTTGTAAGGTTCTCCTGTAAGAATTTTTAGAATATCTTTTTCTAAAGATTCTCTAGGGTACTCTACAAAACGCCCAACTTCTTTACCATCTTTATAAAAAATAAAAGTAGGTACTCTTATAATATTAAAACCTTCTTGTAAATTGTTTGGTGTTTTTTTGTTTCGGCCAACAGTTATTAGTTCAAAATATTCTTGATCAAAGTCTGTTTCATCTAAAATTTTATAAAAACGAGGTGTTTCTCTTTTACTATCTCCACACCAAGTACCCATAAAACCTTTAATGGTAAAATCGTTAATAATTGGTTTTAACTTTGCTATTAATTCTTTGTCTGTATTGTACTCTTTGTACCTATCATTAAACCAGTAGTTGTAAGAGTTCTCATTAAACATTTCTCTGTTTGCAATACCAATTAAATAATCTCTATCATTTTTTGTAGCATTTGCTGCTGGTGCTTTTTGTCTAACAACCTCCTTAACTTCTACAACTTCAATTTTTTCTTCAATTTCTGTATTGTTCTCAACTGCAGTTTTATTTGCATTACATGCAGAAAGTAGTATTGTAAAAAATAGTATTGATATGTTTTTCATAGTTATAAAAGCGATTTTTGAGTCATTTCTTTTGGTTGTTCTACTCCAATTAATTCTAAAATAGTAGGTGCAACATCACCTAAAATACCACTTTTTATCGATTTAATTTCATCGTCTATTAGAATAAAAGGAACTGGATTTGTGGTATGTGCTGTATGAGGTGATCCATCAGGATTCATCATAGTTTCACAGTTTCCATGATCTGCAATTAAAAGGGTTGTATAACCATTTTTTAAGCCAGTATCAATAACGGCTTTCGCACATTCATCTACAGCTTCACACGCTTTAATGGCAGCTTCCATAATACCTGTATGCCCAACCATATCACCATTTGCAAAGTTTAAACAAACAAAATCTGCGTCACCTTTTTCTAAATCTTCGCAAAGTGCATCTTTTAATTCATAAGCAGACATTTCTGGTTTTAAATCATAAGTTGCTACTTTAGGAGAATTTCTTAATATTCTAGATTCGCCTTCAAAAGGTGCTTCTTGGCCACCTGAAAAGAAGAAAGTAACATGAGGATATTTCTCTGTTTCAGCAATTCTAATTTGTTTTTTACCAGCATTGGCTAAAACTTCACCTAAAGTGTTTTTAATATTATCGTTATTGTAAATTACGTTAATGTTGGTAAAAGATTCATCATACAAGGTCATTGTTGTATAATATAAATCTAGTTTTTTCATATTAAATTCAGGAAAATCTGTTTGAGAAAGCGCATTTGTTAACTCTCTACCTCTGTCTGTTCTGTAATTGAAGAAAATTACAGCATCACCTTCTTTAATGGTTGTTTTTGGTGTGCCATCTTCATTGGTAACAATAATTGGTTTGTGAAATTCATCAGTTAAACCATCTTGATAATTCTGCTTAATGGTTGCAATTACATCAGTAGTTTTGGTACCTGTACCATTCACAACTCCATGATATGCTTCACTAACTCTTTCCCATCTATTGTCTCTATCCATGGCATAATAACGCCCAGTAACAGTAGCCAATTGCCCTGTACTATTTGCCATATATTCTTGAATATCATTTATAAAATAAGCACCAGATTTTGGGTCACAATCTCTACCATCTGTAAAAGCATGTAGAAAAACATTATCTACCTTATTTTCTTTGGCAACATCTAAAATTCCTTTTAAATGATTAATATGAGCATGAATACCTCCATTAGAAACTAAACCTAATAAATGCACATTTTTATGGTTTTCTTTGGCGTATTTAAAGGTATCTAACAACACTTTTTCTTGACCTAAAGTATTTTCTTGAACAGCTTTGTTTATTCTAGCTAAGTTTTGATATACAATTCTACCAGCACCTAAATTCATATGTCCAACTTCTGAATTTCCCATTTGTCCTTCAGGTAAACCCACATGTTCTCCATCAGTTCTTAATTCTGCATGAGGATATTTGTCATATAAAGCGTTAATATAAGGTGTGTTCGCATTGTAAATGGCAGAAACTTTTGGGTCTTGTGTAATACCCCAACCATCTAGAATCATTAAGATTACTTTCTTGTTCATGTTATTGATTTATAACGTAAAAATAAGAAAGATTTTAGAGAGTAACTTAAAATTTTACGAAACCGATAGCGTAAATGATAATAAGGATTCCCAAGACAAAAAGAATGATATTTCTTCTTAGTTTACGCTTGTTTTCTGCCTGTAGTTTTTCTCTAATTTGTTTAAGTTGAATTTTATTGGCTTTTTTATCAAACTTAACCTGAATTGCGTTTCCTTTTTTATGGTTTTTAAGTTTTTCTAAAGCAGACACACGATTTCTCTTGTTATTTTTTAAACTAGTAATCATTGCTGCTGCAGAACCTCCAAAACCCATAATTGTATCTCTTTTATAGATATGTAGGTATTTTATTGATTTTGTTACAATTAGTAATATCGTAATTTATTTTACCAATCGTTTTCAAATCAATTTTTAACATGAAATAAAACATAGATTAATTGTAAAAATCGTAATTTTACAAGGTAAATTATATGAGATTTTTTTAATGGATTCACACTTTGAAATGAATGCTGTAACTAAGAAGTTACCAAAACATTTACACAAGTTTGTTGTTAAGCAACCTTATGAGGAATACACACCACAAAACCAAGCAGTTTGGAGGTATGTAATGCGCATGAATGTAGATTATTTAAGTAAAGTAGCTCACAGATCTTACATTCCAGGTTTAGAAAAAACAGGTATTTCAACAGAAATCATTCCTAGAATGGAAGGTATGAACAGAATCTTAAAAGAAATTGGCTGGGCAGCTGTTTCTGTAGATGGTTTTATACCACCAAATGCGTTTATGGAGTTTCAAGCTTACAATGTTTTAGTGATTGCATCAGATATGCGAACCATAAACCACATAGAATACACACCTGCACCAGATATTATTCACGAAGCTGCAGGTCATGCACCAATTATTGCAAACCCAGAGTATTCTGAGTATTTAAGACGTTTTGGAGAAATTGGTAGTAAAGCCATTTCATCTGCTAAAGATCACGAAATGTACGAAGCTATTCGACTTTTATCTATTTTAAAAGAGAATCCAAACTCTACAGAGAAACAAATTCAAGAGGCTGAAGAAAAAGTAGCTTGGCTGCAAGACAATATGGGTGAATTGTCTGAAATGGCTATGATTCGAAATTTACATTGGTGGACAGTAGAATATGGTTTGATTGGCACTTTAGAGAATCCAAAAATTTATGGAGCAGGTTTATTATCATCTATAGGTGAAAGTGCTTGGTGCATGCAAGACAAAGTTAAAAAGGTAAAATATTCTATAGAAGCTGCCACTAAAAATTTTGATATTACAAAACCACAACCACAATTATTTGTAACTCCAGATTTTGCTTATTTAAGTTTAGTTTTAGACGAATTTGCAAATACAATGGCTCTGAGAAAAGGAGGCTTAAATGGTGTGCAAAAATTAATAGATTCACAAAATTTAGGAACGATTGAATTAACTACTGGTATTCAAATTTCGGGTGTTTTTGATAAAGTTATTCAATTTAAAAACAATAAAGTAGCTTACTTTCAAACAAAGGGAGCAACAGCTTTGGCTAATAGAGATAAAGAATTAATTGGGCATGGTACAGCTGTACATCAAAATGGATTTGGTAGCCCAATAGGTAAGTTAAAAGGAATTAATTTGCCTATTGAAGACATGAGTCCAAGAGATTTAAAAGCTTATGGCATTTATGAAGGTGAATTCATGACCTTAGAGTTCGAAAGTGGTATTGTTTTAAAAGGTAGAGCAATTACAGGAACAAGAGATTTAAGAGGTAAAATACTAATAATTACTTTTGATGAATGTACTGTTACTTACAAAGATGAGGTATTATTTAAACCTGAATGGGGTTTATATGATATGGCTGTTGGTTCTTCAATTGTATCTGCTTATGCAGGGCCTGCAGATGTAGATTCTTATGATGGTTTGGGCAAAGTTTCAGAAACAAAAACGCATAAAATTGTTTATACAAATGCTGAAAAACAGTTGTATACTCTTTATTCATCAGTTAGAAAAATGCGTGAAGAAGCAACAGTTTCCGAAGAAAAAATAACTGCTATTTATACTGATTTAAAAAATAATTATCCTAATGATTGGCTCTTGCATTTAGAACTTTATGAGTTGGCTTTAGCTAATAATTATGCCATAAAAAGTTCAATTTTAGAGACGCTACAATCACTAAAAAGTAACAAAAGTTACACTAGCCTTATTGAAAATGGTTTAAATTTGCATCAACTTTAAACAAAATAACGTGGGTTTATTTGACATTTTTAAAAGGAAAGATATGAGTGATGAAATCAAAAATTATTTAGGAAAAGATGCAGTAATATTAGATGTGAGAACACAAATGGAATGGGATGAAGGCCATATACGAGCTGCAAAACATATTGTATTAAACTTGATTCCTACAGAATTAGATCAAATAAAGGCTTGGGAAAAACCAATTATTGCTGTTTGTAGAAGTGGAGGTAGAAGTGGACAAGCTACTCAGTTCTTAAAACAAAACGGACTAGATGTAATTAATGGTGGCCCTTGGCAAAACGTAGCACAACATTTAGAAGACTAAATCAAATTTCTTTTTTGAGCTTTCATTACAGCTTCCATTTTACTGTGAACCTGTAATTTTTTGTAAATGTTTTCTATATGTTTACGAACAGTAGAAGGTGATATTATTAAGTTATCAGAAATACTATTATAGTTTAAGCCTTTACTTAACTGTATTAAAATTTCGGTTTCTCTTTTTGTTAATTTAATAGTATCAGATTCTTCTATTTTTTCAGTTGCTATTGTTGGGTTTCTTAATAGGTTTAAAGTTTTTAAGGCAATACTTGGTGACATTGGTGCACCACCTTCTGTAACTTCTATAATGCTTTTGTAGAGATTTTCTGCATCAATTTCTTTTAATAAATAGCCATTCGCACCTGCTTTGATGGCGTTAAAAATATACTCATCATCATCTACCACTGTTAGCATAATAACTTTTATTTGAGGGTATTTATTCTTTACCAATCCTGTTGCTTTAATACCATCCATTTCTGGCATTTGTATATCCATTAAAACAACATCTATGTTATGGTTCTCCTCTAATTTACCAATAAGTTCAGCACCATTATTTGCATGATACTTTACAGAAATATCATCAAAAAATGACAATTTTTCTTTAATGGCTTTGGTTAAAAAGTAATTATCTTCTGCAATACAAATTTTTAAACTCATGTTATTTTGTTTTCTAAAGCAATTTTTAAAATGATTTCTGTTCCCTGTTTAAGTTCAGAATTTATAATTACAGAGCCATTGATTTCGCTCATTCTTTTTTCCATATTGCTTAAACCATTGCCAAGTTCTACAGTTTTTAAATTAAAACCTTTACCATTATCAGAAACTTTAATTAAAAAATGAGCTTCCTTTTTGGCAAGTTCTACATTTATTTTAGATGCTTCTGCATATTTTAAAGCGTTATTAATGGCTTCTTGAATTACTCTAAAAACGTTCATGCCTACTATAGAAGGAAAACTTTTATTTGCATCAATATCATAAGAGATATTAAAATCGATATTTGGTACAGAAACTTTTGCCTTTTCTATAAATGATAATATTCTAGAGTGTAAATCCTCTACAGAAATAGTACTTTTATTCATTGCCCAAATTGTGTCTCTTAGTTGATGAATGGTATCTCCTGTAAATGTGCTTATATTAGATAGTTTTTCTTTCAGTTTTTCATTTGCATCTTTAGACACATATTTTAAATTGTCTATAGAAGAAATTATAAAGGTGAGTTGAGAGCCAATATTATCGTGCAAATCTCTAGAAATTCTAAGGCGCTGTTCTTGCAATCTGTTTTGAGTTTTTATGGTAGCAAGTGCATCTTTTAAATCGATTTCTTTTTGCAGTTGATTTCTTTTAAGCTGATTTCTTTTGTAGATAGCGAAAAAGATTATACCTAAAATAATTAAAGCAGAACTAAGCAAAAGAGCATATAAATTTCTGTTTTTTATATCAAGTTCTTGTGCTAATAACTGTTCTTTTTGCTCTGCAATTTCTTTCTCTTTTTTAGCAGTTTCGTATTTAATTTCAAAATCAGAAATTTTATTTTGTAACGAGTTTTTAGACAATTCTTGCTCTAAATTGTATTGTTGTTCAAAAAACTCATATGCAACTTTAAATTGATTTTTATCTGCATATAATTTTGATAAATTTTTATACAATTTAGCCTTATCTGAAGGTTTATTCGAAGATTCTATTAAAGGTTTTGCTTGTAATAAATAGTTTTCTGCTGTATTCAATTGATTAATCTTTAAATAATTAACACCAAGATTTAAATAGGTTAACCTTAAAGTTTGATTGTCATTCGAATTTGTTGCTTCTGGAATAACTGTTTTATAAATTTCAATAGCTTTTTTGGGTTTATTTCTAGCTGTTGCCAATTGAGCTAGCCCTGTTTTAGTATATAAAATAATTTTTCCGTAATTAATTTTACCACCTAACTCTAAAGACTGCTGGTAGTAATTTTCTGCTTTCATATACAAAGAGGTATCATTTTCTTTTTCACCAATTTCTTTATACATACCAGCCACGTTGTATAAACTATTTGCAACATCTATTTGGCTGGTTCCATTCTTTTTAATTTCTAATGCATTTAAATAAAACTCTAAAGCTTTATTGTACTCTTTCATGTCCTCGTAAATTAAACCAATGTTGTTAAAAGATTTACCAAGTGCTGTAGAATCGTTTAACTTTTCAGCTAAAAAAATGGCTTTTTTATGAACGTCTAAAGAAGCTTCAGCTTCTCCTAAATAAGACATAGCTAATGCTTTATTATTTAAAAAGCGTAGTTGATCCTCGTCTATTTGCTCTTTTTCAGCCAATTCTAATGCTTTAGAAAAATTGTTTAAAGCACCTTTAAAATCGCCTTTATAAAAATGCAAAACACCAAAATCTCCATAATATTTAGAGTATAACTCGTAATTGTAGTTGTCTTTTAAAATTGCCCAAGCTTTATTATAATATTTTTCTGATTCTTTATAATCTCCTTTAACAATAAATAGTTGTGCATACTTTAAAATGGCACTAATGTAACTTACTTGAAGTGTAGGTTCTGATTCTGTAAATTGTAAGGTTCTTTTTAAATAGAATTCTGCAGAATCCTTGTTAGAGCTAAAATAATTATCGATTAAAAGTAAGTAAGTAGCCGCTTTTTGTTTTTTGGTTTTAGCTAATGTGAGTGAAGTTTTTAAACTATTTATAGTATTGTTTTGAGCTAATAAAATAGAGGTATTTGCCATTAATAATAGGGCAAATACGAGTAAGGTCTTTTTCATAAGTAAAAGTAAATCAGGTAACCAAGTTAAAAAAAACAATTTAATGTAAGATTTCTAAAAGCGAAAATTGAATATTTAGAAGGTTTACATTCACTATTTTTAGCTTCAATTTAATTGATTGCATCACCACCTTAAGAGAACTATTTTCATGTTCTAATAATAAAGTTGCGTTATTTTCCTCTAAAATGGTCTTCATTAAAATTTTAATTTTAGTATGCTCTCTTCTCTTTAATTGATAATAAGAATTGGATAAAAAAACAATCAATAACACCATAAATGCAATGATTATAAAAATTAAAATTGGGGGATATCCTTGCATTTATAGGTGTTTTAAGTTGTTTTTAAAGCTACTATAGATAGTGTTTTTTATTTGAAAGTGATGACCTTTAGCGTTTGAAAAGTATTATCACAAACATGAAAGTCTAAAGGTTGTTTGTTAAAGACAGAATCAGATAATTGTTGAGCATACATTTTAAATATAGCTTCATAGGTTTCACTTTCTGCAGCATCTGTGGTAGTTACCATTCTAAATGGATAATGATTGTTTTCTTTATTTTTAGAAAGTTGAACCGATTTTTCGTTTTCACCTGCAAATTTTGATGATACTAAAAAATCGCCCAACTTTTCTGCTTCCTCTTTTTCAACTAAATCTGTATAGTAAACTTCTGTTTTATCATATTGTAATTTTTTGCCATATTCAGAGCAACTAAAAAGTAACAAAAAAACAATAAGACACAATAAAAGTTGTAATGCTTTCATCTTAGTTTAACTTAGAAAATAAAGCGTCTAACTGTTTGTTTAAAAATGTGTTACAAGCGTTATAGAATCCGTTTGCAAATTTTGTGGCATCTACAGGAATCCATTTTGTTGTAGTAGAAAATCGATCTGCTTTTGCATCTAAATAATTAGAAAAGGTAGAAAAAGATGTAGGTACAAAAGAACCTTGTTTTTGATAGGCTACAATTTTTTCTTTTTTCATAACTCCCTCAATTTCTTCGTCACCTTTTAAAGTTCCAATAAAAGAAGATTTTGTTCCTAAGCCAGATTTACCTTGAGAAAAAGTAATGTTTGAACTTGCAGGATAAGTATCTGATGCCCCAGCAATTTTTACAGAACCAAATAGCTTACCCATAGTGGTTTTTTTCTTTTTCAATTTTTGAGGAACAGATATGGCATGGTTATTTATCAATCTTAAATTGGTTTTAATTTTAACCTTGGCTGCTTTACCTTTCATCCAATCACTGCCTTCCTCAGAAAACATAACGTATAAATTTACGTCTGCAACAATAGCATCATTTAGCGCTTTAGATAATTTAGATTGTAAGCCAATACCGCCTAAAAAACCTTTTTTTACTTCTCCTTTATCAGTTTTTCGTTTGTAGAAAGTAGTATAACCTTCAGGAATTACATTAATAATTCCAGAAATACTTTCACCAATAGCAGGCCCTGAGGCCTTTTGCCATCCTTCAAAAACACCAGTGTTTTCTGCAGTATCAAAAGTTATTATTTCATAACCTTCTTTCGTAATTCTATCAATAAAATTCTTGTAAAGTTCGTTTGTTTTTGCAAGCATTAAATTTGCATCAATACCATCTAAACCAACAGCAGCTTTAGCAGTTGCATTACTTGTATTGCCACCAATTCTACCTCCATTTCCACCAGCTTTAAAATCTATTGCTTCCTTATACATCTCAAAGTTTACGTTAAAAGTGTTGATGTATATTTTTTTAGGTGCTTTTTTCATGGTGCTCATCCCATATTTTTTAGATGTGATTTTCAAGTCTCCAATATTTTGAGCAGTACTTACAAAAGATATGCAAAAAGCAAATACAAGAAGTGCCAAATTTTTCATTTTTAGTGTTTTAAAGTTACTCTACAAAAGTCACAAGAAAGGAAAGCGCTTACAATACGCCATTTGACGTATATTTTTATTCGGTATAAGAAATTAGTTGTTTTTTAATTTCATCTGCAGTAGCTTTTTCATTGGCTAATTTTACAGAGAGTGAGTCTAGAATTGCTGAGTTTTCTTTTATAGATTCAAAAAATAAATCGACAATAAGTCGAAAAACAATTAATAAAACAGCGGCAATTAAGCCTGCACCATTATCAAGAAAAATAAAGAAAAACGAAATAATTACAACAAATTGCTGGATAAAAATTCTTAAATAGGGTTTAAACATCAACTCTTTGGTTGTAAATTTTAGATACTTTTTTTGAGCAATATAATCTGTAATAAATTTACCCAAGTGCGCAAAAATAATGGCAGGTAAGGCATATTTTATGTCTTCTAATTGCAAAATTGTGGTATAATTTTCTATGAGGTTAAAGGGTTCTTTTATGATGCTACTTTTGCCCATACTAAAAAGTGCAAAGCCGAATATGGATTGTATGGCTACGAAAAAACCATAATGTACTGCAAAGAAAAGAATTAAGGTAACATTCTTAGTTTTAGACTTGCCAAAACAAATTGTAGTTGCCATTTTTAATGCATTAAAAATGCCTATTAAAATGGTTTCTAGAAAGTAGGCAAACAAAATAGTAAGGGCATTTGCTTTGCCCAGGTATAGTAAGAAAAGCAAATAAATGCTACTTAACCAGATAAATGCATTTTGAGGTGTAGGATATAATATCTTCTTAATCACGCAGTAAATTTTAGAACTACAAATCAATAAAAACTATTCATAATTATAAATACGCCAAATGCCTTATTTTAAAAGGATATATGTGGAAATTTAGAAGTTAATAGCTCTTGTTTTAACGATAAATTATGCAAAAATTTTAAATGTTCTTTGCTTTTAGGATTAAATGGTTTGTGTGCAATTCCTTTTTGAATTGTATCAATTTCTTTTAAGCTTGCTTTTGTGTTTTCAGAAAACCAAGTAAATGTAAATTTCTCCCAAATGTATTGTATTGCTGTATGATTAGGGTGTATCATATCTTCTGTATAGAATCTATAATCTCTAAGTTCATCCATCATTATCTCATAAGCAGGGAAGTAGTGAATATTATTTCTTTTGTCAATTGCTTCATGAACGGCAGAAATTAAATGACTCTTACTTTGCATATTTTCTACAAATCCATCTTTTAAATGTCTTACAGGAGATACTGTGAAGAGCAGATTAATATCTGGATTTACATTTTTTACTAAAGAAATAATTGCTTCTAAACTCTCACTTATCTCAGTAATAGTTAATAGTTCTTTTAAAAATTTTTTCTGGGGAATTTTATGGCAATTAGCCACAATTTTATCATCCTCAATAAAACGATAAACCCAAGCTGTACCTAGAGTAATCACTAAATGAGAAGTGTTTTTTAAGAATTTAGAAGTTGCTATAATTTGAGAATTTAGATTGTTTAAAATCATATTCTCATCAACTTCGCTTAACGAAGAATGCGCGTCAAAACTATGATACCTTTCATTCTGAAATATTAAATCATCTTTAGTAAAAGTTTTTGTATTGATAATATCAGTTATAAATTGCTCTATAGCTTTTGGATGAAATAAAATACCAAAAGGATTTTGATAATTTTGTAATTTAAAATAATCTAATTTTTGCCCAATATTCTCTGAAAAACAAGAACCTAATAATAGAATTTTTGAGTTGTAATCTATGAGGTTTCTAGATTGTTTTTCTAAAAGAATCGTGGTTTGAAATTTCATAAATTACTTATTTTGAAAAGTAAATTTAATCGAAATTTAGTACTTCAACAATTTTTTGGTTTTAGAGTTTCCTTTCGTTTGATAATGAATAAAATAATTGCCTCTTGGTAAGGATTGTAAATCAATTTTAACTGTATGATTGGAATCGTTAAAAGTGGTGTTAGCAATTACTTTTACTACAGCCCCAATTGCATTGTATAAAGTAATTTTTGTGTTGGCATTGCTACCTGTAAAATTAAAAATTACAAAGTCTGTAGTAGGGTTAGGATACACCTTAAAAACAGAGTCGTTATTAATACTAGTATCTGATGTTAAAGTAGCATTGCAATTTACTTTAAAAATAGGTAGAGCTTCAAAATTATTAAAAAGTACGGTTTCAGATTCTTGTTTTGTAGCACCCAACCAATCTGTTAAAATGGTGCTATAAATATTTCTGAAATCGAATTGCATTTGCACACCTTCTTGATCATCTACTTGCGTATCAATTTCTGGAGCATCACCTAAAATTTGATTTTTTGCACAATTTCCGAATAAAAATAAAGGTGCAGCAGAACCATGATCTGTACCTAAACCTCCATTAGAACGTATACGTCTCCCGAATTCAGAATAGGTCATTCCCAATACTTTTTGATCTATGTTTAAAAGTTCTAAATCATCTTGAAAAGCAGCCATAGCCTCTGACAATTCTTGTAGTAAACTTGCATGTTGGCCTGTTTTTTTATCGCTTTCTACAACTTGATTATCATGATTATCAAAACCACCAATTTGCACAACATAAACTTTTGTTTGTAAACCGCCAGCGATTAATTTAGCCACTTGTTTTAACTTTTCTGATAAGTCTGAGTCTGTATATTTATTAGATTTGTTAGTGCCAGAACTTGCTGCATTTTGTATAACTTCTGCATATGCGTTGGTTTGCGCTATAGTTTCGTTTACAAAACTTAAAGCATCTCCATAACAATTATTGGGTATTGTACTTGTGTTAGATACTAGTGCTGTACCTGGATTCTCTGGATCTTCAATAGCCAAAGAAAAGTTAGAATTTACACCTTGGCATGTTTCAGAAACTACTTTACCAATTGTAATTGCAAATGGATCTGGATTTGTGGCATCAGGATAATTTGATGGGAAACTGCTGTGATTGACATCAAAATAACGACCTAACCAACCAGAAGCAACAAATTCATTGGCATCTGATGCAGAGTTCCAAATATCAGTAGACCTAAAGTGAGATCTATTTTGATTTGGGTAACCCACATTTTGAATAATTCCTAATTTTTCTTGATCCCAAATTTCTTTCATTTTTTCTAATGAAGGATGCACGTAAGTAGAACCATTTAGACTTAACAATTCATTTTCTGGAATTATAATATTTGAACGAACTGATTGCAAATTGGCATATTCATTCAAATCAAAAATAGTGTTTAAACCATCATTTCCTCCTTGAAGTTGTATTAAAACAAGAACATTCTCAACATTCTCATTATTTTCTGTAAACTGATAATTATTAGGTTTCTCTTTTGCAAATACAGGAAAACCACTCAGTGCAATAGGTAATGATGCTGAGGCTATAGAACTTAGCTTAATAAAATCTCTCCTGTTAAGTTTTTTTTGATTTTTCATAACCTACATTATTTGAAATTCAGACATTTGAACCATAATAGAAAGTAAGTTTCTTAGCTTTTTATCTACAGCAACTACTAAGGTAATGTTAGTGCTATCTGCTAGATATTCACTGTATTCTACTGTCCACTCAAAATCGGGTAAACCAGGTATTAAAAATTCTTTTAAACTTGTTATTTGTTCTTCTGAAACTTCGTAATTAAATAACAAATTAGATAAAGATCTTATTAATACATTAGGATCTGTTGCATTTTCTATTTTTGAAACTATGGTTAAAACCGGAATTAAAGGCGGAATTGTATAGGTTATATCATCGATAACCAAATCACCTCCTGTAACTATAATTCTACAATAGTCTAATCTTTTTGGCAATAAGAAACTATTTACCCAACTTTTGTAAAATAATGGTGCTTGGTAATAGGCTTTCCACCCAGCAACATCTGGATGATGAAAAATATCTTGATTCAAATCAAAACAAGCAGAATATAATACTAAAGCATAATCATATTGCTCTTTAATAGTTGTTGATGGCCCATCAAAAAGTAAAGATTTTGTTACAGATAACATTAAATCAATAGGATTTTTTATCATGCAAAATGTACTTTCAAAAAAGTGATCTGAAGCTAGTATTACTTTTAATGCAGGTGCAATTTCGTAATCATTATCCCTTAAGATTTTGGCTAAAGGTGTAATTACATTTACCTCAATATCATCAGTAATTTCAGAGTTTACAAACCATTTATAGATTTGTCTAATAATGAACTTTGAACACTCTTCTTGCTGAAAAATTACATCAATTAAATCTTTATATTCATCCGCTCCATTTTCTTCAATAACTGCATTATTAAATCTATGAGATAATGTTTTACTGCCTTTTGAATGATTAAAGTTTGAGAAAAACGGAGTTAATGTATCTGGGTCTAGTAGACTTTTAACTCTCCACCCTGTAAGAATTTTTGCGATGGCTACAATATCATCCTCTGTATAGTTTGTATAATCTCCATTACCAACAGCAGCACCTTTACCTAAGGTAAAAAGTTCTAAAAGTTCTCTTGCGTAATTTTCGTTAGGAGCAGAATTTGTGTTTTGGTTTCCACTCAAATAAACCAACATATTTGGGTCTATTGTAATTTTTTTGGTAAGCTCTTTAAAGTTGCCTAAAGCATTTTCTCTTAACGTATTAATGTAATAAAACTCTCTATGAGGATTGGTGTTTACAGATACAAAATGGTTGTGCCAAAATAGCGTAAGCTTTTCTCTGATAGAAATACCAGACTCTTGCATTTGAATAAAAGTCCAAGCATATAAAGAACGATTTCTAGCTCTTATAGCTTTATTAGTAGCTTGTTGTGTGGGTAAAATAGGGTATGGAGCTGCATTTACCCAAGTTTCTCCATAATTTACCTCTGGGTCATAAACTTCGTCTCTTTCTGTACCATCAAGTTCGTACTTTAATGGTGGTTCAGGCATTGGCTGAGCTTCAAAAAGTTTAGAAATTGTGCCAGTTAAACCTAATTCTAAAGCCTCAGTTAAGGTATCTTGAGAACAACCAAAAGAAGCTCTTCTTAATAAATGATTAGCTTCTGCAGCTGTCCAATTTCCAGAATACGTATCTAGGTAAGCCATAGTTAAAGATAATAAAATAATAGATATATAGTAATCTACTATTAATTAAGACTTTAACTTTACAATAAGGTTTAATTAGGCTGTTAAATAATCTTTCGCTTTTTCTAAAGCTTTAGGAATTCCACCAGGATTTCTACCACCTGCAGTAGCAAAAAATGGCTGGCCACCTCCACCTCCATGAATTAATTTCCCTAATTCTCTAACAACAGTTCCTGCATTATAACCTCTTTCGTTTGCTAATTCTTTAGAAATATAACAAGTTAACAATGCTTTTTCGTTACTTGGAGCAGAAGCAAATAGCAAAAATAAATTTTGATGTTCTTTACCTAAACTAAAAGCCAAATTCTTTATTCCATTAGCATCTAAATCTACTTTAGTGGCTAAAAATTGAACTCCGTTTATTTCTTGAAGTTGATTTTTTATCTCTCCAGAAAGGTTTTGCGCCTTTTCTTTTAATAGCTGTTCTACTTGCTTTTGTAATTCAGTATTTTCGTCTTGAAGTTTTTGAACAGCTTTAACAGGATTTTTTGTGTTGTTTAATAAATCTTTAATTTCAAATAATGTTCTGTTGTTATCAAAATAAAAGTCTTTAACAGCATCATTTGTAATAGCTTCAATTCTACGAATTCCTGCTGCTACAGCTCCTTCAGATTTTATTTTAAAATGCCAAATATCGCCTGTATTTTTTACGTGAGTTCCACCACAAAGTTCTATAGATTTACCAAATTTAATTGCTCTAACAGTATCACCATATTTTTCGCCAAATAAAGCCATTGCACCATCTGCAATTGCTTTTTCCATAGTTATGTTTCTGCTTTCTTCTAAAGGTAATTTACCAGAAATACGTGCATTGACAAAGTTTTCTACATCTTGTAATTCTTCTGTAGTTAACTTAGAAAAGTGAGAAAAATCAAAGCGTAAGTATTTAGAATGAACAGCAGAGCCTTTTTGCTCTACATGAGTTCCTAAAACTTCTCTTAATGCTTGATGCAATAGGTGTGTAGCTGTATGATTACATTCGGTTCTATAACGTTGTTTTTCATCTACAACTGCTTTAAAGTTTGCATCTAAATTTTGTGGGAGGTTTTTGGCAAAATGTATAATTACATTGTTTTCTTTTTTGGTGTCTAAAATATATACCACATCTCCATGAGTATCTTCTAAGTAACCTTTATCACCTACTTGACCTCCACCTTCTGGATAAAAAGGAGTTAAGTTAAATACTAATTGATACATTTCACCATCTTTCTTAGAGGTTACTTTTCTATATCTTGTTAGTTTAACATTTGCTTCTAAAAAGTCATATCCAATAAATTCTTCTACAGCATCATCAATTAAAATTGTCCAATCATCTGTAGACATTTCACTTGCAGCCCTAGATCTATTTTTTTGCTTTTGTAATTCTTCTTCAAAGCCTTTCTCGTCTAAAGTATAGCCTTTTTCAGATAAAATTAAAGCAGTTAAATCTATAGGGAAACCAAAAGTATCATACAATTCAAAAACTTTATCTCCAGAAATTTCTTTTGATTTTGAGTTTTCGATAATTCCGTCTAATAAAACTAAACCTTGGTCTAAGGTTCTTAAGAATGAAGTTTCTTCTTCTTTAATTACATTCTCTATTAATTGTTTTTGGCTTTTTAGCTCAGGGAAAGCTTTACCCATTTTATCTGATAAAATAGATACTAACCTATAAATAAAGGGCTCTTTTTTATTTAAGAATGTGAAACCATATCTTACAGCTCTTCGTAAAATTCTACGAATAACATAACCAGCTCCTGTATTACTAGGTAACTGACCATCTGCTATAGAAAATGCAACAGCTCTAACATGATCTGAAATTACTCTTGTTGCAATATCTTGTTTTTCATTTTTACCATAAGAAGTGTTGGTAATTGTACCAATTTCTCTAATAATTGGTGTAAAAACATCAGTATCATAATTAGATTGTACGTTTTGTAATACCATACATAAACGTTCAAATCCCATTCCAGTATCTATATGCTTGTTTGGTAATTCTTCTAAAGTACCATTTGCTTTACGATTGTACTGCATAAAAACAAGGTTCCAAATCTCTACAACTTGAGGATGGTCTTCATTAATTAAAGTACGTCCATCAAGCTTTGCTTTTTCTTCTGCAGAACGAATATCAACATGAATTTCAGAACATGGTCCACAAGGTCCTTGTTCTCCCATTTCCCAAAAATTGTCCTTCTTATTTCCTTTTAATATTCTATCTTCAGCTATATATTCTTTCCAAATATCATAGGCTTCAGTATCCATGTTTAGTTGGTCTGCATCTTCTGAACCTTCAAAAACAGTTACGTAAAGAATATCTTTATCGATCTTATAAACTTCTGTCAATAACTCCCAAGCCCAAGCAATTGCTTCTTTCTTAAAGTAATCTCCAAAAGACCAATTTCCTAACATTTCAAATAATGTATGATGATAGGTATCATACCCAACTTCTTCTAAATCATTATGTTTACCTGAAACACGTAAACATTTTTGCGAATCTGTAATTCTATTCTTTTTCGGAGTTGCATTCCCAAGAAAATATTCTTTGAAAGGCGCCATTCCAGAATTTACAAACATCAATGTTGGATCATCTTTTGTAACCATTGGTGCAGAAGGAACTACCAAGTGTGATTTTTTCTGAAAAAAGTCTAAAAAAGTAGCGCGAATATCTTGAGATTTCATAAAAAAGAAGTTTCCAACAAGTTGGATTATGTTAATATATTTTTAAAATAACTGCCCTAAAAAAGCAGTTGTAAAACATTTCGTAAATTTGTGAGTTCTTGTATTGAAAAGTTTTCCAAGAAATCTGTAATACAAACACAAAAATAGTATATTTCACAATATGGCAAAAGTAAAATATTATTATGATGAGGATACGCTTTCTTACAGAAAAATTGCTGTAAAGAAGAGCGATTATTATCGTAAAATATTATTTAGCTTTTTAGGTGTGATTCTTATTGCGTTCATTGGTTTTATTGGCTTTAGTCAAATAATTACTTCTCCTTCAGAACGTGCTCAAAAAAGAGAATTAGAAAACTTAAAGTTTCATTACGAGTTAATTAATAAGAGATTAGAAGAAAGTGCTTCTATATTATCTCAGCTTCAAGAACGAGATAATAATATTTATAGAAGTTATTTTGAGGCAAACCCAATACCTGAAGAACAAAGAAAAGCAGGTTTTGGTGGTGTAAATCGATATAAAAACTTAGACGGATTTGAAAATTCTGAACTAATTAAAAATCTAACTAAAGAAGTTGATATCTTATCTAAACAAATGGTGGTGCAATCTAAATCTTTAGATGAAATAGTTGCATTAGCAAAAGAAAAGGAAGAAATGTTGGCTTCAATACCAGCTATTTTACCTGTTAAAAAAGGTGATTTTTATGTGGCTTCTGGGTATAAAATGAGAATGCATCCTATTTTAAAAATCAATAAGTTTCATAAAGGAATGGATTTTACAGCTCCAAAAGGCACACCTGTTTACGCCTCAGGAAATGGAAAAATCTATAGAGCCCAAAGAAGCTCTACATTTGGTAAAGTAATTTACATAGATCATGGTTATGGTTATAAAACCATTTATGCTCACTTAAGCAAAATGGTAGTAAAAAGAGGAGAAACTATAAAAAGAGGAGACTTAATTGGTTATGTTGGTAACACAGGTTTATCTGTAGCTCCACACTTGCATTATGAGGTTCATAAAAATGATGTGGCTTTAAATCCGATAAACTTTTATTATGGAGATTTAACCTTAGAAGAGTTTGCAAACTTGCAGCAAACCTCAGAAGAAAGTCAATCTTACGATTAATTTAGGCCTATTTTATGTATATAGATTTACCCGAAAAAAGATATTATAAGATTGGCGAAGTTGCATCTGCTTTTGATGTAAACACCTCATTAATTCGGTTTTGGGAAAAGGAGTTTGATATCATCAAACCAAAGAAAAATAAAAAAGGAAATAGACTTTTTACGCAAGATGATATTCATAACTTTAAACTTATCTTTAATTTAGTTAAGGAAAGAGGCTTCACCTTAGAAGGGGCAAAACAGCAGCTTAAAAAGAACCCAGAAAGCACTTTCAATAAGCATGAGGTTATTAGCAGACTAGAAGCTGTAAAAGCAGAATTGCTAAAAATAAAGAACTCACTTTAATTACTTTTTGTAAGACGTTCTTATTTAAATATGCCAATATATTTTACCTGTTTTTATATTATGCATGCATAGTAATTTTCCCTATATTTGGGAAGTATGAAATTACGTATTTGCTAATTTATAGCAGTACATTTAAATAAAACCTCAAAATTATGTCAAAAAAGTATGTAGATTTAGAAACATTGAAATACATACTTTATGATATTCACAAATTAGAAGATTTACTTTCAAGAGAAAGATTCCAAGAACATGATATGGAATCTTTAAATCTATTTATAGATTCTGTAAAAGACTTTTCTGATAGAGAAATGTATCCTTACTTTCAAGAGATGGATGCAAATCCTGCATATCATAAAGATGGAACTGTTATTGTTCACGAACAAGTTCAAGAAGTAATGCATCAATCAGGAGAAATGGGTATTATTTCTGCTTGTTTCGATTATGATGATGGTGGTTTACAAATGCCAATTTCTGCATTTCAGGCAGCAGTGTATATTATGGATGCAGCCAATAATCACTTACCTGGTTATCCTAGTTTAACATTAGGTGCTGCAGAATTAATTATAGAGTTTGGTTCGCAAGTTTTAAAGGATAAATATGTGCCAAATATGTTGGCTGGAGTTTGGGGTGGTACCATGTGTTTAACAGAACCGCAAGCAGGTAGTTCTTTATCTGATGTTGTTACTAAAGCCACACCAACTAATGATGGTTATTACAAAATAACAGGACAAAAAATATTTATTTCTGGAGGCGATTACAATGGTGCAGAAAATATTGTGCATTTAGTTTTGGCAAGAATTGAAGGCGCTCCTAAAGGCACTAAAGGAATCTCATTATTTGTAGTACCAAAAAACAGGTTAAAAGAAGATGGAACTTTAGAATATAATGATGTAATGACTGTAGCCGATTTTCAGAAAATGGGCCAAAAAGGATATTGCACTACGCATTTAGGTTTTGGAGATTCTGATGATTGTAGAGGTTGGTTAGTTGGTCAAGAACACAAAGGTTTAGCCCAAATGTTTTTAATGATGAATGGTGCTAGAATTGCAGTAGGTAGAGGTGCAGCAGCAATTGCAATGGCTGCATATAGAACTTCTTTACAATATGCGAATGAAAGACCACAAGGAAGAAAGTTATCTGCAGATGGTAAGAAAAACCCTACTGAAAAGCAAAGTCTTATTATAGAACATCCAGATGTTAGACGAATGTTATTGCTCCAAAAATCTATTGTAGAAGGTTCTTTAAGCTTAGTTTTATTGGCCTCTAAATATCAAGATATATTAACAACAGCCACTTCAAAAGAGGAAAAAGAAAAGTATCATTTATTGTTAGAAATGATTATTCCTATTGTAAAAACATATCCATCAGAAGCAGGTGCAGAATCTGTAGATAATGGCTTGCAAGTATTGGGAGGTTATGGTTTTTGTACCGATTTTACCCTGCAACAATATTATAGAGATATTCGAATTTCTGCTTTATATGAAGGTACAACAGGTATTCAATCTCAAGATTTATTAGGTAGAAAAGTGCCTATGCAAAATGGTAAAGGATTAGAATTATTATCTGCAGAAATAGTAAAAACTATTATTGCAGCAAGCAATGATGAAGATCTTAAAGTATATGCTAAAATTTTAGGCGATAAATTAGAACTCTCCCAAAAAATTCTTGGTCATTTAATGCCTTTTGCTATGAAAGGTAATTATGAACGTTATTTAGCAGATGCCAATTTATTTATGGAATATATGAGTATTGTTGTGTTAAGTTGGTTGTGGTTAGAAATGGCTGTTGATGCTAAAAAATCTTTAAGTAATAACGATAAAAAATACACAGAAACGTTTTATGAGAGTAAAATTCATACCATGAAATTTTACTTTAAATATGAGTTACCTAAAACCAATTCTTTAGCTGAATCATTAATGAATAATGAAGTTATAACAATTAAAAATGAAAAAGAATACATTATATAATGCATAGTAAAGATCAATTTAATTTATCAGGAAAAGTTGCTGTTATTACAGGTTCAAGTAAAGGTATAGGTAAAGCTATTGCTAAAGGTTTAGCAGAACAAGGAGCACAAGTTGTTATTTCTAGCAGAAACCAAGAAGCTTGTGACGAAGTTGCAAAAGAATTTAAAGAACAAGGTTTAGATACCATCGGTATTGCTTGTCATATAGGAAAAGAAGACCAACGAAAAAATTTGGTTGATAAGACAATCGAGTCTTTTGGTAGAATAGATATTTTGGTAAATAATGCAGCTATTAATCCTGTTTTTGGGCCAATTGAAGAGGTTTCTCCAGAAATTTTTGATAAAATTATGGATGTCAATGTAAAAGCTCCTTGGTCTTTGTCAAATTTAGTGTTACCACATTTTCAGACCAATAAAAACGGCAGTATAATTAATATAGCATCAGTAGAAGCTTTAACTCCAGGTTTAGGTTTAGGTATTTACAGTACAAGTAAAGCTGCTATTTTAATGCTCACAAAAAATCAGGCTAAAGAATGGGGTAAGTATGGTGTAAAAGCAAATGCCATTTGTCCTGGTTTAATTAAAACAAAGTTTAGTGCTGCCTTATGGCAAAATGAAAAAATACTAAGTAAAGTAGAAAAAGCTTTACCATCATCAAGAATGGGAATGCCAGAAGAAATGGTAGGTTTGGCATGTTTACTAGCTTCAGATGCAGGTAATTATATGACTGGAGGCGTTTATACTGCAGATGGTGGTTATATGATTGCAGGTTAAAATAGAAAAACTATGAATTTCGAATACTCAAAGAAATCAATAGAATTACAAGAAAAACTAAACACTTTTATTGATGCCCATATTGTACCAATAGAAAAGGAATTCTTGGCTTTTCAAAGTGATGCGAATAACATGTGGAAACGTTTTCCAAAAACGGAAATGTTAAAGCAAAAAGCAAAAGATGCTGGTTTATGGAACTTATTTTTACCTAAAGATTATGGAGAATTAAGTCCAGGTTTAACCAATTTAGAATATGCACCATTAGCAGAAATTATGGGAAAAAAAATCTGGATTTCAGAGATTTTTAACTGCTCTGCCCCAGATACTGGAAACATGGAGGTTTTGGCGAAATATGGAAGTGAATTTCAGAAAAAGAAATGGCTTACTCCTTTAATGAACGGAGATATTCGTTCTGCTTTTTTAATGACAGAACCTCAAGTTGCATCTTCAGACGCTACAAATATTGAAACTTCAATAATACTAGAAGGAGATGAATATGTTATAAATGGCCGTAAATGGTGGTCTTCTGGAGCAATGGATCCACACTGTGAAGTAGCTATTGTAATGGGTAAAACAAACCCTGAAGCACATAGACATCAGCAACAAAGTATGGTGTTGGTTCCTATGAATATACCAGGTTTAAAAATAGTAAGGCCACTATCTGTACTAGGTTTTTATGACTCACCTGAAGGACATGCAGAAATAATATTAAACGATGTTCGTGTACCTAAAGAAAACCTAATTTTAGGTGAAGGTAGAGGTTTCGAAATAGCACAAGGACGTTTAGGTCCTGGTAGAATTCATCATTGTATGAGATTGGTTGGCATGGCCCAATATGCTTTAGAAATGATGTCTAAAAGAACTTTAGAAAGAGAAACTTTTGGTAAAAAGTTTTATGATTATAGTAGTATTCGTCATGAAATTGCAAAATCTGCTTGCGAAATAGAACAAGCACGCTTGTTAACCCTATCTGCTGCAGATAAGATGGATAAGGTTGGTAACAAACATGCAAAAGATATAATTGCTATGATTAAAATTGTAGCACCAAACATGGCTCAAAAAATAATAGATAGAGCTATTCAAATTTTAGGAGGAAAAGGTGTTGGCCCAGATACGTATTTGGCACATTATTATGCAATTGCAAGAATGTTACGTTTAGCAGATGGTCCAGATGAAGTTCATATGTATCAATTAGGTAAAAGTTGCATCAAAAAATTTGGGAATTCATGAGCAATCAAAAAGTAAGAAAAGGAGAAGAATTACCAGAACTACCTTTAAAAAAGTATTTGAAAGAAATTAATTTAATTGATGATATTCAAAGCGATTTAAACGTAGTGCAATTTACACATGGCTATTCTAATTTAACTTATCTATTACAAATTGAAGGTAAAGAATTTGTACTTAGAAAGCCACCCAAAGGTGCCATAAAAAGAGGGCATGATATGGGGCGTGAATTTAAGGTTCAAAAGGCCATAGCCTCTCAATTTTCTAAAGTTCCAAAAATGTATGGATTTTCTAATGACGAAGCCATTTTAGGAAGTGACTTTTATATTATGGAAAAAGTAGAAGGCATCATTTTAAATTACAAGGAAGCTCAAAAGAGAAAAATTTCAGCAAAAGATTATCAAATAATTGCGAATTCTTGGTTAGATACCTTGATATCATTACATAATGTAGATTACAATGCAGTTGGTTTAACTGGTTTAGGAAAGCCAGAAGGCTATGTTGAAAGACAAGTTACAAATTGGGGCAAACAGTACTTAAAAGCCAAAACAGATGAATATCCAGAAGCGGAAATGGTAATGGATTGGATGCAGAAAAATCAACCTAAAACATATAATTATTGTTTAATTCACAACGATTTTAAATACGATAATGTTGTTTTTAAAGATGATTCATGGCAAGAAATTTCTGCAGTTTTAGATTGGGAAATGGCTACCTTAGGAGATCCATTTATGGATCTTGGAACTTCATTAGGATATTGGACTGTAGCTACAGATCATGAATTTGTGAAACAAGGCATCCCATCTCCAACTATTTTTGAAGGTAATCCTATAAGAAGTGAAATTGCACAACAATATATTCAAAAGTCAGGAAGAACAACAGAAAGCTTAGTATTCTATTATGTTTTTGGTCTGTTCAAAATTGCTGTGATTGCACAACAAATTTATTATCGATATTCTAAAGGTTGGACAACAGATCCTCGATTTGCAAACCTAAACAAGGCAGCAGAACTATGTTGTAAACTGGCTTTAAAAGCAATTAAAACTAAATCAATAGACTAATGGAAGTAAAAAATAAAATTGTAATTGTTACAGGAGCAGGTTCAGGCATTGGTAAAGCAACAGCAGTGCATTTTGCAAACCATGGAGCAACAGTAGTAGTATCAGACATTAATTTAGAGAGTGCAGAAAAAGTTGTGCAAGAAATTGTAACAAATAGAGGAAAAGCGATACCTATAAAAGCAAACGTTGCTGTTTTTGATGAGTTTGAAAGGTTAATACATGAAACAGTTGCCAAATTTGGACAGTTAGATGTTTTAGTGAATAATGCAGGTATTGGTCCACATTTATTAAGAACTCATGAATCTTTAGTAAAAGATTGGGATAGAGTTATTGCCGTAAACCAAACAGGTGTTTTTTATGGAATGAAGCTTGCTTTGCACCAGTTTTTAGAACAAGGATTTGGAAATATTGTAAATATAGCTTCTTTAGCTGGTTTAAAGGCATCACCTAATAATATTAGTTATAGTGCCAGTAAATTTGCAGTGGTTGGTATGACAAAGTCTGCAGCTATGGAATATGCCACTAAGAACATTAGAATAAATGCAGTTTGTCCTGGGTATACAGAGTCTGCTTTGTTAACACAACTTATCAATGCAAAGCCAGAAATGGATGCAATTTTAAAAAGTGTAATACCTATGAAACGTTATGGTAAAGCAGAAGAGATAGCAGATGCAGTTGTGTGGTTGGCTTCAGATAACACAAAATTTATTACTGGGCAAACCATAACATTAGATGGAGGAACTTCTTTGTAAGATCTCATTAGCGTTAATAGAATTAGTTTATCAGCTAAAAAGTCTTTTTTTACTGTAGGATATATTAAGTATTTTTGAAGAAATCAAACAAATCAAAATAAAATTTAAATATTAGAAATTATGAAAAAATGGTTAATTCCGGTTATAATTATAGGAGTAATAGCATTCGCAATATATAGTTGGGCAAAAGGTTTTAATAACGAAGCTGTAGTTTTACAAGAAGATGCTAAAACCACTTGGTCTAATGTAGAAAGTGCCTACCAAAGAAGAAATGATTTAATTGGTAATTTGGTAAAAACAGTACAAGGAGCTGCAGATTTTGAAAAAAGTACCTTAACAGAAGTTATTAATGCAAGAGCAAAAGCAACATCTACAACTATAGATGCAGGTAATTTAACTGCAGAAAATATGGCACAATTTCAGCAAGCACAAGCAGGTTTAAGTGGTGCTTTATCTAAACTATTAGTATCTGTAGAACGTTATCCAGATTTAAAAGCAAACACAAACTTTTTAGAATTACAGAGCCAATTAGAAGGCACAGAAAATAGAATTAATGTAGCAAGAGATCGTTTTAATGAAGGTGTAAATAAGTACAACAAGCACATCAAAATTTTTCCAAACTCTTTGTTAGCAGGTATGTTTAATTTTGAAGAAATGGATAGATATAAAGCAAATCCAGGTTCTGAAAATGCACCAGATGTTAACTTCGATTTTAATAAAGCAGCCTAAATGTCTAAAGTAGAAGCATTTTTAACAAAAGACGAAGAGCAAGAAATTATTGCGGCTATTAGAACAGCAGAAACCAATACTTCTGGAGAAATTCGTGTTCATATGGAAGCCACATCAACCAAAGATCATTTTGATAGAACTTTGGAGGTATTCCACATGTTAAAAATGAACAATACAAAAGATGAAAATGCAGTTTTAATCTATGTTGCAGTAAAAGATAAAAAGTTTGTTATTTATGGTGATAAAGGTATAAACAATGTTGTGCCATCAGATTTTTGGAATGCTACAAAAGATGTTATGCAAAATCATTTTA
Organism: Polaribacter sp. MED152; assembly: GCF_000152945.2. Classification (NCBI taxonomy): domain Bacteria; kingdom Pseudomonadati; phylum Bacteroidota; class Flavobacteriia; order Flavobacteriales; family Flavobacteriaceae; genus Polaribacter; species Polaribacter sp. MED152. Next base: position 1,689,828 of record NC_020830.1, on the reverse strand, counting down.
AAAATAACAATTTTAAGCAAGGTTTGGTAGAAGGTATTTTAAAAGCAGGTGAAGAGCTAAAAGAACATTTTCCTTGGCAGATAGATGATGAGAACGAACTTTCTAATGAGATTTCTAAAGGATGATATTGAATAAGCAGTTTTTAGCAAGCAGTAAGTTAGTAGGTTTAAGTAAAAAGGGGTTCATATTTATAGCGATAGTTTTTTCCTTACAAACCTTTGCTCAAGGATTTCAAATTCCAGAAAAACCAAAGTTTCAAACTAGTGTTTACGATTATGTAAACCTTTTATCGCAGTCGCAAAAATCAAATTTAGAGAATAAATTAGTTCGCTATTCAGACACTACATCAACCCAAATTGTTGTGGCCATTATAAATTCTACAGAAGGTGAGAATATTAATTATTTGGCTGCAAATTGGGGCGAAGAATGGGGAATTGGAGATGCAGAAAAAGACAATGGAGTTATAATTTTATTGGCTAAAAATGATCGAAAAATCGCTATCCAAGTTGGTAGAGGAGTAGAATATTTATTAACCGATTTTCAATCAAAAAGAATCATAGAAAGAGTAATAATTCCTGAATTTAGAAAAGGAGATTTCTATGGAGGTTTAGATAAAGGCTCAGATTACATATTTAAAACGCTGCAAGGTGAGTTTAAAGGCACTAGAATACAAGAAGAGAAAGGGTTTGACCCTGGAATTGTATTTTTTATTCTTCTTATTGTTATATTTTTCATCATAATTTCTAGAGGAAATAAAAACAACAGAGGAGGAGGAAGACGTTTTAGACGAGGTTCTCTAGCAGACACTATTTTCGATACAATCATTTTAAGCAACGCTGGTAGAGGTGGAGGAAGCTTTGGTGGTGGTTTTGGAGGTAGCTCATCAGGAGGTGGTTCTTTTGGTGGAGGTGGTTTTGGTGGCGGATTTGGAGGAGGCTCTTTTGGTGGAGGAGGCGCTTCTGGAGGCTGGTAATTAGCTATTCTATACAACAGCCAAACCCTATTTTTTAATCTTATTTTAATTGCATTTTCATGAAAAAACTATTTATTCTTAATTGCTTACTTGTGTTTTTTAGTTGCCAAAATTTTGGTCAATTAAAAATGTTGGGGGATTTACCTAATTCTCTAAAAGAGGTTTCAGGGAATGAATATATTCAGAATTCTAACGCTATTTGGATTTTAGAAGATGGAGGAAATTCATCTGATATTTACAGAATTTCTTCTAAAGGAAAAATTTTACATGAGTTAGATGTTGATGCTAAAAATAAAGATTGGGAAGACTTAACATCAGACGAATTTGGAAATTTGTACATTGGCGATTTTGGAAATAATTATAGCAAACGTAAAAAGCTAAAAATCCTAAAAATCGACAAAAATGATTTAGATAAGAAAGATGCAAAGGTTCAGGAAATCGAGTTTGAATATGAAGATCAAAAAAAGTATCCACCTAAAAAGAAAGTCCGTTATTTTGATGCAGAATCTTTCTTCTACTTTAATAACAACTTTTATGTTTTTACAAAGAGTAGAGTAAAAAACAAATATGGCAAAACTTCTTTATATAGAGTACCAGCAACACCTGGTAAACATAAAGCTAAGTTAATTGGTAAGTTTGATAATGGTAAAAAAGAATCCTCTTGGATAACTTCTGCAGATATTTCTGATGATGGTAAAAAAGTAGTTTTATTATCTCAAAAAAATATTTTAATCTTTACCAATTTTACAGGAGATAATTTCTTTTCTGGCTCTGTAAAAAAAATACCTTTAACTCATAAATCTCAAAAAGAAGGTATCTGTTTTAAAGGCGATAACACACTTTTAATTACGGATGAAAGAGCAGGAGGTGAAGGAGGAAATTTATATGAATATAGCTTAAAATAGAACGATATATTTATACAACAAAAGAAGCCAGCCAAGGGTTAAAAATAAACCTCCTAAAGGTGTGATTGGTCCTAAAAACTTCAATTTTTTTCCTTTATATGTAGAAATTACTAAACCATAAATTGAAAAGGAAAAAAGAACTACTCCTATAATAAAGCTGTAAACAATGTAATTATCAATAGCCAAAGTATCATTTAGATTATAGCCTAATACTAATAAAACAATGGCATGATACATTTGATATTTTGCACCAGTTTCAAAACTTTGTAATTGATCTTGATTTAGTTTTTTCTTTAGTAGGTGAGCGCCAAATGCACCTAAAACTATTGCTAAAAATCCGAAGATACTTCCAAAAATTAATGCGATTACACTCATTTTATTTATAAATCAAAACCTACGTTAAACATAATTCGTAAACCATCTTCACCAGTAAATGCAGAGATGTTTCCTGCAAAAATATCTGCAGTGTTAAAGAAAAAGCCACCACCTATAGATGTATTAGGTGTGTTCGAGTAAAATTGTGGATTAGTAACAATTGTATTCGGTGCTCCCCAAACTTTACCATAATCGAAACCAGCAAATAAACCAATATTCATAGGCACTAAGTTGGTTTTTACATCTCTTAAATTCCATCTTACATCACTTGAATGATAAAATGCATTTTTACCTGTAAAACGCTGATTTCTATAACTTCTTAAACCATTATTACCACCAATATTTGCTGCTTGATAAAACTCAAAATCATCACCGAAAATAAATTGGCCATGAACTTTAGTAGCAAAAACCAATTTACCACTAGGAATTAATTTATGTGTAATTCCTAAACCAGAACTAGTGTAAGAGAAATTATTACTACTTGCCAAGTTTTTGGTATAGCCAACACTTACCATAAAATCCATAGCTAGTGTTGGAAAAGCAGGGTTGTCTGCATGCTTATAGCTGTAACTTGTTTCTAAGTTGATAAAGTTTTCTCTGTTAAAGATTCTGTTATCTGCTGCATATTGTGTTTCTAGGTATCTACCTGCAGTTCTATCTACGTTATAACTATTAAATTTTGCACCAATTTTTAATTCATCACCTAAGTCTCCAATCCATTTTACAAAAGAGCCTGCTTTAATTTGTGATATTTTAACCCTATTGTAATCTCTATCTTCTGTACCATCTGCCTCTAAATTTTCTGAGTTATTACCAAAACCAAAAAAGTTTAAAGCGTAATTTGGACCTGTATATTGTGCTTCGAAACCTAAGTTCCATTTATTTAAAATATTGGCATATTCACTGTTATAATTCAGTTCAAAACCATTAGTTGCAAAATAGTAAAAAGCAGAAATTGTATATTTTCTCGTAAACGGATTTCTTTCGAATGAGTTTACTAAAAAGGTGTTTTTTAAACCTAATTTTATTCCATCATCTGGGTTGTAACCAATTGCAGGAGATATGGAGTTTTTCTGACTTTTTAATTTCTTGTAATCGTAAGTATTTGTATCATAATCATCAGTAATTTTCTTACTAACATTAGGTGTTATAAAAGTGTTTTTCTTCGATTTTTGATCGTAAATTTTCACCTTTTTTGTTCTATTTATTTCATAGGTGTCATTATTTAAACCTCCTATAATCTTTATACGAATTGCATTGTTGTTGCCAGTTTCACCATTTACAACAAAAACATCATCATCATCTAAACCATAAATCCAAATTTCTTTAGTTGTGGCAAACTTATACCTTCTTTGGTGTATAATATCCGCTTTTTCTCCATCTTTAATTCTGTAAGCAGTTACTTTTGTATCACCATTTACAAATCTTTCAATTTCGAAATGATCGTCTTTATTGGTCCCCTTAATTACTTGAAATCTATTTAAATATTTAAAGTAGGTGTCAGAAATGTCTTGCAAGTTTTTTCTTCTACCAATTAATTTCTGTTTGATATCATTTACAGTTTCATCATTTACTTCTTTAGGAAACTTTGCAAATGCACTTTCTATTACTTCATCTGTAATTTGAGATTGAATAATAGCTACTTGTGCATCCCAAACATCTTTGTCTGATGCATGAATTAAAGTCATGTCTATTGGGTAGCCAGATAAATTAAACCATCTTGGCTTTTCTATGTCTTCTTGATAAGAACGCATACCCCTTAAATCTGGAATTAATCTAGTAAAAATATTAAGTAAAATACCATCACTAAATACAGAAAATGCCTGATCTCTATCTCTAGGAACTGGCCTGTACACAATTTTGTCTCCTTCCTCAAATTCAGCCCATCTCCACTGGTCTTGATGCCTATCCCAATCTCCAATAAGCATGTCAAATAAACGTGCTCTAATGTAAGCTTCTTCGTCTAAAACGTATTTTTCATCCTTCTTTAAATTTTTTCTGAGGTCATCTGTACTTATTATTTCATCTGCATATCCAAAGCTTTTTTTATCTCCATGACCATCTGCTGTACGTTCTTCAATCATGTATAATTCATCTCCATAATCCGCATTAAATTCGCCCAAACCTTTTTGTTTTGGCACATAAAATAAAATAGGATTTGAGTGATACACATCTATAGCATCTGCTAATTCTCCAATAGTGAATGGTGCATAAGGATGTGAACCTGTAAAAACATCTAATAACAAACTTTCTGTGTAAGTTTTATCAAACTGACCCTCTACATATTGATCTTTAAATGCAACAGCTTGTAAATATTGAACTGCATTTTTGCGCAAAGCCCTCATTACATATTCTCTACCTTCTTTGTCTTGTAAACGCAAAGATTTAGATTGATGACCTCCACCTCTTCTTACAGGTGTTAATCCACCATACAAAGTGTCTAATTTTACTGTAGGAGCTACAATTTTTTCGCCAAAATATTTGCGATATCTTTTACCCCAAAGTAAGTTATATACATTACCTTTTTTAACTTCTTTATCTGTATAAACAGAAGCTTCTTTTTCGCTTAAATCAACATTAGGAAATTCTGAATATTCTATAATACTATCTTTTTCGAAAACATTAGCCTCATAAACAATTTTACGTTCTTTAGCTGTGTAAAAATGAACTGTAGATGCACCATCTTCATAAACATCTAGCCTTGCAAAACCTTGAGTTCCATAAGAAAATTTACCTCCGTTTACATTTTTAGTTGCTGTTAATTTAGAACCAGAACCACTAACAATTTGAGGTATGTTATCTTGAACTATATATTGAATACTATGCTCATGACCAGAAACAAAAATGATTTTTTCATTTTGCTGAGCTAAACTAATAATACGTTTTCTAAGCGTATTGTATTTGTCATTCTGCTGATCTGTATTGGTTAAACCAGTAGTTTTACGAAGTATATTTTTGGCAGTTCCTAAAATTGGTGCAGGTGACATGTGGCTTTTAAAAGAATAATACCCTCCATGAGGACCATTAGTAAACATTGGGTGATGTAGTGCTAATAAGGTAGTTTTTCCTTGCGATTTTTTTATTAAACCCTCTAATTCCTCAAAAAACTTAGCTCTCGTTTTTATTTCACAATCATCGTTAATTCCTGGGTGTTTGTCCCAATTTGTTACATACCAATGAGTATCAACAACAATAATGTTAATTTCATCATTTACTTCAATTTTCTCTAAAGGACATCCATTATCTGGCTCAAAACTCTTTTTACCTAAGGCATCTTCTACTAATTTTTCTTGATCTTTTAAGCCTTGTAAACCACTATACCAATCATGGTTTCCAGGTATAAAAAGTGATTTTCCTGGAAAATTTTTAGCAATATCTGTTTGAACTTTTAAGCGATGATTGGCTAGTTTATAGCCTTTTTTATTTTTATTTGGAATACCTTTAGGATACACATTGTCTCCCAAAAAGATAAGTGTTGAATTTTCTTTTGCTTTTAAAATTTCTTGACTCAGATATGATAAAGCAGAATCTCTTTTATATAATTCAGAATTTCCTGCATCACCAATTAAATAAAATGAGTGTAAAACTTTACTGTTTGTTTTAGGTGTAAATTTCTGGCCCTCTGTAATTTGCATATCTATTGTAGCACAAGCAGATACAAGAACTATTAATAAAACTAAGGCAATATATTTTACGAATTTCATATTGGTAAAATTAACTATTTTAAAATTGACTTTCTAAAAAGATTTAGCTCCTCTTTCGTGTCAATATCTATATGATTAGTTGGCAAATTTGATGATAAAACTTCGTTTTTATGTGCGTTAATAAAACTTTTAGCACCTCTATCACCATTAATTTTTAGTAGAGCTTCAAAATAAATTTTAGGGATGATTACAGGAACTCCAAAATGAGCTGGATATTTGGTAGCTATAATTTTTGTAGGATTTTTTAAAGACAAGCTTTTCATAGATAAAAGATAAGCTATATCTATAGCTGGTTGGTCTGCTAATAGGATAAAAATAGCATCAAATTTTAAATGTTGATTTTTAAAATAATTAAGCCCTGAAATTATGCTAGTACTTAAACCATCAGCAAAATTATCATTGTAAATTGTTGTTATTTTTGAAGCTGAAATGGATTGTTTAATACGATTAGCATTTGCGCCTAAAACACAATAAACATTATTTTTTTGTAATAATTTTGCCTTTTCTAAAGTGATGTTTAAAAGGGTTTTGCCTTCAATTTTCTCTAGCTGTTTGATACTTTGCATGCGAGATGATTTACCTGCAGCTAAAACTAAAATAGCAATCTTCATAAGGTTAGTTACTATGTATTTTACTAGTAATATTTCTAAGAGAAAAAGGATCTTTATTTCTTGTTACTGCTAAAATTTCTGCAATAATAGAAATTGCAATTTCTTGTGGTGTTTGAGCACCAATATGCAAACCTGCAGGCGTATAAATAGTTTCTAAAAATTCTTCTGTAGTTTCAGGAGCAAATTCAAAAAGCTCATTAAATAAACGTTCTCTTCTTTTAGGTGCACCTAAAATACCTATGTAATTCGAACAGTTTTCTTTAGATAGTTTTACGAGATATTTTAAATCTTGCACATAACTATGGTTCATTAAAACAATTGCACAATTTTCTTTGATGTCTTTAAATTCAATGGTTTCAGGACTTTCGCCTAAAACTTTATTAGCTCCAGGAAAATCCGATAGTTTCTTACTGTCTTTGGCAGATGTAATCACTTCTATTTCCCAACCAAGATTTGCTGCAATTTTACACAATTGCACTGCATCATGTTCTCCACCAAAAATTACTAATTTAAAGGCAGGTTGTAATACTTGTGAAAAAACTTGTGTTTGCTCATCAATGGTGAATTGCTTACTAAACGAAAATTGCTGTCCATTTTCAAAAGTGATTACAGAACCATAAGCACCAAAAGATTCGTCTTCTAGTTTAAAATTGCTTTCAATTTTTAATGATTCTCTTTTTGAATATGCTTCTAGAAATACCGCTATAAAATCATTCTTAATAAATATAGGTTCTATTAAAATGTACAAAATACCTTCACAACCCAATCTGTACCTACCATCATAAGTTATGATTTTTGGTTTGTTGTCTTTAAAAACAGTTTTTGATCTTTGTATGATTTCTTTTTCTACACAACCACCAGAAACTGCACCTACTGAATGTAAATCTTCCGAAATTAGCATTCTAACTCCAGGTTTTCTGTAAGATGAACCTTCTAAATGTACAACAGAGGCCATCACATTTTTCAATCCTTTTTCTTGATTGATTACTGCTTGTTGTATGATTTCTTTAAGTTCGTGTATCAATTTTAAGAGAGTTTTAATGGCATTTCTGTTAATCTTTCTCCTGTTAATCTTTTTACTGCATTCCCTATAGCAGCAGCAATTGGTCCTAAAGGAGGTTCGCCAACAGGCCCTGGTTTGTCCATACCTTGCAGTAAGTGTACATTAATTTCTTTTGGAGCATGTTTTATCATAGCCATTTCATAAGGTCCGAAAATGGTAGGTTGTAATTGGCCATCTTCTATATACATTTTTTCGTGCATGGCTGCACTCATGGCCATTATCATTGCTCCTTCACATTGTGCTCTAACTTGATCTGGATTTACAGCAATTCCACAATCCATAACACAAGTAACTTTATGCACTTTTATTTCTTTGTTTTCTATAGATACTTCTACAACTTGTGCACATGGTGTTCCTGTATCTGTTGAACAGGCAAAACCCATGGCTCTTCCATTAGAAACAGTCTCAGAATAATTTGATTCTTCTTGTACTTTTTTAATAACGTTTTTTAAACGAATTCCTTCTTCATTTTCTTTTATCTGCACTAAACGCAATTCAATAGGATTTTTATTGTTTTGAAAAGCCAATTCATCAACAAAACTTTCAATAGCAAAAGTATTAGCCAGCAAACCTAAACTTCTCCACCAACTTGTGGCAAATGGCAAGGTTTTATGCCACTGAATAGATCTAACATTTTTTATGTCACTGTAATGAATTCGTCCTCCACGAATTGCACCAAAATCTGCACCTAAAACTGTATTTGCAATACCTGGTAAAAGCAGTGAATCTATAGCCACATTACCACTTGCAAAGTGATGCTCTAAATGCTCAATCAAACCTTCCTCATTTAGTTTACCTCTCATAATATGGTGTGTTGGAGGTCTAAACATATCATTTTGAAACTCTTCTTTTCTAGTGAAGAAATACTTTACTGGTTGCCCAACTGCTTTAGATAATTTAATAGCTTGAATTGCATGATTTGTATTTAAGCGTCTACCAAAACCACCTCCTAAATAGGTAGGAATTACATTTATATCATCTGTATCAATATCTAACGCTTTTGCAATTTGATTTTGTGTAATACCAATTACTTGGGTAGATAAAATTACGGTTACTTTGCCATCTTTATAAGAAGCAACAGCACCATTTGGTTCTAATTGTGCATGAGCACCAATTGGACTTTTAAACTCCAGCTCTAGAAAATCTTCATCATCATTTTCAAGAACATCACCCTCTTTTTGAACAATCATTTCATCTCCACTACCTACAGTAATTAGATTTCTTATATCTTCTTCTGTCCATTTTTTAGGGATGTTCCATTCAATATCAACCTCAAGTTTTGCAGCTAAAGCTTCTGGATATGTTTTAGCAACAATACCTACCCAGTCATCAATTTGTACAACCTTTACAACTCCTGGCATTTGTTCTGCCTTACTAAAATTGGCACTTTTAAAGGTGGCTCCAATATATTCTGGTCTTAAGATAACTGCATGAAGCATATTGTCCATTTCTGCATCCATTCCAAAAATAGGATCTCCATATACCTTTGCCTTTAAGTCGATTCTTGGTACAGGTTTACCTACCAATTTATAAGAATTTACGGGCTTTAATTTCGGTGTATCTGGTATTTCCCATTCAGTAACATTCGCAGCAATTTCTGCAAACGATAATTCTTTACTTTCATGAGTTACTATTCCATTTTTAGTTGTTATATCATCAACAGAAACTTCCCATTTTTTAGCAGCCTCTAACTTTACCATTTCTCGAGTTGTAGCTGCCAATTCACGAATGGTAGTCCACATAGAAGCAATAGATAAACTACCTCCAGTTCCAAGTCTGTCTACAATTCCACTAGCAGAACTTGCAGCAATTACTTGCATTTGGTTGATATTTACATCTAATTCGTCTGCAGCTATTTGTGCTAAGCCAGTAAAAGTACCTTGGCCCATTTCTACTTTAGGAGAATGTAAAATGATGTTATTGTCTTTTGTGATTTCAAACCACAAATTAGCATCTGTACCTGAGCCAGAATAAGGTGCCACAAAAGACTCAGCAAAACCAATAATTTCTCTTCGAATTGGATTACGAAATAGATAGGTACCTACAGCCAAAACTCCAAGTGTACCTAAACCACCTCTAACTAAAAATTTTCTACGTGATAATTTCTTGCTCATGTTTTATAGTTTAGATTCTCTTGTTAATTCAGCAGCTCTATGAATTGCTTTTCGCATTCTGTAATAGGTTGCACATCTACAAATATTAATAATATTGTTATCTATATCTTCATCTGTTGGATTGTCGTTTTCTTTTAAAAGGGCGGCTGTAGCCATCATAAAACCTGGCTGACAATATCCACATTGAGGCACTACTTCTTCTATCCAAGCCTGTTGCACAGGATGTGGGTTTTCTGCATCACCCAAACCTTCAATAGTAGTTACGTTTTTACCTTCTGCAAATTTTACTGCATAAGAGCAAGAACGCACAGCAACATCATCTATATGCAAAGTACATGCACCACAAGCTGCTTTACCACAGCCAAATTTGGTGCCTTTTAAATTTAACACATCTCTAACCACCCATAAAAGAGGAGTATTCTCATCAGAAACATTAACTGTAATAGCTTCGTTATTTATTTTAAATGATATATTCATTGTTTCTTTTTTGCGATTAATTTTCTGGAATTACTGCACCATTAGCAATCCATTCTTTTACAACTCTTTTAAATTCTTCCTCAGAAATTGGTGGAATTTCTCTTTTTTCTCCTGCAGCATTTACACCAGGATTCCAGGCCCAAAGCACTAAATCATCTTCTGTTAAATGCTTTTCTACACCTTTTAAATCTTTACCACCGTTTTTATTTTTATCTAAAATTACTTCTGCAATTTCTTTTCTTGTTAAACCTTTCCAAGCCATAGATTGTGGAGCTAAACCCCAATGAGGAGCTCCAGGCACACCTGAATAATTATTGTTTTCTTTTTGATGACAAGTTGCACATTTTGTAGCTTCAAAACCATGATCTTTCTCACCACCTTTCATTCCAAAATAGTGAGGATGACTATCTATACCTTGTTTTGGAATGTTATCACTTGGATGACAATTCATGCATCTTGGATGTGTAAGAACATCCATCATTTTATTAAAATTATCAGAATTTTCTGAAGCATTTATAAGCTTAGTTTCTAAAGGAGTATAGTCTTTTTCTGTTTTGTTGTAGTTAGAAGCCCATAAAATTCCTCCTAACATTAAAAGCGGAATTATATAAAAACGATTTCTTTTTTTCATGTTTGGCTGATTTTTGTGTTGTGATAAACTATTAAGTACAAGTTTAGGGTACCTAAAGTTACAGTAAATAATTTAAAGAATATAATTTCTAATTTTTTACAATAGCATTAGCAGTAAACTGATTGGAAATGAGTTTTAATTTTGGTAAGATATATTTCTTACAAAAGGGTTTTTGAGGATTCTTCTTGTAATAGTTCTGAAACTGATTTTCAGAAGGTTTAAACTCAGAGAAAGGTAAAATCTGTGTGATGATTTGACTTGCTGTATTTTCTTGAATTTCAGTTAGAATATTTTCGCTTTCTATTTTTTGCTGATTCGAAAATACATAAATAGCAGATCTATACTTCTTTCTCATAGAATGATTGCTAGTGCTTTTATGTGTGGCCAAATGAATTGAAATTAAATCTTTTAAATTAATTTCTACTGGATTGAAATGTACAATTACAGCCTCTGAAAATGTGCTATTTTTATCAGTTGAAGCAACCCAACCTTGATTTACTTCAGCCACCCCTTGTAAAGATTGAAAAACAGCTTCTGTACACCAATGACAGCCACCACCAAAAGCTATTTTATTGGTTTGCATATGTAGTTATTCTGTAACTTTTACCCCTTTCCAAAAAGCTACGTGATTCTTAATATTATTTGCAGCCTCAAAAGGACGCCCATAAAACCATGCTGCATCTTTATTCTCTTTTCCATTAACCACTAAAGTGTAGTAAGAGGCTTCACCTTTCCAAGGACAAGTGGTTCTAGTTGTACTTGGTATATAGAACTCCTTTTTTATACTATTTTCAGGAAAATAATGATTATTCTCCACAACTACTGTTACATTACTTTCTGCTATTATTTCGTTATTCCAAATTGCTTTCATAATTATTTAGTTTAGGTTAAGAGCTACAAGATAACATTGAACAACCTACTTTATCTCTTGCCCATTCAGGTCTTTTTGCAAACCATTTTTCATAATTTGGTTGTTCTGAATATGGTTTTTTTAATAATTCAAATAACTCATTAATTAAGCTGTAATCTTTATTGTTTGCAGCATCAATAGCTAACTGTGCCATATAATTTCTTAATACATATTTCGGATTTACGGCATCCATTTTTTCTTTACGTTCATCAAAAGGTACTCTTTCAATCGCTAATCTATCTTCATATTTATTGAACCAGCTATTCCATCTAATTTTTACATCATCAGAAATACTTTCTAAATCATAAAATGCATCTTCAATAATTTTAAAACCTTCTTTAGTGCTAGAAAAATCACTTAAATTTCTAAAGAAAATTGTCATGTCTGTTTCTACTAATTGTAAATTATCTTCTAATTCTTGTATCAATTTTAAATCATCTTCATCAACAACAAAAAGCCCTAATTTACTTTTCATCATTTGTAAAGATTTTCTTTCAAAATCTGTCTTGTATTTATTCAAAATAGCTTCTAAAGGAGAAGCATCTTCAATTAAAGGATATAAAGCATTAGCAAGTTGATATAAATTCCATAGACCAATATTAGGCTGATTTCCATACCTATAGCGTTTATTTTGTCTGTCTGTGGTATTTGGTGTCCAGCCAAAATCGAAACCTTCTAGCCAACCATAAGGTCCATAATCTATGGTTAATCCTAAGATAGACATGTTGTCTGTATTCATAACTCCATGAACAAAACCTACTCTTTGCCAATCAATAATCATGTTTAAAGTTCGATCTGCGACTTCACCAAAAAATTGAATATAGGTTTCTTTAGAAGGATTTCCTAAATGAGAAAAATGATGTTTTATGGTATAATCTGTTAGAATTTTAAGATTTTTAAAATCATTTCTTGAGGCAAATATTTCGAAATTTCCAAAGCGTAAAAATGATGGAGATATTCTAGAAACAATGGCGCCTTTTTCATAAGCAGGATTTCCATCATACATAACATCTCTTAAAACATCGTCTCCAGACAAAGCTAAAGATAAAGATCTGGTTGTTGGTACTCCTAAATGATACATGGCTTCTGCACATAAATATTCTCTAATTGATGAGCGTAAAACAGCTAAACCGTCTGCAGTTCTAGAATAAGGAGTTTCACCAGCACCTTTTAATTGTACTTTCCAATTTTTATTATCATGTTCTACTTCAAATAAATTAATAGCTCTACCATCACCTAATTGACCTGCCCAATTTCCAAACTGATGACCTCCATAACACATGGCATAAGGCTTTGTGTTTGGGTATACTTCATTACCCGTAAATATTTTTTTAAATAGGGTTGATGTGGTTTCTTCTTGTGTAATACCCAGTTCATTTGCCATTTCTTGAGATACATGAAGTATCTCAGGTTGCTGTGTCTTTTTTGGATTTACAAAAGAATATACAGCATCTGAAACTTGTCTTCTAGTATTTTCTAGAATACTATCTGCTGGTAATTCATTTAAAAAAGTATGTTTCAGGTTTAATTTCATGCTAATTTATCTGCGTGTAATTTTCTAATTTTTGCTAATTTTGGTTCTATTACATAAGTGCAATAGCCATAACCTTGGTTGTTTTTATAAAAATCTTGATGTTCTTGCTCTGCCTCATAAAATATTGGCAAAGGACTAAGTTCTGTAACTATTTTATCATCAAAATAAACTTGTAATTGCTTTAAAACTTCTTCTGCAATTTTTTGCTGATTTTCATCATGATAAAAAATAACAGATCTGTATTGTGTACCTCTATCTGCACCTTGTCTGTTTAATGTTGTAGGATCATGAGTTGTCATAAAAATCACTAAAATATCTTCGAACGAAATAACATTTGCATCATAGGTAATTTGAATTACTTCTGCATGACCTGTTAAGCCAGAACAAATTTCTCTATAAGTAGGTTTGCCAGGTGCATTACCACCTGCATAACCAGATACTACTTTTTCTACGCCTTTAACTTCCAGAAAAACGGCTTCTGTGCACCAAAAACATCCACCACCAACTGTGGCTATTCTAATATCTTTACTCATTGTTTTTTTCTAATTTCATAGATTCAGAATTTATGCAATAACGCAAACCACTTGGTTCTGGTCCATCAGGAAAAATATGACCCAAATGAGCATCGCAAGTATTGCATAAAACTTCTACTCTAACCATACCAAATGTGGTATCTTTTACGTACTGAATTGCATTTTTTTGAATAGGTTGAGTAAAACTAGGCCAACCAGAACTCGATTCGTATTTTATGGTAGAGTCAAAAAGAGGTGTATTGCAACACACACAATTGTATTGGCCTTCATCATAAATAGAACATAATTCGCCTGTATGAGGTCTTTCTGTACCTTTTAATCGTGTTATTCTAAACTGTTCTGCAGTTAAAATTTCTTTCCATTCTGCCTCTGATTTTTCAACTCTTTTCTCTGGAGTTGGGTTTCCTTTGGTAGCAAAATGTATAATATCTTTCCAAGTAAGCATATAAATTATTTTCTTTTAAAATCTTTCTTAAAAATAGTCGTTTAAACACTTAAAAAATTACAATTGAAAACGGATTTAAGTATAGAATTAACTTCTATAAATTTACGATAAAATGAAGAGGTTAAAAAGCAAAATTATTTGTTTATTTTTGATAAAAATTTTAGCATGAACAACGTTATTAATGAAGTAGAGAAATTTGTTTACAATTTATTGAGTGAGAAATTACATGCCAATTATGTGTATCATAATTTATCTCATACTCAAAGAGTTGTTGAGAAAACTATAGAAATTTCTGAAGATTCCGATATTAAAGGAGATGATTTAGAAAATTTGGTTATTGCTGCTTGGTTTCACGATGTTGGCTTTACTGTAAGTGATGAAAATCATGAAGAGGAAAGTATTAAAATTGCCTCAGAATTTTTAAAATCGCACAAATTTAACGAGGAGCGCATAACTGCTATTGGTGAGCTTATTCTTGCAACTAGAATGAATTCGATTCCTAAAAATAAATTAGAAGAGGTTTTAAGAGATGCAGATTCTGCACATTTAGCTTCAGGTAACTTTTTTGATTATACTTCTTTGTTGAGAAAAGAGTGGGAGTTGGTGTTAGAAAAAACCTACAGTAATAAAGAATGGATTACTCTAAATCTGGCTTTTTTTACACAGAAGCACAGATATTATACTGAGTTTGCACTGAGAAATTGGAGCAAGCCAAAAGATAAAAATTTAGCCAAACTTTTAAAAAATCAAAAGAAGTTAAAAAAAGAGAATAAAAAGTTTAAACAAAAGAAAGAGGCTTTAGATCTTAAGAAAAATAAAAGTATTGTACCTGAAAGAGGTGTAGAAACAATGTTTAGGGTAGCTTTAAGAAACCATATTACTTTAAGTGATATTGCAGATACCAAAGCCAATATTTTACTTTCTGTAAATGCCATTATAGTTTCTTTGGCACTTTCTAGTTTATTACCAAAGTTAGACAATCCTTCAAACTCACATTTATTTGTGCCAACAATTATATTTGTTGGGTTTACTGTAATCTCTATAATTTTATCAATTTTGGCTACTAGACCTAATGTAACAGAGGGCAAGTTTACGAAAGAAGATGTTGCTAAAAGAAAGGTAAACCTATTGTTTTTTGGTAATTTTCATCAAATGAAATTAGATGATTTTGAATGGGGAATATCTGAAATGATGCAAGATAGAGATTATCTTTATGGCTCATTAACCAAAGATTTATACTATTTAGGTTTGGTTCTGAACAGAAAATATAAAATACTAAGAATTACCTACACTGTTTTTATGACAGGTATTATTGTAAGTGTAATTGCGTTTGCAGTATCGTTTTCATTTCAAGAAATAGCTCCTTAAGATTCTATTTCTTTAATTAAATCATTAAACGTAATTACTTTTTTGGCGTCAAAATTTTCTTGATAAATTACTTCAACACGAAGTGCTTTTAGACCTGTAGCACCTTGTAATTCCTCCAACTCTAAGAACTCTAATTTACCTAGTTGATTTCTAGATTGTAAGAAGTTAATGTACTTTATGTATTCTAAAGCATCTTTGTCTTGTGAGTAAACAATGGCAATTTTACCAGGAACTGTTAATCTATCTTCAGTGTTTTTTATGTAAGCCTTGTCAATTCGTTTTTTAATAATTTCATAACGAATGTTATAAGCCCCATCAACATCAAACTGCTTTTCATCCATCCTAAATTTAATAGCCATAGGATTGCTGTGTACTAAAATTAAAGAAGCCACTCTAAGTTCTTGCTTCATTTTAGAAAGTTCGCTGTAGGCAATATTTTCCATTTCGCACATGGTTTGTAGTTGCCATAAACGAAGGTTGTATAGGTAAATATCATCAAAAGTATCTTCTTTGGTGATAGATTGCCCAATGTAAATATTAAACTCAACACCATCTGTTTTGTATCTTTCAAAGTAATGAGGATACATTTTTTGAGCTTCTTTTTGTTTTAAATCTAAGTATCTAGAAAGTTTATCATTTAAACGATTTACACTTTTCTCATACTCTTTTCTTTTTTCGTAAACCACACCTAAATCTGGATCCAAACGATTCATGTAAATGTTTACTTTTTTAGAAAGCTCTTTATTAATGTCTTTTATATGATTAAAAACAGGATAGATTTCACGCTTTAAAAACTCTAATATATTTATTTCATCACCAGCATTAAGTTCACTTTTTACCTCTTTTAAGAACGTGTTTATTCTAAACATAAGTTCTTTGTAAATAGGTAATGCTTCTCTTTTGCAAGCATGTTCTAGTACATCTATAGCCAAGGAAAGTTGTGTAATTAAATCTTCTTGAATGGCTTCATTTCTAGCATCTGAACTACCTTTAATATCACTCTGTCCAAAAATAGGGTACACATCATCAAAAATAATTTCATCTAACTTTGCATTCTCATTGGTTTGAGATTCTACATGAAATTTTTCTACAGCTTCATAAAAACGCCATTTTACAGCACTATGTATTGAAGTGTAATTTTCTTGGATGGTAGCCTCCAGAACATTTTGACGCTCTTCAGAAGATCTTTTTACAGCTGCCTCAAAAACAGGAATAATATCTTTCAGCTTGTTGATATTTACTGAATTTAAATCGTAGGCTCTTGGTGAAGCAATTTCTAATAATGCCAAATCTCCTTTTCCTGAAGCTAAAATTGGTATTAAAATAATACTCTTTATACCTGAATCATATAGATTTTGGTAAAATGGATTTTTACCTGTATTTGCTCCATATTCATCAATATCTGAAATAATAAATGTTTCGTGTTTCTTAAAAACTTTCTGCATAATTGTATTGCAGAAATAAGAATTATCGCATTTAATTTCTTCTACATTGCTAAGAATTAAGCTATTAGATTTGTTTACTATGGTTTCGCAAATCTTAGAATTTATTTTGTCGAAAATAGAATAACCTAATCTTAAATCTTTTATACTATAAAAATCTCTTAAGTTGTTTTGTAGTTTAAAAATCAATTGATCTCCACCTGCTAATAAATTTGCTTTAATTGCAGATAACATTTCTTCTGCAGTAACATCAAATAAATTAATAATACCAAAACCTTTAAAAATATAGCTGTTTGGTGGAAATTTTTCTTTCCATAAATCTATGTTTTCAAAATTATTTAGCAATTCTCTAAAATCTTCTTGAGTAAGTTCTGGCGCATTTTCTGTAGGGATTACTTCAGAAAAATCGGCATTAAAAGCAGCTCTATAATATTTCATGGTTCCTGTTTTTTTATCAGGAATATCGAAATAGAAAGGTCTTTTTATATCGATTTTAAAACCATAAACAAAACCTAAAATAAAGGTACATGCCATTACAAACATGCTGTTATCTTCAAAATTGCGAACAACTAATTCGTAATCTTCACCTGCATTTTCTATAATATCTTCAAATCTGTCTGTAAATTTAAACGAGGTAAATGAGAAAGGAATACTAGCAGCCTTTATTTCATTTGTTCTTAGAGGTTCAGGAAATAAAGGGTCTAAGAGTAAGTTGATTTGCTCTTTATATTTGGTTAACAAACTAAGATCAGAAAAACCATCAATTAATTCTGGATGATTTTTAAAGAGCGTTACCATTTTTTTTGCTGCATCATGATATGGGTGATGAGCAAAATTATTTTCGGCATATTTTTCAAATAAAACGAAAACTTTTTGAAAAGAAATATTGAGTTGTAATGGCAACTCTACATCATCTATTTTAGTTGATTTTATGATATTCATGCTTCAAAGATTATAAAATGGTACTCTTTTAGACGCTTGATTTGAGTTTAAGTTACAAAAAATATAATTACATCTTATTTTTGTCTGAAATAGATGGTAATTGGTACTCCAGAAAAATTATAAATTTCACGCAATTTATTTTCTACAAAACGTCTATAAGGATCTCTAACATATTGAGGCAAATTACAGAAAAACGCAAACTGAGGAGTTTGTGTAGGTAATTGCATACAGTATTTGATTTTAACAAACTTACCTTTAATTGCTGGTGGAGGATAGTTTTTAACCACTTCTAGCATTACATCATTAAACTTACTTGTTGGAATTCTGTTTTTTCTGTTTTCAAAAACCTCTACAGCAGTTTCGATAGCTTTAAATAAACGCTGTTTGGTTAATGCTGATATAAAAACAATTGGCACATCTGTAAAAGGTGCAATTTGTTCTTTTACCTTAGCTTCATAATCACGCATTGTATTGGTTTCTTTTTCAACCAAATCCCATTTGTTGATTAGAATAACAACACCTTTTCTATTTTTCTCCGCTAACCAAAATATGTTTTGGTCTTGACCTTCAAAACCACGAGTAGCGTCTATTACTAAAATGATAACATCTGAGTATTCAATAGATCTTACAGCACGCATTACAGAATAGAATTCTAAATCTTCTTTTACTCTAGATTTTTTACGAATTCCTGCAGTATCTACTAAATTAAAATCAAAACCAAACCTGTTATATTTAGTATCTATAGAGTCTCTTGTAGTACCAGCAATATTGGTTACAATATTTCTGTCTTCGCCAATTAATGCATTAATAAATGAAGATTTTCCTGCATTTGGCCTACCAACAACAGCAAATCTCGGTAATTCCTTTTTTTCTAAATCTACTTCTTCTGGGGCAGGAATTTTTTCTGCTATTGCATCTAATAATTCACCTGTTCCACTTCCGTTAATAGATGAAATTGTATGATAGTCTCCTAAACCTAAATTATAAAATTCAACTGCATCTGCATCACGCATTGCATTATCAACTTTATTAACTGCAGTAAAAATTGGTTTTTTAACTTTTCTTAAAAGCTTTGCAACCTCAGCATCCATAGGTGTTATACCATCTTCAACATCTACAACAAAAACAATTAAATCTGCTTCGTCAATTGCTAATTTAACTTGCTTTCTAATTTCTTCCTCAAAAATATCGTCAGAACCAATAGCATATCCACCTGTATCAATAACAGAAAACTCCTTTCCATTCCAATCAGATTTTCCATAATGCCTGTCTCTTGTAACTCCACTTACAGAATCTACAATAGCTTCTCTTCTTTGAACCAATCTGTTAAATAAAGTCGATTTTCCAACATTTGGTCTTCCTACAATGGCTATAATACTATTCATTTGTTAAAATAATTTGGTGCAAAGATACAATTAAAGCCAAGATTTTTAGTTGTATTTTTAGAGACAGTTAAATACCTTAATTATGAAAAAAAGTTTTAGTTCTATAGTGTTTTCAATAGCGATAGTTATTGCTGCTTATTTATTGGGTGATGCCATTATAAATAGAAATAATGGACAAGGGAATATTTCTGTAACAGGTTTGGGTAATGCTAATTTTACTTCAGATTTAATTGTTTGGGAAGGTTCTTTTTCTAACACCAATAAACAATTGAAACAAGCTTATAATAATCTTGAAAAGGATAAAAAAATTATTACAGAATACTTGATTTCTAAAGGAATTACAGCAAATGAAATTGTTTTTAAAGCAGTACAAAGTAGAAAGGATAATAAATCTATTTATGTGAATGGCAAATATGCTGGAGATGAGTTTTTAGGGTATGTTTTAACTCAATCATTACAAATCGATTCTAAGAACGTAGAAACCGTAGAGAAAATATCTAGAGAAATAACTGAATTATTAAATAAGGGTATCGAATTCTACTCTCAACCACCAAGGTATTATTATACAAAATTGGCAGATTTAAAAGTGGAAATGATTTCTAAAGCTACTGCAGATGCAAGAGCGAGAGCAGAGAAAATTGCTGATAATTCTGGTGGTAAACTGGGTGATTTAATTTCTGCGAAAATGGGAATATTCCAAATCACTGGTCAAAATTCGAACGAAAGTTATTCTTGGGGAGGCGCTTTTAATACATCTTCTAAAGAAAAAACAGCTTCAATTACGATGAAGTTAGATTATTTGTCTGAGTAATTTTATTGTTGATACCCAAATCTTTTTAATTGATTTTTATCGCTTCTCCAGTTTTTATTTACTTTCACGTAAAGTTCAATAAATACTTTCTTTTGGAAAAAACGCTCTAAATCTTTACGTGCTTCTGCACCAACCCTTTTTATAGCCGTTCCTTTATGGCCAATAATGATTCCTTTTTGTGTATCTCTTTCCACCATTATTATAGACCTTATTCTAACAATATTTTCTTCTTCAATAAAGCTTTCTGTTTCCACTTCAACTGAATAAGGAATTTCCTTTTTATAATGCGTTAGAATTTTTTCTCTGATTTTTTCGTTTACAAAAAAGCGTTCATTTTTATCTGTTAACTGATCTTTTGGATAAAAAGGAGGACTTTCTGGCAACAATTCTATGATTTTATAAAAAACAGCATCTACATTAAATCGTTCTAAAGCAGATATCACATATACAAAAGAGTTGGGTACTTTTTCTCTCCAATAGGCAATCTTTTCATCTACTTCTTCCTTGTTTGATTTGTCAATTTTGTTCAATAAAAGAATAACCGGAATTTTACTATGAATAATTTTGTTAAAAAAAGCTTCATTCTTTAAAGCAGTTTCTCCTACTTCAACCATATAAATTAATACATCAGCATCTTCAAAAGCAGATTTTACAAAATCCATCATAGAAGCTTGTAATTCGTAGGCTGGTTTTATAATTCCAGGTGTATCAGAAAATATAATTTGATACTCTTCATGGTTTACAATTCCTAAAATACGGTGTCTCGTAGTTTGTGCTTTAGGCGTAATGATAGATAGTTTTTCGCCTACCAAAGCATTCATTAATGTTGATTTACCAACGTTTGGGTTACCTATTATATTTACGAATCCTGCTTTATGTATCATAAATACAAAGGTAATTAGTTTTAATCTTTGTTTTAATTTTTCAGTATTAAAAAATAATTAAAATAAAGTTTGGTTTCTACTTAGTTTGTGTTGTATATTTGCAGTCCAAATCGCGGGATAGAGCAGTAGGTAGCTCGTCGGGCTCATAACCCGAAGGTCACTGGTTCGAGTCCAGTTCCCGCTACTAGCGTAAAGCGTATTAAATCAACGAATTGTGTCTCACAATTCGTTTTTTTATGCCTTTAAATTCTTTACTTTTACAAAACGTACACGAAAACGTACACGTTTTTTCTATGAAATTGAATTATTCTGAACCAAAAATCTACACTGGAGGAGTAGATATTTCGACTTGGTCTAAACTTACAGCTAAACAAAAAAATAACGCTTTAGAGCGACCTTGGTATCTCTATTTTTCTTTTCGAGATCCATCGTCTGGAAAATTAGTTAGACAGCCTAATATTAAAGCTGGTGCTAATCGATTTAAAACCAAAACAGAACGTTATTCTTATTTGAAAAAGCTTCAACAATCGTTAATACAATTATTGCAATTTGGATTTAATCCTTACCAAGATAATACTGACCTAGAAAACCAGTTTCTTTCTGGGGAAAAAACGCAATCGAAGAAAAAGCCTCAAATTAAAAATCAAGTTAAGGAGAAAGATTCTATAAAAGAAAATAAGAAGCCTAGGGAGGTTCAAGGGATTCCTGAAAAAACAATAGAAGAGGCACTTGATTTTGCTTTAGATATTAAAGTAAGTATGATGAACAAAAACTCCTTTGTTCAATATAGTAGTAGAATTGGTCTTTTTAAAAAATGGTTGAAGTCTAAAGAATACCTGAACAAACCATTAAGTTTTATTACTAGAAGAATTATTACAGAATATTTAAATGAAGTTCTGAAAAGAACTAGTCCAAGAAACCGAAATAATTCAAGAACGGATCTTGCCTCAACATTTCAACTATTAGAAGATAATGAATGGATAACTGTCAACTTTGTAAAAAGAATACCAAAGTTAAAATCGATTCCAAAAAGAAATAAAACCTATTCTCCAAAACAAGAAGATGAAATTTTTGAATACTTAGAGAAGAATGATCCTTATATGATTTTATTTATTCGATTTGTTTCTTACAGTTTTTTGCGTCCTATAGAGATTTGTAGATTAAAGGTTGAAGATATTGATGTTGAAAATAAATTGATGTACATTAAGTCAAAGACAAAACCTGTTCAAAAGAAAATTATACCACAAATTTTGTTGGATCATCTTCCAGATTTATCACAAAAAGATCCAAGAGCCAACTTATTTGGACGCTATGAAATTGGGGAGATTTGGGATGCAGAACCTATTAATAAAAGAAACGAATTTTCGAAACGTTTTAAAGCTGTTAAAGATCATTTCAAATTAGGATCTGATTATGGTATATATAGTTTTAAACATACTTATGTTACAAAATTGTATGTGAAGTATGTAAAAACCATGACTCCTCAACAAGCTAAAAGTAAATTAATGAATATTACCGGTCATGTTACATTAGATGCTTTACAAAAATACTTAAGAGATATTGATGCAGAAATGCCAGCTGATTATTCAGAAGATTTTGCTTAATTGAATGAATTGGTTTTTAGGTAATTGAATTGACTTCAAATGTTTAGAGAACTTTTTTTATTCAAAAGGGTTATATAAATTAAACCTTCATTTGCTTTCTTATAATCGAGGTTATTTGATTTACTCCTTAAATCATTCCATTTAAAACTTGATAAAAGTTGTGCACGGTCATTAAAAGTTGGTTTAAGTCGTGCACAGTCATGTCGTATCTAGTAAACTCGGTATTTGATGGCTCATAAACTATCTAATTTTGTAATTAGATATGAATTCAGATATAGTTTATCAAATAGCTAAAGCGCTTCCCAACGAAGAGCAATTGTTGTTGTTGAGAAAACTACAGAAGGATTTTAGCATATCAAAAAGGCCTAAAAAGAGAAGGACATCACCAATTAGTAGGGAAGAAGCAACTCAATACTTATTGGATCATGTATTCAAAAAGAGGTAAAAAAGGATAAAAACCAACGATTATAAGTTAATCGTACGTAAAATTAACGCTAAATGGAAACAAGAAATTACGAATGTCATTATTGCAAAAAAGAATATGTACCTAAAAGAAGAGGAGTACAAAAGTTTTGTAGTAACAGTTGCAGAGTGCGCTCACATCAATTAAAAAGCAAACCAACAGTAAAACCAACAGAAGCAACAACACTTTCAATAGTTGCAAACAAAAATAGAAAAGAGTTTCAAAAGACTAAAATTGATCAGATAAGTTTATCTGGGGTAAGCAATGCAGCTATTGGTTCTGGAGTTGTTGAGTTAGCAAAAGAAATATTTACAACTAAAGAAAATAAGCCTGCAACAAAAAAGGATATACAACAGTTAGAGCTTAGGTTGAGCGAGGTAATTAAAGAAATGGCGGGGAGAGAAAAGAATTTAAAGGTCTTTTTTAAACCTTGCTAACATCAATTATTAAATTACATTAATATGGATTTTTAATACTATATAAATCAAGTTTATATCTATTGATTCTAATTATATGGGTAGATTTACTTGCTAAATATGATAAAATTAAATAACTTTCATCCTTAAAAAATATTAATGTAAACGTTTTATTTAGTTTATACTATTTCTATTAATTGATTTCATGAGTAAGTTAACTGTCATTGATTTTTTTTGTGGTGCTGGTGGGTTTTCTGAAGGTTTTAGACAAGTTGGTTTTAAGATTTTAGAGGGTTTTGATAATTGGCAACCTGCAATAAATACATACAATTATAATTTTGATACGGAATCAAAGTTAACAGATATATTAAAGTTTAAAGATTCTTTAGAAGAAATAGATAATTTGCCAGATTCTGACATAATAATTGGTTCTCCACCCTGTGTTTCATTTTCAAGTTCAAATAAATCTGGGAAAGCAGACAAATCTTTAGGTTTAGATTTAACAAAATGCTTTTTAAGAATAGTTGCTGTTAAAAAGCATCAAAAGGATTCTATTCTTAAAGCTTGGTTTATGGAAAATGTTGTTAATTCCAAAAAATATATTAGTGAAATTTACTCCTTTAAGGATTTAGATTTAACGGATTGGGCACTTGAAAATGGTAAAAATCCAGATTCTGAGGCTTTAAATTTAAAAGATAATACAGTAATAATGAACTCCGCCGACTATGGTTCGTACCAGGCAAGAAAAAGGTCTATTTCTGGTGAAATTATTTTTTTTAACAAATTAATTGTTCCAAGAAAAACACATTCGAATATAGCAGGAGATAATTTACTTAATTGGAATACCTTGGGTGAATTATTACAAGAAATTCCACCTCCAAATTCTAATGAGTCAGATGTAGTAAAAAATGACCCTGTCTACAAGTCAATAATGTTAAAACAAAAAGAAATCACTGACCATTTCTATGATAGTGGTTTATATAGAAGTGAATGGCGTCAATCTATGGAGCATAAGATAAATCATTATTGTATGGGGAAAATGTCATTTCCTGAAAATTTAAATAAACCAAGTAGAACAATTACCGCAACAAAAAGTGGCACTTCACGTGAAGCATTAGTTTATAAATCAGAATATAACCGAGAAGGGAATGGTGAATATAGAACTCCAACAATAAGAGAAGCGGCAAGTATAATGGGTTTTCCGTATACATATCAGTTTCTCGGGTCAATAAATTCTAAGTGGCGTCTAGTTGGTAATGCGGTTTGTCCTTCAGTAAGTAGGTCATTAGCTAATCAAGTATTATTAAGTTTAAATAAAAAAGCACCCAAGTCTCTTAAACTAAAAAAAGAAATAGCATTTACTGACATAGTAAATCTAAATGACTTCAAAGAAAAATCATTTGATAAGCAACCTAAAAGAACAAAAAACTCTCGGTTTAGAAGGCATCCAATAAAAGTGGGAAATTTAACAGTTACTTTATCAAATTATGAAATTGAAAAAAAAACAAAACCAAATAAGAAATGGTTTACATCAATTCAATATGGTACAGGTATAAACTTTAAGAATCAAGTAGTTCAAGATAATTATTATAAAGATTTTGAACCTTTGTTGATTAAAAATAAAAGCGGTAAACAGTTTGTAAGAATAATCAATAATGGTTTCTCAGAAAAAATTGCAGATGGTCTTAGTTTACAGGAAATGTATGAGTTACAAGAATCTAAAGGTAATTTTAAAGAACCTACAGAATTAGTACATGAAGTGAATGTAATTATTAAAAACTTAAACATAAGTAATAACACACTTAAACAAAGAGAGAGGGAAATATTTGTATATAAGGATGAAATTCCAATGGAACAACTATTTGCTTTATATGCTATAAATAAAATTGCATCGGTAGCTAACGAAAAAGAAAAAAAGAATGCCAGTAACCTTATTAAACAATTACCCGGAAAATAACTTAGAAAAAAGTATAACTAAAATAGACAATTCTCCCCTTTATGGAGAAATTTGGCTGTATGATCAATTTCTAAAATTTAATGAATACAAACTTTTAGAAAATGAATCGTGGTTTTTAAAGCATGACTATAATTTGTCAACTCATCCAGCAAGTAAGGGAAAAGTTGAAGGTCAGATAGATTTTGTTCTTTTATCTAAGTATGGAATATTAATTTTTGAGGTTAAAGGGGGAGGTTTAAAGGTAGATAATAGCGATCAATATTTTTCTTTTAATAAAGCAAATCTAAGAGGTTACAAAACTCAAAATCCTTTTAATCAAGCAAAAGAATATACACATACACTTAAAGAATTAATTGATGAGGGAGTTTTTATATATAGAGCTATTGTATTGCCACACGAAGCAGGTTTTCAATTAAGAGGGCCACAATTAGAAGGCTATAAAAATTTACTTTTTTCTAAAAAAGATTTTGAAAACTTAAAAGGTGGTGAAGATGATAAAGCAATAAATAAACTTTTTTATGATTTCATATTAAACTTAGCTAAAACTTCACGAAGTAAAATATTAAGAGAACTTAACCCAAGTTGGTCTTCTGAAAAAATAAATAAAAAAATATTTGAAAAATATCCAGAACTATCCTCGAAAAAAATTAAATCGCTAAAAGCTCAATTATTTCCAGCTCAATCTTCGTATGGGTATAATCCTGAAAGAATTAATTCTGAGATTATTTTAAAGGAAAATTATGAAACCTTAAAAGGTTTAAAAAGAAATAGAAAAGTAATAATTCAAGGTGCGCCTGGAACAGGAAAAACTGTCTTAGCAAAAAAGTTTTTAGCGGAAAATATTTTAATGCAACAAAAAGGCATATACTATTGCGCTAATAAATTAATAAAATCAAAAATTGAACATGCTATAATTAGAGATTATGGCATAGATAATAGTTTGATAAAGTTTAAAGTTTACCATGAAAATGCTATAAATGAAAATGTGTCAGATGAAATAGGTTTTATCATATTTGATGAGGCTCAAGAATATTTTAATAAAGGTTTGTTTGAGCTTATTGAAAAATTTGAACAAAAAATGGAACATCCTAAATTATTAGTTCTTTATGATCCAAAACAAACAATCATTTACAATTTTAGTGATATCTCTTTTTATACTGACTTTTATATAGAGAATGGTTTTACGCACTATTTATTTGATGAAACGTATAGATGTGGACAGAATAAAAACATAATTACTATATCAAATAATATACTTCATAGTAAAAAAACTAAAGAAGATAAGATTGTTGTTTCACTTGAGAATAAGTTAAAATTAATTAAAGAAATCATTGATGAGCGAATATTCTTAAATTCGGAAAAAATAATTTTAGTTCATAGCAAAATAATTGATTCTTTTAAAGAAATCGCCGAAGATTATTATAAAGATAATCTAGAGGAACTTCTTGATAATAACATTAATATTCCTTCAGCTAAAATAAGGTACGCAACACCAATTAAATACCGCGGTTTAGAAAATAAATCAGTTTATCTGATAACAGATGAATTAAATGAAAAATCTAAAGTACAAAACTATGTTGCTGTTACAAGAGCAATGGAAGCAGTTAAAATTATCTTATGGAGAAAGTAGAGTTTGTAAAAATCCATAATACTACTTTAGATTTTCTTAACGAGAAAGATAATGGTAAATTAAGAACTATTGGTTTCTGGTATTTCAATTTTTTGAAATCCGACAGTGATAAACTCAGATTACATTTACCTTATTATTCCAAAGAGTTTTCTTTAACTGCTTTTAATTATGTAAGAGCATTTACAATTATTTTTAACCTTGTAAAAAATCAAAAGTTATCTGATTTTGAAGGCACATGCCTTTTTGATATATTTAATTATTCGAAAGATAAGAGAGTTGAAGAATTAACACTTGAGTTTCAAAAGCAAAAGGACAATCTAGTTCTGTGGCAAAAAGATACAATTACAAAACTAGACACTTTTTTACCCGTTTTTAAAAAAGAAGAAATTAAAGATTACTGCAAAGCAAGTGTCATTAAAAATACTTTTAAACTTTTTAAAAGTATCCGTAAATCAAATATTATTGATTTTCCAATCCATATTGAAATTAAGGAAAAAATCTTGATATTCAACAATCTAGATAATGTCTCTAGTCAATTAATTTCGGAAAATATTTTGTTATTTGATAATAAATTAGATGATGATTCAGCCATTGAATTAGAAGATCAACTTATATCTAAAAAGTTAAATAATAGCCTATTTATAAAATATCCATATTCTAAAAAGCCACATCCATATTTAACTGATGTTGCAGAAAAGAAATTTAATTTAATTTTTAATAATCGATTTGCTTATAATAATGAGAATTTAGAAAATAATTTAATATTATTACAAGACGATAATAGTCTTAAAACAAATTTAAATTATGAGATTATCACTACAAATCATACAAAAAAACTATATGATTTGTTTAAGTCTTTTAAAGATCAATGGGTTCAACTAGAATTAAATAAGTTCACCACACCTTTTCCAAAATATTGGTTACTTTTCTTAAATCCTTCATTAACTAAAGAGCAGTGGTTGGTTCAATTTAAAAAAGATTTTCCTGCAGTTGCTGAAAAGCCAATAATTAAAATAATTGAAGAAATAATTGAAGAGGTAATTGAATTAAATTGGATTGAAAAAATATTAACAAATTCAACAAAAATCTCGTTCCCCGAATTAAAAAGTAATAGAAAAAAAAGATTAGAGTTTGTCTTCAATAATTTTAAAAATTATGTACAATCTCTTAATTCTAATGTTGAGTTTATTAATTCTATAGATTATGATAATTTAGAGTGCATCATAGTTGTTGACTCATTTAACGTAATTGATTTGGTGAATAAAAGTCAAAATAAACCAAACAAAAAAATCAATGTTGCAATACCAGACTTTTTATATTTTGGTTATCAACCTTGGATAAAACTTCATTTATTTAATTATCAATTCAGTCCTTTGCTTAACAATGTGAGAGAACAATTTGATGATAATTATGATGCAAATAAGGATGAGTTAGAAAAAATAAAAACAGATCTAATCACTAAAATTAGGTCAGATTTTAAAAATTACAGAAGGAAATATATAGAAGATGAAAATTTAGAAGATGAAAATTTAGAAGATGAAAATGCAGATGTAGAAGATTTAGAATTCACAAACGATGAAGAAATCGAGACGTTTAATAATGATGTTGATATTGATGATGAGTTAGTAATTATAAATGACAACTTAATGATACCATCAAATGAGAAAGTTCTATTGCAGAGAGATTCATTATTGTATGTAAAAGCAAGAGCATTAAAAATCGGAGATCGGATAATAAGAGATTCAGATATTACAGGTTTATTTCAATCAAATGACTTTTATGATAAGCTCGTAAATATACCTCAAGATGTTCTTTCATATCAAAAGCAGTTATTTACAAAAAAGAACATATATAAGATTCTAAAAAATAAAGGGATTTCATACCAGTACCAAAACTACTTTGACAAAAACTATGCAGTAGAATTAGTTAACGAGCAAACATTCAGAATACCTAGAAGAAAAAAAGATTGGGCAGTAATTTGTGAGTTCTTAAATATCAACGACTCTGACCAACATCTATCTTTCATTGCATATTATGGAAGAAGTAAACATAACGAACTAAAAAAGGTTTATAAAACAATTATAGAACTATTAATAGAAAATAATTGGATAGGCTCAATTGAAAATCCATTAATTATAGAATCAGTTTCTAAAATAGTTAAACAACATAATACCATTTTTAATATATCCGATTCAAATGAAATTACTGAAGATGAGGTTTCTGAATCTATAATATCAACAATATTCAGTCAACTTGAATTTACTGAAATAAAAACTATAAGAAATGAATAAGTTTATAGAGAAAAGAGAAAGTTTAGAAAACTATGTTAAGGAACAAGTTATTGGCCCTGGTGCATATAATAAAAAATATTTTTTCCTTAAGGATTGGGATGAGTCAACATATGTTGACAAAGACCTTGCTCAAGTTTCTGCCATAGAGAATTTTGATGAAATTATACCTGAAGTTCCTGCTTATCAATATAGTTCTGCTATTTTATTTCCAAGAACTATTCAATCTAGTGAAAATAGAAATGAAGAGCAACGAGAACCTGATGAAAATGATGAACCTGATGAAGTACCTGTAAACACCTCTGCAGATGACGATAATATATCAGAAGATACATCAACTAATGTTGTGCTAACTCAACAAAATTATCCAAATACCTTTGGTCTATCATTCGTTTTTGATAAAAACAAAAACATCCAAGAAGATTTAGAAATCACACTTTCCTACAGGAAATATAAAAATATTAGAAAAAAGGTTTTAGTAGAGAACAAAATAGCTATAAACGTTAAAGAATATAAAGAAGAAATAGAACAGATTATTGCAACATACTTGAATTCAGCTTTTAGTATAGTTAAAAAAGGCAATAATTTATTTATTCATACAAACAGAGACTTTAATCAAGATGACATTTACAAAATAGATTACGAATTATTAAATAACTATGTAAAAAAAGAATTTCTCATAGTTTTAAATAAAGTATTTGACAATAATATTATTGAGTTAAAAGAAGATAAAGGGGTTAAATATTTTGGTTTAGCAAATCCTATTAAGCAGTTTTTTTCAATTTCAGAATCTAAACATCACCATAAAAATGTTTACACAATTTTTACCGATTCAATAACCGATTTTATTCAAAAAGAATTAGAAAACGGAATATCCAATTATAACCGATATAAGGTCCTAATAAAAGAACTCGAAATTTATAATCAGTTAGTACAAATAACTACAGACCTAAAAACAATACTAAAAGCACGCAATGCTTCCCCAGTATGGCAATCTGAAAAATTTACAAAAGAAATTCATTTACCAAAGCTGAATGGAAAAGCGATTCAAAGGGAAACAAGAAAACCAATTGATGAGAAAGACAAAGAAAGTTTAGAATACTATGTTCAATACTATATTCCTAAAAATGATGAAGATAAAGTTTTTGTGAAATTAATAGTTGAAAACGTTAATGAGTATAAATTAAAAGAAAATGAACCACCTCAATTAAATAAAAAAGATCAAGCCAATAAATTATCATTTTTTGGAATTGAATTAAGAATTCAGGAAAAGAAACAATCTTGTCTTTCACAATACAATCCACCTCAATTATTAGATTTTGATGAAGAAGATAGTTTTAATAAGTTAATTTACAGAAACTATATTGATTATGGTGAAGGTTATAATACATCTGTGAATTGGGGTACTACCAATAATGGGCTGAAGTTTATATCTTCAGATTTCCTTCCCACTCAAGAAACACCTACAGTTGACTTTAAGCCTAGTAAAATCATTAAAAGTCAAAATGCTATTAAATCTAGAATTGAAGATGATACCATGCTGTCTATGCGATATCTTTCTACTCTCAGTAACGTTACAGATGATGAAATTATTGGAGGATTAAACTTATTTATTGATGCTTATGGAGACGAAACGATAGACAGTTGGATAAATGATAAACAGGCAGATTTAAATGAAGAGAAGAACCTTAACGAGAACTCTAGAGAACTATTAAATAAGCAGTTAAAGGCCTGTAGAAATGATTATAAGCGCTTAAAAAGGAATATTGCTTTATTGGCAAATAACTCCGAGGCTATTGCTGCATTTAGAACAATGAATACAGCAATGTTTATGCAATTGCATCATAGTATTGAGTCAAAAAAGAACAAACCTTTTGTTCCAAATCAAGAAAATAGCGAAGAATATTATTCTAACGAAAAGATTTATGATAAGGATGGTAAAGAAACAGAATATAAATGGCGTTCTTTTCAGTTGGCATTTATTTTACTAAATGTAGATGCTTTTGTAAAACCAGACGAGAATGAGAATACTGTAGAAGATGTATTTGGTACTGGATGGCCTGAAAGAAATGAAATTGCAGATTTAGTTTGGTTTCCTACTGGTGGTGGTAAAACAGAGGCATATCTTGGTATTATTGCTTTTGCAATAGCTTTGAGACGATTTACAAAAGGAGAACGTGGCTTTGGTACAACCGTATTAATGCGCTATACGTTAAGGATGTTAACCTTGCAGCAATTTCAAAGGGCTACAATATTAATTTGTTCGTTAGAGGTAATTAGAAAAGATGAATTTTCGCTACCAAATAATTTTTCATTAGGTGAAGAGCGTATTACAATTGGTTTATTTGTTGGAGGAGATTCATTACCAAATTATTGGAGTCAGGGCGATAAATCAATGATTAATGAATTAGAAAAGGTCTCTGAGTCTATAAAAAATAAGCAACCAATCTCTACTAATTTGCCTTTTACAGACTGCCCTTGGTGTGGTGGGGATTTATTTATAGATAAAGATTTACCAAATATCAAACCTAACCATATTGGTAATTATGGAATTAATGATCAATTACATATTGCTTGTAATACAAGTGGTTGTACTTTTCACAGTAGACGGTCATCTAAGACAAAAAGTTTACCTTTAAGATTATTTGATGAAGATATTTATAAATATCCACCGACCTTATTATTTGGTACAGTAGATAAATTTGCAGCACTTGCTAATAATGTTTCAACGATACCTGTTATTAGAAATAAAGACTCAAGAAGATTAATAGGGAAAGGTTACCAAAGAAATGTTCTACCCCCTGAGTTAATAATTCAAGATGAATTACACCTATTATTAGGCCCATTAGGATCATCAGTTGGTTTATTTGAAAAAAGTATTGATTATTTATGTACATATAAGGACGAGAGTGGAAACAAAATAAAACCTAAAATAGTTACATCTACTGCTACTACAAGAAACACGGATAAACAAATATTTGCTTTATTTAATAGAAGATCTGAAATCTTTCCAAAGCAAGGGATTACTTGCGACGATTCATTTTTTGCTTTTTACAAAAGAAGAGATGATGATATCACAAAATATCAATCTAAAAGAAAGTATATAGGAGTTTTACCAATTGGTAAAACTCAAGTATGGATGCAATTGCGTATTATATCTATATGTTTAAGTCATAGGCTAAAATATTTTAAAGAAAAATATTCTGTTGATGAAGTTTTTGAAAACCCAGAAACTTTGTATGAACTCAAAAAGGTTTTTGATTATTATCATTCTATATTGGCATATTACAATAGTTTAAAAGATGTGGGTAAGGCACAATCCCAGCTAGACCATTATTTACCTGGAGATATTAATTATGTTATTAAAAACACAATTCCTTGGAGTTTCTTTGACAGATTAATAAGAAAGGAAAATGAAATTAAGTATTCTGAACTTACAGGTAGATTGTCTGGAGAAGAGGTTAAAACAAATTTAGCTGATATAGAGAAAAAATGGACGCTTTTAGAGTCACAGGAAGGTCCAGAAGAATTAATTCTGAAAAAAAATAACCCACCAGAATTTATTATTTCCACTAATATGATATCAGTAGGTATTGATGTCTCACGCTTCAATACAATTGTGATTAACTCCATGCCTAGAAACATTGCAGAATACATACAGGCATCTAGTAGGGTAGCCAGAGATGAAGATGGTATTGTTTTTACAGTACATCACCCTTTCAGGTCAAGGGATATTTCACACTATCAAAAATTCAAGGAATTTCATGAGAAATTTTACAGTTATGTAGAACCAATATCGGTTACCCCTTTTGCGAGTAAAGCACTCAATCGTTATTTAGCGATGTATGCAATTGTTATCATTCGTCATAATCAAGAATTAGAATTGATGAATAATGATTCTGCATCAAATATTAATAATGATAAGATTGTAAGAATAAAGAACTTAATAAAATCTGAAATTCAAGAAGTATATCATAATGCAGAAGCACTAGATAAGCATCTGCAACATAGGAAAGCTGGTGTAAAATCTACTATCGATGGTATAATATCTAAAGATGAAGTTGATGATATTAATAATAAATTAAATGAATTACTGAATAATTGGATTAATAAATTAGATGGTACTGATTCTAAAAAGGTTATTGTGTATCGTAATAAGCAAAACCAATCTATTAACGATGCGCTTTTTGTCAATGCATTAGATGAAAATTATCCAGAACATTGGAAAGTCTCTTATTC
Source organism: Polaribacter sp. MED152 (assembly GCF_000152945.2). NCBI lineage: Bacteria > Pseudomonadati > Bacteroidota > Flavobacteriia > Flavobacteriales > Flavobacteriaceae > Polaribacter > Polaribacter sp. MED152. The sequence goes on along the minus strand of NC_020830.1, from coordinate 1,656,124 downwards.
ATTAAGAGAAATTGGAGCTTCTGCGATTATAAAAACTGTTCAACAATAAAAAAATATGGCTAAAAAAGTTTATAATCAAAATAATCAAGCAAATGAATCTGTAAGTAAATATAAATTGTTGTCAGCTTATGGAGGTCCTGGATCTATCGTTCATACTCAATATGGTAGTGTAATTATTTCTTGTATAGAAGAATGGGGATTTTTAAAAAGAGTTTTAGATATTCATAAGGAAGGAGAAAATGAAGAAAACTTAAAAGACTATGTTATTAAACAATCTAGATTAGAAAGAAATGGAAACATTAGTATCTCTAATGATCATAGACTTTTAGAATCTCTTAAAATGGATAGAAAGGAACTACCAAATTTGAAATACCTAGTATTAGTTCCAGATATTGATATTATAACTCATAGTAATAAGATTAAGGATAGTGGTGAAAAAATAGCAATACCTAGTACTTATATGCCTAAAATATTTGCTGATAATTCCAATAATTATAATCATTATGGTAACTGGTATAAAAAATGGGTTAATAGAAAAGAAAATGATGATAAGCATGGTAAAAAATTTCATCCACCAAAACATGTTTTTAACGAAGAAAAAGGCTGGACAAATGATTTAAAACAAGACAATATCATTTTACTTTGCGAACATGGCCACATTAGTGATTTTCCTTGGTCTAAATTTTTAAGATGGCGTAAAGAAGAGCCTTTAGCAATTCATAAAGATGACCCTGTCAACTTATTTGTAAATCAAAACTGTTGCAATAATCCTAATATTATAATAACATCTAATAGAGGTAATGCTTCAGGTTATGATGGTAAATTTATTCGTTGTGTTAATTCTGGTTGTATTGGTAATAAAGGTGTATCACTAAAAGGTTTAATGAATGTTAAGATTAAATGCTCAGGTCATAAGCCTTGGGAGTCATCCACAGAAAATGATGAAAGATTTCCTTATGCAGGTGATAAAAATGTTAGAAATCAAAACCCACCCACTGAAACATGTAACTCTCCGAAACCTATGAAAGTGACATTAACCACTGGTAATAATATCTATTATTCAAGAATAATGTCGAGTATATATTTACATAGTGAGTTGTTTGAGAGTGATGTTACCTTAGAGATAATGAAATTAGAGGCTGAAAAAAAACGGTCAATCTTAGCTGATAATTTAGACAAAGCAATTGAGTTGAAACAAAAAATTAAAAAGCTAGAGGCTGAATTACCAAATAAAATTGAAGAAGAAATTCCAGATTCGATGAAAGAGATGATTTTCAGATATAATGAATTTAAAGCATTTCATAAAGATGAAGAGTTATTAAGAAAATATCCTAAAGACTTAAAAGTAAAAGATGTTACTACCCATTTAGATGAAGAAACAAGAGACTACTTTAATCGTGTTCTTAGGATAGATAATATGAAGATTACCTCTGCTCAACTCGATTTTTCAAGAGTATTACCAATAGATGCAGATGCTGAAAATGCACATCCAAAAAATATTTTTAGAAGTAAAAATGAAAACGTATTGGTGTATCCTGTAGTTGAGAATTTTGGAGAAGGAATTTTCTTTTCGTTTAATGATGAATTGATTGAAGATTTCATTAATAACAGTAATGTCATTGGTAATATACAATCACAATTATCTCAATTACAAAATAACTCAAATAATTTTAATAAAGGTGCAATTGATTTTGCCAATGTTATGAATTGGCAATTATATTTAGTACATACATTTTCTCATTTAATAATGCGAGAATTAGAGTTTAGATGCGGGTATCCCACAGCTTCTTTATCTGAAAGAATTTATGTGTCGAATGAGGATGATTATAAAATGTATGGTTGTTTAATTTACACAGCTGAAGGTGCAGAAGGTAGCATGGGGGGTCTAATAGCTCAAACTAGACCACAAAATTTAAATAATCTAATAAAAAGTGCGATTAAAAGAGCTACCATTTGTAATAGTGATCCTTTATGCTGGGGATCCGAAGGCCAAGGTTTATTTGATTTAAATTTTGCATCGTGTTTTTCTTGTAGTTTAGTAAGTGAAACATCTTGTGAACACAGAAATTTATATTTAGATAGAAAGATTTTGGTAGATTCAGATAATGGTTTTTTTAAAGATATTATTAATTAAATTTATTATTAATGAGCTTTTATTCAGCAAATAAAAATTTTATTCATATCAAGCTTCATTCAGAAATGAGGGGATTGTCGGATAAAGAAAAGTTGGATAAATATGAAAATATTAAAGCTGAAACAAGAAAAAGACTTACGAAAGCATATAAATTATCTGAGGATATTTATGAATTTTACGATAAGGCTTTTGAATATTTAATTTTTTATGAAATAGAGTTTTTGATTATAAACTTATTTTTTGAAAAGGAATGTAACAAAATTTTTAACTATTTAAAATTTGGAAAATTATCAGAATTAAAAATAAATAAACAGTTTTTATTTTCATATAAGTTCATTAATTATATGAATAAATGTTCTTCAGAAGATGAGGTTACGGACTTTTTAAAATTTGAATTAACTGAGTTACTGTCACTAAATCCAGATGATTGGGATTCTTTAAATACAAATCGAAATTCAATAGTAAAGAAATTCGCTGCTTGGTTAGTTTTTTCAAATAAAGATTCAGTTAATACAAAAGAAAATAATTATTACTACCTGTTATTGTGTAAAATTTGGAATCATTATGATTACTATAGCATACACTTTGATGAAAAGGCAATTGTTTTTTACAATGCAATAAATAAAAGTTTTATTGAATTAGTAAATAATGAAGTTTATGTAAATTTAAATAAAATAGTTTCTAAATTACAAATGGCTGTAAAAGGTTTACTTCTTAAAGATTTAAATTACTATCCGATTATAGATAATCAGACAAAATCTAATAGCGGCTATAATATACAGCGAAATAAGTTAAATGAAAATATAAAGCTATCAAAGTTTCTTTGCAAGTCTTACAAAAAAGAATCATACAGTAATATTTTTAAAATGATGATTGGGAAAGACGATGTTTATTGCGATATGTTTAAAAAAGAGATTAATGATAAATTAGATCAATTAATACTCCCAATTAAACAAGATTTAGACGCTATTATTAAATTAGATTTTGAGGGGAAACAAGAGCTAATAAAAAAGGAATTCTTAAGAAGGTTATATATGTATTAAAAATTAAAAGCATGAATGAAGAAGAATATTTAGAAAAGTTAGTTGAAGATTTTGGAGAAATAAATGGCTATTCAAGTGAAGAGAAAAATCAATTCTCTACTATGCTCAAAAAATTAATGGCTATAAACGACATGGAGGGTTCTTTTGAAGAAATTATTGAAATTATAATTAAGCAATAATGATAAAATTCATAGACTATAAATTAACGAAGCAGCCAGACACAATATCTGAAGAAATTTTTATACCAAACAATAACCTTAATGAGTTCGTTAGTGCTAGAGAGGGTGGGAATTCACGGATATTAGTCATAAAAGCATCAAATAGCTCTGGTAAAAGTTTTCTTTTAAACAGCATTGCTTATGCATTCAAAGCATTAGAATTACCTGATGATGAACTTTCCCCGACTTTAAGAAGGTCATTAAATTATTTAATAGACAAAGACCATCAAAAAATTAATTTTGAAATTGATATAGATGATCCTGATGGTTTTAAAATCAACAGCAAGTTCAATCATTTAGATGAAAATGAAATAAGAATAACTGATAAAGAAGGGGTTTCTGAGAAAATAGATTCTGATGAGTTTTCAAATAGATATAAATTATTATACGATATACCAGAAAATCCTTTGGATAGAATATATAAATTACTAAAATCAATTAAAGAATTTAATGGAGATATTTTAGATAGCCTTAACCCTTTAGATATAAAAATTAGAGATATCCTAAAGTCAATTAAAGATGAAAGAGATGAGGTAATCATTAAAAAAATTCAAGATAGAATTAATAGTAATCTTGAATTAAAAAAAACTCATGAGGATAAATTAAATAAGGTAAAAGAAAAGCTTAAAGACTTAGAAAACTATGATAATTTAATTAATCTTAAAAAAAGTATAAGCTCTAAATCTCGTAAAGAAATTGAATTTTCAAATATCGAAAAAGAGTTAAGATTATTAAAACCAAGTTCTAGTTTAAAAACAAATACAGATAATAAAAAAAAGATTTCAACTCTTAAAAAAGAAATAAGAAACCTTAATATTTCTGGCTTATTAAACTATTGTAAAGAGGAAATAGTTGATAATAAATATTATGAGAAGTTTACTTTTTGTTTCTCAAAAACAGATATCAATTTGTTTAATTATTTATTTGATAATTCAGAGGCGATAGTAAATGATTTATTAGTTTATGATATTGAAAAAATTTCCAAATTTCTAAAAGGTATAGAAAGTTTTAAGAACATATCATTAGATAAAGTATTCAAAGATATTAAATCTGAATATAATGAAGTTGATTACAGGTTCATAAAAGACTTAAAAAATGCATTTTTTAAATACCAAGAAAACAGTGTAGGAGATCAAATTATTGTGGAATTATTCGATAAGAACCCTGGTTTAATTATTGAACAATTAGATGTTTATGAAAATAAATTGAGTGTTGTTGATGATTTAAATAAGTTACAGAAAGATTTAAATAATACTTTAAGTCGAATTGAAAGAAAAATAAAAAATGGTCTTGCTTTTTCAAAAAAACTGTCAAAAGAAATTACTAAAAATAAGAATGGTAATAATAATTATAATAAAAAATTAGAAAGAGCTAACAACATTAAAGAATCAATTAATCGAGATAAGTTAGAAATTGATAAATTACGAAATACTCTTGAAAATAAAGGTGTTAAATTATCTACTCTGAATGATGAAAGTGGTAGAGAGAACTTGCGTGAAAATTTATATTTTAAAAATAGTTATTGTAAGGGGGGAGAAAAAGAGCAAATAGAAGATTATAAAAAAGAAATAAAAAAAAGTGAGTTGTTCTTAGTTGATTTAGATAAAGCGTTGTTAGATGATAATGTAAAGTTTAAAGTAGAAGACTCTAAGAAATCATCTAAGTATGCTTTAAACCATAGAGAAATCCAAATATTCAGTAATAAGTTAAGTTTTTTTACAAGATATATGGTTCAAAGAAATAATCTCATTAGTGATAATGGTGAACTAAATTCTGATGATTCATTAGAATATAAATCGTATATGAAAATTATTGGAGAATATGTAGCATCACTTATGGGTAATAAAATTATTTATCAGGATAGTAATGTTGAGATAGCCTATATAGATTATTCAAGTAAGACTCCATATTTTGTAACTCCAGAAGATAAAAAAATAGCTTTTTCAGATTTTAGTGGAGGTCAAGGTTCTAGCAATTATTTGAAAGCAAAACTAAATATTAATGAAGAAAGAAAATTTATTGTATTAATTGATGAAATTGCTAACATGGATAATAAATCACTTGATATGGTGATAGAAAGATTAAAGGAGTTAGACGAAAACAATAAATTACTTTTAGCAATATTAGTAGAACCCGCAAAAGAACCCAATACATTTAACATTAGAGCATATTAAAAAATGGATAAAGAATTAAGTGATTTAAAAAAAATACTACAATCTAATTTTATTGAAATTGGAAATAAAGACAGCGTGAATGCATTAAAAAATAATGATGAATCTCTTTTTTTATCAATTACTGAGTGTGGTTTAAAGTGGCAAAAAAAGAAAATTGAAAGTTTATTTGAAGTAAGTTCTATAAATGTAGATGATTTTGAAAGTGAAGTTTTTAAAAAATGTATAGAATCAGAATATATTTCAGAATGTCTTAAACCCTCTAAGAAGAATTTTTACTTTATAAATTTAAGTGGTTTATATTATTTAGAATCAAAAAAAAATAAAAATTTGAAGAACTTAGTAGTTAAAAAATTACAGGATAATTTTTATCAGGAAGTGAGATGGGTTTTAAAAGATGAAGAAAAGTTAATTGTTAGTTTATTAATAGTTTTTAATGCATTTAATGAGGAAAAAGCTTTTGAAATTACAACGAAGAACGAAACTAAAATATGGGAGTTCATGAAGGAGGACTTAAGTGAAGGATTGGTTGAAATTGGTATTTGTAAATCCTTTCAAGATAAGATTGATGCAAAAAGCACAAAATATGCTTCAGGTAAAAACTTTCTTTCTGGTCAGCCTAGTCTTTTGTCTAGAACAGGTTTATTTATACCAAATAATGGAAGATATTATTTGGAATTAATTGCTGATGCAGATTATGACTTTTTAGTCTCTTTATTATTTGATGGTTTTGGATATAGTGAAAAATTAGCTTATGTTGAATTACTAGAAAAATTAGGTCGTGAACTTTTTATGAAGTCTATACTAGAAGATATTTTTGATTTTAATGATAAATTGAGAAGTAAAATATTACATTAAAATTTATCTTTTTAGTTAATAAAAAAGTAAAATAATAATTTTAGATTAAAGTATTTGGGTTTTTTTGAATCAAATAAAAAATTTATAACACAGGATCTCTTTATAAATATGAGAGAGTTAAACACCCTCGAAAGGAAAAGAAGGTATGCCTCCATTAGAGAAGAAGTGCATGAAAGAGTATTAAAAAGTTATAGCATTACATTAACACCTAAGACTACACGAGGTGTAATAATAGAAAAAAGCTTTTTTTACGACGATTTAATAAATTGTTTGGGCGAATACGAAGTTGAATTTATTTTGTATAATCTTTTTTATGAAGATAGAATGTTTGAGATAATTCAACATTTAAATAAAAATAACTTTAATAGATTTTTAAATCTACGTAAAAAAAAAGATTTAAAATTTCATTCGATAATTCTTTTCTTTCTTTATTTAGCAAGTCAAAAAGTTATTAAAAAAAGTTTTGAATGCAGTTTACTGGTGAATTATTTGCATAATTATATACCACAACATGAACAAACTTGGTCTCAAAAAGATTTTAAAAATAACAGAGGTATTGGATTTCTTTTTTCAAAAAAAATTATAGATAAATTATCTATTTCTCCAATAAATTGGGAACAAATTATTTTTATTTATGCCTTATTTTTTAAGTTATGGAATATATTACCTTTTTTCAAGAAAGGTGAATTAAGAAAAAAAGCATTTATTCTAGATTACTTTACAACTAATTACTGCTCAAACTTAGATTTATTTATTTCTAAACACTCAAATCATAAAAATCAAATATTTAGCAATAAAAAAATTTCAGAAAGTTTATTTTTAGATCTAAAAATAAACCTTAAATATTATAAACCTGTCTATTCAGGTAAAGATTCTAGAGCAAAAAATCATATTACTGATATTATATTATATTCATCATATTTTGAATTAATTGAATTTATTTTGAAATTAAATAAAAACCAGATATTAAAAACGTTTAAAAGTATCAAAACCCAAACTTCCAATATTACTTTAAATAGCTTAAAAAAATCGTTTAACTTAAAAAGTGAGTTGCTTAAAAAAGAACAGAATTTTTGGAAGATTAAAATTCTTTTTAATGATTTAATCGAAATTAGGCACAAGCATAGTTCAATTCAACAAAATTTGGGTAATATGGATAATATTTCTAAAATTGACTTATTTAATTTATGCGTTCAAGAAAAGGTTAAGCTTTGCAACTTTATATCTACAAATGATATACTAAAAATTAAAACTAAAGCTTCAAATAATAAAGAATTTGAAGTTATGAAAAATTTCATTTTTGAAAGATTTTACCTTTTTGAATATTAATTTTTTCATGTTTTGAATCTTAATAGATTAATTTGTGTAATGTTAAGGTTATTCTTTTACCTTATTCTTGAACACCTAATTGAGTATGGAAGGTAATCAAACTTTAATTTTCTTACACACCCCAAGTGTAAAGGTTTTGTCTGAAATCTTAATAAATATTTTGTTATAATAGAATTTTCTTATAATCGGTTTTCTAAGGCTTTATAGTTTTAATTAAATAATTTTATTAGTTAAAATTTAGGTTTATATCACATTGCCTTTTAACATATAGTTAGTTGATTTTTAAATTATTTATTTGGTCGTATTTTACTTGATGAGGTAGTCTTAAAAAAAGTAGTGTTTTGTATTGAGTAGTAATTCTAAACTCACCTTTACCACTTTCTTTACTATATGAAACACCTCTAAAATTTAACTCTTCATCAAAAAATAAAATAACATAAGGACAAACACCTGTTAAGTTAATGATTTTGTTAGGAGATTCACTTTCATTAATTAGTAAAACAGCTTCCTCATCATCTGTAAGGTATTTTTGCATGTCTATGAATGAGTTTTTTAAAATTACAGCATAATCTATAGGAACTTCTTGGCTTTCATGAATAAACTGCCCTAATAAACTTATAGTTCTTAGCTTTTCAACTTTCATATTCATTTGTTCAATTTCATTTTCTAACGCAAGGTAGGTGCTATTTCTAATAATATTAAAATTATAGACCCCTTTAGATTCTTGTTTGGAGCTGTATACATGTAACCTATGTAATTCCATAAATTTATTAATTTCCACATCACTCCAATTTTCTAATGTCTTTTCAATAAGAGGTACACCCCAAGGTGTTAGTAATCCAATATAAATGTCTTTTTTCATAGTTTTAGTTTATTCTTGGGTCAATTTCATTAGTAATTTCAAACATGACGGTTTCATCTAAATACTCGACAACTACTCTGTTTTGTAAAAACTCTTGCATCAATGCTTTCGTAAGGTTATTAATAGTTTCCTTAAGATGTTTTTCTTCTAATGGAAATTTTGGGTAATTGATAAAATTGAGTTTTAAATGTGGCTCTATTTGTCCACTAAAAACAATATCACAGTGACTAACTGATGCACTAATAGCAATATTTTTATTTATGAATAATTCCTTTTGATAGGTTTGTATAAACTGTAGTATTTGCTTTTTTTGTATGACTTCTTGTGTATAGCCTTTCTCTAATCCTAAAGTTATTTGAGCTGAAAAAGGTTTTACAGTTGTTTTATGGTACTCCATAGCTTATGTTCTAATTTATTTGTAATAGGTGTTTTTGTCTCTTTAATTTATATTAATCCAACACTTTAAGGTTTCCTTGGTTTGTAGATTTTCTGTTTTGATTTCCTTTAGCATTTGTGTCTACATCTTCTGGTCTTTTTTACTTTTGATTTCAGACAACCATTTTTTAAGTTCCTCTAACTTTCCTTTTCTCTTGTAATACCCACATCCCCATTCATCTGTAGTAGTAACCACCATCAAAAAGTGATTGCCTCCAGAAGGACATTTTGCAATCCAACTTCGTTCATTGTTACCTAAAGGATTTGGGTAGAGGTGAAACTTTTCTAAATATTGTATTAGTGGTGTAATAGTCTTTTTAGCTTTTTGTTTAATAGCCTTCTTCTCATGAACTATTTTTTGAATGACTCTATTAAATTCATAACCTGTAATCATTTTACTAGAAATAAAGCCAGGGTATTCTTGATATAAGTACATTCCTTCTAGCTAGTTTTCTAAAGTTAACAAAAGGTTTTGCTTTAGACTTTTGTATGTTATCCTCGTTTTACTACGTAAGGATATTTCATAATCATCTAAGAAGCTAGCGAGCTGTATAAAATCATCATTTGTGACCCGATAGTAATAATAGAATTTAGCATCCCAATCAGTATCAATAGTGGTTAAGAAATATTGAAAATCACTTTTCTTTAATTTGTTTTTATGCTTGTTCATTTCCTCTTTTCTTTAACAATTCAGCAAGCTTATCATCCGAATCTAAGTCGACTAATGCGTTAATCGTAGTTGTTTCAAATTCTTCTGATATCATTTGACCTAAATGAGTTTTCGACCTCTTAAATAAAGTTATGGAATCTTCATAAATCAATCCCATCTTATAAAAAAGGATAAGTAGAATTCTCTCTAATTTTATTGTGTCTAGTTCAGGCTTTTCGTCTACGGATTGAATGAGCATTTGTAACACATAATCGAAACTTTCGTAGTAATCAGGGACATGGTCTTCAAGTCCTTCTTTATGTGTTTTAATAAAAACAGCATAGACATTGTTGTAATGATGCTTTCCTAAGTAAATACTGGTGGTTACGGAAGCTTGATATTGTAGTAATAAATCAGTAAAATCATGCTCTAGATCACCTAATTTAAAGACATCTTTTTTAATCGTTTTCCATTGATATTTTCCCATATATTCAGGAATGGCATCGTAAGATGAAATAATGAAATGGTTAGGGATAATTTCTTGAGCATAATTCACTAATAAATTATCCAAAGATTGATCTTCTGGTAATAGTTTTTCACTGGCTTTACCAGTTCCAAAGTTGACGGCATGTCCGCCAAATCTTGACATTAAGTTTTTCAAAATGCATAGTTTTAAAGGTTATGCATCAGGTAAATAATAGATATGTTGGATGTTCATTTATTTTGACAGAACTGTCCGTATACTAAACCACCGTAGCTTTTTTGCTCGGTTGGTACGCAATTCTTGCGTTCCTGATACTGCCACAAAGATATTAAAATATATGATTTTAGCAATTTAAAAGTTGATTATCCCATCAATTAAATAATTTGAAATGGATATTTTATTTTCTAACCATTGCTTATTTGAACAAAATTTATATCTTTAACTCAGTACTTCGCTAAATATAAATTGCTATTAATATTATTCGCTAGTATTTCAGTTTTCTTAAAATTTGTTTGAAATCTGTGTTTTAATTAATTTATTATTCCTTTCAATAGGCATGCTTATTTTAGAATATTTTTTCTAAATTAATTATTTAATTAATCCAATGAGTGTTTTAAATATTTTTATAATCACTTTTTGAAACTTGAATACTTAGGTATAATTTAGATTTATCAATTAACGAAAGGGCTTCTAAATGTTTGTTAACGAATAGTAAAATAGATGTAATAACTGGGAAATTAAATCAATTAAGTAGATTTTTGAAAAAGGGAAATAACACAATACAGAAATAACATGAAAAATTAATCTAAAAGGTTAACAAAAAAGGTTTTCTGTGAATACTAAATTTTACACCTTTGATATTGTTTTAAAATTTAGTCAGCACCACAAAGCAGAGTCAGTTGCCGAAGCTTTAAAGATAATCTAACATATATTGAAGGGTGCTAAGTGCACATTCAAAGTTTTTATTAAGCAAATGATGTTTGGGAAGTCTTAGATCTTTATAAAAATTTAGATTGCTAAACTAATAGAATAAAATCATCTTAATTTTACAATTTTAGAGTTAAAAGAATATATAAGCTAAGAGTAAGTTCGCTTCAGAGATAAAATATACTGGTGCAAATTTGAATTAGCAGCTTTGATAGATCAAATGAAATTTGGAACTATTCAAAAAATATAAACAAATTTAAGTTATACAAATAAAAAGAATTTTTTAAAGGTTTTATAGAAGTAAAGTAAATTAATTTTTAAATAAAATGCTATGTATGTTAAAGCACAAGTTAAAAAAGCGATAATAGATAAAAGAAATATTTTTATAAAATATAGAAAATTTGATGGTGATATAAGTGAAAGGTTGGTGAGTGATTTAGATTACAATAATTCATATACTGATGATGGTTTCTATAACGACCACATTAAAGGGTTTTGTCATTTAAGAGGTGAAGAAAGAACATTTAGAGTCAGCAGAATAACATCAATTACTTTATTATAATTTTTTCTATGAAATAATTAAAAGACAGTAAATATTGATAAAAAAATAGCTATGGAATTATTAACAAAAGCAAAAGCCAAAATAAAGGCAGAGGTTTCTGATATCGAAAACAGAACCGATTTAACAGATGAAGAAAAAGTTTCTCAAATCATAAAAGTATTTAGTGTGTTTTGTGCAGCCATTGCTGTACAACCTATTCCATTTGCAGATATTTTTGTGCTTACCCCGATTCAAGGTTATATGGGTAAAAAGTTGGCAGACATTAGAGGGTATGACATTTCAGAAGCTGGAGCTACAGAAGTATTCAAAGAAATAGCTGGCTTGGTAGGGTTAGGTTTTTTAGCACAGCAATTGGCTATTGGTGCCTATAAAACAGTATTACCTTTTTTAGGAGCCATCACCACAATTCCATTAGTTTATGGTCTAACTTTTGGTATAGGTAGAGTAATGGACTACTATTTTCTTAAAAAAATAAAAGGAGAAAAAATAGACAAAGAAACTTTAAAGGACATCTTTAAAAAAGCAAAAGCAGAAGGTAAAAAATCTGCCAAAGAAAATAAAGACGAAATAAACAAACGAAAAAAAGAGCTCTAGTGTCTAAGGTAAAGTACATAAAAAAGAATATTGATAAAACCTTAGTTTTAGGGGCTCTCGCAAAGTTAACTTTTGGCGATTTAGGAAATCTAAATGCAGATGAGGAACTAGTGTTACAGGCTCTAAGACGAGCCGTACCTGATACACAGGCTATGAGTCTCGAGGAAGTTCAAGACTATTTGCAAGAATTTGATGAAGACCAGTTAGTAGGTTTGGCCAATAATGTGAAGGGTGTTTTACACGAAATACAATTTGTAGAGATAGAAAATGAAGATGGTGACGCAATTTCAGCAGCCTTATTTACAGATACCAATCACCCAGATACAGATGTACTTTTAACCAATGAAGAAACAGGAGAAACAATTGCAGTTCAGCTAAAAGCAACGGATAGTGAATCCTACGTAAATGACTGGATAGAAAACAATGAGGACGGCGAAATTTTAGTTACAGAAGAAATTGCAGATAAAATGGATTTAGAATCAACTGAACTGTCAAATGATGAACTTACAGCAGATGTATCTGAATTTATTGCAAAAATGATTAAATTAGACGATAACGATTCACTATGGGATTATTTTCCAAGTCTTCCAGCCATTTCAATTGCTATAGCTGGTTATTATTTGTTTTTAGAGTATAAAAAAGGGAGTATTTCGTTTGCAACGTTTAAAACTAAATTTATACGATTAACCGGAGTCAAAGTAGCTAAGTTTACGCTTATTGCTGGCTTAATGATGGTTCCAGTAGTTAATGTGGTTGTTGGAGCAGGATTACTTTCTAGTTTATTATTTAATACAGGGAATTATGTGAGTAAAAAATTAGGGTGAGTGATGTTGTGAAAGAATATAAGTAAATAGGCATAGTTAGTAATAAAATTGTTAACAAGGAATTAGTAAATTGATTGATGTAATAGAAAAAGGATGATTGATGAAATTTTAATTGAAAATAGAATTTGTCCAAAACCAATGATTTGGAATGAGATCTATAAATTGATGTGTCAAGAATTAAGAGAAAAAAACATACCTAAACCACTAATTTTAGCCGGTTGGAATTTTACTACTGATAGGGAGAAAAAGAACCGTTTTATGGAACATTTAAATTTAATAGATTTAAAATCAGAGAATAAAATAAAAACGTTTGTATTAAGTATTAACGAAAAAGATTGGTATAAAGGTTAGATTAAATATTATATAAAAAAATGTTATGAGAGATATTGTTATTTATCCTATAAGTGACTCAATAGAAAAGAATCAAAATTTAACTACTGAAAAGAAATGTTTTGGAATAGATTTAGGGACAACAACAACTTTAATGTGTTCTGTAGATTCTGAATATGTAAATTTAAAAGAGAATTTAACTGTTCCTATACAGTTCATTAATGTACGTCAAGAAAGTCCTTTTGAATACAATCCAACAATTGAAAACGAAAAAGTAGCTTCAATTGTAGGTGTTTATAAGGGTAAGCCGTTTGTAGGTAGTAATTTACATCATTTAAAGGGGCATCCTTTATTCCAATATAAAAGTAATATGTTTTATCATTGGAAATTAGAATTAGGAATTGATCATCATCCTATGTATCCTAACGCAGTGAGTGATAAATTAAATATGCCTTATAAAATAGCTGGGGGTATTTTAAATTACATTAGAAAGTCTCGTTTTAATGATTCTCCCTTAGCTAACACCATTATTACAGTACCAGCATCATTCCAAGCCAATCAAAGAAAAGATGTTTTAAAAGCTGCTAAAATGGCTAAAATTGAGACCGCTAATAATATGCTAATTGATGAGCCTAATGCCGCTTTTTTAGGATATTTTAACAGACTCTCAAATGAAGAAAAAATTGAATGGTCTAAAAATATTAAAAATAAAAATGTTTTAGTAGTTGATTTTGGTGGGGGTACAACAGATTTATCTATTTTAAATATTGATTTTAAAAAAGATAAAGGGATAACTATAAGCAACCGAGCTATTTCTAGATATAATGATTTAGGAGGTCAAGATATAGATACAATTATTGCAGAAGAGTTATTAGTTGAAAAACTTAAGAGTGTTTTTGATGATTTTGATGTTATCGATAGTGTTGATGTAAAAGAAATTATTTTACCTCAACTTTCACTAATAGGAGAACAGTTAAAAATTGGCATTTGTAATAAATTAAACTTAAAAATCACAAACCAAGATATTAGTAATGTAAATATAGAAAACATTAATTATACAGAAGTTGATTGTAAAATTCAATACAATAACAAAGACTACCACATAGGAGATATGACCATCACAGCAAATGAGTTTAAAGATTTATTTGCCAAATTATTTACAGGTAAAAGTTATTCCTTCAAACACATAGATAAAACAATTTCAACCATTAGTTCTTCAATTTCTGATATAATAGAAAAAGCAGTTCTAGGATTAGATGAAATAGATTATGTTCTTTTTGTTGGAGGAAGTAGTTTTAATCCGTTATTACATTCATTTTGTAAAGAAAAGCTCTTGAATTCAGTTTCGTTAACTTCTCATGAGCCAGATAAACTAGTAGCAGAGGGAGCTGCTGTTTATTCTTATTTTTTAAATGTTCATAATGTTTCATTAATAAGTCCTATCACTAGTGAAACAATTGGAGTAGTGTTAAAGAATAAAAGGTTTTACCCAATTTTAGAAAGAGGTGAGTCTTTACCAAAAAAAGTTTCTATTCCTAACTTCAAATTACAGAGTAACTTAAATCAACACGTAATTATACCAGTATGTATTAATGGCGTTGATTTTCCTATTGGCGAAATAAGGACAACATTGGGAAACTTTTATAATCAAGATACAATTGTTAAGATTGAAGCGGAAGTAACTATTGATAAGGTTTTTAAGATGAAAGTTTTTGCTGATGATGATTTAATCGGAAATGTAGAGTTTGAAAACCCTTATGGAATTGGTAAATTATCAGAAGAGGAATTAGAAGTTTTCAATTTAAAAAAAGAAATTAATACCGCTAAATTATCAAAAGATTTAAAAAGTGAAAAATATCTCCTGAGAAGATTAATCTGGAAATTCTCTGATGTAAACAACTATAGAGGTGTTGTGGAAACTGCCGAGGCATATTTAAAACGATTTGATGACCAAGACGAGTCTGTTTTGAATATGCTTTACATAGGTAATAAAAATTTAGGTCGATTAAAAGCGGCAAAAAAAGCATTAGAAAAAGCTTTATTATTAAACCCAAACGCACCTTATTTACATTACAATAAATCATTACTCATTGGAGAAAACGATAAACAAGAAGCTCTAAACTATTTAGAGGGCTTAAATGAACATGTTAAGAGTGATATTGAGATAACTTGCAGAATAGTTAAATTGAAAAATGATTTAGGTCAAGATGTAAATTCAGAGGCAAAAGATTTAGTACATCACTATAAGAATAAACCAGGCGACTTTACAAAATTTAGCAAAAGACATCTTCTATCAAGCATATTTGAGATTGTAGAAGAACCTTATGCATATGTCGACCCTAAAGTTCAAAAGAAGATTTCTGACCAAAAAAATTATTTAGATACCAACAACTTACCTTTCTAAAATTATGTCAATATTAATTCCATATAATCGATTGTCTCCCGAACAAAAAGGGGTAATTAGAAGAATTTCTCGAGAAAGAGGAAATTTATTTGTTGAAGGCCCTCCTGGATCAGGGAAAACTCTAATAAGTCTATATACATTAAGAGATATAGTCGAATCAACAAATGTTAAACCTCTTTTAATGATGTATAATCATAGTCTTTATGGTTATCTATCTTCCGCTTTAAATGAATTAGGAATTAGCGATAATTTAACAATAGTTACAAAAGATAAGTTTTTTTGGGATTTAGCAAAGCAATATGACATTAGACCTTTAGACTATAATGCACCATATCAAGAAAAATACGATTTTTTATTAAGGGAGCTTAATAAAAGAACTATACACAAAGAATACGGAATAACTATCGTAGATGAGGTGCAAGATTTGATTCCTGAAGAATGGGATTTAATCAGGAAAATGTCAAGTAGAGTTCTAACTCTTGGTGATTTTGACCAAGGATTGTACAAAACAAAACTAACTAGAGCAAGTGTTAAAAATTATGGAATTTTTGAGGCATTGTCGGTAATTTTTAGGTTTCATAAAAACATAGCAAAACTTGCTAAAATATTTTCTAGAAAAAAAGACGATTTAGTAAGAAAAGTAAATAACGATTCACAAACACAACCAAAACTTATAGATGTAAATGTAAATGAAGAATTTCGAAAAATAATTGAAATTTTAAAAGAGATAAAAGTTTACAAAAAAAGAATTGGTATAATTTGCCCAGATAATAATAGGTTGCAAGAACTTTCAAATTATTTGCAATCAAATAATATTGACCATCAACATTATATATCAAATAGAGATTTAAGAACCCACGATTTTACCTCTACAACCCCATTACTTGTATCAAGTTTTAGCTCAAAAGGTTTAGAGTTTGAACATGTAATTTTATTTGGTTTTGATAATTCAAGTGGAATTGTTTCTAGGTTAAAAGCAGAAAATAAATTAAGTGATGTAATTTATGTGAGTATAACAAGAACGAATTCATACCTTTATATTTTAAGAACCAACAATACAGTTAAAGAATTAAAAGATTTAAAAATAGAAAATGAAATGAAAACTTCAGAAATATCTTTAGATGACATTTTTTAAAGTTAATAAATTATGAATGAAATAAAGGTTTACATATCGTTAAAAGAAGCAGAAGAATTAATATTTAATAGTTGTCTAATAGTAAGAGAAGATAGATTTGATGTAAAAAGAGCTCAGGGATTACTTGGTATAAGTTTATATTTAAATGGCAATATGTTGTCTAACCATGGAGTTAATAAATTGATTTTATTCTCAGCAATAAACTATTTTGAGGTTCCAGAAAACGATAAGAATCTTTTTATAAATCATTACCGAATTCCTTTAGGGTTGCTTAAAACAAGTGGAAGAAAAGTTAGAGATGTTTCTAAAAACGAAATGGCTATAGATGATTATGTATATAATTTTGATGGGTATGTTCAATTAAGAAATGGGTTATTTTCTATGATGCATAAGGTCTATGAGAATATTTCTAACAATCAGCTTAGACAATCCTTAATGAATACTTTCAAAGAGTTTAATTTTTTATCTGAATTAAAGAAGAAATTATTACATGAATTAATAAAAGAGTCAAAGTTTCCAATATT
Source organism: Polaribacter sp. MED152 (assembly GCF_000152945.2). Lineage (NCBI taxonomy): Bacteria > Pseudomonadati > Bacteroidota > Flavobacteriia > Flavobacteriales > Flavobacteriaceae > Polaribacter > Polaribacter sp. MED152. The sequence continues at coordinate 1,638,641 of NC_020830.1, read as the reverse complement.
AACTGTAAAAGTAGATAAGTTTGTTACTGATAATTTTTTTAGGGTAACTTGGTGGGGGAAGTTCATAGTTGAGAATTACATACCAAAACTTAATATTAAAGATGAAAAGGATGTTATCTCTATTAGAAAGTGGTTAAGAGGTTTCTTAGAATTTAATGATTTTGATAATTTAAATAAAAATATAAATACTATTCCTGAAGAGCTAAAAGCAGAAATTGATTTTTTATTAGGGTATTATTTAGCAGCATTTTACAAAGAATCGTTTAATTCAGAAAACAATTTTTTTGATGATTTGTATAACTTAATACATTACGAGAATAAAGATGAGGTATTATCTTGGGTATCCTTTTTTACATCAATATTTAAAGAAAATGAGCAAGCTATATATTTTGTAAAAGCTCTGAAAGAGGAATCTTTTAAAATTGAGAAACTTGCTTTTGAGCTATCTACTAATAATTTAGAAATTTCAATGGATAGTGTTTATGATTTTAACATCATAAATTTAGAAGAAAGTTGTTTACTTTCAGAATTCCTAGAACTAAAACATGGAGTTAATAATCAAAAACCTACTTTAATTAAAATTACTCAGGCGAGAAACGTTTTTAAGAATAACTTTTTTAAAGAAGAACTTACTAAAATTGGTTTTGATTTAAATTCTCAATATGATAAAAATATTAGAATCCAAAATTCTTGTTGGTTTTCTAAAAAACAATTTCATCTTCACCTTAATGCAAACATAGATGCAAATGACCTTGTCTTTTATATTAATGAAAACTCTTTAGCTACCAATAAATTAAAACAATTAAAAATAAAGACAAAGCCAGTAAAAAAACTTTTAAATACCTCTAAAAAAATATTAATTGGGTTTATTAGGTTGGATGAGGTTCCTAACTTGTGCAATCTTTATTCATCATTTCTAAAGGATGAAATAAAAGAGAAGTGTGATAGGGTAGTTTTTATACTTCTGGTAGATTTAGATGTTGAAGAAATTCAATCAATGAAGTTTGCTACCTTTATTAAGACTCAAAAAAATGATTTGGCTAGATTGTTTAATATTGAAGTTGACTTAATCATAAAAAATGACCAAACAATTAACGATGCCGAAATTAAAAGAAATTTGAAGAATATTTTAGAAAGTTATAAAATAAATCAAATGGAGGTAATTGATGAAAACTTTGACAATGAAAAGGCTAGTTGGTTATTGGAAAGTAATACTGAATATTTAATTGAAAATAAAAATAGTAATTATCATTATGTTTTAAATTAACAGATTTTATGATATTAAACTTGTTTTTTTAATAAAGAATTAAATTAAATAAAATAATGAGTATAAAGAGAAATTTCATATCCTTAAAAAAGTTTCAAACAAAAACATTCGGCTTTATTTAGTTTTGGATTTGATTATTTACCTTATATTATTTAAAATACGGGGACTATTCGGTTAAATTTCATTCTTATAATTTCCAAATTACCATAACTTTTTAACTTATTTTATGAAAGAGCTTTGTTAAAAATTAGAATATATGTTTTGTACGCATTTTAATGAAAAAATTGCTGAAAGGCCGTTAATTTTATAATTTTTTTAAAGTTATTGTTTAAGAATGTTGGCTAGAACTATACTTTTTAAATTATTTGGCTAATACTTCCTTTTTGAAGGTATTACACCTCTTACACCTCCACGTGGATTATCCATATCACCTTTATACCTTGGAATAATATGGCAATGAAAATGAAATACAGTTTGCCCTGCAGAATCTCCACAATTCATACCAATATTATAGCCGTCAGGATTATATTCTTGTTTTATTAGCTGTTTTGCTTTATCTATCATTTTAGGAAGTTTCTCTTTTTCTTCTAAAGATAATTCAAAGAAATCCTTTTTGATTCCCTTAGAAATTATCAAAAGATGACCTGGAGAAACTGGGAATTTATCTTTAATAATAAAGAATAATTCATTATTAAAAATAATTCTCTCCTTAGGAATTTGGTTAAAATCAATCATATTTCTAAATATTGAAACCCATTATTATGAGCTATACTTAACATAGGTTTTATGTGATCTTCAAATTTATTTTTGTCAAATATTTGATTAGGAAATAAAGGAAGGTAGTGTTCTAAAAATTTATTTTTTGGTCTTATTGTTTTTACAATCTCAAACCCCATTTTTTGTATTTCATAAAAGGAATCAAAATAATCATCAAATTTAGGAAGCTTATCACTTTTTTTTGAGTTAAAACTACTATCAGCAGGAATTAAATTCCACATTAAATCATGAGCAACAAATTGATAGGGTATAAAGTGCTCTACAGCATATCCTCCCTTTTTTAAAGTTTTATTAGTATAAATACAATTAACCGCTCCAATTTCAGTGATTACTAAATCCCAAAATCTTGTTTTATGGGTGCTCAAACTACCTCTTTGAATAGGTCTATTGATTTTGTTAGGTATGTCTGGTACATTTGGGTTTCTTGATTGTAGAAAAAGGGTTAGATTCCAATAACAATAAGTTTTTAAGAGTGCAATGTGAACCTTAAAATAAGGCAACCATTTATCAGAAATTTTAATGTATTCTTTTTCTAATCTATATGGAACAGATTCAAATTTATCATTTGATTTATCATAAATTTCAGACTTACTACCTGAGCCTAACCAAGGACTTAAAAACTTATGGGGTACATTATTATCAAAATGATTTAGTAGTGATACTGTTTCTTTATTTTTAGTAATTAATAAAGTAGAAAGTATATGTTCCTGAGAAGAATCAATACTTAAACTTTCTAATTCTTTAATTTGCTCTACAGCACTTTGTATTACATCTTGTTTACCAAATGAAACTTTAAAATAATTGACTGTATACCAAGACAAAGAAATCATTCTAGCAAATATTTCTCTTTTTGTAATTCTTTTTTTACCTGATTCTATAGCTTCAAGAATAGCCCAAAACCAGTAAAACTTATAAGTAGCACTCGTACTTCTAAAGATAGAAACTAGCTTAGATACTGAGATGTTTTTGTCAAAAGGGAGGTTCATAGTTTCAAATATCGAAAGTACAGACTTATTATTAAAAATTATCAATATAAATTAAATCGTTAATTCGTATAATATAGGTTTCTTATTTTTTTTAACGATGAATTTTAGATTCAACTTATTTTATCTCTGAGATGAAACATATAAAATAACGCTCAATAAATTTGAAAATTACTGCAACTTTTTTACTTATATTTGAGGAGAAATTTATTAAAAATTAGAGTACACGATTTCGTACACGATTTAATCAAAATATCGCTGAAACGCCTATAAAATAAGGGTTTTCGTTAAACTCATAACCCGAAGGTCACTGGTTCGAGTCCAGTTCCCGCTACTACTTTTAAAGTCAATAATAGAACGGATTGTTTACGTACAATCCGTTTTTTGGTTTTTAAGATTTAGTTTGTAATTCCTTTTTATTCTTCATAAATATCAAATTCTGCAGAAATAGCTTTCATTAATTCAGCATCTGCGAATTCTTTCGCTGTCATTTTTGATAGTTTTTCTAGATATAAATCAAATTGACCATTTTTGAAAATAGTTAACATTTTACCTCCTTTTTCGCAGCTTGCTGCATGCCAAATATTTGGAGGAACAGTAATAGTATCTCCTGGTTTACATGTTATTGTCTCATCATCGAATATCAATTTTACCTCACCTACTAAAAAGTAAAAGACTTCCGTCATTATTTTATGATGATGTCTAGGAAGGTAAAAACCTGGTTTTAATGTATCTTCAACTATGCATAGCTCACCATTTGTTTCGGTTGAAGCTAGTTTAACAAAACAATGATCTTGAGAATAATCGTAGCTGTTTCCTTCACCTTTTCTAATTATTTCTTGTTCTTTCATTTATATTTTCTTTAAATCCATGTTTTATAGTTAAGCCTTAAGGTTTAAATAATATTTAATTTTTAGCTTTTACTTTCTTTGTTGGTTTCTAAATCAATGATATCTTTAATATTTTCTCGATTAACTTTAAGCGGATTTTTTATCTAAAATTACAAAATCTATCAATTTACTTTCTTCTGAAATTGCTTTTGCATCTTCTTCAAAATATTGGTAAGCAGAACAAATTGAACTTTTTTATTGTTTTGTTTTAATAAAAATATAGAATAAATGCTTGATTTACAGTCAAATTTACTTAAAAAGATAATAAGATTATAGGTAATTCTGAAAACTTTATAGCGCTTACCAACTTAAAATTTATTCTTTTGCTTGATAAAAAGTAGGTATAATGATATCATTCAAAATAGCAAATGGTAATTTATCGTTTTGAGAATTGTAAGCTCCACCAGTAAAAATTGCAACGATATTTAGTGAGGGCAAAGCCATAATGTACTGACCACCATTTCCTGTGGCTATTTTTGCATGTAAAACTTCGTTATTAATTTTAAATGGAATGTTCCACCATAAATAACCATAATCTAAACTTGTTATTTTGGTTTTTGGTGTGGTTGATGCTTCAATCCAATCTTTAGATACGATTTGCTTGCCATTCCAAGCCCCTTTATTTAATACCAATTGACCAATTTTAGCTAAATCTCTAGAGGTTAAATGAACCCTTTTTGCTGACGAAATAACTTGCTTTTTAGAAGTATGACTCCAGTAAAAATCATCAATTTTTAACGGGTTAAATAAATATTGTTTTGCAAATTCATCAATGGTTAAGCCAGAGGCCTGACTAATTAATTCTGCTGTTAAAATTACACCCATTGTGCAGTAGGTTGCTGTTGTACCTGGGTCATTAATTATAGGTAAATCTAAAGTGTATTGTAGCCAATCTCTTTTTTTATAGACTTTATCTTCTTGTCCTTTAGAGATTTTGTCCCAATCATTGCAATCTAAACCACTAGACATCGTTATTAAATGTTTTATGCTAATTTCATCTTTTCTGCTGTCAATATTTTTTTGAGGAATTGGTTTTTTGAGGTACTTTGATATTGGATCATCAACTGAATCAATAATTTTTTTGTCAATGGCAATACCTAGTAAAATTGATACAATACTTTTAGTAACAGACCTTAAATCATGAGGTTTATTAATCGAAAAACCTTTGTAATATTCTTCGATAATTAGCTCATTGTTTTTAATAACTAAAATACTATGAATATCATTTTCACGATTTAATAACTGTGTAAATGCTTTGTGTATTAAAGTAGTATCTGTTTTTTGAGAAATGATGCTGTTAGTTTTCCAACCATCATTCAGTTCTATTGGCTGTTTATATGTATATTTTTGTTGAGCGTAACTTGCTAAATAGACACAACTTAGGATGAAAAATAGTATTGTTTTTCTATTCTTTTTCATAGTCATGAACAAACGTTAGGTGAGGACTACTGGCCATTAAGTTGGGGTTTGTACCCTCAATTCCTTCAGGAATTACATGGTTACGTTCTTTATAGTATTTAACCCAACTAGACATAGGTTTGCCAGATTTATCATTAAAGGTCATTGGGTGTGTAAGAAATGGAACTGAATCTTTAGGGAGGTTTTGTGATGAGAACATTTTATACACCAATTCAGAGCAGTAGTAAGAATTATCATCCCAAAGAAAAATTTCATCATAAGGTGTGTTTACCCTTTCTAAACCATACTGAATTGCTCTAGAAATATAAGGTGCATAGTAATTGGTTAATCTAGCTACTGTGGTTTGAGATCTATTGTCTTTATTTTTATTCCTTGCTAAAAATTCATTCAATGGAGTTTTACGAACGCCTTTTTTAGGTATGGCTTCTACCACAAACCATTGGTTGTTTTCTTGCATTGCAATGCCAACATGAGAATAGTTTTTAGCAATTGCAGTAGCTGTAACATCTTTAATGGCATTATCTATTTCGTCTGTACCAGTATTTTGAAAAAGTAAATCTCCTTCATTTAATTGAAATTGCTTGTTATTTGTACAATGCATAAACAGGACACTAATAGTAATTAAAAGGAGTTTGGGTAAAGAAAATTTAGTCACTTTTTTGGTTTAAATGAGTTATTTGAACATCGAATTTATGAAATAATACCTTAATGAATTGGTCTAAAATTAAAGTATTTTATGATTGGCTTAAGGTTCTTCAATTATATAAACATAATCATGTTTCATTTTCTTAGAAGCTGCTCTTAGTTGCGAAACGTTTATGTTTTTATCTGCTATAGTTACACTTTTAATAAACCAATTTACCCATCTATAATTATTAGTTTTTACAATTTGTGTGGTAGACTTTGGTTTTAAATAAACAACCAATGTAGAATCTGTAGGTTGTGTAAAATTTAAGGTTAAATCATTTTGAATTTCTTTGAATTTTTTAGGATTTACAATTTCATTCCTGTAGTAAAGTGTGAACGAATTTAATAGTACATCATCTAAATTTGACCCGCTTTTTAAGCCGTGATAAATTTTAATTTTCTGAGTTTTATTCGTTAAGTTTTGAATGTAAAAATTGGTTGGAATACTACAGCTAAAAAAAGTGGCTACCATAAAAAATAGACCAAAGTATAAGGCTTTATTTGTATTAAGGTTTCTGTTCATTTTATTGATTTACTATACTGTAAACTCATAATAGGTTAAAAAATTTTATGAATAAAATTTGAGATGATAAAATTGATATTAAGAACGAGGATTTAGAGCAATACTCATTTTTTTAGACTTAATAATATTCATACTACAAAAGCCAAATCTGTTGGTAATTTTACCATAACAAGCATAAATACCCATACCATTTATTGGGTATAAGTGTACCACATTTGTAAAATGAACAGCATCAAAATAGTTACCATCTGCATCTATAAAGGTACTTAATCTCATTAATTTACCCTTACTCGTTTTATTATATCTTGTAGTTACAAGTTTGCCATAAAGAAGTACATTCTTATCTGCGTATTTATGCATTTCTTTTGCCTTTATATGTTTATGATATGCTTCTACAACCAAAGAAAAATAATTATATGTTGTAAAATCTAACAATTCTAATTGGTCGTAAACATCTTCTAACCAATGATTTTCTAATTTTGGTATTTTAAATTTTTGATGTTGAACTGCAAATAGTTTTACTTGACTCAACAGCTCGTTTTTTTTAGTACCATTAATTCTAAAGGTGGCTTCCCATAACAAAGTTGTTTTTGGTTTTTTTGTAAACCTAAAAGCATTTATTCTTATTAAAATGGTTAGTTGTTCTATAGATATAGATACCCTGTCTAAAAAATCATCTAAAGAATTAAATAAACCTTCAGTTTGACGATTACTTAAAATACGCTCTATTAGAAGATGTTCTAAATTTTTAAGATAACCAAAACCCAAATAGATTGTTTTACCTTTTACAATGTTTGGATGATCGCTAGTATTTATACAAGGCAATTCAATTGTGGCTCCACGCATTTTTGCTTCGTGAATGTAATGTTCTGTAGAGTAAAATCCACCACCATTATTTAAAACTGCAGTCATAAACTCAATAGGGTAGTAGCATTTTAAAAATAAACTTTGATAACTTTCTACAGCATAAGATGCAGAATGCCCTTTAGCAAAAGCATAACCAGCAAAACTTTTAATTTGGTTCCAAACCTCAAAAATCAGTTCGTCTTTAAATCCTTTTTTTCTGCAATTTTCTATAAATTTATTTTCTACGGCTTTAAATTCTGATACAGATCTGTACTTACCACTCATGCCTCTTCGTAAAACATCTGCTTCACCCAACGTTAAATCTGCAAACTGATTGGCAACCTTCATTACATCTTCTTGATAAACCATCACTCCATATGTTTCTGGCATTATTTTAAGTAGAATAGGGTTTGCATTTTTTCGATGTTCAGGGTATCTGTGTCTTTTAATAAACTCATCTTTCATTCCAGAACTAGAAACACCTGGCCTTATGATAGAGCTTGCAGCAACCAAACCTAAATAATCTTCTGTTTGTAGTTTTTGCATTAAACCACGCATTGCAGGCGACTCTACATAATAAGCTCCAATTGCACCTCCTGTTTTTAAGAGGTTATTTATGTTATTATCATTCTTAAAACGTTCAATATCTGTAATATCTATTTCAGGATCATTAGGGTTATTTTCTTTAATTAAAATTAAGGCATCCTTTATTTTTGCCAAACCACGCTGACCAAGAATATCGAATTTAAAAATACCAACATCGTCTGCAATATTCATATCAAACTGCACTGTTGGAAAATTTTTTGGTGGCAAACTTGTTGCAGAAAAATAATGAATGGGTTTGTCTAAAATTAAAATTCCTGCAGAATGTACACTCACGTAATTTGGAAAACCTTCTATTAACTTTCCGTATTTTAAAACGAGATGAGCCATAGAATCAAACTGACTCTTATTTTCTTTATTTAAGTTATTTGTAGTATTTGCTAGTTTTTGAGATCTAGAATAATTACCAAGCGTAGAAACCCCTTTGCTTAATTTATCTATTTCTTCTTTTGGCAAACCAAACACCTTACCAAGTTCTCTTACAACAGCTCTATATTTAAAAGTAACATAGGTGGCCAAAAGTGCTACATTTTTAAAACGATTAAAAATATAATTGGTAACTATGTCTCTATCTTTCCACGAAAAATCGATATCAAAATCTGGAGGAGATGCTCTAAAAGGATTTATAAAACGTTCAAAATACAAATCTAATTCTATAGGATCTACATCTGTTATGCCAATAATATAGGCAACAATACTATTGGCTCCACTTCCTCTACCAACATGAAAAAAGTTGTTTCTTTTGGCAAAAGAAATAATATCATAATTAATTAAAAAGAAGGATACAAACTTTAAGTCTATAATTACCTTAAGTTCTTTTTCAAGACGATTATATACTTTTTCTGTAGGATTTGCATACCTCTTTTTTAAATTTTCTGCACATAGTTTTTTTAATAGTTGGCAATCTTCATCAAAAGAATTGGTGTATACTTCTAGGTTTTGATTGGTTCTATTTTCATTAAAGCCAAAGTTAATGGTACACTGGTTTAGTAGGTTTTCTGTATTTTGTATTACGTTCTCAAAATCTTTAAAATGATTTTTTAAGTCTTGATACGCAAACATAATATCAGTTTCTAAACATTCTTCGGTTTTGGGTAATTTACTTAGTAGAATATTTTTATCGATGGCTCTTAGTAAACGATGTGCATTAAAATCCTTTTTATTACGAACAGTAACTTGTTGCTGAATTACAATTTTATCTTTGTAATTGTTTAAATAAGAAAAACGAAGCTTGTTAATTTCGGCTACAGAAACACCTACAAATTCATTCTTTTTAAACGAGGTTAAATTAAGTTCTAGAGCTTTCTCAAAAGGATACACAATAAAAACATCAGCTAAATATTTTGGCTTGTTTGGAAAATTGGTTTTCGACTCTAAAAAAGAAGATAGGTAAGCGTTAATTTGCTGAAAACCTTTGTTGTTTTTAGCAATAGCCACAAATTGTTGCGAATTTCCATTTCTAAAATCTACACCAATTACAGGCTTAATAGTTGTTTTTCTTGCCTGTTGTACAAAGTTCATGCAAGCAGAGGTGTTGTTAATATCTGTAAGTGCAATACAGTTGATATTATTTTTTACAGCAAGTTGTAAAAGTTCTGTTTCAGAAAAGGTTCCAAAACGTAAGGAGTAATATGTATGGCAGTTTAAATACATACATTATTGTTTTCTGTGGGCTAAAACTAATGGAGGTTCTCCATTAAAAGGGTTGCTAAATCTGCCTATTGTTTTTGCACCCATTGCAGAAGCTCTCATAATACTTAACTCACCATATTTGTCACGAACAGTATCCATAGCATTGTATAGGTTTAGCATTTGCTGAGTATCATCAAATAAATTAATTTGATAATTTCCGTTTACAATATCTGATACTTTTACGCCTACTAAACGTATTAATAAACGTCTTTGATACAGTTTTTGAAACAAATCTAAAACGGTTGGTATTATAATATGATCTGCACTTGTATAAGGTATTTTTATTTGTTTGCTGTATGTGTTAAAGTCTGAATATCTGATTTTTACACTAAAAACAGAGGCTAGTTTATTACCTTTTCTAAGTTGATAGGCTAAGTTTTCTGCCATTGCAAAAATGGTTTCTTTTAGCTTTTTTACATCTATAGTGTCTTTATTATAAGTTCTTTCAGTAGATAATGATTTACGTTCATGATAAGTTACAATTGGTGGATTGTCTAAACCATTAGCACGTTTCCAAATGGTTTTACCATTTTTGCCTAAAACGCTTATCATCATTTCTAAAGGCATTTCTTGTATTACTTTTACTTTATCTACCCCTAGATTTCTTAAAACTTCATAAGTTTTTTGACCAACAGAAGGAATTTTTTTAATAGATAAAGGAGCCAAAAAGTCTTTTTCAAAACCCTTATTTATTAAAAGTTGGTTGTTGGGTTTTGCTTCTCCAGTAGCAACCTTAGAAACAATTTTATTTTGAGATAAGCCAAAAGAAATAGGTAAACCACTTTCTTTTATAATTTTCTGGCGTAATTCTGATGCATATTTGTAGCTCCCAAAAAAGGCATCCATTCCAGATAAATCTGCATAAAACTCATCAATACTTGCTTTTTCAAACACAGGAACTTTATCACTAATAATTTCTGTAACAAGGTTTGAGTATTTAGAATAAATACCTGTATTACCTCTAATAACAGCTGCTTCAGGACAAAGTTTTCTGGCAATTTTCATAGACATGCCAGAATGTATGCCAAAAGCTCTAGTTTCATAACTGCAAGCAGCTACAACACCTCTGTCTCCTGTACCACCAACTAAAAGCGGTTTTTTTTTAAGCCTACTATCTATCAATCGTTCACAGGAAACGAAAAAAGTATCTAAATCAAGATGTAAAATATGTTTATTCACACTACAAAATTAGCTACAAATTCATACATTTGTTGCTCAATATTGTAGCATTATGAATATTTTATCAAAAAACATTAAGCATTTAAGAAATCTTAAAAAGTTAACACAAGAAGCTTTGGCAGAAGAATTATCTGTAACAAGATCTAGAATAAGCTCTTATGAAGAAAATAGGTCATCTCCAACCATAGAATTTTTGATAGATTTTTCTAAATATTTTAAAATTCCTATTGACATTATCATAAAAAACGATTTAACAAAAGCCAATGATGTGTCTTTTATAGAGGTTGGTAATAAGCGTGTTTTGTTTCCAATAACTGTAGATAGTGAAAATGAAAATCTTATAGAAGTAATACCAGCAAAAGCTTCTGCTGGGTATTTGTTAGGTTATGATGATCCTGAATACATTGAGCAGTTAGAAAAAATTAAATTGCCTTTTTTACCTACAGGAAAACATAGGGCTTTTCCTATTAAGGGTGATTCTATGTTACCCATGAAAGATGGTTCTTATGTAGTAGCTGAATTTGTAGAAGATATTAAAAATGCAAAAAGCGGGTATTCGTATATCATTGTAACTAAAAATGATGGTATGACTTATAAAAGAATAGAAAACCTTATTGAAGAAAAGGGGTGTTTTTTGTTAAAGCCAGACAATCCTTCTTACCAATCATATCAAGTACCAATTTCTGAGGTTTTAGAGTTATGGAAGTTTACTTGTAGCATTAATACACAAGAATATGAAGAGCACGAATTAAAAATTAGCAGTATTATAAATATGTTTCAAGACTTAGGAGTAGAGTTATCGTCTTTAAAAAAGCAATACTTAAAATAGAAGGTTAGTTTTATTTATCATTTATACAAATAGGTTGTAAGAAAAATCATTTTATAGCAAATTATAATAAAAGCCTTTCTTAAGAGTTTTATATTGTGTTAAACTTTTGTAGATAAAGAAAATATTCTTATTAAATTGAATATATTTGAAATTCAAAAAAAATAATTTAGCTTTTAATGAAGTTACTCTCTTTTAGGATTCTCTTTTTGGTAGCATTTATTTTCTCATTAAAAGGGAATGCTCAAGAAACTTTACCAATTTATCAAGACTATTTATCTGATAATGTGTATTTGGTTCATCCATCTGCTGCAGGAATTGGTAATTCAAGTAAATTAAGATTAACTGCAAGACAACAATGGGCAGGTATACCTAATGCACCTTCATTACAAACGTTAAGTTTTCACACTAAATTTGGCGAGTATTCTAATGCTGGCTATGGTTTGGTTCTGTTTAATGATAAGAATGGTTTTCACTCTCAAAAAGGAGTGCAGGCAACTTATGCCTACCATTTGCCAATGAGTAATGATAGGCTTTTTAATCAGCTTTCATTTGGATTGTCTTTTACGTTTGTTCAAAATCAATCAGATCAAACTACTTTTACTGGAGATGCTGCAGTTGCTGCTATTGTAGAAAGCACTAGTTACTACAATGCAGATTTTGGTGTTGCTTATCATTATGGAGGTTTTTCATCGTATTTTACCGTAAAAAATTTATTACTTACAGCTAAGAACAATCTAAATGTTCAAGAACCTTTAGATTTAAGAAACTACATATTTTCTGCAGGATATTATTTTGGCCAAGATTTATTTGTACAGTTTGAACCATCTGTCATGTTACAATTTAGAGAAGGTACAGGTCAACGAATTGCAGATTTTAATTTAAAAGCTTACAAGAACTTTTCAAAAACTCAATTTTGGGCAGCACTTTCTTACAGAAGAGGTTTTGATGCAAATGCTATAGAAAATGCTCAGTTTTTATCGCCAATCGTAGGTATCAATTATCAGAACTTTTTATTCTCATATACATACACGAATCAAATGAACGAAACTGTTTTAACAAACACTGGTTTTCATCAAATTTCTGTAGGTGTAAATTTATGGACGAGAGAGCCTAGAGCTGCAGCATGTCCGAACATTAATGCTGCTTTTGGCGGATTTTAAAAATCTGTTTCTGTGATAGTTTTTGAAGTCACTGAGCTAAGTATTCTTTCTAAAACACTTTTATCTTTATTGATGTAAAACTCATGCTTTGCAGAAGCTGAACCATTATGCATTAAATCATGTTGTTGTAAAATGGCCTTGGTTTGCTTGGCTACTGCTTGGCCAGAATCTATAATTTCTAATTGATTGCCTGTAATTTTTTGAATAGCAGGAATTAAATAGGGGTAGTGTGTGCAACCTAAAACCAAACAATCTATATTTTCCTTTACTAAAGGATTTATGTAACTTGCTAAAAGTTGCTCCATTTCTTTAGAAGCTATTTTCCCTTCTTCTATGAGTTCTACCAATCCAGTACCAATAGTTTCCTTAACAATAATCTGTTGATCTATTGTGCTTGCTGTTTTCTCAAATAAAGCACTATTTAAAGTGCCTTTTGTAGCAAGTATACCAATTCTCTTAGTTTTTGTTTTAAGAGCAGCAGGTTTTATGGCTGGCTCTATACCAATAAATGGTATCTTATAATTTGCTCTTAGATAATCAATAGCATTTGTAGTTGCAGTGTTACAAGCAACCACAATTAGTTTGCAATTTTTATTAAGCAAAAATTCGGTGTTTTTGATAGCTAAATCAAGAATGGAATCTTTATTTTTAGTGCCATAAGGTGCGTTTTTACTGTCTGATAAATAAATGGTACTTTCATTAGGTAAGAGTGCTGTGACTTCTTTCCAAATAGAGGTGCCACCAATACCAGAGTCAAAAAAACCAATAGGATTTTGATTTGCTTTCATACTACTGTAAAAATAAAAAAACCTACTTTAAAAGTAGGTTTTTTAATAATTTAATAAGGTATATGTTTAGAAACCTAATTTTGCTTTTACAGCAGCATATAAGTCTTCACCTTTCTTTACTAAAAGTCCTTTACCCATAGATGCATCAAATACATAAGAAATACCTTTTTCAGAAGCTACAAGTTCAATTGCTTTTTGAGCTTTCTCAATAATTGGTTTTAAACCATCAGCTTGCTTTTGTTGCATGTCTTGATATGCAGTTTGTCTTAACTGCTCATATCTTTGGTTTTCTTGCTGAACTTCTTTTGCTCTAATTTCGTTTATTTCTTTAGTCTGTGTATTTTGCTCTTGGGTGTATTTTTTCATTTTAGCATCCAATTTCTTAGCCATACCTTCAACTTCGTCTTGATAAGTTTTACCTAACTTTTCAATATCTGATTTTAATTTTTTTGTTGCAGGCATTTCAGCTACTAATTTTTCAAAGTCTATATGACCCATCTTTTGTGCATTTGCAACACCACCAAACCCTAATGTAAATACAGCAATTAATAGTAACGATTTAAAATTTTTCATTCTTGTTTTAATTTAATTATTATTCTTGTCTCTTGTTATTAATTATCTTCTTTGTTCTTCTCTTTCTCTTTTTCCTTTTTTTCCTCTTCTTTCTTTTTTCTAGCTTCTTCTTTTTTCTGTCTTAAGAGTTTTCTTTTTTCTTCTCTTTGTTTCATTAAAGCTTTTCTCTTGTCTGCTATTTCTTTTTTCTTAGCTTCTTGTTCTGCTATTTTCTTAGCTACAGCTTCAATTTTTTTGTTTTGTAACGCTTCTTTTTGTTCTATTTTTTCTTGTTGAACTTTGGTTACTTCTTTCTTAGGCGCAGCTTTTTTCTTGTTTCTTTCTTCTTTTTTCTGCTCCTGTAATCTTGTTCTGTCTATGGTAGATAAAACAAGTTCGCTAATATCGTATTTTTTATTCGAATATAGCATTACTAAATCACTAGATTTTTCAAAAACAAAATCGTAGTTTTTTCTCTTAGCAATACTCTGTACAGCATTGTAAACTTGGTCTTGTATTGGCTTAACCAATTGTTTTCTTACAAGAAATAAATCTCCATTTGGACCGAAATAAAGCGATTCTAACCTTCTTAATTCTACTTGCTTAATTGAAATTTCTTCTTCCTTTTCTTCAATTAACTCTTTGGTTAAAATGGCTTTTTCATTTGCCAAATCAGATTTTAATACTTCTATATGTCTTGCCTGATCATCTAATTTTTTTCTCCATTTGGCAACTTTGGCATCTAAAGTATTTTGCGCTTGAATGTATTCTGGAACATTTTCTAGAATGTATTCCATATCCATATAAGCAATAATTTGATTTCTTTGTGACCAGATTGAAGAGACACTAAATAAAAGAACGACTAATAAAAATATTTTTTTCATTTGTATAATGTATTTAGAAAAAACCGTGCCAAAAAAACTTTCGACATTACAAATGTACTGTTTTCTTAGAATTGTCTTCCAATGATAAAATGCGTTTGCCAGCCCGATTTTTCTGTAAAACCTGGTAAAGGATCAAATCCATGCGCAAAGTCTATACCTAATAGACCAAAGGCAGGCATAAAGATTCTTATACCAACTCCTGCTGAACGTTTTAATTCAAACGGATTAAATGACTGAAAATTGTCGTAAGAATTACCAGCTTCTACAAATCCTAAAGTATAAATAGAGGCAGAAGGTGCATCTGTTATAGAATATCTTAATTCTAATTGAAATTTGTTATAAATAGAACCACCTTCTAATGGAGATAATTGGTTGTTTTCATAACCTCTTAAACCTACAACTTCTCTACCATCTAATTGAAAAACGGCAATACCATCTCCACCCACAAAGTATCTTTCAAATGGTGATAAACCTACATCAGAATTATAGTAACCTAGGAAGCCCATTTCTGCATTTGTCATTAACACTAATTTGTCTGTAAATGAAGTGTACCATTTACCTTTAGCACTTAATTTATAGTATTCTAACCACTTGTATTTTTCTGCAATTTGTGCATTTGTTTCTTCTTGGCTCAACCCACTATCAATAGAATAATCTTTATTATTTACTAATGAGTAAGGAAAAGTTGCTTTTACACCAAAAGAGAATTCAGATCCATAAGTTGGGAAAATTAAACTTGGTCCTGCAGAGTTTCTAGATATGGTTGCACTATAAGATAAGTTATTTAAAGTACCATTATCTAGTACATTAGCACCAACTCTAAAGCCGTAGTTATCTAAGTTAAAACTTTGGTAACTGATGGTTTGTGAAAGTTGAAAATAATCATCTGGCCATTTTAAACGTTGTCCTAAACCAATAGATGCACCAATAATCCCTAAACTACGATCTCTATCAACTTGAAAAGTTTGAGGATCTAATTGAAATTGATTTGATGAATAAACAGAGAATGATAATGATTTTGGTTTTCTACCACCTAACCAAGGTTCTGTAAATGAGAAACTATAAGTATTAAACGTTCTACTTGATTGTAAACGTAAAGATAAGCTTTGACCATCTCCCATTGGTAAAGGAGTGTATGCTTCTTTTTTAAAGATATTTTTAATGGAGAAATTGTTGAATGATAACCCTAAAGTACCTATAAAGGAACCACCACCATAACCACCTTGCAATTCAATTTGGCTACCACCTTTTTCTACTACGTTAAAGTTAATATCTGCAGTTTTATTAGTGTAATCTGGAACAACATCTGGAGTTACATTTTGGTCAAAGAAACCTAACTGACCAATTTCACGAATAGAACGTATAATGTTACTTCTACTAAATAAATCGCCTGGTTTTACTCTTAGCTCTCTAAAGATAACATGATCGTTTGTTTTGTCATTTCCAGAAACTGTAACCTTTCGAATACGTGCTTTTTCATCTTCACGAATTCTAATTTCTACTGTAATAGAATCGTTTTCTACTTTGGTTTCAACAGCATTTACTTGAGAGAAAAGAAAACCACTATCTTGGTAAAGTGTAGATAGATCTTCTGATGTTGGTGAACCATCACCTTTTACTCTTTCTTTTAAAACAGCACCATTGTAAACATCACCTTTGTCAATTCTTAGCACTTTCATCAATTCATCATCAGTATATTCTTTGTTACCAACAAAAACAATTTCTGAGAATCTGTATTGTTTACCTTCTTCTAACTCAATATTAATATCTATAGTGTTGTCATCGTTCCAAGAAATACCTTCACTTAAAATTCTGGCATCTCTATATCCTAATCTGCTGTATCTGTCTAAAATGCTTTCTAAGTCTTCTTGATATTCATCTTCTATATACTTAGATCCTTTCCAAAAACGACCCAAAAATTTCTCTTTGGTATTGCTCATGGCCTTTTTTAATTTTTTATCTGATAAAGCTTCGTTTCCAGTAAAGTTGATGTCTTTAATTTTGATTTTAGAGCCTTTATCAATAAAAACATTCATGTTTACCACATTAATGTCTGAAGAGTCTTTTCTGGTATCTAAAGTTACTTTGGTTTTTAAAAATCCTTTATCTGTATATTTTTTAGTGAAGTAGTTTTTTGTGGTTACCACAAGGTTGTCTGTAACCATGGCACCTTCTTTTAATTCAGCTTCTTTTAATAATTCTTTGGCTTTAGATTTTTTTACACCAACAATAGAAACATCTTTAAGCATTGGTAGTTCTTGTACATCAAACTGTAAATAAACTGTATTGCCATCTAATTTTGCCAAGTAAACATCTACATTGCTAAACTGTTTACTTTCGTAAAGTTTTTTAATGGCACTTGTAAGTTTGTCTCCTGGTAACTTAATGGTTTGGCCATTTCTTAAACCTGTAAATACTTTTACAGTTTCTTCGCTAAATTTAACTAGGCCAGTTACAGAAATGCCTCCTAAAATATATTCTTTACCTTTTTCAAAGGCAGTATTATTCTTAGCTATAGAATCATTTTGTGTTTGTGCATTAGCACTAAAACCAAAAAATAGTGCAAATAGCACTAGTGCAACAGAAAATAATTTTGTGTAAAATTTACTCTGTAATTTGTTCGCTTGTTTTTCCAAATCGTCTTTCTCTGTTCTGATATTCTATGATGGCATCATAGAAATGTTCTTGTCTAAAATCTGGCCAAAGTACATTTGTAAAATATAGTTCAGCATATGCCATTTGCCATAATAAAAAGTTACTAATGCGTTGTTCTCCACTAGTTCTTATCATTAAATCAACATCGGGCAAATTAAATGTATATAAATGATTATTTATAGTATTTTCATCTATTTTTTCTAAATTAAGTTCTTTATTAACAACTTTTTTAGATATGTTTTTGATTGCATTAACAATTTCTTCTCTAGAGCCATAGCTTAGTGCAAAGGTTAATACAATATCTGTGTTATTTCTGGTTTCAAAAATAACATCTTTTAAAACTTTTTGTGCCTTACTGGGTAAATTATCTATAGAACCAATTGAGTTAACTTTAACTCCTTGTTTCATAAATTCGGGTAGTTCTTTTTTTAATGAGTTTATTAATAAACTCATTAAAGCATCTACTTCTAGTTTGGGTCTGTTCCAGTTTTCTGTAGAAAATGCGTATAAAGTAATGGCTTCTACATTAACTTGTGAGGCTGCTTTTACAGATTCTCTTACAGCAGTTAATGCATTTCTATGACCAAAAATTCTATTCATTCCTTTACCTTTTGCCCAACGTCCATTACCATCCATAATTATGGCAACATGCTTTGGTGTTTTCAGTAAATCAATGTGTAGTTTTTTATCCATATTTTACAGTCCGTTTTTATAACAAGCTGGTCTTCCAAAGGTATAGGTTAAAGAAATTCCTGTAAACATATACCAATCACTATTATTATCTCCAATATCTAATCTAGGTACGTTTGATGAAGTATAATCGATATCATCATCAAAAGTATATCTAAATTTTGCTTCTACAGCAAATGCTAAATCACCAACTAATTTAGATTTAAAACCAACTCCAAAAGGAACTGCAAAACCGTTTTTAGAATCAAAAATAAATTCTTGTGGTCTTGGTTCAGATACTACATATTGGTAATTAAAACCAGCTAATTCTAACAAGATGTAAGGTGTCCAAGTTTTATCTGATGATGATAAATCATACTCGTAAAAATTGTATTCTAAACCAATGGCTAACTCATGTATGGTATTAGAAAAACTTAACCCTCTATCTCTTTTAAAATCTGTATCTGCATCTAAATCATCTGCTTCAATAGGCAAATAACTATAGGTTGCTCTTAGTGCTATTTTAGGATTCCAATTGTACTTAAAAAATGCAGCTCCTGCAATTTTATTGGGGTAAATGTAGTTGGTTCTTCCAATGTCTCCAACATAGTTGGAACCACCAATAAATACTCCTGCTTCATATACCTGACTTACTAAAACATTAGACAGGCTTACAAAAATGATTAATAATATACTTTTTTTCATCCGTAAAAATAGCGAGCAAATATAGGGATTTCAATTTGCTTAATAAAGTTAATATTCAGTCTTTTCTGAATAACTAAAAATTAAGTAATTTATTGTTGCTAAAGGGTTAAAGATTGGTTTCGTTCCTGGTATCTTCTCCCCAAAGTAATTTAGTTCTCAAAGTTTGTAAAAAAGATTGATTTTTAGGGATGATACTTTTTATGGTAAAAGATGCTTTTTCTATATAAACTACAGTGTTTTTTGCTACTGTTGTTATGCGTGAATCTAAAGATATTAAAAAGTCTTTTTCTCTTGAATCTATCGTTAATTTAATTTGAGTATCATCTGCAATAACCATGGGCCTTGCATTTAAATTATGAGGTGCAATAGGTGTAATTACCAGGTTTTTAGAATCTGGCGAAATTACAGGGCCATTACAACTTAATGAATAGCCTGTAGAGCCTGTAGGTGTTGCTATTATTAAACCATCTGCCCAATAATTGGTAAGGTATTCTTCATTTAAACAGGTTTTTACACCAATCATAGAAGTCGTGTTTTTCCTAGCAATAGTTACTTCATTCAAGGCAAAATTTAATTCGGAAAAAGTGGTTGTTTCTGGACTCGTTTTTACGCTTAATAAAGTTCTTTCTTGAATAGAATAATCTCCATTTAATATTAGGTTGACACTTTCTTCAATGGCAGTTTTATTTATGGTTGCTAAAAAGCCCAATCTACCTGTATTAATTCCTAAAATAGGAATGTCTAAATCTCTAATATAAGTTACTGCTCTTAAAATTGTTCCATCTCCACCTAAAGTAAATAGTACATCAAAAGATGAGTTTAAATCGGAAAAGTGAGAAAATGTTGGGTATTTTTTATCTAAGATATTTCCTTGAACTAGTAAATCATAAAACTTTTTTTCTATAAAAGATACAATGTTGTGTTGTTGCAATACTTTTAATAAAATCTGAATCTCTTTCTCTGCAGAAATGGAGTAAGATTGACCGTAAATAGCAACTTTTTTCACTTTAGTTTGTTTTAAAATTTTAAATATAAAATTTACATTTCTAGATATTTCTGTAAATAATCAGATCTGTTTTTCAGGTCTTCTAAATAAATATCATTTTCATGATTCGAAACTATTTTATAGTCATACCTTCTAAACGTTTGTATGATTTCGTTAATTTCATCTGAAACAAATTTTAAGGTAACTTGCACAAAATCGTTCGATTTTTCTGAAATATAAACACCAAGTAGCTTACCACCATTCGCTTCTACAATTTGAGAAACTTCACCCATAGAATAATCCATCTCTAGTTTTTCTACAATTAAGGTTTCGCTTTCTTCAATCATAAAAGGGCTTGTAGAAAACACGTCTAACACATCACACAAATCATAATAACCCATGTAATTTTTATCCTTATTCAAAACAGGAATTATAGTAGTGTTATTGTCTGCAAAAATCTTTAATAACTCTAAAACTGTGGCTTTTTCATCTGCAAAAAACGAATTTAGTAGATAAGAATGTGCAACTAATTCTTCTTCTTTGTTTTCTAAAGTTTGAATATCATCTTCTGAAAAAGAACCCAACAATTTATTATTTTCTACCACTGGAAAATGTGTTATAGGGTAATTTTTAAAGAGTCTTTGCGCCTTTTTTACAGTGTCTTTTAAATGAAACGCTTTTATTTCTTTTAAGATGTAATCGTTAATATTCATGCTTTACGAATATAGGATAAAATGATTTAATAAATTATCTTTGTAGTCTAATTTTAGACCATGACAAAGTTAAGTGTAAATATTAACAAAATAGCAACTTTACGTAATTCTAGAGGTGGTAATGTGCCAAATTTATTAAAAGTAGCCACAGATATTGAAGGTTTTGGTGCACAGGGTATTACCATTCATCCAAGACCAGATGAAAGACATATTCGTTATCAAGATGCAAGAGATTTAAAGGGTGTTGTAACTACAGAATTCAATATAGAGGGCAATCCTATACAATCTTTTATGGATTTGGTTTTAGAAACAAAGCCAACGCAAGTTACTTTAGTGCCAGATGCTGTAGATGCAATTACGTCTAATGCTGGTTGGGATACCATTACACATCAATCTTTTTTAAAGGAAGTGATAGCCGAGTTTCAACAAAATGGAATAAGAACTTCTATTTTTATTGATACTGATGCAAAGCTTATTGAAGCTGCTGCAAAAACAGGAACAGACAGAATTGAATTGTACACAGAAGAGTTTGCAAGCCAATTTGATAAAGGTAATAAAGATGCTGTAAAACCTTATACTGAAGCAGCTATTTTAGCTCATGATTTAGGTTTAGGAATTAATGCTGGGCACGATTTAAGTTTAGACAACATTCAGTTTTTTAAGCAAAACATTCCTAATTTAGCAGAGGTTTCAATAGGGCATGCCTTAATAGCAGAAAGTTTATACTTGGGCCTAGAAAATGTGGTAAATATGTATTTACATAGGTTGCAATAATGGATATTTTACACTCACAGATTCTAGGAGAAGGGAAACCATTACTGGTTTTACATGGTTATTTCGGAATGTCTGATAACTGGAAAACTTTGGGTAATCAATTTTCTGAGGACTTTCAAGTGCATTTAATAGATCAAAGAAATCATGGTAGAAGCTTTCATACAGCTGCTTTTAATTATGATTTGTTGGCAGAAGATATTTACAATTACATAGATTTTCATCAGTTAGATGATGTGTATTTAATTGGGCATTCTATGGGCGGAAAAACAGCGATGTTATTCGCCTCTAAATATCCAGAATTGGTAGCCAAATTAATTATTGTAGATATTTCACCAAAAGCTTACGATCCTCATCATAATGCAATTTTAGCGGGTTTAAATTCTATTGATTTTACTCTGCAAAATACAAGAGGTAAAGTAGATAAACAATTGTCTGAATACATTCCAGAATTCGGAGTTAGACAATTTTTACTAAAGAATGTTTATTGGAAAGAAAAAGGAGTGTTAGACTTTAGATTTAATTTACAATCGTTAACAGAAAATAACCCAGAAGTAGGTAAAGCTTTGCCTGCAAACGCTACTTTTTCTAAACCGACGTTGTTTTTAAGAGGAGAAAAATCGGGTTATATTATTCCTGAAGAACAAATGATTATCAACAATCATTTTCCAAATCATAAAGTTGTAACCATAAAAAATGCTGGGCATTGGTTACATGCTGAAAATCCGAAAGATTTTTACAAAGAAGTTTGTGAATTTTTACAATAACATTGAGGAGCCATAAAACAAGAACTATGAACATAGAAAACGCACAGAAACAGGTTGATGATTGGATTAAAAATCATGGAGTTCGTTATTTTAATGAACTAACAAATATGGCGCAATTAACAGAAGAGGTTGGTGAGGTTGCAAGAATTATTGCAAGAAGATATGGAGAGCAAAGTGAAAAAGAATCCGATAAAAACAAAGACTTAGGTGAAGAGCTAGCAGATGTATTATTTGTGGTTTTGTGTTTGGCGAATCAAACAGGAATAGATTTGCAAAATGCTTTTGAAAAAAAGTTAGACATCAAAACAAAAAGAGATCATGATCGTCATCACAACAATCAAAAACTGAAATAATAAGTTTTACTTTTATTGTTTACTCTAAAAATTAAATACATTACCCCCTTTTTTACTGTGATCGGGTAATAATACAAAAAACACAATGTAAGCTAAAAGTGCAATAAAAATAATATTAAAAGTAGATTCTCTTGCAGCACTTACCTCAATGATTGCTTTACCTTCTTTCTCATATTGATTTACAATTTTATCCATTAAATGTAAAAACTGATTTTCGTTCTTTTTAATGGTTTCAATTGCTTCTTCTGTTCTCTCATTATTGGAACTAACGCCATTTCTAGTGTTTTCTATTAAAACAATGGTATTAATCATTATTTCTTGATAATAAGATTCCAGATTCGTGAACAATTCATCTAAGTAAACATCGCTTTTGCCCTTTTTCCTTTGTTCACTAAGCTTATTATGAGTTGTCGAAAATTGATGATAAGCGTCTTCTAACTCCTTGTTAATTACCAGTAATTTAAACGGACTTTCATTAGCATAGAGTGCTAATTTGGTAATTTTCTGACTGTACATACGTTGTTTACCAGCAATATTTACCAGCTCAATATTTGTAAACAGTTTTTCTCGGTTTTGATGATCTATATAGCGTTCAATAGAATAAACGATAATAAAGATAACCAAGCCATATATTAACCTTACTTTCATATCATTCTGTATTAGTGATACAATTAATGGTTTACTATAAAAACTAAAAATATAATCTACTTTAGTTGTTATAGTAAAATGATAGAAATTATGTTGGGGAAAACTGCTTCAATTTAGTAAAAAAAAGCGGCAAAACTATTTTTTTAACATTTTTATTTAACACGAACTTTTTGAAAAGGGATAAAAATGAAGAGTAGTATGTATATGAATATCAGAGCATAAGAGGTGTTGAAAGTAATTTCTCTAGTTTTTACTTCGTCAATTCTTTGCTGTGCTAATTCCTCATATCTTAATACAATAGCATTCATTATTTTTAAGAATTTAGATTCGTTATTTTTTATAATGGTAACAAATTCTTTAGCAGTGTTGTAGTTTTTAAAATTAGCAATTAATCCTTTAGAGCTATTTTCTATTTTGGTTTGATAAGGCTCTAACTCATTAAATAATTCTTCTAAAACAAAATCATTGTAATTTGTAATGTAGTTTGTTTTTAAATTATTGTGGTTATCTTCAAATAAATCATACGTTTCTTGTAAACCACTAATGTTTACCAATTCTGGAGTACTATGCAACTCATAGTACAAAGCCAGCTTTGTAATTTTTTGCACGTACATTCTTTGCATACCAGCAATATTTACAACTTTTACATTATTGTCTTGATGTTTTACATCTGTAAATAAAAGGTATTTATTAATGTATAATAATATAAATAAGGTAATAAAAGAATAAACTAATTTTTCTTTTCATAGATTTGAGGGCTAAAGAAAGTATGTTTAAATATAGTTAAAATCTCTTAATTTATTTTGTAAAGTATTAAAAACTAGTAATATGTCATTCAAAAAAAATATTAATAACCCTTTATTTTGGTCTAACTTTTTAAAAGTTGCCATTCCTTTTTTCTTTTTCGTAACTATTATTTCTCTATTCATTAATAGTTGGAGTGCAATAATTTCTGGTGATTTTATGGCAATTGCAGAACAAAATTTTACAAACGGAAAATGGGCTGCGTTTTGGGGTATGAAAATTGTAATAAGTATTATTTACGGTTTGTGGATAACCAATAAGAATATGAAATAAAAAAAAGCGACTTTTTAAAGTCGCTTTTTTTATGCTGTAAAATATAAGTTTAATCGATTTGAATTAAATTGATGTTACTTTCTTTTACTTTTTGATTTAAGGTTTTTACTTCATTATCAAACAATTGATATAGTTTTGCCAATTCTACATCTATAGTAGCTGTAATTTCATTTTTAAAGGCTATTGCTTGATCTGTTGGTGCATAATTACCCACCCTTGTCAATGAGTTTAAATGTGCCAATTTGTTGTTTAAACGTATGGGAAAGTTTAACGGATCTTGACCACTTTTCGATTTTGTTTGATACAAAGTTTCTTCAATGGTGGTCATATCTTTTACTAATTTATCTGCAAAATCTATCAAATCTTTGTTAGCTTCTTTATCAGCAATAGATTTTTTTAGCAGACCAACCTGACTTCTTACTTTCTTTACATTTTTTAATGCTTTATGAATTTCAGTCATTTTAGTATTAATGTCATTAATAAAGTCAAACTGTGCTTTCATATCACTTTCAGTGGCTTCAGAAACCGGATTTTTCAAAATAGTAAATTGCTGAGATTGTTGTGCATCGTTTAATTTTAAAGTGGCTTTGTAAGTGCCAGGCAATGCCATTGGCCCAGATAAAGAAGCCCACCATAAAATCATGCCTTTCACAGATTCAGCACCATCGTACATCATGTTCCAATTAAATATATTATTGCCTTCTTTAGCGTTTAATTTGCCTTCTTTTAAATCTTTATTTGGTTTGGTAGAAAAGGTTTTAATTACATTGTCATTAGCATCAGAAATGGTAATTGAAACCACATCTTTATCCTCTAAATCTTTTAGGTAATAATACATGTTTACACCTCCAGAATGGTTTGTACCTGCAGTTCTAGAAGTTCTTCCTCTACCACCAGATAAATTATAGGCATCTTTTGGCTTGTATAAGAACATCTCTTTTTTGGCTACATATTTATCTAATTGATGAAATACAGTTAAATCATCAATAATCCAAAGAGAACGTCCTTGAGTAGCCGCAATTAAATTATCTTCTTTAATGGCTAAATCTGTAATAGGTACAATAGGTAAATTCAATTGCATGCTTTGCCAGTTTTTACCATCGTCAAAAGACATGTACATACCTCTTTCTGTACCTGCATATAATAAACCTTTACGTTTTGGGTCTGCTCTTAGTGCACGTGTAAAATCTTCATTGCCAATTCCGTTTACAATTAACTCCCAAGATTTACCATAATTTTCTGTTTTGTAGATGTAAGGTTTGTAATCTCCAGATTTGTATTTTGTACCAACAATATAGGCACCTCCTTTGGTAAAAGGATCAACTTCTATGCAGTTAATCATCATCCATTCAGGCATTTTTTTAGGAGTAATATTCTCCCAAGTTTCGCCATTATTTTTGGTAACATGCACTAAACCATCATCAGAACCAGTGTAAATTAAACCAGGTTCGTAAGCAGATTCTGTAGCAGCGAAAATAGTTCCATAATATTCTACTCCAGTATTATCTTTGGTAATTGGCCCACCTGAAGGACCTAGTGTTTTAGGATCATTTCTAGTTAAATCAGGACTAATTAATTTCCAACTTTGTCCTTCATTATCAGTAGCATGTAAATGATTAGAAGCTGCATATAAACGCTTTTTATTATTAGGTGAAAAGAAGATTGGGAAATTCCATTGAAAACGATATTTAAAATCTTCAGCACCATGACCCATTGGGTCATCTGGCCAAACATTAATAGCTCTAGTATCTCCAGTTTTATGATTTACTCTTGTTAAAAATCCACCATAACTACCTCCATAAACAATGTCATCATTTAAAGGATCTACAGCAATATGCGCACTTTCTCCACCAGCTGTAGAAGACCAATCAGATTCAGTTATAAAACGACCATCTGTTCTATGAGAAATTCGAACAGTAGAATTGTCTTGCTGTGCAGCTAAAATTCGGTAAGGAAAATGATTGTCTGTAGTTACTCTGTAAAACTGAGAGGTTGGCTGATTCATATAAGTACTCCAATTCTCACCAGCATCAAAAGAAATTTGTGCTCCACCATCATCACCAATAATCATTCTTTGGTTGTCTTCTGGTGCTATCCATAAATCATGATGATCTCCATGAGGTGCATTATAGGTTTTGTAAGTTCTACCACCATCTGTAGATTTATGATAACGAACATTTAAAACGTATAAAATATCTTCATCTTGCGTATCTGCATACAAACGTGTGTAATACCAAGCTCTTTGTCTTAATTTTCTTTCAGCGTTAATTAATCTCCATGTTTCTCCTGCATCTGTAGATTTGTAAACGCCTCCTTTTTTGTTTTCAATTAAAGCATAAACAATATCAGAATTTACAGGTGAAACTGTTACGCCTGCAATACCCCAAATACCACCAGGTAAACCTTTGTTGGTAGAAATGTTTGTCCAAGTTTCACCTTCGTCTGTACTTTTCCAAAGAGCAGAACCATCTCCCCCAGAAGATAAACTATAAGGTGTTCTTCTTACATTCCAAGTTGTGGCATACAAAACTCTTGGGTTGTTTGGATCGATTATTAAATCTACTACACCAGCATTTTCATTAGAGAACAAAACTTTGCGCCAAGTTTCACCTCCATCTGTTGTTTTGTAAACTCCTCTGTCTTGTGTTGGTTTGTATAAATCACCCATAACTCCTGCAAAAACAATATCAGAATTTTTAGGATGAATGCGCATTCTAGGTATATGTCTTGAGTTGCTTAATCCCACATGTCTCCATGTTTTACCAGCATTTTCAGATTTCCAAACACCATCTCCAGAAGATACGTTTCCACGAACGGTTTTTTCTCCCATTCCAACATACATTACGTTATTGTCTGATTCAGAAACAGCTACAGCACCTACAGAACCTCCAAAAAATCCGTCTGAAATATTTTGCCAAGTACCTCCAGCATCTGTTGTTTTCCAAACTCCACCTCCTGTAGAACCCATATAAAAAAGATTGGCTTTATCAGCAACTCCTGTTACAGCAGCACTTCTACCACCTCTAAAGGGACCAATATTTCTCCATTTTACAGCGCTAAAATTATCGTTAGAAACTTGGGTAACTTTTTTTTGTGCATTAACTTTGGCATTTGCAGAAAAGAAGATGCAAACAGCCAGAAAAAGTATTTTTTTCATGTTGGTTAGTTGTAAATTTAGAATTTAAAAGTAAGAAATTAAATCAGTTTTTAGAATGGACATATTGTTAAATGTTTTAGAGGATAGAAGAATACAAGAAGAAATAACAATCTCTGGTTCTAAAAGCGAGTCGAATAGATTACTAATTCTACAAAAGCTTTTTCCTGAAATTACTATTGATAATTTATCAGATTCAGATGATTCTGTACACATGCATCATGCCTTAACCACAGAAGATTTATTGGTAGACATTGGTCATGCAGGTACTGCAATGCGTTTTTTAACTTCTTACTTTGCAGTAAACAGAGGTAGAGAGGTTTTTTTAACAGGTTCTGAGCGCATGCAAAACAGACCTATTGAAATTTTGGTAAATGCACTTAGAGATTTAGGTGCAGATATTACCTATGCTGTAAAAGAAGGTTATCCTCCATTAAAAATTAAAGGTAAAGAACTAACTAAAGATAAAGTACAAATTAATGGTAATGTAAGTAGCCAATATATTTCATCATTATTATTAATTGCTTCTAAACTAGATAATGGTTTAGAAATAGAATTGACAGGTAAAATAACTTCGGTTCCTTATATCAATATGACATTAAGCTTGCTTTCTCAAATTGGCATAGAAAGTAGTTTTGAAGATAATATCATTAAAGTATTTCCTAAAGAATCTATAGAAACGCAAACTGTTGTTGTAGAGTCAGATTGGTCATCAGCAAGTTATTTTTACTCAATTGTAGCTTTATCTGAATTGGGTTCATCTGTAAAATTGTCTGCTTATAAAAAAGAAAGCCTTCAAGGTGATTCTTGCTTGGCAGAAATTTACAAACATTTCGGAGTTGCAACTACTTTTGGCGAAGATTGTATTACGCTCACTAAAGAGAAAAACACCAAAAGAGAAACTTTAGTTAGAAACTTAAAAGACGCTCCAGATATTGCACAGACTATTGCTGTTACTTGTTTTGCAGAAGGTATTGCTTGTAACTTGTCTGGTTTACATACCTTAAAAATTAAAGAGACTGATAGATTAGTTGCCTTGCATGATGAGTTAACGAAGCTTGGAGCAAAAGTAATTATTACAAACGAAACGTTACAAGTAGAAACTGCTACTTCAATCAACAGCAATGTAGCTATTGATACCTATAATGATCATAGAATGGCAATGGCTTTTGCGCCTTTGGCTTTAAAGGTTTCTATTAAAATAAATGATGCTGAAGTAGTTACAAAATCTTACCAAAAATTCTGGAATGATATTGAGCAGATTGGTATTAATATTACTCGTTTGTAAAGATAAAGTGTCAAACACTTGACAACGCCTATTCTCATATCGTATATTTGCATCTTTATAGTAAAATACACTTATGAAATTATCAAACTTCGATTTTGAATTGCCAGAAGAATTGTTGGCAAAATATCCTGCAGAACATAGAGATGAGTCTCGTTTAATGGTATTAAACAGAAAAGAGCAAACCATAGAGCACAAAACCTTTAAAGATGTAATTAATTATTTCGATGAAGGCGATGTTTTAATGCTAAACAATACCAAAGTATTTCCTGCAAGAATGTATGGAAATAAAGAAAAAACAGGAGCAAGAATTGAGGTTTTCTTATTAAGAGAACTAAATGCAGAAAATAGATTGTGGGATGTTTTAGTAGATCCTGCAAGAAAAATAAGAATTGGAAACAAATTATTTTTTGGAGAAGATGATAGTTTAGTTGCAGAAGTAATAGACAATACTACATCTAGAGGTAGAACTTTACGTTTCTTATTTGATGGTAGTTACGAAGCTTTTAGAGAGAAATTATTAGAACTAGGTGAAACACCTTTACCAAGATCTGTAAACAGAGAAGTTGAAGAGTTAGATGAAGAACGTTACCAAACTATTTTTGCTAAAAACGAAGGGGCTGTGGCTGCACCAACTGCAGGTTTGCACTTTTCTAAACACTTATTGAAGCGTTTGGAAATTAAAGGAGTAGATTTTGCAGAAATGACATTACATGTTGGTTTAGGAACTTTTAGTCCTGTTGAGGTAGAAGATTTATCTAAGCATAAAATGGATTCTGAGCAAATTGTGATTCCTGCAAATGCAGCAGATAAAATTAACAAAGCAAAAGCAGAAAAAAGAAGAGTTTGTGCAGTAGGTACAACAGTTATGAGAACTGTAGAATCTTCGGTTTCTTCTAATGCACAATTAAATCCTTTTGAAGGTTGGACGAACAAATTCATTTTTCCTCCTTACGAATTTAGCATTGCAAATTCAATGATTACAAACTTTCATCCTCCAAAATCTACGTTAATGATGCAAGCTGCAGCATTCGCGGGTTATGATTTTTTAATGGAAGCGTATAAAACAGCAGTAAAAGAAGGTTATAAATTCTCTACTTATGGAGATGCGATGATCATCATCTAATAAAGAAATAAATCATTTTTAAAACTGATAATTCTGCATAGAATTATCAGTTTTTTCTTTTAGATATTTATTATTGACGGTGCTCAATTGTTTATCTTTTTTAACTCAAGAATTAGCATGACAGAAAAGGTTGGATAACATAGAAGTCAATAGAAAAAATTAGTAAGCCTAATCACAAAAACAACCAAAGACAAAACTTAAAGTTTACCTTAAAATATTAGTGTATTTTTGCAATCAGAATAATAGCATTTAAAAAATAAGAACCATTGATTAAAAAGAAAGACATAAGAGCTTTAACCAAAGAACAATTGCGTGATTTTTTCGTAGAAAATGGCGACAAGGCTTTTCGTGGAAATCAGGTATATGAATGGTTATGGAGCAAGTCTTTGCACACTTTCGAAGACATGACAAATATCTCTAAAAAAACAAGAGAGATGTTAGAAGAGCACTTTGTTATCAACCATATCAAAGTAGATTCTATGCAAAAAAGTGCAGATGGTACTATAAAAAACGGAATTAAATTACATGATGGCTTAGTAGTAGAGTCTGTATTGATTCCTACACCAAAAAGAACAACAGCATGTGTTTCTAGTCAAGTTGGTTGTAGTCTAGATTGCAAGTTCTGTGCAACTGCTCGTTTAAAAAGAATGCGTAATTTAAATCCAGATGAAATTTACGATCAAGTTGTTGTAATCGATAAACAAAGCAGGTTATATCACAATCATAAATTAACCAATATTGTTTTTATGGGAATGGGTGAGCCCTTAATGAACTATAAAAACGTATTAAAATCTATAGAGATGATTACCTCTCCAGAAGGATTAGGAATGTCATCAAAAAGAATTACAGTGTCTACTTCTGGTGTGCCAAAAATGATTAAAAAAATGGCAGATGAAGAAGTAAAATTTAATTTAGCGGTTTCTCTACATTCTGCAATAGATGAGGTTAGAACATCAATAATGCCTTTTAACACTACTTTTCCTTTAAAAGATTTAAAAGAATCTTTAGAATATTGGTATGAAAAAACCAAAAGAGCAATTACGTATGAGTATGTGGTTTGGGAAGGTATTAATGATAAAAAAGAAGACATTGCAGCTTTGGTACAATTCTGTAAATATGTGCCCTGCAAAGTAAACTTAATTGAATACAATCCAATAGACGATGGTCAATTTCAACAAGCTAGTAATGCAGCCTTAAACAATTACATCTCTAATTTAGAAATGCATGATATTACTGTAAATGTAAGAAGAAGTAGAGGTAAAGATATAGATGCAGCTTGTGGCCAATTAGCAAATAAAGCTTAATATTTTAGTAAGAACTCTTGCTTTACCAACAACCCTTCTTCTTGTTTATATTTCGTATTTTTGCAGTCAAATTCTGTATTTAGTTCACGTTACATGAAACCAGTAGAACTTATAAAATTGCCTATTAAGAAAGAAATGGAACTTTTCGAAAAAAAGTTCAAAGATTCCATGCTTTCTAAAGTGCCTTTATTAAACAGAATTACCTATTATATTGTACGTAGAAAAGGTAAACAAATGAGACCAATGTTTGTTTTTCTAGTTGCAAAAATGGTTTCTAATGGTGGTTTTGATGAACGTACGTATAGAGGAGCATCCGTAGTCGAGTTAATTCATACTGCAACTTTGGTGCATGATGATGTTGTAGACGATTCCAACAGAAGACGTGGTTTTTTCTCTATAAATGCCCTTTGGAAAAATAAGATTGCAGTTTTAGTAGGCGATTTTCTACTTTCTAAAGGATTGTTACTTTCTATAGATAATGAAGATTTTGATTTACTGAAATTGATTTCGATTGCTGTTCGTGAAATGAGTGAAGGCGAATTGTTGCAAATTGAAAAAGCTAGAAAGTTAGACATTACAGAAGACATTTATTTTGATATTATTCGTCAAAAAACAGCCACATTAATTGCTGCTTGTTGTGGTATTGGAGCTGCCTCTGTTGGTGCAAACCAAGATACTGTGCAACAAATGCGAAAGTTTGGAGAATATATTGGTATCGCTTTTCAAATAAAAGATGACTTGTTTGATTATTCAGATGAAAAAATAGGGAAACCAACAGGCATAGATATTAAAGAACAAAAAATGACTTTGCCTTTAATACACACGCTAAATAATTGCTCTGCAAAAGAAAAAGCTTGGATTATTAATACCGTTAAAAAGCATAATAAAAACAAAGTTCGTGTAAAAGAATTGATTGCTTTTGTAAAAGAGAATGGTGGTATAGATTATACCATTTCACAAATGAATGCCTATAAAAGCAAAGCCATCGCTATATTAAATAACTATTCAGAATCGCCCTACAAAGCCTCTTTACTTCAAATGATTGATTATGTTGTAGAGCGTAAAATTTAGGCTACAATTCTAACAACTCCTCTACAAAATCTCTTGAGTTAGACAACCTTGGTACTTTATGTTGCCCTCCTAATTTGTCTTTCTTTTTTAGCCATTCATAAAATAAACCTTCTTTAGCTACATGAATTTTTGGCATGGCTAACGTCATAGAGTTGTAACGTTTTGCTTCGTAATCAGAGTTAATTGCTTTTAATGAATTGTCTAATATTTCTGTAAAATAATCCATACTTTCTGGCTTTTTGGTAAACTCAATGACCCATTCATGACCACCACTTTTTTTATCTTTCATAAAAATTGGGCCAGCAGTGTATTCTTTAATTAAAGCATCTGTTTTTTCGCAGGTTAGTTTTAGAGCATCTTCTACATTCTCTATATTTAACTCTTCTCCAAACACATTGATGTAATGTTTAGTTCTTCCTGTAATTTTAATGCGATAAGGTTGCAAAGAAGTAAAACGAATGGTATCTCCAATTAAATAACGCCATAAACCACTATTGGTTGTAATAACTAAAGCATAATCAACATTCTTTTCTACTTCAGAAAGCGGAATGGTTTCTGAGCTTTCACCTTTGTAATTTTTCATGTCTATAAACTCATAAAAAATTCCATAGTCTAGCATGAGTAACAATTCCTTAGAACCATTTTCATCCTGAATTGCAAAAAAGCCCTCAGAGGCATTGTAAGTTTCATAATATTGAAAATCTTGCTTAGGAATAAGCTTTTTGTATT
Source organism: Polaribacter sp. MED152 (assembly GCF_000152945.2). Taxonomy (NCBI): domain Bacteria; kingdom Pseudomonadati; phylum Bacteroidota; class Flavobacteriia; order Flavobacteriales; family Flavobacteriaceae; genus Polaribacter; species Polaribacter sp. MED152. Next base: position 1,605,550 of record NC_020830.1, on the reverse strand, counting down.
GCTCTCTGTAGGGATTAAAGTTTACTCCTCCATGAAAGTATACTTCCAAATTAGGCCAAACTTCTAGAATATGATTTTTTCCTGTACGTTCTAAAACACGATTCAATAAAACCAGCATCCAACTAGGTACACCCACCAAACTCGTAATATTTTCATTTATGGTTTCATCAATAATGGCTTCCATCTTGGTTTCCCATTCAGACATCATCGAAACTTCTTGACTTGGTGCAGAACTGTAATCTGCCCAAAAAGGTAAATTCTCTGTAATAATTGCAGATAAATCTCCAAAATACGAGTTATTGTCTTCGTAAATATCTGAGCTTCCACCTAATTTTAAACCCTTACCTGTAAATAATTTAGTCTCTTCATTATTGTGTATGTACAAGCACAACATATCTTTACCAGCTTTCATGTGGCAATATTCTAAAGCCTCATCACTAACAGGTATAAACTTACTTTTTGCATTGGTAGTACCACTACTTTTCGCAAACCACTTAATAGGTGTATGCCAAAATAAATTTTGTTCGCCCTTTCTACAACGCTCTATCAGTGGCTCTATACTTTCATATTTCTGAATAGGCACTTGCATTGCAAAATCGGTATAACTTTTTATGGATGAAAAATTGTGTTTTTTACCAAATTCTGTGCGTTTTGAAGCACTTGTTAACTTCAATAAAAGTTCATTTTGCACATCTGTTGGGTATTTTAAAAACAATTCTATTTGATGAATTCTTTTCTTTAAAAACCAAGAAATAATTGAATTAACAATAGGATAAGGCATAAATGAAATTCGTTTTTTTTGTAAGTTTGTTGATAAGCTAAAAATAACAAAATTTATTTATGCAGTATCAAGGAGTATTAAGAAAAATGATGACCGAAATTGGAGATGAGGTTCAATATTATTTAGATATGAAAACCGATTTTCTAAACATGAATCAGCTGATATCTAAAGAAATAAAACTTTCTTTTGTTACCTACGAATGTTTAAACTGTCATCTAGAAAAAAAAATATACAGGCAAGGGTATTGCCAATCTTGTTTTTTTGATATTCCACAAGCTGCAGATTGGATTATGAGGCCCGAACTTAGTAAGGCACATTTAGATGAAGAGGACAGAGATTTAGCCTATGAAAAGCGTGTGCAATTACAACCACATATTGTTTATTTAGCAAATTCTAGCAATGTAAAAGTAGGGGTTACAAGAAAGCAGCAAGTGCCTACAAGATGGATTGATCAAGGTGCACATGAAGCCATAGAAATTGTAGAAGTACCCAACAGATATTTAGCAGGAATTACAGAGGTAGCTTTAAAAGAACATGTAGCAGATAAAACCAATTGGCGTAAAATGCTAAAAAATGATATTGAAGATGTAGACTTAGTAGAATGGAGAGAAAAGTTAAAACAATACATTCCAGAGGAAGCCAGTGCTTATTTTATTGAAAGCAATACAGAAACCAATATTAACTTTCCAGTTACGCAATACCCTGCAAAACCTAAAAGTTTAAACCTAATTAAAACACCCACTTATACAGGTAAATTAGTGGGTATAAAAGGTCAGTATTTAATTTTTGAAGACGAAACTGTTTTTAATGTAAGATCTAATGAAGGTTTAGTAGTGAATATCGAAATTTAAATGATGAACGACAATCTATTAAAAGTTGCCTTAGCTCAAATAGCGCCTGTTTGGTTAAACAAAGAAAAGACGCTGGAGAAAATAGAACAATCAATTGTAAACGCAGCTCAAGAAAATTGTGAGCTGATTGTTTTTGGTGAGGCGTTATTACCTGGCTACCCTTTTTGGATTGCCTTAACCAATGGTGCTGCTTGGAACTCAACTACACAAAAAGAAATTCACGCTCATTACATTCGCAATTCTATTACCATTGAAAAAGGCGAATTAAATGCAGTTTGTGCTTTAGCCAAAAAGCATAAAATAGCAATCTATTTAGGTATTATGGAACGTGCAGCAAATAGAGGAGGACATAGCATTTATGCAAGTTTGGTGTATATAAATGAAACTGGAGAAATTAAATCTGTACATCGTAAATTACAACCTACTTTCGATGAGCGCTTAACTTGGGCACCTGGAGATGGTAATGGTTTACAGGTACATCCTTTAAAAGACTTTACAGTAGGTGGTTTAAATTGTTGGGAAAACTGGATGCCTTTACCTAGAACAGCCTTGTATGGTTTGGGCGAAAATTTACACATAGCAGTTTGGCCTGGTTCTGATCATAATACCAAAGATATTACACGTTTTATAGCAAGAGAATCACGCTCTTTTGTAATTTCTGTTTCTAGTTTAATGGCAAAAACAGATTTTCCTAAAGATGTGCCTCATTATGATAAAATAGTAAAGGACGCCCCAGAAATATTGGCAAATGGTGGTTCTTGTATTGCAGGGCCTGATGGTGAATGGATTATAGAACCAGTCTTGGAAAAAGAAGGTTTAATTATAGAAACTTTAGATTTTAATCGTGTTTTAGAAGAGCGTCAAAACTTTGATGTAGTTGGGCATTATTCAAGACCAGATGTTACCAAGTTACAGGTAAACAGAGAGAGACAAAGTACTGTTGAGTTTAAAAATTAAAGTACTTCTAGTAACTCTTTAATTACTTTTTCCACACCATTATTATCATTACTTGCTGTACCATATTTAGCAAGCTCTTTAATATCTTCATGCGCATTTGCCATTGCAAAACTATACTTGGCTTCTTGCATCATTTCTATGTCATTATGATAATCACCAAAAACAAGAGTTTCTTCTTTACTTACATCAAGTACTTTTTGTAAATGCTTTAAAGCACGCCCTTTATTGGCTTTCTCGTCAGAAATATCTAGCCAGTTTTTTCCTGAAACCTTAAGTAGTACTTCTTCTTTTAAATGTTCAATTACTGGGTAAATAAATTCTTCAGAAGAATCAAAATGGTACACAGCTATTTTGTAAGCAGGTTTGTTTTTTGCTATAGCTATTAGGTCTTCTACTTGCTGAAAGCTATGATAGTATTCTTGAAAATGCTTAATAAAACGTGGATCTTTGCTTTCTATAAACGCTTCACCATCACAACATAATACCATATTTGCACCTGCAATAGTTCTTAGAATTGGTATTAGCTGCAAAATTTTATCAGTAGCTAAAAAGTTAGAGAGTAAAACTTCTGTGCCCTTTTTTGCAACGCCACCATTTTCTGCAATAACATAAATTTCATCTTTTATAGCATCGAGCTTAGATACAATACTATTGTGCTGTCTGCCACTTGCTGCACAAAAAGTAATATTCTTTTTTTTTAGTTGTTCAAATAGGGTAAAGAACTCATCACTCACTGCTCCTTTAGAGTTTAAGAGTGTACCATCCATATCAGAAACTACCAGTTTTACTTGAGCAAAGTCTTTCATTATTTACGAGTAGAATCTCTAATTACAAGGTCTGTTTGAATCACTTTTGTAGTAATTTCTTTGGTTTTGTTTTCTAACTTATCAATTAAAATGGCTGCAGCAGCAGAACCCATTTTTTCACCATGCTGACTAATTGTTGTCATTTTTGGGCTAGAGTGTCTTGATAAAATTCCGTTAGAAAATGCAATTACAGCAACGTCTTTTGGTATTTTTTGATCGTTCTTTTTTACAGCTTTCATCACAGAAACAGCAACAGATTCGCCTGTAGTAATTACTGCATCTATTTTATTGGCCTTAATAAATGGCCTAACAATGTTTTTGTATTTCTTATAATCTCTTTCAACAATATTAAGTACTAGGTTTTCATCTAAAGATAAACCTACATTTTTTAGACCTTGCTTATAGCCTTCAAAACGTTGCTTACCAATATGCAAATCACTCATGGTAGAAACAAAAGCAATATTTTTATGTCCTTTTTTGTATAAAAACTCCACTGTTTTTGTGGCTCCTTCTAAATCATCTGTAATCACTTTATCACAAGAAATCGATTGCGCAACTCTATCAAACATAACAATCGGAGTTCCGTTTTCTATAGATTCTTTAAAATGATCAAATTTATTACTTAGTTCAGTTTCTTTAGCCATAGAAAGTAAAAAGCCATCTATACTTCCATTAGAAAGCATTTCTATAATTTCTACTTCTTTGTCATAAGATTGATTAGAGATACAGGTAATTACTTTATACCCTTTTTCTAAGGCTGTTTTTTCGATACCTTTAAATACCTGAGCAAAGAAATAGTTTAACATAGTTGGTATAATTACCCCTATGGTTTTTGTACTTCTATTTTTTAAACTTAACGCATTAAAGTTAGGCTTGTAGTTGTTTTCTTTTGCGTATTTCTGAATTTTTTCTTTGGTGCTTTGGCTAATTTCGTAACTATCATTCAAAGCTTTTGATACTGTAGAAATAGAAACTTTAAATTCTTTGGCAATATCTTTTATGGTTAGCTTTTTCATCTAAAAACGTTTAGTTACGAAGATATAAAAATATAAACGATGGTGTAAAAATTAAGCAGAAATTATCGAGTCTTTTCTCCTATGAGATTTAAATTCGATAATCATAAATGCAAATAGCAATACATATTCTGCAGCAACAAACCATAAATTCTCTTGCCAAGGAGTATTGGCATAGGCTTGATAACTTAAAATAATGACTAAGGTCCAAAAAACTGGAAAACGATATTTGGTAAATACGCTAATTAACAATGGGGTTGCCAAATACCAAGGATGTATGGTGGTTGATGTAAAATAATAAAAAAACAAACCAAAAAGCATGCTTGACAGTAGGATGACCTGATGATTGTTTTTTCTAAAAAATGTTAGGTAGATGAGGTAAAGTATGGTTAAAATAGGTGTTATCTTTGTAATGATTCCTATTTCATTATAACCTCTAAACAAGTAACCTATTTCTCTGAACAAATAGTAAAAACTTGCGTTAAATTCGAATTTACCAAACCACAAGCCCACAGAGTTTGTATAATTGGCTACTAAAGTACTTGATAAAAAAGGTAGAAATAATAAAACAACTGTACCTAAAATCATAATGTTAAATAAAATGAGTTGCAGCCATTGTTTACCTAATGGTAAGGTTGATTTTTTATTAACAAAAACCTTAAAGAATAAGGGTAAAAAGAAAAAGGGCAATAGTTTAACTGATATTGAGCAGCCTATTAAAACAGCAGCTAAAATCCAATTGCGTTTTTGCAATGCATACATTCCCCAAATAAAAAAGAAGAGCATTACAGATTCAAAATGGAGGTTTCCTGTAAGTTCTATAATGATAAACGGATTCAATACATACCAAAATATATTGTGTTTTGGCAAATGCAACGCTTGAAGCAATTTCTTACCAAAATAGAAAATTCCAAATTCAGCCAGAATAATAATCATTCTTAAAACAAGTACACTCCCAAAAATACTTTTACTGGCAAAAAGAGCTGGAATTAAAAAACACAACTGATTTAAAGGCGGATAATTGGTATAATGACTTCCATTCAATTCACCCATTCCTGCATACAGTTCTCTGGCTTCAGCAATAGGGTAATTGATATGCTCAATAAAGGTTTCTGGTAAAGATAAATACGGATTTAATCCTTCTAAAATCATGCGTCCATCCCAAATAAAACGATAAAAATCTTGTGATAAATTTGGTGTTGAAAAAAGGAAAATCAGTCGAAATAAAAATGCAATGCCTACTAAATTGTTAAACGATAATTTGGGCTTTTGAACTAAAAAATAAAAGCAGGTAAACAAGCCAAACCAAAGAGAAGCCAAAACTGTAAAGTTGGTTCTGTCTAAAGCGTAAGCAATATGGAAATAAAGTAAAGCACTAATAAAGATAAGTGCAATGTCTTTGTATTTTGATAATACAGACATTAGGCTTTAGAAAATATCGATTTAAAAAACACGTAGCTAAACCCTATAAAAAGCATTAAATGAAATGGGAATAATCCAAAATCTCCTCCTTGATCACCAACTACAAATGCGCTATACATACCAAAAACAAAATAAATGGCTAATAAGCCTTCTAGAATTACATGTACTGATGGTTTTTTCTTAATGTATTTGTTGTTTTTCCATCCGTCTTTAATCGTTTTAATATTAAATTTCGGAGTTCTTACAAATTCACTTTTCTTACCCAAATGCCCTTCTAAAACAGCAATTGTATTGTGTAACGAAAAGCCCATAGCTACAGAAAAGAATGTGAAAAAAGCGCCAATATATTTAAAGAATTTTACAAATCCACCTCCATATATATTCTTATACATGTGCCAATAACAAACAAAGAAAATTAGCGAGCTAATTACAAAAAAGCTCATTACATAAAAGTAATTTTTTAAGTGTGCATACTCATTTTTGATGTACAACATAGGTATGCTTAAAATTGCCACCAAAAAGATACATGTAAACATAGAGCTATTTAATAAATGCAATAAGCCATGTACTTTGGTTTTAAAAGAAACACTTTTATTGGTGATGATTCTTTTAATCATTTTCTGAAAGTTCTCAGCTCCACCTTTGTTCCATCTAAATTGTTGAGATCTTGCAGCACTAATAATTACAGGTAATTCTGCAGGTGTTTCTACATTTTCTAAATACTTAAATTTCCATTTATTTAGCTGTGCTCTGTAACTTAAATCTATGTCTTCTGTAAGGGTGTCTCCTTGCCAATTGCCTGCATCATAAATGCACTCTTTTCTCCAAATACCAGCAGTACCATTAAAGTTAATAAAATGCCCTTTGCTATTTCTACCCACTTGTTCTAGGGTAAAATGTGCATCTAACATAAAGGCTTGTATTCGTGTTAGGGTAGAGTAGTTTCTATTGATATGGCTCCATCGCGTTTGAACTACACCTATGTTTTCATCTTTAAAATAAGGCACTGTTTTATACAACCAATCTTTTTTGGGTAAAAAATCGGCATCAAAAATGGCAATAAACTCGCCTTTCGCTGTTTTTAAACCTTCTTTTAAAGCTCCTGCTTTAAAACCTTGTCTGTTGGTTCTACGAATGTGTTGAATATCGATTCCTAAATCTTGAATTTTCTTTATATGTTTGGCTGTCATGGCTACAGATTCATCTGTAGAATCATCTAAAACTTGAATTTCTAATTTAGCTATTGGGTAGTCTATTTTTGCAATGTTTTTAAGCAAACGCTTCATTACATACAACTCGTTATACACAGGTAATTGTATGGTTACAAACGGAATTTCTTCTGGCTGGGTAAAGTCGAATTTAGGAGAATTATCTTCTCTATTTCTATATTTTAGATAATTGACAAGAAGGTTTAATTGTGCTAATGAATATAAAAAAATTAGCAACAGACAAATGGTATATATGAATATGATTATGTACTCTAAAATCATTACTTAAAACTATATTTAAAAATCCAACCAAGAATTTTAACTCCTGCAAATATAGTACCTTTTACAGTTCCTGAAACTTTTGAGACACCTATTCTATTTCTATATTTCACGGGTATTTCTCTGTAACTCATTTTTTGCTTTAATACCTTTAATTGCATCTCTACTGTCCAACCATAGGTTTTGTCTTCCATATTCAGTGCCAGTAGTTTATCATATTTAATACCTCTAAAAGGGCCTAAGTCTGTAAATCGTGCTTTAAAAAAGAGCTTCATTAAAAAAGTAGCTATCCAATTGCCAAATACTTGTTGAGGTGTCATTGCACCAGGTTCTCTAAATTCATCTACTCTTGCACCTACCACAAAATCAATATTCTCTTCGATTATTGGTGCTATAATTTCAGTCAATTGCTCAGGGTAATCAGAATAATCGCCATCTAAAAAAACAACAATATCTGGTTTTGTAGTTTGCTGTTTAATATAATCCATGCCTTTTAAGCAAGCATAACCATATCCTTTTTGGGTTTCTTTCAATACAGTTGCACCTGCTTTTTGAGCATTAAGTTCTGTATTGTCTGTAGAATTGTTACTTATAACAATAACTTCATCCACTATTTTAGGAATATCTTTTATAACATGTGCAATAGAATCTTGCTCATTATATGCAGGGATGATTACTTTAATTATTGGGTTCATTTATCTTAAATCATTTAGATTGTTCTCTCTTTTAAAAGAAGAAAAATCTGTCCATTCTTTTATTTTTTTTCCAGCTGCAAATTTAGAAGCTTTTACCAATTTCTTATTTGTATAAATTAAGCAATACCCATTCTTTTTATTATTCTTCAACTGACACTTGTGAATTAACTCGCCTTTTGAATTGTAAAAAAGCCACCAATTTTCTTTAACGCCATTGTTATAATGCCCTTCTTGTAGAAGTGTTGCTTTGTTGGTGTAAAAGTACCAATATTTTACTTTTTGCCCTTCTTTATACCTACCTTCTTCTTTTAAAACGCCGTTTTTGTAATACGTTTTCCAATAATCTACCTTTTCGCCCTTATAAAGCCAGCCTTCTGCTTTTAAGTTTCCATTGGTATGATAGATTTTGGTATAGGTTTTTTCATTGGTGAACAGACCAACGTAAAGAAAAAATACAAGCAGTGCTTTATGAATCATTATTTCTTATTTACCAGTTGCATTAAATCAACATCGTTACCTAACAAAATTTCGGTAGGATTTATTCTACCTTCTTCAGGGCCGTTTTCTAATTTTAAAACTCCTCTAGGACACACAGCAGAACAAATTCCACACCCTACACAACTAGATCTAACTATGTTTTCTCCTTTTTGCGCATAAGCTCTTACATCAATTCCTTGCTCACAATACGTAGAACAGTTTCCACAAGAAATACATTGCCCACCATTTGTAGTGATTCTAAAACGCGATTTAAAACGTTGCACTAAACCTAAGTAAGCAGCCAATGGGCAACCAAATCTACACCAAACTCTATTTCCAAAAATTGGGTAGAAACCAGTACCAATTACACCTGCAAACCAAGCTCCGATTAAAAAGCTGTAGGTATCTTTAATCCATTGTGATTTTATACCTAAGAACGACGAAGTGCCGGAAAAATAGCAATACAAGGTTACTAGTGTCATCACTAAAGAAAAAACTAGAACCGAATGTATTAGCCATCGTTCTAATTTCCATGCATTCAAACTTTTGTTAGAGTGCTGTCTGTAAGGGTCACCAAGCGTTTCAGCCAAGCCACCACAACCACAAACCCAAGAACAATACCATCTTTTTCCGAAGAAGTAAACCATTACAGGTACAATAATTAGGGTTAAAACAATACCCCAAACCAATATAAAAATACCAATACCACCACTTTCGGTTAAGCTTTTTAAATTCCATTCAAAAAAGAAATCATAATCTAAAGGAAAGGCATTTTTAAAATCGTAACCAGGCATATTTAAGCTGGTCATAATCTCCGGAATTAAAAAGGCAAATACAATTTGAAAAAATAAAACAGATGTAGTTCTTATAATTTGATATTTGTTATGTCTGTACTTTATATACATTCGAACACCCATGGTTAGCATAATTGTACAGTATAGAAAACCGTATACAAACCACTGTGAAGCATCACCACCATTTAATACTTTACTAATAGGATCTAGAATAAACGTCCAGTTTACAACATAGTCTGCCATAAAATAAAGCACCAAATAAAAGGCAACCAAATACACCAAAACCAACCAAGCTATAAAACCTCTATTGGTGGCAGATTGCTGATAGATGTGATCGTTTTTAATACCTGGTTTTCCTAATAAAATTAAGTTTGGTAAAATAAAAAGGAGTGCCCCAATTATGCCCAAACCAAAAGTTAAAAACCACACCAAGCCTGCATTCTCTTTTACAAAACCACTACCTGCTTTTTTAGCGATATTAAAACTAATGGTATGTGGTTTTCCGTTGATTTTATATTGGTATTGAGCTCCTTTTTTCTTCCAGTTTTTCTCTGCATTGTATTTCGCAATTAGCTCATTGTAATACTGGTTGTTTACATCTACCGCATTTCTAACCCGTTTAGAAAATTCAAAGATGTTTACGTTTTCATCGGTAACCAAGGCTTTTTGGAGTTCCTCCACAAATAGCTCACTTTTATAGCCTTTTTCTGCTACAAAAGAATCAAATTCTTGTTGGGTAAATGTAAAATTACCTGTAAAAATGGTGGCTGTAAATAGTGTTAAGCCTGTTAAAAAAATGACGAGTCCTATATTTTTTATCGCTTTCAAAATGGTGCTGTTAGATGTGTGATTGCTATTTTATTTACTTTATTCTTTCTCTTACAAAGCATTTATGCTTTAGAGAATATGCGTTTCCAGCTTTTATCTTGTACTTTTATTTGGGTGTTGTGTTCGCTATTGAATTTTGCAACAATATCTTTTTCATACAAGCTGTAAAACTCCGGATCAAAATTGGCATCCTTTAAATACTTTAAGACGTGTTGTATGGATTGTTTTTCGGTTAACCATTGGTCAAATTTTTCATGACGCATTCGAATTCCGAAAGTATTTATTCCTAAAAATTGTTGTGTTTTTTTATGGTAAGAAATGGTGATACAAATATCTTTTGAAGGGTGTTTCCACTGAAAATAGCTTTCATAATCCTTCTTATTGCGCTCACTAAATACCCAACCATACGTTTGGTATTCAATGTCTAAGAACTTGGCCGAATTAAACCAATGCCCAGGCTTGTATTCAGTTGAATTGCCACAAATGGTTTGCGCTAAAGCTTCACCCATCATTCTTCCTGTATACCAAACTGCTTCAATATTTCTACGTAAACCAATTGCTTCATGTTGTTCTGCACAATCACCTATGGCATACACATCTTTTGTATTGGTTTCTAACATTCTATTCACCAAAACTCCTTTTTTGGTCTTAATTCCTGAACCTTCTAAAAAGTCAATATTAGGTGTAACTCCAGCAGTTAAACCCACAACATTACAGGCAATTTCTTCGCTTGTTTCTTCAATGATAATGGATTTTACACGGCCATTTTCATCGGATTTTATTTTCTTTAAGTTGGTGCTTAAACGCAAATCTATGTGATGCTCTTTGATGTGTTTGTTAATCATTTCAGATTCTTGTGCAGGCAAAACGCCATTCCAAAAACTACTTTCACGTACCAAAAAAGTAACAGGTATATCTCTACTTCTAAGCATTTCTGCCAATTCAATTCCTATTAATCCACCACCTACAATTACAGCGCGTTTACACACGTCATTATTAGGCGCAATCAGTTCTAAATTTTCTAGATCTTGCTTATGGTACATACCCAAAACGCCCTTTAAGTCTTGACCTGGCCAACCAAATTTATTGGGTTTAGAACCAGTTGCAATGATTAACTTATCGTAAGTTAAGGCAGAACCATCTTTAAACGATAGCTCTTTAGTAGCTGTATTTATTTTAGAAACGTAGCCTTCTTTTAGGTTAATGTTGTTTTTATCCCAAAACCAATTTTCATAAGGCTGTGTATGTTCAAACTTCATGTGCCCCATATAAATATACATGAGTGCAGTTCTAGAAAAAAAGTATTTGGTTTCAGCAGAGACTATGGTAATTTGTTTATCAGAGTTTTTTCTGATATGTCTTGCAGCTGTAACCCCAGAAATTCCATTTCCGATAATTACAATGTGTTCCATAATGTATTGATTGATTCTTGACTTTCTGTCGAAGCTAAAGTTAAGAACTTAACAGATACCTATAATTTAGATTAAGTATAAATAAAAAACTTTCTAGAGGCTGTAAGTATTTTAAAACTTCTAAGACTATCCTCTAAATTCATCCAAATAAACCAACCAAATGAATAAAATTAGCCTAAGAAATCTAGCAATACTACTTATCATCATTTTTGTAGAAAGCAGTTTTGCACAAGATGCAGATACTACAACAAAAAGTAATATTCAGACTTACACACCTTCTAAACTATTAAACAAAGGGCAGTGGGATATTAAATTTTTCAACAACCTATATACAGAAACAGAAGCCACTTTTAATGGCGTAAAAGCAGATAAAGCAAGAGAAACGTACTTTACTTCTACATTAGATATTTTTACGGGAGTTTCAGAAAACAATCGTTTAAATGTAGGGTTATTGTTAGAGTACAGATCTAATGCAATTAATGGTAAGAGTGCTACGTCTGTTTTAGGTTTTCCTTCAGATAATAGCTCAAGAAATGGTTTGTCTTCTTTAGCACCTGCCTTAAAATGGCAGCCATTATCCAATGTGGGTAATTTTTCTGTTCAAAGTGCTTTTCATATTCCTTTAATCAATGAAGAATCAGATGCGAATGGGGTGTTTTTAGATCAAACTGCTTACATGTTTCAAAACCGATTTTTCTATGATTATACCTTTCCAAGTGGAGATTGGCAATTATTTACAGAGTTAAGTACCGAATATAATTTTGGTGATGAAGATAGCTTTGCAAACAATACTTTTGTATTAGCTCCAGGTTTGTTCATGAGTTATTTTCCTAATGATGCAACCACTATTTTAGGTTTTGTACAGCATTACCAAAGAATAGGAGATTTTGCGCAAGACTTTACCAGTTTAGGTTTTGGAGGTAAATATCAAATTACACCTGTCTTAAATTTAGAGGTTTTATACAGCAAGTTTGTAAGAGGTAGTGATACTGGTTTAGGGCAAAGTTTTAACTTAGGTTTAAGAGCCTTGTTTTAAGAAAAAGAAGTATTTTTAAGAGATTTATGAAAACAAGATATCTCTTTTTAATTGCTGTACTTTTTTTACAAACCGCTTGTAAAAGTCAACCCCAAAAAATTAACGGATTAAGCTTTGTGGCTTCTAGAGATTCTATTAGCCAAGAACATATTACACCCGTTTTAAATTCTAAAAGTAACTATGTGGCTTTAATGCCTTATAGTTTTATTCGCAATCTAGAGTACCCAAAAATTGAATTTAATACCAATAGAGAATGGTTTGGCGAAACCGAAAATGGGTTACTACAATATGCCAAAGAGTTTAAAAAAGTGGGTATTAAAATAATGGTAAAACCTCATTTATGGTTAAGAAGAGGTGGTTTTACAGGTGATTTAAAACCAACCACAGAAGAACATTGGCAACTTTTAGAAAATTCTTACAAAGCCTACATTCTTACCTATGCAAGAGCTGCTGAAACTTTAGATGCAGAGGTACTTTGTATTGGTACAGAATTAAAAGAATTTGTGATGAATAGGCCAGAATATTGGGTGCAACTCATCAAAGAAATTAGAACTATTTATAAAGGTAAGTTAACCTATGCAGCCAATTGGGATGAGTACAAACGTTTGTCTTTTTGGAGCGAGCTCGACTTTATTGGAATCGATGCCTATTTTCCTTTAAGTGATGTAAAAACACCAACAGTGGCGCATTTAGAAGAAGGTTGGGCAAAACACAAAAAAGAAATTATAGGCATTCAGCAAAAGTTTAACAAGCCTATTCTTTTTACAGAATTTGGGTATAGAAGTGTAGACTATAATGCTAAAAAACCATGGGAGTTTCATAGACTTCAAGGCAGTGTAAATCTACAAGCTCAAGCCAATGGTTTGCAAGCCATACACAATCAATTTTGGGATGAAGATTGGTTTGCTGGCGGATTTCTTTGGAAATGGTTTCACAGGCATGACAAAGTTGGCGGAGAAAACAACAACAGATTTACCCCTCAAAATAAACCAGCAGAAGAACTTATTAAAAAGCTATATGCTCAATAAGAAGTTTTATATTTACTGCAACAATGATTTCTAAATTAAAAATAGTCTTAGTTTTATGTTTGTGCAGTGTTTTCTTAGGGCAAGCGCAAACTACCAAAATTGCATCTATTACAATTAAAGGTGCACAAAAAACAAAGCCTTCTTTTATTGCTAAAATTTTAGAAACGCAAGTGGGGCAACCTCTAGATTCTACTGTATTGCATCAAGATATTTTACGCTTAAAACGCCTACCAGCCATTAGCTATGCCTATTATACAGTGAAAGAAATTGGCGCTCAAGAATGCGCAATTGACATCACTATTGAAGAGAATTATACATTATTGCCCGATCTTAATTTTTGGACAACCACCAACAATGTATTTTCCTATAAATTGGGTTTGTACGATTACAATTTACTAGGTAGAAACATCACTTTTGGAGGCTTTTACCAATACAATGGGTTTCATACCTATGCCCTGAATTTTAGAGCACCCAACCTGTTTTCTAGAAAATGGGGAGTGGCCTTAAATCATCAAAACTGGAAAAGTGAAGAGCCTTTGTATTTTAATGATCAATCTGCCAATTATTTATACAATAACATTTCTTTTGAGGCTTTGGCACTCTATCAAATTGATGTAAACAATGAAGTGAATTTTGGGGTAAATTTCTTTACAGAGAAATATCAATACTTGTCTGGAATAACTGCACCAGAAATTCCACAGCAGCTCGACCTACAAAAAGCATTGTTTAAGCTGGTTTATGGTTATACCAATTTAGATTATTACTACCAATATGTAAGCGGATTTAAGAGTGTGCTTTATGCACAATATGTGCTTACAGAAAATGATTATCAGAATGATTTTTACATTTTTTGGAACGACTTTTTCTATTACAAAAGAATAGGTGAAAAAGGCAATTGGGCCAACAGATTACGATTTGGTTTGTCTTCTAATGAAAACACACCCTTTGCACCTTTTGCTTTAGATAATAATGTAAATTTAAGAGGGGTAGGTATTTTGGTAGATAGGGGTACAGGTAGTTTTGTACTCAATACAGAATACAGGCATACTATTTACGATAAAAAATGGCTAGCCATACAAACCAACGTCTTTACCGATTTTGGTTCTTGGAGAAATCCTGGAGGTGAACTGAATGACTTTTTTCAGGAAGAAAACCTTCGTGTTTATTCTGGTATAGGTTTGCGTTTTATCAGCAAAAAAGTATACAATGCTACGTTTCGAATAGACTACGGATTTCGAATTGTAGGGCAGTCTAACACGTCTAAAGCCGGACTCGTATTTGGTATTGGCCAGTATTTTTAGTTAAAAGTCAATTCGCTTTTTAACACAAATTCATCCGCAATTGCATTTTCTTTCATTTTTTTAAAAAAACTTGGTGAGTTGAATTTTACGCCATATTTAGTTCTGTCTAAATTGGTAGTAAATTGTAGATTGATGTTTTCATTTTTATGAATTTCAACTTCTATCTCTTCTTTTTTAGTAATGTTTTTAATAGTCATATTTCCAACTAAAAGAATTTTTCCTTTAACCAATTTTACAGAATTTAATAGTTTAAAAGTGGCAGTTTGATATTTTTTTACTTCGAAAAAATCTTTATTTCGTAAATGTTTTTTTAAATCTTTATTTGAATGATCGAGCGATTTCATATCTATAATCACTTCCAATTTTTTAATTGAATCATTCTCTATCAAGATTTCTCCTGATTTTGCTTTCAAACTTCCAGTTAAAGCATAGGCATTAAAAGCAGCTTTTCCAGTCCAAGAAATGTTTGAGTTTTTGCTTTCTAGATTGAATTTCTGTGCAGAAATACTCATCGATATAAAAAGTGAAATTGCTGTAAAAAGTTGTAATTTTTTCATTGTATTTAGTGTATTAAATTATTAGTTGTGTGTATCATTTCATAGCCGCAAACAGTTTCACCAGCGTCAGTAGTGCCAATAAAATACCACATTGCCCAACCACCAAATAAACGATTGTCGCTTCTCCAATTGTTATTCCAAGTGTAAGGTTGGGCTTGTTGTAACACTTGTTTTTTAGTGCCAAATTTTTTGTTGAGGTCTTTTAACGGATATGATTTTCTTAAATTCCATTTTCCATTGTAAAACAAGTACGCACCATATTCTGTTATGGTTATCTTGCTTTCTTTACAGAAAATTAAAGTATTGTGTTTCCAGTAATATCTATCATTAATTTTTATAGGATCTACCACTACTGGAAAATTCTTAACGATTATTTTTTTAGGGATGTTTTGCAATTTCTCAGGAATATCTTTTTCAGTAGGCGTGCCATATTTAATTTGTGAATGGCACGAAACACTTAGAAAGAAAATTAACAAAGAAGAGATTATAAATTTCATAATTTTTAGTTTTAAATGAATAACACTGCAAATATGAAATTTATAAGGATGTTGGTCGTCTCTATTTTAGAATTGAGACGAATTTAAAATTTGAAAAAAGTATCAATTAAAAAAATGAAACGTTTAGTTACTTGATTTTAAGTCTTTAGGAGATTTCCCTGTGATTTTTTTCACTGCTCTATTAAAAGAAGATTTTGAGTTAAAGCCTACATCAAAAGCCAAACTTAATAATGTAAATTTTTCATTTTTCGGATTTTTCAGAATGTCTTTAAGCGCTTTAATTCTATATTCGTTTACGAAATCATTGAACTTTTTCCCAAAAATAACATTCAAACATTTTGATGTTTGATACGGTTTTACATTTAATTTTTCTGATAATATGGCCAAATTCAAATCCGGGTTTGTATAAATCTCATCTTCTTCCATCAATTTTTTTAAAGCTTTAGCAATTTGTTCTAGTTGTTGTTTTTCTTTGTCTGGTATGATATTTTGCGTTTTAATCACGTCATTATTTCTTCTGTTAAAACCCTCTAATCCTAACCAATAGGTAACTATGGCCATACCAATAAATAAAGGGTAACTATAGTATTTTCTGAAGGCATAATCAAAAAACAGTACATCAACTAAAACCATTACAATTAAGAAAATAGCATAATATTTCAATACAAAAAGCACTCTTTTAATCCATTGTACTTTATCAATATAAATAAGATGTTCATCTCTTTTTTGTTTCAAAATTTGAGAAGATTTATACGCATAAAATATAATTAAAAGGCCGGAAATGATAAACATTGTAGGGTAGTGCATCCAAACAATGTATCCATAATAGCCCAACCAAGAAAGGCTTTCTTGTGTACCATCCCAATAAAAGTTTTGAGATTTTATGAAGTTACTCCAAAGAAATTCGATGAAAACCGGGAGAAAGTGTATCCAATCTTTTTTAAAATTAATTTTAAATTTTGGTGTAACACTCGCTTTAACAAAAAAGTAGATTAACGCACCATAAATCCAATTGAATTCAATGAAAACGTGATACCAAAAATCGTAAAAACCATATCCAAAAAGTTTGCAAATTTCAACTATTAGTCGATAAGAAAAGAAAAATAAAATAGTAGCTAAAAAGAGATTTGCACTTTTATTTTTTGCGTTTTTTTTGAGTAATATAAAACCATAAATGAGACCTTGAATAGCCCCAGCTGCGAGTAAAATGAGTAAAAAACTATCTACAGGTTTCATATTTTTGAAAGATACATAAGTTGTAGAAGTTTACAAATATTAATTTTATAATAACTTTAACTTGCATTTAAAGTTAAGAGAATTGTTAGCTTTGTAAAAAAGAATACTAGAAATGAGAACGTTTGCTATTGGTGATATACATGGAGGTTTTAAAGCACTAATTCAAGTTTTAAATCAACTTGAACTTAAAGAAGAAGATCACTTAGTTTTTATGGGTGATTATGTTGATGGATGGAGTGAAGCTGCTCAGGTAATCGATTTTCTTATCGATTTTTCAAAAAAGTTTAACTGTATATTCATTAAAGGAAATCATGATGTTTGGTGCGAAAATTGGCTAAAAGATGAAAATGATGTAAATCCTTCTTGGTTTATGCATGGAGGAAAAGAAACCATAGATAGTTATGCAGCCTTTTCTAAGGAAGAGAAACAAGAACATTTGGCGTTTTTCCAAGCGTTACAGATGTATCATTTAGATGATGAAAACCGTTTGTTTTTACATGCAGGTTTTACCTCTATGCATGGTGTTGAAAAAGAGAGTTACCCACATAAATTTTGTACAGATAGAACGTTATGGGAAATGGCGTTAGCCTTAGATAAAAAGATTGAGGTAACTGCGAATAATTACCCAAAAAGATTACAACATTATCACGAAATTTATATTGGGCATACACCAACTACAAACTATAATGAAGAGTTCCCTATGAATGCTGCCAATATTTGGAATGTAGATACAGGTGCTGCTTTTAAAGGGAAAGTAACTGCGCTAAACATTGAAACAAAAGCATTTTATCAAAGTGATGCTTTACCTACTTTGTATCCTAACGAAAAAGGGAGGAATAAATAGTTCTTTCATTTCTTAAATTATATTTACTTTTTATTTTCAAAATTTAAACTTGTTACTTAAAGCAGCTAATTTAATTACTTGGCAATCGACATACTTTTAGTATTCGATAAAATTCAATTTTTAAGGAATGGTAAGTGTCCAAAAAGCTTTGCGGTCTGGACAGGTGAATGGATTAAAAAGTAGAATTTGAGAATAGTAAAATAAGTCTAGATTTTTTTGTTTCTTTTTTCATCAATGGAAAAAAGAAAGTGATTACTTTAAAATTAGAATGACAAGAAAAAAGAGGATATATGTCAGTCTTTTTTGCCTAAAGGATACAATTCTTGTTGCACAAAACTTTTAGGAAAACGGTCATCACCTTCAAAGCCTAACTCAATATCTCTTCCAGAATACGGAATGTAATTCGTTTTAAAAAGGTAATCCCAAATGCTTAAGGTTAGTCCGAAATTTACACCATACTTGCGTTCTTCTGGCAATTCTTTAGAGTGATGCCAGATGTGCATTTTAGGATTGTTAAAAATGTATTTCAACCAACCATAATCCCAATTAATATTGGCATGATTTAAATGACCAATCGTGATATTAAAGAAATGAACAATAGCCACATCTTGTGCAGAAAATCCGCCTATAATGGCTAAAGGTATGTATCGTAAAGAATTGTACACTACAGGTTCCATCCAATGATAACGTAAATGGGCAGCAAATCCCATTTCTTTTACAGAGTGATGTACTTTGTGAAAGTTCCATAGAAACTCCACTCTATGCAATAGTCTGTGTGTCCACCACTGGGTGAAGTCAACCACAATAAAAAAGATGAAAATACGCAAGGCAAAAGGCAAGCTATTTAAATCTAACAACTGAAAATTACTTAGAGTTAAACCAACCACCCCTAATACATCATTAAATAATTCAGCGGCTGTATTTGAAAGGGCAATAAGTACAATTAAGTTCAATAGAAAAAAATTGAAGAACATGTAAAAGGTATCTAACCAAAAATCTTTACGAAACAAAGATTGATTTTTACGCCAAGGAAACAAGCTTTCTAAACCCCAAACCACTAAAGAAATTATAATTAGGGCATAGAAATAATTCTCCCAATTTAACTCAAACAAAACTGAGTTTTTCAGGTAGTTCCAGTAGCCGGAATATGAATTTTTTATAATGTCTATATATTTCTCCACAGATTGCAAATTTACAAAGAGTTCACCAATTGATAAAGTCGGTATTTTTAATTATCTTGTAGTGTGAATGGATATTCATCATTTACCAGATGATAGTCTATTTTAGATTAAACATCTCACAAAAAAACAATCTATATGTGGCAGCACTTACTTTACAAAATACATGCACTAGGTTTTGACGGACTGTATTTTGATATTAAAATAGGCAGAAATACCTATGTTCGCATTCGTTTTTGGTGAAATTAAGGTTTAACCTTTTGATTTATAGTGTTTTAAGCGGTTAAAACCCTTAAAAAACGCAATAATTTGTTGATAAGTTTGCTAAACATTTTAAGAATTTACCTCCAAAAGATCCAAAATGATTTATAGTTTTACCCTTGTAAAGAAAAAGGGCATATCCAAATAGGTTATGAGAAACGGTTTGTAAAATAAAGGCAACGAGTTAACAATTGTTAACTATTTTACAAAACCAACCTTTTATATTTACAAAACAAAAAAGCCTTAAAGATGTGCTTTAAGACTTTTTTAAAACGGTAACACTTTAAGAAGTGCGTAGTTTCATTTTCGAACTATAAAATTACAATTCTTCTTATCGTTTACCAAATTTTAAATAGTAATTTTTAAAAGCAGTCCACATACTGCATTGGTAAACTTATGACTTAATTTTTCTAGTTAAAACTCCTGTAAGTGTTTCATATACTATCAGTTAAACTTTATAAAAACGTATAAGGTTGGGTCTATTTGTGCAGAGTTTTTAAAGCGTATCCAAAGAGGTTTTTGTATTGCTGCCTCGTATAAAGCAATAGAACATCTTAAAAAACAGAAAAAGATGGTCCAATTAAAAAGTGTTAGTAAATCAAATCCTCAGGATAGAGCTGCGGATAATAAATATTATGCTCAAGTAGTAGCAACAGGTAAAACAGATCTTGAAAGATTAGCCTATTTGGTTTCGAACCAAAGTACGGTAAGAGAAGCCGATTGCTATGCTGTAATATTATCGCTATTACATAATGTAGTAGACGAGTTAAAGCAAGGTAGAATCGTAAAGTTAGATAAGCTGGGTTCTTTTCAAATAGGTATTAATTCTGAAGCCGTAGATACACCAGAAGAGGTGTCTGCAAATTTGGTAAATAACGTACGTATTAAATTTAGACCCGATAAGAGAATGAAAAATTCTTTGAATATTAAAACTGTAGATTTTACAATTGTGCAGAGCGCATAATTTTTAGTAGTTTTTTTACAAACCTCAATAGCTTTTGCTATTGAGGATTTTTTTTGCCCTTTACTTAGCATCAAAAGCTAGTAAGAAAATTAAAAAACCTAGTAAGCTTTATACAAAAAGGTGGTAAGGTTTTTTTAGAAAGTTAGTAAGCATTAAATACAAACCTTTGCATCTTTTTTAAAAAACAGCAAACTTTTATATCTTTATATATTATGTGCGTACACACTTCCTTAACAAAATCGGCCAAGGCCATTGAAAAAAAGACTAAAAAAGAGTTTACAACTCCGCAGTTGTTTCAGCCTTATTTTCACTTTAATGGTTGGGAGTCTAAAAACTTGGCCATTACCACACAAGAGGCATCTACCCAAATAGCCTTTGCCAAATGGGGTGTATTGCCTACCCACTATGATGTAAGCTATAGAACCGATTTCTTAGCGAAAACCAATACGCTAAATGCCACTAGAGAACGCTTGTTTGAAAGTGATTTGTACAGTCAGTTTATAGAAGGGCAACGTTGTATTATTTATGCAGATGGCTTTTTTGAACCTCATGAAGCAGCAGGTGTTCAAAAGAAAATACCCTATTTTTTTAAAGAAAAAAACCATGAGTTGTTTGCGTTTGCTGGTATTTACTCAAAAGTTATTGAAAATAATAGCACTACCTATGCTGCCTCTATTATTACTACTGAGGCCAATGACTTTTTTAAGGCCATACACAACAAACCCAATGCTCTAGGCAGTTATAGAATGCCGTTAATTTTAGATCCTAGTACTTACGAAACCTGGTTGATGGCAACCACCACAGCTGAGGTAAAAACGGTATTAGACAGTTTTACCCAACAAGAATTGGTGAGTTATGCTGTATCTACAGATGTGTTTTCTTCTAAAAAAATAAGCGATAGACCTTCTATTTTAGACAAGGTGCCTTATGCCCAACAATTGAATTTAGGAGATGCGCTTTTTCCATGATTTTATAAGTTGGTAAGTTAGTTGCTTGTATTTGTAATTGCAATTACGGGAATTGTATACGGTGTAAATCATTACTTATATCCGATACATTTTCTTGATAATAGTGCCTTTTAATTTTTGAAGTGGTTTTTGGTTTGTAAAAGTTAAACTTTTTATATCATCAGGACAGTTGGTTAGTATTTCATAACCATTTTTAGTTATTAATACCGTGTCTGAGTGCCTAAAACCACCAACGCCTTCAATATAAATTCCGGGTTCAATACTAACCACCATATTCTCTTTTAGCACTGTTTTGTCTCCTTCTGCCAAATAAGGACCTTCATGATTTCCTAAACCTATACCATGCCCTGTTCTATGCATTAAGTTTTCTTTTAATCCTTGGTCAATTAAAAATTGTTTGGCTGCTAAATCTACATCTTCTGCAATAACACCAGCCTTTAATACAGCATAACTTCTTCTTCTAGCTTCCATCATTAATTCAAATGCCTCTTCTTGTTCTTTGGTTGGTTTACTGGTAAAAAATGTTCTTTCTAATTCTGCTGAATAACCATTTACTCTTAAAAAAGCTAGGCTAATATGTGAACCTTCTACTAATACATCAGATACTTTTGGTATTCCATGAGGCTGATAAGAAATTCTACTAGGCCAGGCTGCAACTAAGATATTTGTGGCTAAATAGTCAAATGCTGTTTCTTTAATTACTTTTTGTTGAATAGCACGTCCTATTGAAAAAACTTCAAGTTCAGACATTCCGAAATAGGCATTTTTATTTAAATTTTGAATACTAAGATCACAGTATTTAGATGCTTGTTTAATGAGCTCAATTTCAGTTTTACTTTTTACCCAACGTTGTTCTTCTAGTATTGCATTTTCTACAACATTAAGCTGAACCGAATGTAAAAAAGCGGAAATTTCGAAAGGTGTTTTAGCGCCAATACCAATAAGTGTACTGTTTTTTAGGGTGTCAAGAAGTACATCTTTCCAACGTTCTGGTTTTTGAGCAGGATATTCCCAATAACTTTTTATGGTATCTACATGATCGACCTTTTTTAAATGCGCAAGTTCCATTTTCGGTACAATAAAACTGACTGTGCTTTCTGTAATTATCAGTAAAAATAACCGTTCAAGGCTTTTGTAAGTTAAACCCGTTAAATAATAAATATCTTCTTCTTCTGAAATGATTAAGGTGTCAAGGTTTTCCTTTTTTATCCTTTCTTTAACCGCGTTTATTCTCTGTTTGTATTCCAATTTAGGTATGCTCAAATTTTAGTTTTTAGTACGTTGCTTCAATTATCGCTAACGAATTTTTGAAAGGTTAGTCGTATGTTCAAGTACTAAGTTAGCAAATAAATAACAGATAGAAAGTCGGTCAGGAGTTTTAAGTAGGAGGGAAGTAGGATGAATTATACACGTTGTTATACTAGGTGTTTCTTATCGTTTTAGCTTTTCATTTATTAGCTTTACATATCTTTTTGAATCTTCTAGTTCAGGAAAATGTCCGCAATTTTCGAATTCGATTATTTCGCAGTTCGGTAAGTGTTCGATAATTGATTTATTATCTGTTTTTCTATGCGTATAATCTTTTGTTCCCCAAATTATTGTTGAAGGTACTTCCAAGACGTTCATTTTTGTTTTCTTTTCCTTTTCGAGGCCTTGCACTAGCCCAGAGAGACAAAAACAACCGCCATTTTCTAATGATGATATTGCAGTTTTTACATAATTAGTTTTATCAGTCTCCTTAGGCAAGGCTTGTTTGTACCATATTTTCGTTAGTTTTTTTTCTGTAACTGAATTTACTATTTGTCCGATTACGGGATATCGCAATATTTTTGGAATGTTCATATCAGTCCATTTTACCATTGCGTTCATTGATGGTGTTTGTGACAAGAATAAATGTACAATTCGATTGGGAAATAGTTCCGCAGTTTTTATAGCATACAAACCATTGGAACAAGAAAAACAAAGAATTGCTCTGTCAATTCTTAAAATGTCCATTATGTTTATTATTAAGCTAGATGCCTTATTTAACGAATAATTAAATTTTGAATTAGGGTATGATTTTCCAATTCCAAAAAACTCAAAGCAAACAATTCTAAAGTCTCTTGAAAGTTCCGAAATCAAGTTTTCATGATGTTCAATGACATTTGGTCCATCAGGTACCGAAATTATTACAGGCTTTTTACCTTTTGTATCAAAAACCCTTACTTTTCCAAAATCAGTTGAAATGTAAGAATAATTGCTTTTCAAATTGGTATTATTATGCTTGAAATAATATCTCAAGTTATCTACAAAGTTTCCTGTCATTCTTTTTTTAGATGTCATACAACTTCTTTGTGAAAGGTTGGTTGTGCATTTAATTACTAAAGTTAGCAAATAAATCGCAGATAGAAGGTTGGGCAGTACTTTTGTAGGTAACCGAGAACTACCCATTCAGTATATTCTGAATTGCCAGTAGTTTATTCTGTTTTTTTTCTTGATGAATTTGTTATCTACCCTTCCTTGAGGTTTCATTTAAACCATAAATAAACAATCAAATATTATGGGTTTGAAAAACAGACATTAAGAAATGGGTGATTCATCTATGAATCAAAAAGCGATGTCGCTATAAAATAATAGGAACGTATGCTCAGAATACATTAAGATTTTGATTTTCGTTTACCTATAAAATAACCCAAGTAAAAAGGTAGCCCTAATACAACAACAAAAAGCAATATGAAGTATATTATTAAATTTCTTAAGGTTTTGCCAATGCTATCAAAGGCACTTTCAATACCAGTTTCTACTAAAGAATCTGCTTTAGCTGTTAAGGCCAGGCGCTCTCGTTTTATGATAGAATCTAAAGCAACTCTTTCCCTACGAATCATACCATCAACTAACAGAACATCCGACGAAAAGCTCTCCATAGCCGATCCTATTTCATAATTAAGACTGCTGACAAGAGGGCCCATATTTTCTCTAAATTCTTTGATAGCTTGTTCTATGGTTTCAGGAGAGTTTTCGGCAACCTCAAGTAATCGATTAAACTGCCTATCTATTTCTGCCATTTTAGCCTCGAGATTTAATGAATCTAATCCTTTTTCTCGTAAAAGCATTTTTGTTTTCCAGTTGATGCGTTTTCCAGAAGCCTCTGAATAATACCCAAAGCGATTAGTAGCATCAGCTACTACTTCAGATAATGTACCCACAGTTTGAATGGCAAGACTATCAGGTATATTTTTGAATTCTAAATAGGATTGTCTAATAGACTTATGTTTGAATTCTTCCTGGGATAATAGTGAAAAATTATTAGCGTAATCTTCTACAAAACTCTTGATTTTATGATACTCATCTTTTGTAAGTACATTAGTAGCAACTTTTTGAATACCTTCTATATTTGTATTTACAGCATCAAGCGCTACATTTTTATAAGTTCCAAATAGCTTTAACAATTTTGGGTTTTCCAATGAATTTTTGACTTCTAAAAAATAGGCCCAAGTATCCATTAATGCAATTCGTGGTTCTGTTTGAAAGCTAAATTTACCTAACTCCTGAGAAGTTTGAATTTTCCATTGTAATGTATTTAGCTGTATGTTTTTCTCATTGGTGGCTAAACTATAAATACTGTCGGCAGCCATTTCTACACGATCCATAGCTTCTTTTGCGAAGTTCTGTGTTAATAGCCTTGTATTCAGTTCTTTTGTACCTAGAGGCTTTTGGTCACTTTCAATTTTAATTAAAGAGCATGAACTTATAGATAAGACTATAATAAAAAGTATTAGATATAAGAAAAAACTTTTTTTAAACATGGTTTATTATTTTTAAACTGAACTTTATAAAAATTATGTTTTGCTAGGTGTTTTGCTATATAGGGTTTATAAACGAAATTTCGAATCTTTTTTCTACTACAATGAAATGCATTTTTATTTAGGCGGAAAATTGATCAGTATTTCATTAATCGTTTTTGTCAAATTCTCTTGGTTTGTACTTTTTTGATTGACAATACTTGTAGCAGAACCCATCCAAATTAATTGTTTCTGAGCAGCATCCACTAAATTAATAGTAAGTGTACCTTCTGTTTGATTTATTTGCTGTGTATTGGATGTACTCATATTTGATCCAATTCTCCAACGTCTTCCAATAGAGCCACTAATACCAATTTGATTGGTTATGTAGTTCTTTTTCTCTTTGGTTTGTACATTTAAGTCAATAAGTATATCTGGATTTAAAGATGCAATAAGTCCTTTATTTTCTAGATTTTGAGATATAGCTTTAGTTATCCGACCTTTTACTATATCATTAATTTTTAAATTGTTGGATTCTTTTGCAAAACCAAATGTTTTAAATTTTGTAAAATCAACACTGCTATCGAAGTCTGAAGCTGTTTTTACGGAACCGCAAGAAGACACTAAAATGATAATTAAACTTAAAATAACAAGTTTTGTTTTAGCCATAATTTTTTAATTAATTAAATGAGTTTTATTTTTCATTGCGTTTCTTACCCCAAATTTCCACTATCCCTCGCTTGGTAATTAGCATGCTTCCATAAGAACCATAATCTATTTCCAATGCTTTTAACTTTAGATCGTCACCTGGAAGATCATAAGTAAATGAAGATGTACCTTTAGTAAGTACTCCTAATCCTTTGGGTTTAAATTCTTTTTTGGTACCATCTGACATTTCCACTCGGATTTGTTTTAGTTTAAAAGTTCCTTGCGTACATTTTAGTTTAATTTTCGATAAATTTTTAACCTTTGTAAGCATATTTACTTTATCAGTTTCTGCTTTATATGAAACCTTTTTTGTAGAGAGTAATACCCATCCATTATCTTCATCTTGTCCAAAAGAATAACTAGAAACTAAAAGAATGAAGGTTGCAATTAAAATGGTTGTTTTTTTCATATTTATGTTGAATTTATATAGATGCTTAATCTATTTTTTTGAATACTAAAACGACATTGCCTAACTCATCAATTAATGAGAGTTTTAGTTCTGATAATCTATAACTTCTAACGCTATTTAGGAGATGGTTAAATCTGTTGGAAAGCGTCATATCTTCACACATTTTTTTAGTTGATCGTAATCTTCCTACAGTAAATTCAGTGTTAGTTAAAGTTGTAATTTCTCCTGAAAAATTATTACAACCATCATTCCCCATCAAACGCATTTTTTTACTTTGAATTTCAATAGTTGGCGCTTTTGTATCCAAAATAGATTTACCCTCTATCGCTTCTAAAGCCCAAAGATCATTTAACCGCATTTTTGTATCAGCAAGCCTTATGAACTCGAATAATTCATTGCCATTTTCATCTGTTAAAATCAGGTTATCACCTTTAAATTTATATTTTTTTACAGCTTCCATTGCAGGGTTAAACCTTTTTGGTATAGACATGTCAGCGCACATTTTTAGGGTAGTGGCCATAGGGCCCCATTCAATTTCAGTTTCATTGAGTTTTTTTATTGTACCTCTAAAATTATTGCAATTATCATTACCTCTAATTTTCATTTGTTCAATATCGATGTGCAATTGAGGAATACCTCCTGCACCAACTATACGTCGCTGTTTTATAATAGAACCATTAATTTTAAATGCTTCCCAGTTTCCATTTAACTTTAATTTTTGATCTTCCTTTTTCAAAATAGTTTCAACTAAAGTATATTTTTTTTTAGATGCCTCTGATGATGAATTTTCTACTGGCGTTTCCTTGACTCTTAATTTATAGATGAATCCCTCTTGATAATCAAAACCTGTAATTTTTGATTTAAAATTTTCCCATTCACCATTTTGAAAATTTTCACCTTTTTGAATCTGTAGACATTTGTCGTTTTCAGTGCCACAACTCACTTTGTTACTATTTACCCAAAGTATGGTCTCTTTAGTATTTGATTGGCAATTAATGAATAGAATTAATACGATTGATAAAAGTTTAATTTTTAGCATTTTAAAAATTTATCTAATTATATAAAAAATGTAGCACCAATCCTTATGGTATTTATGTCATAAGTAAAATTTGGAACCCAACCTAAATTGACTTTAAATTTGCTAGGTGTAACAATATAATTTAAGTTTAATTCACCTTGCCAAACGGTTTCAAAATCAAAAAAAGTAACCATAGGATTTACAAACATAAATGTTCGTTTGTTAAATTTTAAACTCATATTGGTTTGTAAGCCCAATCCACTTTCTTTAGACGCTGTCAAATACACGTAGTTAGCCCCTGGAAAAAGAGAAAGTTTTTCATTTAATACAATTCCAACTACAGCACCTGCAGCTATAGACCAAGTATCAGAACCAAGACCATTTTGTGCTGAACCTGTGGGTATCGTTATATCTGCAAAAGGTGCAATAGCGATAATTGATTTTGAAATATTTCTTTTAACTGCCCTAAAATACCTTACTCTAATGTCTGAAAGACCAAATTTGCTGGTAGCATCATTATACAATAACGGAACTTCAGCCAAAACAAGATTATCGGGATTGAACGCATATTGAAAATTGATTCTTGTACCATAGGTGTTAAACCCATCGTAAGCATTTAACTCACCTAACGTATTAATTTGTGTATATAAGTTGGTAGGTTTTGATGGATCAATTTCTACAGTATCTTCTGTCTGAGCAAATGAGACAGAAGCACCTATTAAACATACGAATAGTATTATTTTCTTAAGCATTGGTTGTATGTTTTAATTATTTTATTGCTTTTTTGCTTCTTGAATAATTGCATATTTTCCATCAAGATCACGATTTACAGTAGCCGTCCAAACCGTGTTGTTTTCCAGGCTAAAAGTTACTTTATAATTGATGCCTTTTACCACTTGGCTTTTAGCTGATACTATTTCTTTAAGAGCAGAAGCATTGTTCATTTTAGAAAGTACGTAATTTGTAGCTGCTTTTACATCGTCTGTAATTTCTGTATCAGACCATCCTCCAGGCATAGTTGTTTTTGCTTTTTCTGTGATGCTTAAATTTCCATCAAGATCTCTGTAAACAAGTACCGACCAAATTTCTCCATTGTTTAGCATGAATTTAAGGTCGTAATTCAAACCTTTAACCACTTGCTTTTTGGCACTAATAACCTTTTTTAGACTGGCGTTAGTATTAATTTCTTGGATGGCAAAATTTAATGCTTCTTGCACATCATTTTCGATACTAACATCAGACCATCCTCCAGCAAGGGCGATTTTACTTTTTTTATTTAGCTTTAAATTGCTATCAAGGTCTCTATAAACTAAAGCGTTCCAGGTCTCGCCATTATCTAAAGTAAACCTAAAATCGTAGTTCAAGCCTTTAACTACCTGCTTTTTTGCACTTATAATCTCTTTTAATTTTGCATTGGGATTAATTTGTTGAATGGCAAAATTTAATGCTTCTTGCACATCATCTTCAATAGCAGTCTGATTCCAGTTTCCAGACATGTTTTCTTTTTGATATACCATTTTTCCTTCTTTGATTGTTTCTAGAACTTGAATTGTATTGATGGTGAGTGGATCTACTTTTAAAGGATTTTTATCCAATATCACGAAATCTGCTAATTTTCCAACGGCTAAGGTTCCCTTATAATCTTCCTCAAAATGTTGAATGGCAGCCCACTCTGTTAATGTTTTTAGTCCTTCGTAAGCAGTTAATCTTTGATCTGGACCTAGTATAAATCCACTACGTGTAACTCGGTTTACGGTAGCATCTAAAACGCGCAATGAATTTGGGAATGTTACTGGTGCATCATGATGAGATGTAATGGTCATTCCTGCATCTACTACATCTCGAGTTGGTGAAATATAGGCAGCTCGTTCTTCTCCTAAAACAGATTCTCTATGCCAATCTCCCCAATAAAAGGTATGCATAGGAAAGAGCGAAGGATATATATCTAAACGAGTCAATTCTGGTATTTGTTCTTTTTGAAGTGTTTGTCCATGTATCATAACACTTCTATGATCTTCGTAACCGTTTGTCTTAATGGCTGCATCTATGGCTTTGATAAATTGATCGATGGCTGCATCTCCGTTTGTATGAGCCATAATTTGCCATTTGTTTTCAAAGGCAGTTGTTACATATTCTATGGCTTTTTCATCTGGCATTATTGGATAACCTGTATAGCATCCTTCTTGACCTTCTGGATTTACATGGTAGCATTTAGAAAGCCAAGCTGTTTTACCTTGTGGTGAACCATCTAAGGTAAGTTTTACACCTCCAATACGATAATGATTGGTGTAGCTTCTGTCTTCCTTGTAAAATTCTGGTGTAACTGCTTCCTTGTTCCAAATAATATCTGGGTAGGCAACAACATCTATAAAAAATTTGTTTTGAGCTACAGCCTCTTTAAATGCTGCTGTAACATCTGGAGTACTTCTACCATCTTGAGCAGTGGTATAGCCGTATTTGGCATAAGCCTCTTGGCCTTTTTCAACAGATTTTAATTGCAATTCTTGATCTGAATTCGCTGCAATAATTGGAAGAAGTGCATTAAAAAATGCGGCTTCCTCTAAAACACCATTAGGCATTCCGTTTTTATCTCTTCGAATAACTCCGCCTTCTATTTCTTTTGAATCTTTGGTGTAACCTATAACCTCTAGTGCTTTGGTATTTACACAAGCAATATGCCCTGATTGATGGATAACTATGACAGGCTCTGTAGTTGAAATCTTGTCTAATACTTCTCTAGTAGGATGCGTTTTTTCTTTTAGTTGGGAGTCATCATAGCCATTACCCATGATCCAACCAATTTTAGTAGTCATAAACTTTCCGTTTTCTGTTTCGGTCCATTCTTTCACGGCCTCAACAAGGCTATCAAAATCAGTACCAGGGCCATCTGGTGCAGGTAATATATTGGCTGCCATACCTAGCATACCTGTATTATAAATATGCCCATGACCATCAATAAACCCAGGTAAAAGCGTTTTACCATTCAAGTTAATTTTTTGAGTATCACTTCCATAGTTTTCCAAAGCGTCTTCATAACTGCCAATAAAAGCAATTTTACCTTCATTTTCTACCAAAGCATCCACATAAACTGGTTTTTCACCATCCATGGTAATGATATCTCCATTGTGATAAATAGTTGCAGTATTATTATTGGTAACAGAGTTGTTTTTCTTACTATCACAACCAATAAAAAGTGCTACTAGCAGAAGACCTAGGGTTATTATTTGTTTTTTCATTTTTTCATCTTTTATTTATACAAATTGAGTTATAATGCTATACTACTTCTTAAACCAAGGAATATCGCGTTTTCATTATTTTTTACTAAAGGAACAATATATTGTGTATTTCCACCTAGAGAAAGCCATTTATTGATTTGAAATTCGTAGAACATTTCAATACCAGTTTCATTTCTTAACGGTATGCCGTTTGCTTCCGAAAATTCATCGACTGGCTTACTAAAGGAATAATAATAAATACCTAAGCCCCATTTATCTTCAGAGCGAGATTTAAAAAAACTGTTACCTCCTATACCCATTAGGGCACCAAAATCGACAGGATTAGGATTTCCGTCTGAAACACCTATTTGACCGAATAAACCCCAACCTTTATCTGAATTGGAAATTTTGCCTAATTGTTGCGTAAATCTATAGCTGAAATAATAGCGACTGTCTTCTAAGTTTGCGGTGCTGCCAGGAGTTGGAAAAAAAATATCACCTAAATCATAGAGGTCAGTCCCATCTTGTGTACTGTAAGATGCTTTTAAAGCATGCGATCCTGGCAAGCCACCAATTTGAACTTTTTTCTCAATAGCTGCAGAAAAAGTAATGCCTTGAGAAAAAGGATTTTCTAAACCTGATGTATTTACAGCACTTACAGGATCATATACCATAAAAGTATATTTGAATGCTTTGGTGTGAATAGAAGCTACCGTTCCAAAAATATAGGCTGGTGTTATACCAGATACAGGCGCTGCAAAATTCATGTTCCAAAAAGATGTTATGCCTGCTCCTCCTGAATAAAGAGAAGATGCAGCTAAGTCGATTACGTTAATTTTACCAAAAAGCAATGTATTTTTTTGACCAAATTGATATATAAAATACAAACTTGTAACATCAAATGCATTAGCGCCACTAATTCCAGGAAAAGTAGTTGCCGTATTTAAAGGTATGGCCACACCACCAGAACCATTCAAAGATTGTCCAAAGTTTTGTTCTAATTGCGTTACTAGTGTTAAGCGTTTTAGGCCAATTTTAGCACCATTAAAAAATATTTTTAAATCTGCTTTACCAGCAAATACCGAATTATTTGAGTTAGTACCTTTAACAAAATTTTGCTGAAACAGGGTTAATCTAGGTTGGAATGATATTCCATTACTAGACATTTTGTCTCTAAAGCCTTTGAAGTTGTTACCTGATGTATCTTTTTCTGATTTTTGTGCATTGAGACTGATGGTGGTTACTATAAAAATGACCAATCCAAAAAGACATTTTCTATTCATTATCTAATCATAAAGATTATTAGAATAAGAATTGCTGTTGTTGATAGTTCATAAATTTTTGAACTTTCTTTTAGAGATATGAACCAGCGTATAATTCCTAGTCTAAATTCGGTTTTAGTTGATTTTAATCTTCTGATATATATTTAGTTATAAATTCAGATTTCTAAAGTAGTAAAAAAAATTACACAGATTAAAAAAATTTTAAGATAATTATGAAATCAATATTGAATTAGAGATAAGATTGATAACCAATACTTTGGATGAATGGGTATGTTTAAGTACAAAAGTGAGTCATAAACTTTATGTTGTTGCTCAGTTTTATGATGATTTTTTAGTGTAAATCTTACTGTTTTTGAAGCTGAAACCCAAGTCGGAATAAAGTTTTATGGCAGGTTTTCGATGGTCTTCTGTGAAAAGAAGTATTTCTGATAGCCCTTTTTCTTTTCCGACTTCAAGTAATTTATTCATCATTTTTCTTCCAATGCCTTTGCCTCTATGTGTTGAATCTACAACAACGTCCTCAATCCACCCTTTTTTTCCTGATATTACTTTGTAGGTACACATTAGAGCAATGCCTATTATTTTGTTGTCTGTACTACAATAGGAAATTGTGATAGGGTTATTCGCATCAAGCAATTCATTCAAGGGAACTTGTTTTTTGTTTCCACCTAGTTGTTTAAACAAATCTGATATTTGATTTTGTATCGATGGATTTATGTCAGCTTTTTTTAGAAGGTCAATTTTCATATCAATCTTAAATTACCTGTAGCATATTTCTGCACGTTTAATTGCCTAGTTTAAGTAAACAATTTACTAAATATTTACAGATTAAGAAAACCAGTGCGTATTTTGGGAAATAGTAGAGAACTATCCATTAGGTATATTTGATAGTACTAGTGATTTCTACTCTATGGTTTTCTTAATAAATGCAATTGGTTCAGATTGTAAATTCATGCTGCACGATGTTATTACTTCTCTAAAATATCACGGATAATTTTTAAATGATGTTCGGTATGAATATTAAGAAATTGAATAGTTTCGTCTCTATTCATAGTGCCCAGAATAGGATGTTTAAAGTGCTTATTTTCTGCAAGTAAAGGCATTTTTTCGGCTGTAGCAAGGGCTTCATCATAATGCATCTGTAACGTATTGATAGTTACATTTTTTGGTGGACTTACAATTTCTGGAGCAGTAACTCTTCCTCTAGGCAGCGTATTAGAATTAAAGACATAGTCACGTGTTGTACTCGATTCCGCTATATAATTAGTTTCATCAGAATACTTTAGGGCTTTATGTAACTGATTTACCATTAAATAAATGTGGTCCATATGCCAAGCAACAGAAGCTTCTGACACTTTTCCATTTATTGTATCTCGAACATTACTGTAGGATGCTACTTCATTAAGTTTTAATGTGAGCGTAGAATTTCTTTCGTCTGATTTTAAACTTGCAGCGCTGCTTAATAATAAGGTACCTACTATTAAGATTAAAATGATGTGAATACGATTTTTCATGAGTTTGTTTTTAAATTTTACGCTTCAAAAATAGGCTTATAAGCGGTGTGCTAGAAAGAATTGGTATGGCTGTGTCGCTTTTGTGATGAATGGGAAAGCTAGTGAAAGTCTGCTTTTGAAAAAGCCCTAGAAACTGGAATATTCGTAGCAATATGATCTAGTTGTATGGTAAGTGACCTTGCATTGCCATCAACAGATTTTATATGCTGCCTATTGATGAGGTAGGAACGATGGCAACGTTTTATTTGAGAAAAATCTCCCAATTGTATTTCAAGCTGTTTTAAAGATAATCGAATGAGTTTATGCCTAAGTTCATCATCTTTTAAATGAAATATTGTTACATAATTCCCCTCTGATTGGGCATATAGAAACTCGGTTATAGGCATTACAATTGGCGGTGCTTTTACACTTTCTTCTTGTATTTTTACGGCAGACGTTTTTTCTACAGTTGACGGAGTTAGTTGATTAGAAAGTAATTGTGCTTTTTCGACATTACGTTTAGAAAGCGCACGCTCAGTAAAAAAGATTAAACCTATAATTGGAAAAATCCCTATAGAAATTGTTATTTTTAAAAAATTAAGAAAGGTGTTAAATAGAATTAAATCATCCCACCAAAAGAAATTATGCAGTGCGTTAAAAGCACTTATGATTAAGATACAAGAGGATTGTAACAGTATTTCTCTTCCTATGGTCCATCTTTCTGAACGAAAGAACCATGGCAATAATTTGGGTAGGATAAAATAGGTTACACAAACCCCTAAAAAGACAGCAACTCCGAAACCAGCTAAGAACAAATATTTATCAATTGTTAAACGGCTTGAGCCATAAGGTTCAAAAACAATTAAAAATGTAAATACAAAAATGCCAGAGCATAAGGCAAATAACCACTTATATTTAGCATTTTGCAATAAAGGATAGGGTGAGTTCAGCCACTGCATAAGAAATTACGATATTTTAATTTGATTTTTAGTTTAGGGCTAACCTTTCTATTTACGCTTGGTTACGAGTTTCAATCACCTAATTTAATAAATAAAAATCGAATGAAAAGCCGGAAAAGACTTTTATAAGTAGCTTGAAATAAGTAGTTTGTTATCTAACTTGTGAGTTATTGTTTAATTTTAATAGATTCTCCTGCATTGAGCTTTTGAATGCCGTTCGAAAGTTTTATCCATACAGGTTGATTACCTATAGGATTTAGAATTTGATTATTGGCTATTTCAACATCTTGTATTGCTAGTAAATAATTGGTAAGTTCTCCATGGCCTACAGACCAGATATCCTTAGATTTTGCAATTTTCTCGCAAAAAGTAACCATGTTGTCCCATCTTTTCCTATCTCCGAATTCCCATGAGTGCCCCCACACATAAAATACAGATAATTGTTGCTGATTTAATGCCAAATAAGAATCGAGATAATCGAGCGCCTTACTATCATGACAAGTTGGATGCCATGTCATGTAGTTTTTTGGAAAATTAAATGTGTACGTATCATTTACAGTTCTTCCGTTTTTAATTCCAGTAGAAGCTATTAAATTGGCAATGCTATCATTTGTGCTACCAAATGGATAGGCCATACTGATAATTTTTCTATTGGTAAGCTTTTCTAAAATAGCTAAATCTGTATTAATTTCTTCAAGAACTTCTTCTTTTGAAATTGCGGTAAAATTTTTATGTAATGCTCCGTGTGCTGCAATTTCATGGTTTTTATAAATAATGAGTAAAGAATCTTTTGGAACATAGCGTTGATAAATAGTATCGCCATTTTCTTGTGGCCATCCTCTCGTTACTCCTAAGTATTTTGAATTTAAATTGAATGTTCCAACAAGATTGTATTTATCAAACAAATTAGCGAGTTCTATATCTTGAATAGTTCCATCATCATAACTCAATATTAATGCCTTTGTTTTTCCATTAGGATACGTGAACTCAGAAAAACTTGGTTTTTCTTTGCATGAAACCAAAAGAGCAATACATGCGAAAATTACTATGAAGTTACGTGTCATTTTTAACGTTTTAGCTGTGTAATTGTGATAAAGAAAGTTGCCTTATTTAGGAATTAAATTTAGCAAATAAATCATAGATAGAAATTCTGCCAAGACTTTTGTAAGAAGGCTAGAACTAGTAATTACTTTTAGCCATTGTTGGCGGTAGTTTTTAATATTCGGTGATTTTATCAACTTTAAGTTTTCTCATGGCTTCTCCATCAACTAGTTTGTAAGAAACTTGTCTTGTTCCTCCAGTTGGTGCAGCGTTTGTATCACCTTCTTTATAGATTGGAAATCGTTGACCTAAAGTATTTTCAACGAGAGAAAATTCATCATGGCCCATATAACCTTTATTTATCACGCTGTTTTCTGATGTTGGCTGAAAATAGATCTCACTCATTGATTTCTTATTGTTAACGGAAAATGCGTATACCTTTCCGTAACTTCCACTTCCAACAGATCGGGTAAAAACAAAAAGTTCTGGTGAGCCATCAGAATTAAGGTCTTCAACTTCTGCGTTGGTAACTTCTTTACCGTCAATAATAAATGTTTGGTTGTATTCACTTTCTTGTAAGCCAAATGTGGAAATTGTGAGGGTGTTTTTGCCATCTTTTTCTATTGAAGAAACACTAAAGCCAACGTCTTGTAAATTAAGTACGCTATTGAATTTTGTTTTGTCAATTTGATTTTGATCCATTTGTTCATTTATTTTCTGGTAAGTTCCAGCAATACTTGCTCCACCAGAGCAATAAAAATAAAGTAAGCTTTCGTGTTCTTCTTTTTCTGCAGATATACTGATTTGTGCATTAGTAAATTCAAACAGAATGGATTTCCCATTAATTTGAGTTTGGTAAACTTTGTCATCTACTTTTTTAGCAACTGCATCGAATGTACAAGTGGGTTTTTTCTTGTCTGCTCGAGAGCGTATTGAAATATTCAATTGATTATTATTTGCTTCAGTAATCGCAACAGACACCCAATCATACCCTTCGCTTCTTTTTGAATAATCTTCAGAAACGTAATTACCTATTACATTAAATTCTTCAGTAGCCTCTTGGGTTAAAACTTTTTCTGTCTTTTTTCTTTCATCTTTGCAGCTGATCGTCAAAAAAAGAACAATTGCGATTAGATAAGATAGTTTGAATATTTCTTTCATTTTTAGTTTTAATTTAATTGCAGTCAAAGGGTTTGTGTGAGATTAGTTACGTGATTTAAGAACTAAAGTTAGCAAATAAATCACAGTTAGAAAGTCTTACACTACTTTTGTTTTCTTACCAACTCCACCCAAAACCAGTGGTAAAAATGTAATCTACTTCTTTACCAGCTTCAACAGGTCTGTTGTCGTAGTTTAAGGTAAAGCCAGCCCTTATATAAAAATCTTTTAAAACGAAATCATCGTATTTTGCATCGAACCTAAAGTCGGTTCTAAAACGACCAGATTCAACAGAATCATCAGCAATAATAGTTGGATATAAATTGAGATTAGCGATCAAATTTATATCGCCAATATCATATAGGTTTAACGATGTTCCTAAATAGCCTTCCATAGAATTTCGATCTGGGATCTGTGAAGATAAATCGTTATTCGAATTTAGAACTGATGAATGAGTTTCACTAGTGTATGCTGCACCAACTGCAATAAGCCAGTACAAAGCATTACTTCTTTTTACAAATTTACCTAAACCTAGTTTCGCTGAGGTCCTTAAATCTAAAGACTGCTCTGTGTTGGAAAGAAAGGTTAAATCTACTCCTAGATTCCAATCTTTAGGAAGGAAATACCTATAGCCAAGGCCTCCATCAATTCTTCGTATTCGATCAACATCATCCTGATTTGTAACTAAGGTATTGTAATATAGGTTTGTGGACCACCTGTCTGCTAAATAGTCTATTCTCAAATTACTATTCAATTGCCTCTGATTATTGGCTTTGGTAAGTGAAAAACCAAAATCTATATTTGCTGATAAACGGCTTAAAAACCCTCTATCTACACTATTAATGTTTACAATGTCATCTTGATTAACGGTTAGGTCTTCACCTTCTTCATTGTCTATAAATATCTTTCCAGGTGCCTCACTTTTGAAACTACCGTTAATTCTACTTCCATTGGTTAGTGTAATTAAATAGCGCTGAAACGTGGTGACTTCTAGAATTTCTTCCCATTTAATTTTAAAGTCAACATCTGAGTAGGGAGGTTCTATTGTTACAATACCTCTGTCCATATTTTTTAAGTCTCCTACAATGATATCATTGTTTTTTAATTTTAAGATATCATTTTGGCCAAAAGTCATGCATTGAATGCCAAAACATAAAAAAAGTAAAACGCAAAACTTATTCATGTAATTAAAAAATAAAGGTTACAATATAATCAAAAAAATAGTTGGAAGCCTTTCGGTCTCTTATAAGAATAGTAGCTGAATTTGCATATTAATTTGCGCATAAACACAGATTTTATTTTCTTTTGTTTTAGCAATTAAAACCGCTATTATTCTTATACATTGGTAGCAAACGTATTATTTAAAAACAATCGTCCTTTTTAGGCCAACTGGTTTTTGGGTCGTCTACCATATTAAAGTAAGTGACATTTACGGAGCTAACGTCGGACTTAGCGCTATATGCAAGCGTAACTTCATAATAGTCGTTGTTTTTAAGTTTGTAAGTCATGTCTTGACGTAAAGCTTTTCTTTTACCATCTAGGGTATAGCATATTAATACTCCATAGACGTTAAAACTACGCTGATATTTAGATTCGTCTTCACCTACATTTGTGCTTCTAGTATGAGGCTGGATTTTAATTTTTGTTGAACCGTAATCGTTTTTATAGATTTTGTACTGGCTAAACCTTACAATCTTTTGGGCTTGTAATTCGTTGAACATAAAAGTAAACAATGCCGCGCATAGGGCGAATCTTAGTGGTAATTGAAATTGTTTCATGATTGATTTTAATTTACAGCATTTTTTCTTTTTTTAGTCTGTCTCTTAATTTGTTTAATATGCCGTTTTGTTCTAAAACAGTTGTCTCTTCAGAAGAAAAGCTCACACTTATCTTTCTTGATTTTTTTACTCCAAAATTAGTAGATTTAAATAAATTCAAATTTTTATACCTCGTGTATAAACCATTTTTTTTCTCAAATACTGGAAAATTATAAAACTTCGGTTTTCTACTACTTTCATAATAAAAGAAGGAATAAGAATATTTAGACAATGAAGTTTGCTTTTTGAAATTAATTTTCAGAGATGAGTTTTTATATTCTGTTAAATTTTTGAGTCCAACAAAACTAGATGTTTTATAATAGACATCATATCCACTAAATGTTTTAACAAATCTATTTTTACTAATAGTTATTTTTGGACTTCTGTAAAAACCTTCACCGTCCATGTAATAACTGTCCTTTTTAGAGTAATCTAGCTTATTAAACACTAATATTTCAAAACTGTTATTGTAATTGTTAACTTTATTTTTAATTCTTAATACAATATTATCTATAATTTTATCACCGCCTTTATTGTTTTTAATAATATTGTATTTGTCTTCTAGTGTAACAAAAATTTTAGTCAATTCTTCAGAATAATTGGTTTTGTATATCTCTCTATAGGTTTTGATATTTTTATAATAAACGGAATTATTTTTATAATCTTCATTAAAATATTTGACCAATAAATCATAAGAAACTTTGTAGTTTTTAAGTTTATAATTAGACATTATTTTAAGATACTCCAAGTCTTTATTTGTTTTTCCTTTTAAGTTTTCTTCAGATTTTTTTAAGTTACTTAATGATGACGAAAAACTATTATTAACATAATTATCAACTGCTTTGGTGTAATAGTTTGAAGCTCTTATAATATCAATAGTGCTTTGTGCATTTATGTAAAATGTTTGTCCAAGCACTATTAATAAAATTGTGAATGTTCTTTTCATTTTGTTTGTTTTTATGTTTGATAACGTATTGTTACAATGCTAGTTAGATGATTTAAGACATAAATTTAATAAATATTTACTGACAAAGAAAATCCGAGAGGATTTTTGCAAGTGAGCTTTTACAGCAATTTTTTTTACACGGCGTTGCCAATATTTTTTATTTATAATAATTATTTTTGATGTTATGATTTCAAATGTTGGGAAAATAATAAAGGCAAAAAGAATAAGTAAGGGATATTCAATCGAAGAATTATCACATAGAAGTGGAGTATCTGCAAAAACTATACAACGTTTAGAAAATGATTTAACTAATCCACGAGGATTCACGCTTCAAAAAATAGCAGATGCTCTTGATATAGATAT
This sequence comes from Polaribacter sp. MED152, assembly GCF_000152945.2. Lineage (NCBI taxonomy): Bacteria > Pseudomonadati > Bacteroidota > Flavobacteriia > Flavobacteriales > Flavobacteriaceae > Polaribacter > Polaribacter sp. MED152. The sequence goes on along the minus strand of NC_020830.1, from coordinate 1,565,986 downwards.
TGAAATATTAACCAATTCTTTTAAGCAATTAAATTCAATAGATCAATTGAATGAAACTGGAATTGATGAATTAAAAAAAATGAACTTATCAGTTTTGGTTATGATTGTTATTCCTTTGACAAATCTTTTTTTTCCAATACTTTACTTCACTAAGTATAAGCGCTTATACTTGGTTCAAAAATATGGAAGTAGGATTGTAAGTTTTCAATTAATATGGAGTATCATTACAGCTTTGTTCTTAATATTGGCTCCTTTTATTAGGGTTAGTTTAAATATAGTGTTTATAACATCCTTTGGAAGTATTTTGTTTACGTATTTACTTTTCTGGTTTTTAAATTTAAGTATTACAATTAAAATTGCATTGCAGTTATCAAAAGAAGACTTTCGCTTTATAGAAAAGCTACCCAATGTATTTTAAACACATTTTTTGTGAAATACCACAAAATGTCCTGAAAGTGTCCTAGAAAATACCTTGTGTCTTTTACCATTAAGGGTTCAATTTGCATAAAAATTATATTATGCGAAAAACAATTATTTATTCGGTTCTTATTAGTTTAGGTTTGCTTCTTTTTGGAAGTTATTTTTATTTACAAAACCTATTTAAACCACCTTTAAATACCGTAACTGTTAAAAATGACTCAGGTGAAATAAATATAGGTTGGGAAAAAAATGACTTTAGTGATAGAAATGCTTTGTTAATACCAGTAAAACTATCAAACCAATCTAAAGAGCGGTATTGGATGCAATTGGATATGGGTGCTCCATATTCCTTCTTGTATGGTAAAACGCTAAAAAGTTTAAATATTAACCAACCAACATCTAAGTTTGAACTGTTTATAGGAAAGCTAGAAGCAAATTTTGAAACTATAAAAGTTGCAAATTATGGTCAAAATATAAATGACATTGAGCAAAAAAATAATATTATAATTGGTACACTAGGAACTGATTTATTAGAGAGGACAAAATTACGTGTTGATTATAAAAATTCAATTTTGAATCTGTTTATTGAAACTCCAAATTATTTATCAAATAAAGAAATGAATTCTTTCAATTTTGAAAATCGAAGAATTTATATTGATGTTGAAATAAATGGTAACAAAAGAACAGTTATGTGGGATTCTGGAGCTAGCGCCTTTGATTTAATTACTTCAAAAAGTGATTTTAAAAAATTAAAAAAAAATAATGCCATTATTCAAGAAAGTGAAGGGAATCAAATGGGCAGAAAACTTAAGATTTTTACTGCAGATACAGAAAGTAAGATGACCATTGCTGGTAAAAAAATAGCATTGCATAATGTAACTTATATAGAGGGTTTTCCGTGGTTCATAAAACTATTGTTCTCTGTGTCAGGAATGGAAGGAATGATTGGAAACAATTCATTTAGAAGTGAAATTTTATTTCTTGATTGTTCAAGTGAGTCATTTACAATTCTGTAAGGAGTAGGAGTGTATCATATTATAGAAAATGGGTTTGTATAATCTTAGTTACTTTGTTTATGTACTAAATTTAGCAAATAAATCAAAGATAGAAAGTCCGTGAGGATTTTAGTAAGAAGGCGAAAACAAGCAATTAATATTATATGTTGTTGTAAAAAGTTTTACTCCCATTATACATTTAGTTTTTTTAATTCAGAAGATAAAGCAGAGAGAGACTTCGCTTCTATAATAGTAGTGTCAATTTTTAGATTCTTCTTTTTAACTTTCAGAATATAATCTCCTGCATATTTTTCAATTATTTGAACTTCATTCAAACGAATGGTTTTTCCGAGTATATTATTAATTTTAATCGTTTCATTCCCAATAGTAAGGTGTCTATTTTGCTTTTGATAAAAATATTTTAAGATAAAAAAGGGCGACCTCGCAAACACGCAATGAACCTTGTGTTAAACGAAAATCGCCCTATTGTTTTTATACTATTTTAGGCACAGGCTTTTAGCTCGCCATTTTAACTATATTCTCAACCAATTCTGTAATTGCACTTTTCATAAATTCTTTAAACTGTTCTTCTGTCATATTTGGGTTTTCTATAAAATCATAATCCGACGTCCATACAATCATAGACTTATTTAAACCTAAATCTACCACTTTAAAGCTATTTTTCACTTTAGCAGGAACACCTTCAACTATTTGCCAAGTGTATGTTCTTTGCTCATCATCAAACTCTACAATATTTTCTCTGAATTTTCCTTGTCCATCTGGTGCAATACATAAACGACTACCACCAACGCCTTTTGGGCCTGTCCATTCTACTTCTCCCACGAAAGATGATAATTTATCAATATTATCCATTATTCTAATTTGTTCCCAAACGCTATCTGCGGAAAGTTCAACGGTGGATACGTAGCTTAAATCTGCCTTGTTATTTTGGGCGGTTGCGTTTAAACTACCAATGATTAAAAGTGCGGTTACTGTAATTGTTTTGATTAAATTTTTCATTTTTAAATATTTATAGATTAATAAAAGAATTGTTCAAGTATAATTTTTCCATTTTTTACTTGGTAAACTATAAGCTCGTCAAGCTCTGCTTTCTTACGATCTTTCATAGTGAAGGACATTCTGTAGGGCAAGGCTATGAAGTCTTTACTTGTGATAGCTTTGCCTATTTCCATTGTGTGTACTTCAGAAATATTACCCGCCATTACACTATCTTTTTCCTTAATGGCTTTCACTCCAGTTATATCTGGAAAATATGGTGATTGAGGTTCAATATGTTTGACATTTTCTTGGTCAAACAAAGTGTCATAAATATCTTCGAATTTCCCTTCTTTCAATAAAGAGGTAAGCCTTTCGGTAATTTGTTCTGTAGTCATAATTATTATTTTTAAATTCTGTAATTTAGATACAGTAATTAAGTAAGGTGTTACAAAACTTAAGCTACTGCTTTCAATTTTTTACTATTCTTTTTATTGTCTTTGAGTTTTTCAGGTGAAGGTTTATCATTTTCTACATAAAACTTGAAATCTGAAAGTGCCTGACCTAATCCTTTTTTAAGATTCATTTTCATCATAGGACCCATTATTACTCCCATAAAACCCTCTGTTTTTCCCACAAAATGCATTGTAACCTTTGTTCTATTTGCACCTATTTCGTTCAGATACCAATTGTTGACTCCAGTTTCTATAAAACTTGGAAAACCTTTGACGACCTCATACGATAATTGTTCGTTTGCCTTAAATACTCTTACTTCTTCCTGCAATTTCCCAAATGATGTGTCACAGGTGCGATTACTGCATATTGCACCACTAATTTTTGGTAGACCGTGAGCTTCTGAATGATAAAGTCCTCTTGCCCATTTGTAGGCTTCTCCGTATTGATTGCCCAATACTTCCCAGACTTCTGTTATTGATTTGTTTACTATAATTTCCTTTTTAACTTCCATTATTCTAAATTTTTTAGAGTTCATAGTTTAGATACAGAAAATCAAATGGTGTTACAAAACGAAAAAAGCCTTTTGAGACAAACTCAAAAGGCTTTTAATAAGATAGATTTAATAAAACTAATTTCGTAAGTGTTTCATTAGTTCATTATCATTTAATAGTTCGTCTATAATTGTTTCTTTTCCAAAATCTTCTTTAGCAGGATGGTTTCTAAATAGGTGTGTGTATTTATCATCAATTGTTCCTTTTAAATCCGAATGATTTTCGGTAACGTAATTTTTTATTTTTTTAGTGGTATTAATATTGAAAAGCATTTCATCCTCTTTTAAATAACCACCTTTTTTAAGTGCTTTTGTTTTCTTTGGACAACGACAAGGATTTGAGGTCTTTACTAAACCACATTTGTTATTCATAAAATTATAAAGTTCTTTTCTTGCTCTGTGTAACTTTACTCTAAAATTTTGTGGTGAAATGTCAAAAACTTCTGCTCCCAAGTTGTGGTCAATACAAAATGTGTCGCCCAATATATAAATAAGCCGTTGTTCTTTATTGAGACACATTAACATTCCAGACATACAGCTAATCTGCATTTCTTTTGACAGTTCTGCATATTCAATTTCTTCTTCTTTATTTAATTCAAGATTGGGTATTTCATCGAGTTGTTTTCCGTATTGCTCAAAAGAAGTAAATTGTTGATTTTTATTTTTCCTTTTAGCTTGTAAGAATTCATTTACTACTATTCTATACAACCAAGTTGTAAATGTACTTTTAAAGGAAAATTTCGAAAGGTTGGTTATTACTTTTATTAGTACTTCTTGCGTTAAGTCCTTTGCATCATTTGGATTGTGAGACATTTTCCAAGCAACGTTATAGATAAAAGGTTGGTGTTTTTTTATCAGTTTGTCCAGTGCTATTCGATTTCCGTTCAAAGACTTTTTTACTAAATCAAAGTCCGCACTTTTTGAGTGAATATTTTCGAGTGGATTGTGCATCTTACTATCGTTTATCATTTAGATGCAAATTTTTAATTGGTGTTACAATGTTTTTTTAGCTTTTGCCTAACAGCCCATGTGTATCGTGTAGTAAGGCGCGCCTTACGGAGTCGATAATTGCGCCTTATTCACGATACATTTAGTTGATAGAAGTTTCGTATGTCGTAGACGCAGATATCTCTATTATAATCAATGTATTCGGCTTGCGCAATTAACATGGGCTGTTGAAAGGAATTAGCAGAAAAGGAAGAGTTTGTTAAAACTCGATTTCTGCGTGCCGTAGGCAATTGCTTTCAACGGTCTGGTATAGGAAAAGTAGCGGAATTATAAGCACTAACTTTTCGTAAAGCAAGATACTTAATTAAATACAATAGCGGTTCAGGTAAGCACCTAAACCGCTATTTTTTATATACGTTGTTGTGGCACGTTTTTATCCGTACACAGCGTCTTCAGAGGTTTTTCGGTTTATTTCCAAGTCCGATTTTACGCTGTCTAATTTCATTCCGATTGTCATTAATGCAACTTTTCCAAGAGGTAAACGAAGCGTTGGATTTTCGGAATTTACCAAGTCTATAATTGCTTTAGATGCTTTTATTGGGTCGCCTTCTTGTTTTCCGTCAACACTTTTTAATTTAGTTCTAAATGCTCCTGCAGTATTGGAATAGTCGTCAATTACATTTTCCGCTTGTCCAAGTCCATTTCCTGCGAAATTTGTTCGGAATGGTCCTGGCTCAACTATAGAAACCTTTATACCCAAAGGTGCAACTTCTTGTGCCATTGCCTCGCTAAAGCCTTCTAAAGCAAATTTGCTGGCGTTGTAAATACCAAAACCTGCGAAAGCCTTAATTCCTCCGTGAGAAGAAATCTGAACAATGTTTCCGCTCTTTTCTTTACGCATATATGGTAAAACAGACTGTGTCATTTTTAGAGTTCCAAAAAAGTTAGGTTCAAAGACAGTTCTAACCTCCTTTAATGATGTTTCTTCAACTGCTCCAACAAATCCCACCCCTGCATTGTTGACTAAAACATCAATTTTTACGTGTTCAGAAATAATGTTTTTGATATTGTCCTCAATGCTCTTTTCATTGGTTATATCCAATAAAATTGCCTGTGCGTTTTTAGTACTGTTTTTATTAAATTCATCAACTTGCGATTGCTTTCGGAATGTGCCGATTACAAAATCTCCTTGTTCAATTACAGATTCAGCAAGTGCTTTACCCAATCCGCTCGATATTCCTGTGATTAACCATATTTTATTTTTCATTGTTTTTATTTTTTTAAAGCGTTAATGATTTCTGAAACTTCTACCCGATTTCTATAATCGCGACCCAAAGATTTTGCAAAAGAAACAGTTGCGTCATTTTCGATAACAAATACCGCTGGAATTGGCAATTCCCTTGAGTCGTCAGAATAATGTGCATCAAAGTTGAAACCGAGTTCGGTCATTGTATTTACTGGTGCATCTGCATTTTTAAAAACGGTTGTATATTTTCTTGCAACAATATTTCCATTATCGCTTAAAACCTCAAAATCAAGTTCGTTCTTTTCTTTTACGTTTAAAGATTCATCAGGTGTTTGTGGTGAAATGGCAACTAATTCTGCACCTAAATCGTGAATTTCACTTAATGATTTTTGATAGTGAGCTAATTGAAGATTGCAATAAGGACACCAAGAACCTCTGTAAAAAATAAGTACAACTCTACCTTTTTTAAGCAACTCTGAAAGTTTGGTTGTTTTATCTATTGCGTTTGAAAGTGCAAAATCTGGTGCTTTATCGCCAACTTTTAATTTCAAAATGGAATTATGGTTGGATTTTAGGTTTTCTGCATCTTGGTCGAAAACATTTAATGCATCTTTAGGAAGCATTGTTCCTAAATTTGTACGTAGTTCTTTTAAATTTTCTTGGTAAGAATTTGTTTCTGTATTCATTTTTCTTTGTTTAATATAAAGCCAAAATTGACTTTACAAAGGTGTGGCAATGTGCCAACTTTAAAAATGAACTGGTTTAGGAAATATTCTTGAAGTAGTTCAAGATTTTGTAGTAATACGCTTTCTAATTTTACTTAAAAACTCTGCAGACATTCCAAGATAGGAAGCTAAAGCATATTGAGGTACTCTTTGGACAATAGCAGGATACAGATTTAGGAATTCTAAATATCGTTCTTCGGCTGACTTACCTAAATTTGATAAAACTCTTCGTTGAGAAAAAGCAAATGACTTTTGAGCTACAAGTCTAAAAAAACGTTCAAATTTTGGATTTCTATCACAAAGATTTTCAACATCTTCATAAGAGATTTGTTGAACTGTTGAGTCCTCTAAAGCTTCTACAAATAGAGAAGCAGGACTTTGATTTACGTAGCTATTAAAGTCACTTATAAACCAATCCTCAATCCCAAATTGAATTGTGTGTTCTATTCCTTCATCATTTACAAAATAGCTTCTAAAAGCTCCGTTTAGTATATAAGTTTGGTGAGAACAGATAAAATTTGGTTGGACAATGAATTGTCTTCGTTTTATTTTTGTTGTCCTTATAATAGAGATAAATTGTTTCTCATCATCTTCGTTTAGAGAAACGTATCTATTAATATTTTCTAATATGTTGTTGTATTGTTCCAATGTTTCTTTAAATGTGCCACAACGTATTATATCTTCATAAAAGTACATCTTTTTTAGTAAAATTTATGGGATAATGCAGCTATTTTTATCTCATTATTGAAGTATAGGATTTGATGTAAATTAATAGTTATAGATTTTTTAGTAAGTAAGATTGAGGTCTATTATTTCAAAATTTATGGTGATACATTTTTAATTTTAAAAATAAATATAAAATGATTTTTGCATTGCTATTGAAATTCCATGATGTTTTATGTCTGAAAATTATATAGTTGTTATGAACAAAAATAAACCCCTTGTGTATTTAAAAAAGTAGTGTTTTTAGGGTTTAAGTTTAGGGCTGTGCCATTGTAAGCAGTTGCAGAAAGGCCCAATTCTTGAAATATGCACACTGTAGCTGCAAAATCCCAAAGGCTACCTCCACCTTTTTCTAGTTTTGGAGGTTTAAGTAAAAGTGCAGGGCTGTTTTCTGCAACTAAGATGGCATTCAATACTGCACCACCTCCTGAAATTATACAGTACTCATTTAAGTCTAAAACTTGCACCCTGTTTTGAATGTGCTTTTTGATGACCTCCTTTTGTGGAGTATCTTTTAAAGTTTTATCGGTAATATAGGTTAGTTTGTTATTGGGTTTGTTTAGTAACCAAGGTTTTCCGTTTTTAAAAGCGCCAATGCCATAAATACCCACATAGAGGTTGTTAGTACTTGGGTCGAATACAACTCCGATTACAGGTTTGCCCTCTTTTGAAACTAAAGCAATAGAAACTGAAAAACCAGGATGATTATTTATAAACGCTAAGGTGCCATCTAAAGGATCTACACACCAAAAATAGTCGTTGGTAAATCTACTTTGGTCATCTTCGGTTTCTTCACTCAAAATGCCCAAATGAAATTGGGTGCATGTTGGTTCTAAATAAGTGCGAATTACCTTTTCGCACTCCAAATCTAACGCTGTGACTACTTGAGAGGCTAAGGTATTGCCTCCCTCTTTTTGCTGAACTTTTAAGCTGGTTCTATCAAATTTTTGGATGACCTCACCAGCTTTTAAGGCCGCTTTTGTGGCAATATCTGCAAGTGCTTTAAGATCCATAATTTAGCTGTTTGATTACTTCTTGCGTAACACGCTCACTGTAAGAATTTATTTTCCAATGGCCAGGACTCCATCCTTTTAAAAAACGATGAAAATCTGCCCAAGCTACTGGGTACAATGCACGCCATTCTTTTTCTAAGGCTTTTTGTTCTTTGCTTAAAGCTTTGTGTAAATATTCAAAATAGGTATCTAAAATTTGTGATTCTAAACGCTCGCATTCTTTTTCAGACAAACAACTGCCTATAAAATAAGCAACGTCTTTCATACCACAACCAGCACCTACATATTGAAAATCTACACCAGCCACTTCATTAGAATCAGAAAAACAAAAATTGGCCAATTTGGCATCACCATGTACAAAAGTTTTGTAGGTACATTGGTTTAATTTTTCATCAATTTTATGAGCAGCTGCTTTTAAATTTTGATCTTGTAAAGCCTCTAATTCTTGGGGTCTTGTTGCTAAATGCCAATAGGTGCCTATATTCCATAAATCTTGAGGGTGTTTGTCTAAATAAGAGGCATGAAACTTGGCTAGCCATGCTAAACAATTGGCAATACCTTGCCAAGAAAGGCTTTGTTTTCTATGGTTATAGCCAGCTGAATCTAAATCTTCTAATAGGATACAAACTTCATCTTTTTGAGTAGTGATGCCATAACATTTAGGTAATCTAGCTTTACTATTTGAGGCATACTTTTTATACCAATGTGTTTCTACTTGATACGATTTTAGCTTACGCTGATGGCCAATTTCGCAATTCCAACCTCTAGGATGAAGATCTTGCTGAGGCAATTGTATGTTTTTAACCACTACACTTTTAATATCAGAACCCTGTAAAGCAATGCGTTTAATTTGGCCATAGCCACTCCAAAGCGATTGGATAACCTCTTTTTCTAGTAGAGAGTTTGCTTTTGTTTGTTGTAGGATAAAAGATTGGAAGTGATGGTTCATAAAAAAGTAGCACTCAAGGGCTATAGCGCTTTTTATAATTTTTCTATAATTCCTTTAAATAATGCAATCATTTTTGGTTCTGCTTCACCAGCAATAGCGATGATTTCTGCAATATCTACAGGTTGTAAGTTTTTAGGATCGCATTCATCTGTTAATACAGAAATGGCTGCACAAGGTAGGTTTAATTGCTTGGCAACAATTACTTCTGGTACAGTACTCATACCTACTGCATCTACCTCTAAAATTTGAAGCATTCTGTATTCTGCTCTTGTTTCTAATTGAGGGCCTAAAACACTGGCATAGGTTCCATTGTGTAACTGAATGTTTTGTTCTGTTGCAATTAAATTTATTTGGGTGTTCGTGGCTTTTGAATAAGGTTCTAACATATCAGCAAAAATGTTTCCAAACTCATTAGCACCTTTAAAGGCTAGAGGAGAACTGCCTTGTAAATTGATATGGTCTTCAATTAGCATTAAATCGCCTTTGTTATAGTCTAGATTTATAGCACCTGCAGCATTAGAAATCAATAAATTTTGAATGCCTAAACCATGTAGGGTACGAATGCCATAAGTAACCTCCCAAGGCGTGTAGCCTTCATACAAATGAAAGCGACCAGACATCACCACAACTTTTTTACCTGATAAGGTTCCGTATATAATTCTACCTGAATGAAATTCTACAGTAGCTAATGGAAAATTCGGAATATCTGAATAAGCGACTTCAATACTAATCTCAATCTCGTCTACCAATTTACCTAAGCCCGTACCTAAAACAATACCAACTTCTGGGTTGTCTATGCCTTTTGCTTTTAAAAATTGTATGGTTTCTTGTAACTGTGCTGCTTTCATAATAGCTATCGAATTGTGTGTTTTTTAATTTTTATTTAGAATAAAACGATTCATAATTTCTGGTATAGATTCTATATCCTCATACAAATCAATATCGTTTTTTATTGCTAATAGTTTAACGTTTTGTGATTTTAAATCTGCTAAAGTATCTGCTCTTACTGTGGAAGTACCCCATTCTTTGTGGTGAAATATAGACGCATGTAAAGTTTTCATGCCCAATAAATAATACCCACCATCTTCTGCAGGACCAAGTACTACATCATGTTGGTCTAATGTTTCAAAAGCATAATCGATATTTTTAGAAGACAAATCATACAAATCACTGCCTACAATAAGTACTTTTTCGTAACCAGCTTTAAATCCTTGCTCAAAAGCATGTTGCATTCTATGGCCTAAATCTGCTCCTTTTTGTTGGTGTTTTTGAAATAGAGCAGCATCCCAAATGTCATTTTCTCTAACTTTAACTGAATAGTAAACTGCTTTATCTGCTGCTACTTGAATAGCTTCATCTCTTGTCCTTTCTAATAAGAACTTATAAATATCAAGTGCAGTTTCATCGCCCACTGTTTTGGCCAAACGTGTTTTAGCTTTACCCAATTCTGGATTTCTTGTAAAAATGAGTAGTAGGTTTTTATGCATGAATTTTTTGTGCTTTTAGAGGTTAGAACTTAGTACACTTTTTTTCCTTTCTGAAGCCATTTGCTCCAAGTCTTGTTAAACGTGTGTACTTTTTCTGTGTCATTGCCCAAAGTATCTACGACTTTAAAATTGGCGTTTTTCCATTCAAAAATTCCACCATACAAATTGTAAACGTTGGTATAGCCTTCTTGCATTAATTTGTACGCTACAGTTTCAGAGCGAATGCCTAAAGAGCAGTAAACCACTATTTTTGCATTTTTATCTTTGGGTAATTTGGGTAGGGTTTCGTTGATTTTAAAATCATCATATCCCACTCGAATGGCGTTTTTCAAATGACTTACATTATATTCTTTTTGATCTCTTGCGTCTAATAAAATAGCATCAGTTTGTGGCAAGGCTAAAGTTTCTACAGACATGTAGGGCACATTTCTCTTGTTCCATTTTTCGAGTAACTTATCTAATTTATGTTGCCCAAAAGTAGCCGTACTAATAAATAGTAGTAAAAAAGCAATTCTTTTCATGATGATTATAATTGTATTCCAAAACCTTGCAAGCCACTTTCTATGGCAGGTAAAATTTCTGTATTGTCCCAAATGCCAGTAACTATGGTTCTTGAATACTCTTCTGGTAACAAATCATTTTGCATTAATTTACTGGTTAATTTATAATTGTAATTTAAGGTTTTATGTGTAAAAGACAAAGTATTCTGTGCATCATCTAAAATGGCGTACCAAACAGAAGGATTACCATCATTTGCTGGCATACCAATAACACCAGGATTTAACCATAACTTATTTTCTTTTTGATGATAAAAGGGTAAACCACAATGCCCAGCAATAATTATATCACTTTTTGTGGCTTTAAAATTAGGTTGTTTTGTTGCCCAAGGTGTAGATTTAAATATAAATTCTGATACATTAAAATACGAACCATGCACCACATTAACCTTTTGATTAGCATACCTAAAGTTGATGTAATTGGGTAATGTTTTTAGAAAAGCTAACGAATTTTCAGAAAGTTTGCTTTGTGCATAAGGATACCACAATTGCGAAAAGCCATCGCATCTTGAGCCTTCTCTAAAATCGCAACCACAATCTGCAGCATTTTCTCGTAATTGTATTTCTACGTTTCCCACAATACTTTTTGCGCCCCATAATTTAAAGAGTTGTACTGTTTCTTCTGGTTGAGCACAATAGCCTACAATATCTCCTGTACAAATGCAGTTTTCTGGTGCAATACCTTCTTGTTCTGCAACTTGCTTTAAGGCCTCTAGGGCTTGTAAATTGCTATACACACCACCAAAAACAAGTAGTTTTCCTGATTTCTGACCTAATTTTTCTGTTATCTGATCCATTTTGGAATAAAATATAAAATGATACAACTGCTAATGCCCCAAAGATTTACCCACAATAAACTGGCATACTTGCCTTCAGTAAAAATGAGTGCTTCAGGTAAAACATCAAACACTAAAAGGATGCCAAAAACCAAGCCAGCACCTACAGATAGGTAAAAACTAATTTTAGGAACGTTCTGTTTCCAGAAAATAAAGATAGGTGTTAACCCAATTACCATTGTTCCTGATATGGTGGTTGCTGATAAAATTTCTGCATTTAAAAAAACAGGAATTGTACCTAAAATGGCTGCTGCAACCATGGCCAATCGTCCAAAAGAAACGGATTTTCCTAAATTTAAATCTACCGCCAATAATTTAGAAAATGATGAAAATGTTGAGTCTAAGGTAGAGGCTGCAGAGGTAATCATTATAAAATTAATGACTAATAACAACACTACACCAAAAGCTTTACCTACAGCAACTGCAGCTTGTCCATCTAAACCTTGCGTTTGTGCATAAATACCAATAAAACTAAAAAAGATGATACAGAAAGCACCTAAAATACTTGCCCAAAGAAAACTTTTACGCGTTACTTTTGGGCTGCTTATAAATCCGCGATCTGTAAGAACAGGGTCGTGAAAAGGATAACTAAAGGATTGTAAAAGTGCTGCAAAAAACAAATTCAGCCCCAGTTCAAAACTCCAAGTTCCTGAATTTAGAATTTCTTTTGAGGAAAAATCTTCGGTTTGAAACAACGAAGCTAATATTACAATGAGTAAAACTGCAAACAATACCATTTGAAGTACATCAGTAAAAATAGAACTACTTAAACCACCTTTTAAGGCATAGCTTAAGGTTAAACCTGTAAAAATTAATATAGACCAATAGTAAGAGGCACTGCCAACATCACCAAAATAATTGCCAATAACCATGGTATTGCTCCAAACTTCGTTGAACAATCTAAATGCGATAAGCAATGAGAAAATAGCTACAGCTTGTTTCCCAAATTTAGAACTTAGAAAATGATGGATGCTTGTAAAATTACCTTGCGTTCTTAATTGATAAATGATAACGCCTGCTACAGCAAAAGATAGGTAATACCCAGCATAAGCAACACCACCTACTAAACCAAATGCCAAGCCTAAATTGGCTGCATTGGTTATACTCTTTGCAAAAATCCATGAAATGATTAAGCTACCAGTTAGCACTAAGGTGTTAGGTGCTTTCTTTTTATGAACTGCTTTAAAGAATTCATCTGTAGTTTTTGCGAGTGGTGATAAAAAGAACAAGATTATACTTGAACAAATAACCAACGCCCATTGCCAATTGATTACATCCATATTATTCGTTCCACCAAACGTTTACATCTAAACTATTGCCATTTGTTGCAGCTTCAGCTACACTGTAATTTTCTTGATTTAAAGTTGCAGCTTCTGCAGGATAAGGCATTCTAACAGGAATTAATCCGTTATTTAAACTTGCAGAAACAGCCTTAAGTGCAGGAAAACCTGTTCTTCTATATTCTATCCACCCTTCATAACCTTGAATGATAGAGGCAATCCATTTTTGGGTTATGATTTGCGCTAAAGGAGTCGTACCTGCAGCATTGTAATTGGCATTACCTACTAAATAATTGCTTGGCAAAGCAGTATTCCAATACTCAAAAGCTTGTGCAACACCCTCATTGTAAAGCGTTTCTGCATTGGCAGTAATCAACCCTTTTGCTGCAGCTTCTGCCAGTAAGAAACTAGTTTCCCAAGCAGTCATAAAATTGGCATCTAGAGTAGAGGTGTCTTCTCTAAAAGCAGTGCCTGATAGCGAATAATCTGCTAAAGCAATTGAGGTTGTAGAAGAGTTAATTCCGTTTATTAAACCATTAAATTCGTTGGAAGATGCGTTTGCAAAAGGTCTAAAAAAGGTGGCAATTCTAGCATCATCTAAATCTAACAGAATTTCTTCCATAGTTTCAGAAAGCACAAAGTTGTTGAAATCTCCAACTCTTAATTGCGCTAATCTAAAACTGTTTGGTTCTGAATTGGTAAAATCGAATACTGCATTATCACTATTATTGGTAATATAATTGCCTTGAGTATAGATGCTTTGCAGCTGAGCAGCAACATCTACTTTTTTAGAAATACGAATGAGGTATTTAATTTTTAAAGAGTTGGCAAACTGAATCCAAAATTGCAAGTTTCCGTCAAATAAGATATCACCCTCTAAACCAATAGAACCATTGTAGGCGTTTATGGCAGCAATACCTTTTTCTAAATTGTCTAAAATTCCGTTTTCATTTTGATAGATATCTTCTTGCAAATCATACTTAGGGGTTACAGTACCTTCTACACCATTAAAGGCTTCAAAGTAAGGAACATCTCCAAATAAATCTGTTAAACCAGCAGCCATATAAGCTTTTAAAATTAAGGCAGGACCCTCATACACAGCAAAAGCATCTGTAGTTCTACTTTGGTTTAGTATGATTTCATTATCACGCAAATTGGTGTAAAAAATAGACCAAGGATTTCCACCCAATTGCGGACTTTTTAAATCGTGTCTATCAAATAAATTAAAATCTAATGCAGTTCTGTGCTGCCCTAACAAATCGCCTGCAACAAAACCTTCGTAACTCATTTGTTCACCAAAATCATAAATAACCTGCCTTAATAGCAAACTTGGTTGCACAGCCACAGGTGCATTTGGGTTGGTATTGATTTCTTCAAAATCTTTGGTACAGCCTGTAGTAGCTGCAATGAATATTGTAATGATGACTATATATTTTTTCATGTTTTCTTATTTTAAGAATTCTTAAGCTAGCAAGAACTAGAAATTAAACCCTACTTTAAACCCTAAACTTCTGCTAGTGGCATAACTCATATCTTCTACACCACTTACAAAACCATTGCCTTGTACAGCCAATTGTTCTGGATCGAAATGTGGGTTTTCTGTAAGCACAAAAAGGTTGTTGCCTATAAATGAAAAACTCATGCTAGAGGTATCTTTTAAACCTAAAAAACCTTCTTCTAAATTTAATACATAGCCTATAGAAACTTGACGAAGTTTTAAGAAAGATGCATCATACACATTGTTTTCTTCATGGTTTCTATCGTAAAATTGTCTGTAATAGCTTTCTGCAGTTACAGCAACTGTGTTGGGCAGACCTGTATTTATATTTACACCTTGAGCAACAATACCTGCATCTGGTCTGAAAGCAGTTTCTGCTAATTGGCCACCTACATTACCTAAAGCTCTGGTTCTCGAAACAATTTCTCCTCCTTGTCTCCAATCGAACAAGAAACTTGAGTTCCAGTTTTTGTAACGAAAAGAGTTGTTCCAACCTAAAGTGAAATCTGGATTGTAGTTTCCAATTTTTATTAAATCGTTATTGGCAATATATCTACCATTATCATCTAGGAGAAATTCACCCTCTGCATTTTTTTCATAACCTGTACCATACATGTCACCTATTTGACCACCTTCTTCTACTTGAAACCAAACTGTTTGATTGGCACTGTTGTAAATTCTGCTGTAAGCCAAAGTTAAACGTCCATCATTTTGAGGTAAATCTTTAATTACAGATTTGTTACTTGCAAAGTTAAAAGTGGTGTTCCAAGTAAAGTTTTCGGTTTGTATTGGTGTACCTCCTAAAATAATTTCAACACCAGAGGTATTTACTTTTCCGCCATTAATAACCTGTTGATTGTATCCTGAAGAAATAGGAATTGGTAAAGAAATGATTTGATCTTTTGTGGTGGCATTGTAATAGGTAAAGTCAATATTTAATCGATCTTTAAAGAAACGCAAATCTGCACCCAATTCATAAGAAGTGGTAATTTCTGGCCTTAGATTTGAATTCGGTATAAATTCTTGATTGCTAAAGGTGGGTTGCCCATTAAATGGCGTTTGTGACACAAAGGCACCAGAAGTTTGATAAGGATTGGTGTCATTACCCACTTGAGCAATACTTGCTCTTAGCTTTGCAAAAGAAATAGCCGAAGGCAATTCTGTATAATTAGAAAGAATGAAACTAGAAGATACAGAAGGGTAAAAGAAGGATGTACCATCTATAGAAAAAGGTGTGGCTAATGCACTAGACCAATCGTTTCTGCCTGTAATGTCTACGAACAAAAAGTCTTTGTAACCAAATTTAGCGATACCATATAAAGAGTTGATTCTCTTTTTAGACGTAAATTCAAAAACCTCTAAAGGAGATGCTGCATTGTTTAAGCTAAAAATACCAGGCTGAGCCAAATTGGTAGTTTGTGTTTGTTTTGTACTTGCATTTTGGTCTAATCTGTTACCACCAAAAGAAACATCGAAAGAAACATCACCAAAAGTATTGTTGTAATTCACTAAAAAATCGGTATTAACCTCTCTGTAAAAAACATCGTGTTCTGCATAAGCACCATTTTTAAAACGATTGCTACTAAAGTTTCGTTTTAGTTCTCTCTTTTCTGATGAATAATCCATTCCTGATCGAAGAGAAACACTTAAATTATCTGTAAATTGATGTTTTACAGCAATGTTTCCAAAAACACGATCTCTATTGAAAGCATTCGTATTTTCTTTTAAAATAAAAAACGGATTATCGAAAAATGTATAATTGAAAGAGTATTGCTGAACGCCCTCTAAACCTGGCTGCCAATAATCGCGTAAACTATCAATATTTAAAGATCTTGGCCCCCAAGCAACTAAAGAATAGTTTGCATTTTCGCTACCATAACCATTTGCAGGTCTATTGTTTGAACTTGAATTTACATAGTTTACAGAACTTGTAATTCTTGTTTTTTCTGAAGGATTGAAATTTAACTTTAAAGCAGCCGTTTTTCGCTCTAAGTTAACACCAGGAATAATAGATTCACTATCTAAATCTGTAATAGATAATCTGTAAGAACCTCTTTCAAAACTATCGTTAATAGCAATGTTATTAATGGTGGTTACTCCTGTTTGATAAAAGTCTTTTAAATTATCTGGATTTGATTGAAAAAGAGTAGGAGTAATAGTGTTGCCTGAATATAAAGAGGTATCTCCACCTCTTACAACAGTACCATCAGCTAAAGTTACAGGCGAATCGAATTGTGCAATTAAGTTTCCTGCATCTAATCTTGGCCCCCAAGAATAGGTAATGTTATCATTAACTCCACCTCCTAAACCATCTACATATTCAAAATTTCCTGAATTTCCTTGACCATATTCGTTTTGAAAATCTGGTAAACGAAAGGCAGAATCAAACGTAATAGAAGAATTAATGCTTACCCCTAAACCTTGTTTTTTACTACCATCTTTCGTGTTAATTACAATTACACCATTTGAAGCACGAGTACCATACAAAGCTGCTGCACTTGGCCCTTTTAAAACTGTAACAGATTCAATATCATCAGGATTTACTTCCATAGCTCCATTACCAAAATCAATTTCTTGAAAACCAGCAGCTGCTTCGTTGGTAAAATTAAATACGGAGTTGTTGTTTATTGGTGTACCATCTACCACAAAAAGCGGATTATTATTTGAGAAAGAAGCTTCTCCACGAATGGTAATTTTAGAGGAAGAACCTACACCTGTAGCTCCTTGTGAAATAGTAACACCTGCCAATTTACCAGCTAAGTTATCTAGGAAGTTTACTGTTTTTACGCTGGTAACTTCTTTTGATTTTAGTTCTTGAACCACATAACCCAGTTCTTTTGTTTTTCTATTTAAACCTAAGGCTGTTACCACAATTTCATCTAAATTGGTTTCAATTTCTTCTAATTGAACATTGATGATTCTTTGAGTTCCAATAGTTATTTTTTGTGTTTTGTATCCTAAATACGAAAAGGTTAATACCTGATTGTTATCAGTTACAAAAATGGTATACGATCCATTTATGTCTGAAGTTGTTCCGTTTTCTGATGAAGTAGCTATGGCTACAGAAGGAATACCCATTCCAGAACTTTTATCGGTAACTGTACCCGATATTTTAATTTGTGAAAAACTGATGCTAGTTGCCAACAGTAAAATCCACATAAAAATGTGTTTCATTACGTAGTAATTTTGTGTAAAAGAATTTTGATTGAGGTGTTGCTAAGGCAACAAAAACGAACTAAACAGCAAGGCTAGGTGAGCCTTTATTGTAATATAAAGGTTGCAGAAAAGATTCAATACTTTTTTCTAGATGATAAAAAGTAGCTTTATTAAAAATGAAAAGCTTTTTTAAAATTAGAAGTACTTCTTTATTAATATAAAAACGACTTTCTAAAATTGTGGCAATATCTTCTTGTACATCTAAATCATTCAAAAGCTCTAGGTAAGCAATAGAACTATTACTGCCAGCAGAAAGTTTAGAAATGTAAGCGTTTAACAACTTTGTTTGCCAAGGTAATTTTACAAAAGCTTTTTTATTGAAATGTGCTTTTTTGATTCCCATTAAGTAAAAACCACCATCTTTAGAAGGTCCTAAAACTAAATGGTTATGTTCTAGCTGATGAGCAGCTTTGAGAATATGGCTTGTTTTTAAATGAGGAGTATCATTACCAATGGTAATTATATTCTGATATCCTTTCTTAAAAACGGAAGCAATTGCATTAGAAAAACGCTCACCAAAATTAGCGCCAACTTGATTTTTTTCAGAAAAATGGAAATACGTAATTCCAGATTTCTTAACCTTCTTTAAAGTGTCTTTATTTAATGCAGCAATAGCATCAGCAGAAAGAAACGATTTTCTTTCAGCATCTTTTTCAGCTGAATTTGCAAAAATTAATATGGCAGTATTTTGAATCAAATAGTTTTATTTTCTCTTTTGGGGGAGAAATTAGAATCTTAAATTATGCAACTACACCTTGACAACTACTACCTGCACCTGCAGTACAACCATAGCAATGTTGGTTTATAATAATGTTTCTGTCTTGTAACAATTCTTCATTATAATCAGAAACATGCTTTACTTTATTGGCTACTTTTAAATTTAGCATCTGGTTAAAGTCACAATCATATAACCAACCATCCCAACTAATAGATAATGTATTTGTACACATTACATTCTCTACAGCTGCAGGATTATAAGCGTCTACTAAAGCATACATATAATCTTCATAATTGTCTGAAGCAATTAAATAATCTAAAAATCTACTGATTGGTAAATTTGTGATGGCAAACAAACTATGAAAATCGATATTGAATTCCTCTTTTAAGGCTTTCTTAAAATCGTTTTCTAGGGCTTGTTGATCTCCAGGTAAAAATGCTCCTGAAGGATTGTAAACCAAGTCTAATTTTAAATCAGAACCAGGCATACCATAACCAACAGCATTTAGTTCTTGCAATGCTTTGATAGATTTATCAAAAACACCATCACCTCTTTGTTTGTCTGTTTTTCCACGAGTCCAATGAGGCATTGAAGAAACCACATGTACATTGTGTTTTTTAAAGAATTCAGGTAAATCGTAATATTTTTTATTGGCTCTAATAATGGTTAAATTAGAACGCACAATAAAATCTTTAATTCCGGCTTTAGATGCTTCTTCTACAAACCATCTAAAATTAGGATTCATTTCAGGGGCACCACCAGTTAAATCTAAAGTGTGGGCTTCTGTTTTTTTTATAATATCCAAACATTGCTGCATGGTTTCTACAGTCATAATTTCCTTTCGGTCTGGACCTGCATCTACATGACAGTGCTCACAAACTTGGTTACACATGTAGCCTAAGTTAATTTGAAGAATTTCTAATTTTTTTGGACGTAAAGGAAATTGATTGGTTTCTTTTATTTTTTTTGCAAAGGTTGGCAACTCACCGTCTGCGAAAATTCCGTTTGAAAGAATTTCCATTTGACGAGAGGTATTTGCGATATCGTTATTTCTTGCTTTTAATGATTTTGTAGCCATATGTATGCTGAAGTTATCTCAGAATCTTTTTTAGGTTATTTACTTTATGTACGCAGAAAATGGTTTTGTGGTTTTTTAAGCCCCATCACTTTTTAGTGAATCACTTACATTTCTAGTTTATTCACCTTGTTCATCATTTGAACACCATGCACCAAAGTTGCTCCACTTTTAATAGCAGCACCTACATGAATGGCTTCCATCATTTCTGGTTTGGTAATGCCTCGTTGTAAACCATCTTTAGTATAGGCATCTATGCAATAAGGGCATTGTTCTGTATGTGCAACAGCCAAGGCTATTAACGATTTTTCACGAGCAGTTAAGGCACCTTCTTCAAAAACTTTTCCATAATAATCGAAAAACTTGTTTCCTAGTTCTTCACTCCATTCTGTTATTTTGCCAAATTTTCTCAAATCAGCAGCATCGTAATATGTTTTAGACATAAATTGAATTTGTTTTATAAAAAATATGAAAGATAGTAATTATTTACTGTTCAATCTCCAATCGTATTTCAAATAAGAGATTTTTGCTTTTGGATTAATTGCTGTGTTGGCATATTTATTTAAGTAATCGATTACACTACCATTTTTTGTAAAATCGTCTTTAAACCAATCAAAAATAGAAGAAATTTGAACTTTCTTTTTTCCTAATTTGTTTCGAGATGAATCGTTCACAAATTCTTTCATTAGTTCTTCTAACTCACTATCAATATTTACAGCAGTAAAGGCTTTATTTAAGATTTTTGGACAAGAAATAGATGCACAATTTACACCAACATGAATTCTTGGGTCAAAGTATTTTTTTCTTAAAATAGTATGCTCTATCTCATCTAGAGTATAGGTTTCTCCACCTACTTTTGCAAACGGAATTTTCCATGCAGTTTTGCCATCCTTCTTAATATCCATTATCGATTTTAAAGGATAATTTTTTAAAATAAGTTTTATGGTATAAGCATTGTAAGCATTAATCCAAAAGGCTTTTAATTGATTTTCTGACCACGAATTATCTGGAATAGTACTTTTTAAATGTGATAAATAGTTGTCTAACTGTGCCTCATCTGCTTTAAAGGCATCATAGTTTACAAACCCTTCTGTGCTAACATGTTTTTCTAGTAAATTTGAAAATATTGATGTTTGTGCATTTACCTGAGTACTAAAAACAAGGGCAAAAAATAATAAAGATAATTGTTTCATGATAGATTGGTTTCTTTTTTAGACGAGCAACTTTTTAGAACTTTACAAAAAGATTAGTCTAAAATTTCCTCATTTATTTTTAATCGGAATCGTTTTCTAAATGCATAAACAGCCAAGTATAAAAACGGAGTGTCTAAAGCTGCAATGATTATTTTAAAAAGTACACCACTAATTAATAATCCCCAGAATTTATTCCATTCAATAATTTCAAAAGAACAAAGCAATAAAAGAACAGTCATTGTATCTATAAACTGAGAAGAAAATGTAGAGAAATTATTTCTCAGCCAAAGGTGTTTCCCATTTGTAAGTTTTTTCCAAAAATGATAAACTCTAATATCTATAAACTGTGCAAATAAATAAGCCAACATAGAAGCCAATACAGCTAAAGGTGCAGCACCAAAAACTTCTACGAACGTGGTGTCATCTACCTTAGACCAAGAGGTTGCAGGTACTTCTTTGGATACATATATAATGAGTAATGAAAAGAAAGAAGCAAAAATACCAGCAATTACAACTTCATTTGCTTTTCGTTTACCATAAATTTCCGATAAAATATCTGTAATTAAAAAGGTGATTGGGTAAGGCAATAGGCCTACAGAAACTTCAAATAATTTTACATCAAATACTTCTAGTTGAAAAGGATACCAGTAAAAAAATTTTTGAAAAATTAAGTTAGAGGTCACTAAGGATGCTATAAAAAGTGCTGCTAGAATGAGGTAAATTCGGTCTGCAGCCTGTTTGTCTTTTTTATTCATACAAACGAAGTTACAAATTTTGTTTGAAGTTCAAGAGGCAAAATGTGCAGAGAAGAACAAAGATGAAGCTTCAACTAAATTTCATTATTTTTGTCGCTTGAAAATTTAGAAAAGAAATCAACTTATAAAAAACTTACAATGAAAGCATATATTTTTCCAGGACAAGGAGCACAATTTCCAGGCATGGGTTTAGACTTATACGAAAACTCAGACTTGGCTAAAGAAATGTTTGAGAAAGCCAATGATATTTTAGGCTTTTCGATAACAGATGTAATGTTTACTGGAACACCAGAAGAATTAAAAGAAACTAAAGTAACACAGCCTGCCATATTTTTACATTCGGTTATTTTAGCGAAAGTGTTGGGTGATGATTTTCAGCCAGAAATGGTTGCTGGGCATTCTTTAGGAGAATTATCTGCATTGGTTGCAAATGGTGTACTTTCTTTTGAGGATGGTTTACGCTTAGTATCTAAAAGAGCTTTGGCTATGCAAAAAGCCTGTGAAGATGTACCATCTACTATGGCTGCAGTTTTAGGTTTAGAAGATGCTGTTGTAGAAGAAACCTGTGCTGCTATTGAAGAAGGAGTAGTAGTTGCAGCAAATTATAACTGCCCAGGTCAATTGGTGATTTCTGGAGATATTGAAGCTGTTAAAAAAGCTTGTGAAGTATTGACTGAAAAAGGTGCAAGAAGAGCATTATTGTTGCCTGTTGGTGGTGCATTTCATTCGCCATTAATGGAGCCAGCCAGAGAAGAGTTAGCAGCTGCAATAGAAAATACAACATTCAACGAACCTGTTTGTCCTGTGTATCAAAATGTGGCAGCAATGGCTATAACAGATGCAGCTACAATTAAAAGTAATTTAATTGCA
The DNA here is from genome assembly GCF_000152945.2 of Polaribacter sp. MED152. Lineage (NCBI taxonomy): Bacteria > Pseudomonadati > Bacteroidota > Flavobacteriia > Flavobacteriales > Flavobacteriaceae > Polaribacter > Polaribacter sp. MED152. The sequence continues at coordinate 1,543,480 of NC_020830.1, read as the reverse complement.
CAATTAACGGCGCCTGTGAAATGGACACAATGTATACAAGCTATGGTTGCTGATGGAGGAACTGAATTTATAGAAGTTGGACCAGGAAAAGTTTTACAAGGGTTAATGCGTAAAATAGATAGAAGTGTAACTGCAAGTGGTGCTTCTTTGTAGAAATTTAAACCTTTGTTTTTCCTTTTTAACGTATAATTTTCCTTTTGATGTAGTTTAAGTTGCTCAAAACGTGGGTTGTTCTTTTATTTACAGCAACCAATTAAAACCAAACAAGATGAAAAACAAAATGAACAAAGTAGTAGGGCTTTTTATAGTAACATTTGTAATTCTATTTACAAGTTGTAATGATGATTCAAATGATTATGGAGCACCATTAACTATAGATGAAAAAGTAGCTGTTTTAGAAAAGCAAGAATGGTTGCTTAAAGATTTTGAGGATAGGGTAATGTATACGTTTTCAAACGGAGAAAGATTTACCTATTATGCTGTAGATAATGAGTTTACAAGTGAAGCGATACCAGGTACTGTAGATTATACCATTTCAGGTGATCTTTTAACGATGGATTTCCATTTTGGAAATGTAAAAACGTATGAAGTTGAATTTACCTGTAACAATAGTATTGTTAATTTTTATGCTGATGGAGTAATACAGCTAACCTTATATGAAAGAGGTTCAGATTATCTAAATTGTATTTAAACATAAAATATTGATTATTAAAAAAGGCTTTCAAAATTAATTGAAAGCCTTTTTTAATTTAAGAGAAAACGTTTTATTTCTTTATTTTTTCTTGACGTTTGTTTAAAAGAACAGGTTCTCCATAACCCAACTCCTTCATTCTATCTAATTGAGTTTCTGCATCTCCAACAACCAACCAAATCATTTTATTTGGATTTACATATTTGTTGGCCAAAGCTTTAATTTGCTCTTTAGTCATGTTGTTTACAACAGCCTCTCTGTCTTTTACATAATCAGATTCCCAACCATATTCACTCATGTTCGATAACATGTTTAATTTGGCTCTAGAAGTTTCAAAAGCCCTGGCATTACTTTTAATTAAAAAGCTTTTTGTAGTTTCTAAATCTTTATCAGAAAATGTTTCTGGATACTCTTCTAATATTTGTTTTACAGCTTGCGCAGATTCTAAAGTTACATTACTTCTAACTCCACTAGAAATAGTAAAAGCACCTTTTGCATTAGAACCTGAAAAACCAGATCTAATTCCATATGTATATCCTTTACCTTCTCTTAATTCTTGAGTTAATCTAGAAGCAAAACCACCACCACCTAAAATGTAATTCATAACAGTTGCAGGATAAAAATCTTCATCTGTTGCAGCCAAAGCAGGAGCACCAAATTGTAAAACTGATTGTTTTGCATTTGGAATATCATAAAAATATACAGTTGGTTCAGTAGGTGCATCTGGTGTTTTATATTCAGGTATAGTTACCTTTTTTGCCATCCAATTATCATTTAAATCTTGTAAAGATGAAGTTACTTGTGCTTCTGAAATATCACCAACTACCAACATTTTAGCTACAGATGGAGAAATGTTTGCGTTGTAAAAATTCTTTATATCTTCTAAAGTAATATTAGCTACAGAAGCTGTGCTCCCTAAATTATTTTTTGCACGCATGTTGTCTTTACCATAAATCAACTCATTATACGTATTTCTAGCTACTGCATTTGGACTAGCTTCTTGCTGACGTAAACGAGCTATTGTGGCCTTCTTCAATAAATCGAATTCATTGCTATCAAACCTTGGTTCTAAAAGCATTTCTTTTACTAGAGCTAATGTTTTATCGTAATTTTTAGCTAAAGTAGTTGCGCTTATTGTAATGTTTTCTGTGCCCGAATATACGTTGATAGAGGCACCCAACTCTTGAATAGCCTCTTCCAATTCTGTTACTGTTTTATTGGCTGTACCTTTTTCTAACAAACTTGCAGTTAAATTGGCCAAACCTAATTTATCCATAGATTCTAATAACTGGCCACCTTTAATAGATAAATTAAAACGCACTAAAGGCACTTCATCATTTTCTATTCCGTATATTTTTAAGCCATTTTCTAGGCTAGCTTTGTATACATCAGGCACTGCCAAAGAAGGCGTTTCTCCATAATCTGGTTCTATACTTCTGTCAAAAGAAGAAGGTGTTTTTTCATAAGTTGCAGCAATTTTAGGGTCGAATTTTTCTTCTGCACCAATAACAATTTTCTCTTCAACCACATCTGCCAAATCAGAACCTGTTAATGCTAAATCTGCTTGATTTCTTGGTACAAAGCTAGTTGCAATAAAATTTTGCCCTTTAATATACTTGTTATACACATCCATTACATCTTCTGCAGTAACAGCTAAAGTGCTATTGATGTCTTGAGTTACAAAACCAGGATTACCAGTATAGGTGTTGTAAGAAGCTAAGCCAGTACCTTTACCCAAAACACTAGATAAACTGCCATAAAAACGCGTTTCTTGACCTGCTTTAATCCTATTTAAATCTTTTTCAGAAATACCTTCTTCTTCAAATTTCGCAAAAGCTTTTTCAATACCTTCTTTTACTTCATCTAATTTTACTCCGTTAAAAGCTCTTACAACTAGTTGTGTTTGACCTGCTAATTCAGAAGTGTAATTGTACATGGTTGTGTTTGATGTTAATTTTAAATCATCAATTAAAACCTGATTGAAAGGTGCATTTTTACCATTGGTTAAATATTGTGTTAATACCTCTAAAGCATAAGAATCTTTGTGGTATTGAGCAACACTAGGCCAAGCCATAGTTAGTTGAGGTACTCTCGCAAAATTATCTTCATAATACAACAATTTAGTTTCGGCTACTTTACCTGGTCTTTTAGCTAGTGGTTCAATTTCTTCACCTCTAGGAATTTCATCAAAATATTTCTTTACCCATTTTGTAGCTTGCTCAATGTCAATATCACCAGATAAAACCAAAGTAGAATTGTTGGGTACGTACCACTTTCTAAAAAATGTTTTTACGTCTTCTAAAGTTGCATTTTGCAAATCTTCTAAAGAACCAATTACTTGCCAGTTGTAAGGATGATCTTTTGGGTATAGGTTTTTATCAATCACATATTGATTATGTCCATAAGGTCTGTTGTCTATGCTTTGTCTTTTTTCATTTTTAACCACTTGCTTTTCTTTCGCCAAAACAGGATCTGTTACAGTATTAATAAAATACCCTAATTTATCAGCCTCAGCCCAAATCATTTTTTCTAGAGCATCTTTTGGCACGGTTTGTAGGTAATTTGTTCTATCTCTAGAGGTAGAACCGTTAGCACCTGAACCACCAATTCTTGCACTCATTTTATCTAAACCACCTTTTCCTAAATTTTCTGATTCTAAAAAAAGTAAGTGTTCAAACAAGTGTGCAAAACCTGTTCTGCCTTCAATTTCTCTGGCAGAACCTACATGAACCATCAACTCTACAGCCACTACAGGATCTGATTTGTCGATATGAAAAACAACGTCTAAGCCATTGTCTAGTTCAATTTTTTTATAATTTACACTTAACTCTTTTGTTTTTTCTTCAGAAGGCGTTTTGCAGCCAACTAAACCAACTGTTACTAATAAAGCAATAAAAATTTTTTTCATTTTGGATGGATTTATCTGGCTAATTTACAAAATGATTGTAAGAGTAGAATTGTTAAAATTCGAATTTATTCTTTCATAGAATAAACGTAAATTTGCACCCTTAAATAGAGAATAGATGCAATACAATCATCAAGAAATAGAGAAGAATTGGCAAAAATATTGGGCAGCAAACCAAACATTTAAAGCTTCTAATACTTCAGATTTACCTAAGTATTATGTGTTAGATATGTTTCCTTATCCTTCAGGGGCAGGTTTACATGTTGGGCATCCTTTAGGGTATATTGCTAGTGATATTTATGCACGTTACAAACGTCATAAAGGGTTTAATGTATTGCACCCACAAGGTTATGATTCTTTTGGTTTGCCTGCAGAACAGTATGCCATTCAAACTGGGCAACATCCTGCAAAAACTACAGAAGAAAATATTAAAACATATAGAAGACAATTAGATCAAATTGGTTTTTCTTTTGATTGGAGTAGAGAAGTACGCACTTCAAATCCTGATTATTACAAATGGACACAATGGATTTTTATTCAATTATTCAATTCTTGGTACAATAAAGATTCAGACAAAGCAGAAGACATTTCAACCTTAATTTCAATTTTTGAAACAGAAGGAAATGCCACAGTTAATGCCGTTTGCGATGAAGATATCATTTCTTTTTCAGCAGAAGATTGGAGCGCTTTTTCATCAACCAAAAAAGAAGAAATTTTATTACAATATCGTTTAACCTTTTTGTCTGATACAGAAGTAAACTGGTGTCCTGCTTTAGGAACAGTTTTAGCCAATGACGAAATTGTAAACGGAGTTTCAGAAAGAGGAGGTCATGCTGTGGTTCGTAAAAAAATGACACAATGGTCTATGCGAATTTCTGCATATGCACAACGTTTGTTAGATGGTTTAAACACTATTGATTGGCCACAACCTTTAAAAGATTCGCAAACCAATTGGATTGGTCGTTCTCAAGGAGCAATGGTTTCTTTCAAAATTGATGGTTTTGAAGATAGTATTTCCGTTTTTACAACACGTCCTGACACTATTTTTGGAGTTAGTTTTATGACATTAGCACCAGAACATGAGTTGGTGTCTAAAATTACTACCAATGCTCAAAAAGCAGAAGTAGAAGCGTATATAGAAGCAACAGCCAAACGTTCTGAACGTGATAGAATGGCAGATGTAAAAACCATTTCTGGTGCATTTACAGGAGCGTATGCAATTCATCCTTTTTCTGGTGAGAAGGTTCAAATTTGGATTGGTGATTACGTTTTAGCATCTTATGGTACAGGAGCTGTAATGGCTGTACCTTGTGGAGATCAACGAGATTATGATTTTGCAAAACATTTTGATATTCCTATTCCTAATATTTTTGAAGGTGTTGATATTTCTGAAGCTGCACATGCAGATAAAGAAGGTACTGTAATTGCAAATTCAGACTTTTTATCAGGCTTAAAATATAAGAAAGCACTGAAACTTGCCATTTACGAAATGGAAAAAAGAGGCTTTGGTTATGGTAAAATAAATTACAGATTACGTGATGCTGTATTTAGCAGACAACGTTATTGGGGTGAGCCATTTCCTGTATATTACAAAGACGGAATGCCACAAATGATTGATGCAAAGCACTTGCCAATTGTGTTGCCAGAAGTAGAAAAGTATTTGCCAACAGAAGATGGTAAACCACCTTTAGGAAATGCAGAAGTTTGGGCTTGGAATACAAAAACGAATGAAGTTGTTGCTAATGAGTTGATTGATAATGAAACTGTTTTTCCATTAGAGTTGAACACAATGCCTGGTTGGGCTGGTAGTTCGTATTACTTTAATAGGTATATGGATCCGAATAATGACAGCGAAATCGCATCTAAGGAAAATTTAGCCTATTGGCAGAATATAGATTTATATATAGGAGGTTCAGAACATGCAACAGGACATTTATTATACGCGCGTTTTTGGCAAAAGTTTTTATTTGATAGAGGTGTGCTACCTGTAGATGAATTTGCGAAAAAGTTAATTAATCAAGGAATGATTTTGGGAACAAGTGCTTTTGTTTATAAAGCAGATGTTTTTGTAAAATCGGGTTGTTCCGTAAGCAGTTCTTTTGATGATATAAAAGCTAAAATTCCGTTGATATTTGTTTCTAAAGATTTGTTTTCAAATGCAGATGAGTTTGAAAATATAGTATTGGAATATTTATTGGATGAGAAAATTATAAATCAGCAAGAATCAGAATTATTAACCATTATAAAAAGTGGAATACATTCAGATGTTTCGTTTGTAAATGCTTCTGATGAATTAGATACTGAAGCTTTTAAAAATTGGAGAGCAGAGTTTAAAAATGCTCAATTCATTTTAAATGATGGTACGTATAAAGTAGGGCGTGAAGTAGAAAAAATGTCTAAATCTAAATACAATGTTGTAAATCCTGATGATATTGTTTTAGAATATGGTGCAGATGCCTTGCGTTTATTCGAGATGTTCTTGGGGCCTTTAGAACAAACCAAACCTTGGAAAACTTCTGGTATTTCTGGAGTTTCATCATTCTTGAAAAAATTATGGAAACTAAATTTTAATGGAGAACAATTTGAAGTTTCTGATGAAGCTGCTACTAAAGACGAATTAAAAACATTACATAAAACCATTAAGAAGGTAGAAGATGATATCGAAAATTTTTCTTTCAATACATCAGTATCTACTTTTATGATTGCAGTAAATGAATTGACAGCTCTAAAATGCAATAAAAGAGAAATCTTAGAACCTTTATTGATTTTGTTATCACCATATGCACCACATATTACAGAAGAGTTGTGGAATAAGTTAGGGCATTCAAGTTCAATTTCAACAGCTCCTTTTCCTGTTTTTGAACCAAAACATTTGGTAGAAAGTACAAAGAACTATCCTATTTCATTTAATGGTAAAATGCGTTTTACATTAGAATTGTCTTTAGATTTATCTAAAGAAGAAATAGAAAAAACGGTAATGGCTCACGAAAAAACTCAGGCACAATTACAAGGTAGAACACCTAAAAAAGTAATAATTGTACCAGGTAAAATTGTAAATATTGTAGGTTAATTATTGTAATTTACAATTTCAATTGTTTAAGAAGTTAAAGTCATTATGTTCGCATAATGACTTTCTTTTTACTTTGATTTTTCATTTATAATAACATACTTTTGATAAAACTTTAGATATGACTACTACAAGACAAAATGGAAGTTTATATACCAATATTCAAGGAAATATTGCTACTATAGAATTTGGACATCCTGCCAGTAACTCATTTCCTAGTGAATTATTAGATCGATTGGCAAAAGAATTTACTGCTATTTCTACTAATGATGCAGTAGCTGTAATTGTCTTAAAATCTGAAGGAGAAAAAGCTTTTTGTGCTGGTGCTTCTTTTGATGAGTTAGTTGCTATCGAAAATTTAGAACAAGGAAAACAATTTTTCTCTGGATTTGCAAATGTGATTAATGCCATGAGAACCTGCAGCAAATTAATTGTAGGTAGAGTGCAAGGTAAAACTGTGGGTGGAGGTGTAGGTTTGGCTGCAGCTTGCGATTATGTTTTGGCAACAGAAGCAGCGTCTATAAAACTATCTGAACTAACTATAGGTATTGGGCCTTTCGTTATAGAGCCAGCAGTAAAACGTAAAATTGGTTTGGCTGCTTTGAGCGAATTAACTTTAGATGCAACCAATTGGAAAAATGCTTATTGGGCAAAAGAAAAAGGTTTGTATGCAAAGGTTTTAGAAAATACAAAAGAATTAGATACAGAACTTGAGTATTTTACACAGAAACTAGCTTCGTACAATTCACAAGCCTTGGCAGAAATGAAAAAAGTGCTTTGGGAAAATACAGATCATTGGGGAAATTTACTTGTAGAAAGAGCTAAGGTTTCTGGAGAATTAGTCCTATCTGAAGCCACTAAAAAGGCATTGGCTAAGTTTTCTAAAAAATAATACACTATATTACTTTATTCAAAGACCCCTAATGAAAATAAGAAAGAGATACATCCTGCTCATTTTAATAGCACTATTGCCATTAATCCACCTAGTTCATCCAGGAGATTTTTGTTATGGTGTTACAGAAATTATTGTAATTGGTGCGTTTGCGTTACTCTTTGTTATTGTGTTTTTGGTGGTGCTATTCAATAATTTATATGGCATTGCACTAAAGAAAGAACTTTTTAATTACAGACCTGTACTTATTGCAGTCGTGTATACAATTGTGCTGTTGTTTTTATTACGCTTTCATGATGATAATTTATTCAAAACACCAAAGTTGGCTTTTAAATCTCCAGCTACAGCAAAAACCAATGTAAAGCTTACACTTTTTACCGATAAAGATTTCGAATTAAAAACCTTATATAAAACATATAGATGCATAAATAAAGGAACATTTACCATGCAAAATGATTCTATTTATTTAAAATTTAACAATAGATATACTCAGAATAATGATATTGATTCCGTGTATTATTTTAATAGAATTAGAGGTGTATTACAAGCTACTACTATAAATAATACAATTTTGTATCAAGTGACTGATTTATCAAAAAAAGAGGAATATAAATATTTTTCTAAATAATTATATTTATATTTGCACGTGGTTTTTTATTAAACCACACTTTTTCTTTTTCATAGCAATTTTCCCACTCATATTATGAGTGGGTTTTTTTATGTGTTTTAAATCACAAAACCATCGATTTGTATGGTAAATTCATAATTATCAAATATCTTTGCAAAACATTCGTGGCAATATGAATTCAACTGTAATTTCAGAGACAAAAATAGCAATGGATACGCTTTTATCAGACTTAAAACAGCTTACTAAAGTTGGCTTATCTTTAAGCGTAGTTTTTTCGTCTGTTGCTGGCTATTTATTAGCAGTTGATGTCGTGAATTTTTCAACATTAATTTTATTAGGTTTAGGTGGTTTTTTTATGGTTGGTGCTTCTAACGCATTTAATCAAGTTATAGAAAAAGATACTGATGCTCTTATGCTGCGTACAATGAATAGGCCATTACCAACAGGTAGAATGTCTGTTAATTTTGCCATGTTTGTTGCAGTTTTGTTTACACTTTTAGGTTTAGGTATTTTGTATAGCATTAACCCAAAAACAGCATTATTTGGGGCTATTTCTATATTTTTATATACCTCAGTTTATACACCATTAAAATCTGTTACACCTTTAACCGTTTTTGTAGGTGCAATACCTGGAGCTATACCATTTATGTTAGGTTGGGTAGCTGCAACAAATCAGTTTGGTATAGAAGCTGGTATGCTATTTATGATTCAGTTTTTTTGGCAGTTTCCACACTTCTGGGCCATAGGTTGGTTGCAGTTCGAAGAATATAAAAAGGCAGGTTTTAATATGCTGCCAATGAATACCAAAGATAAAAGTGCTGTAAAACAAATTATTTTTTACACGGTTATTATGATTTTGGTTTCTATAGCACCTGTGTTAAAAGTTTCTGGAGATTTTTATATCTATCCACTAACAGCTGTAATAGTAGCGTTACTAGGATTGGTAATGTTGTATTATGGTGTAAAATTGCACAAATCTGAACAAAATACAGATGCCCGAAAATTAATGCTAGCCAGTGTTTTGTACATAACCATTGTACAAGTTATATATGTAGTTGATAAATTTTTACATTAAGATGATAGAAGAACAAGCATTAGAACAAGAGTATAAGGCAGCTCAAAGTAAATCAGCCAAGCCTATGTTATGGGTAGCCATGATTAGTATGGTTATGTTTTTTGCAGGGCTAACCAGTGCTTATGTAATAAGTATGAAGCGTGATGACTGGGTAGATTTTGATTTGCCACAGGCCTTTTTTATTAGTACTGGCTTAATTGTATTAAGCAGTATTACTTTATTTTTATCGCAAAGCTTTTTAAAGAAAGATAAAAGACAAATGTCACTAATTTTCTTGGTACTTACCTTGGCTTTAGGACTAGGTTTTATTTGGCAACAATATGTAGGTTTTAATCAGTTAAAAAGTGTAGGTTTATTTTTTACTGGGCCAGAAAGCACAGTATCTACATCTTTTATAATTGGTATTACATTTATGCACATCTTGCACATCTTTGCAGGGGTTATTGTACTATTTGTTGTAATTTATAATCATTTTAAATATAAATACAAGCCAAATGATTTGCTAGGGTTCGAATTAGGAGCTATTTTCTGGCATTTTGTAGATTTATTATGGATTTATCTATTTTTCTTTTTCTATTTTATTAGGTGATGAAAATTGATTAATTTTGACAAACATTTAAGATTTTAATTAAATATTATTTATGGAAGCAAATATTGCTATACCTTCAGACGGAAAAAACACTTGGAGTGGTGGTGGAGTAAGACCATTTGGTGCAAGCTATGGTAAAATGATGATGTGGTTCTTCATTCTATCTGATGCACTAACATTCTCAGGATTTTTAGCAGCTTATGGTTTAACGCGTTTTAAATTTATCGATTCTTGGCCAATTGCAGATGAGGTATTTACGCACATCCCTTTTATACATGGAGAATTCCCTATGTATTATGTTGCATTTATGACGTTTGTATTAATATTTTCTTCGGTAACTATGGTATTGGCTGTAGATGCTGGTCATAAAATGCAAAAGAATAAAGTAGCTTGGTATATGTTTGCTACCATTATTGGAGGTTTAATTTTCGTTGGTTCTCAAGCTTGGGAATGGAATACGTTTATTAAAGGTTCTTATGGTGCAGTTAAAACTACAGATGGTAAAGTATTACAGTTTGTAAAAGATGGTCATCAAATAGCACTTTCTGATTTTGTTGTGGGAGAAAGAACAGATGGTAGAATAACACATACCAAAAAGAATGGTTTGTGGTTTGAAGGTGAAAAAACAGTACCTGAATATTCTGTAGCTCAAGTTATGGCTTCTTATGAGGCAAACCCTTCTATTTTAATTAGAAGTGAGCAAATAGATATGGATAAGAAACAAAAAATTATCTTTTCTAGAGAAAAAGGTTTAGAAGAGTTGGCTAAAGCAAACATGGTTGTTGAAGGCGCTAACTTAAAAGTAAACGAATATGGTAACACCATATTTGCAGATTTCTTTTTCTTTATTACAGGTTTCCACGGTTTTCACGTATTCTCTGGAATAGTAATTAACATCATCATATTTTTTAATGTAATTCTTGGTACTTATGAAAAAAGAGGACATTATGAAATGGTAGAAAAGGTAGGATTATATTGGCACTTTGTAGATTTAGTTTGGGTATTCGTATTTACATTCTTCTACTTAGTATAATTAAAAAATAAGAGCAACAAATGGCACACGCACACGAATCTAACGTTAAGAAAATATGGATGGTATTTGGTTTACTATCTATAGTTACTATTGTTGAAGTAGCATTAGGTATCATAAAACCAGACATTTTACATTTAACAAGTTTTTTAGGTACAAGTCCTTTAAACTGGATCTTTATAATTTTAACCTTGTTTAAAGCTTACTACATTGCATGGTCTTTTATGCACTTAGAAGGTGAGAAAAAATGGTTTAGAAGATCTATAGTTTGGACAGGAATTTTCCTAATCTGTTACTTAGTAACTTTATTACTAATAGAAGGTAATTATTTGTTCGATACTTTAGCGCCACTTGTACGTTGGTAAAAAAATAAAAAAGGTGGTTTTAACCACCTTTTTCTATACTTAATAAGCACAAAACTAGTTCTAGTTCAATTATAATTTATTCCCTTATGAAGTTTTTTACCAAGAAAAGAATTGTATTATTTCTACTTTTTATCTTTCCATTAATACTGTTTTTAATTTTATCTACAGGTACTAATAACTTTACAAAGTTACCTGTGCTAACTAAGAACGTTGCAGATATTTCTGAAATAGATAGCAAAAATCAAACTTCATTTAAAGGCCATATTTCAATTGTTAGTTTTCTTGGAAACAATACTGAAAATATGAGACCCGGAATTTTAGCCTTGAATGAAAAGATTTACAAAACTTTCTTAGACTATAAGCAATTTCAAATTATCGCTATTTATCCTAAAGGGAGTGATGCAGCAGTTGATCGTTTAAAAGAAAAGCTATCTGATTTTACAGATATGCAAAACTGGATTTTTGTAGAAAGCTCAGAAGGCGAAATAGAAGGTTTTTACGATACTATGTCTATTAATGAACCATTGGTAGATTTGACAACCAATAATGTTTTTTTAATAGATAGAGAAGGTAACTTAAGAGGTAGAACAAATGATGATGATACTTCAGATGGAAAACTTTATGGGTACAATATAAATTCGGTTTCTGTATTAAATAGTAAACTAAAGGATGATGTTAAGGTTTTGTACTATGAATATTATGCAGCCTTTAAAGATAAAAATAAGAATAAAGCCAACAGAAAGGAAGTAGGATTATGAAAAAGAAGTATTCATACGTAGGTATTGCTTTTATTATATTGTTATTTGGTATTTATGCTATTCCTAAAATAGTGGGCAGATTCGAAGACTCTGGTTTAATGAAATTTGGTAAAGTACCTGATTTCGAATTTATAAATCAAGAGGGTGAAACTATTACCAATGAAAATTATAAAGACAAAGTATATGTAGTAGAGTTTTTCTTTTCTACATGCCCTAGTATTTGTCCTATTATGAATCAAAAAATGCTGGTTTTACAAAACTCGTTTTTTGGAAATCCAGAATTTGGTATTGCATCTATATCAATAACACCAGAAATTGATACTCCAGAAGTATTAAAAGAATATGCTAAGAATAATGGTATAACTCATAAAAATTGGCATTTGCTTACAGGAAAGTCAGAAGAGGTAGTTTATAATTTATCCACCAAAGGTTTTAAATTGTATGTTGGAAAAGGAGAAGAAGAGCATGGAGGTTTTGAACATTCAGGTTTATTTGCATTAGTAGATAAAGATGGTTACATAAGATCTAGAAAAGACGAACTAGGTAACCCTTTAATGTATTATAGTGCTTTGGGTGATGAAGATTTTCCAGATCAAATGAAAGAATTAAAAGAAGACATAAAATTATTATTAAATGAGTAGCCTAGCACAAGAAAAGAAGTACAAGAAAATTATTACGGCTTTAACTATTATTATTCCTTTAGCTGTAGCAGCATTGTTTGGAATTAACTTAAGAGAATTAGGTTTTGATGTAGAGCCTTTAACTTTTTTACCACCTATATATGCAACTATTAATGGGTTAACAGCAGTTGTTTTAATTGCAGCTGTAGTTGCTATTAAAAATGGAAATCAAAAGTTACATGAACAATTGAATACGTTTGCAATTCTTTTATCATTGGTTTTCTTGGTAATGTATATCGCTTATCATATGACCTCTGATTCTACTACTTTTGGTGGAGAAGGTTTTATTGCTTATTTGTATTATTTTATTTTAATAACGCACATCGTACTATCTGTAATAGTAATACCTTTCGTGCTATTAACCTATATGAGAGCAAAGTTGGGTAATTTTGCAGCTCATAAAAAGATAGCGAGAAAAACGTTTCCTATTTGGTTATATGTAGCAGTAACAGGTGTTATTGTATATTTAATGATAGCTCCTTATTATGCTTAGATATAAACACTTTTTTATTGCAGTTTTTTTATTACTATCGCAATTTGGTTACGCTCAATGTGCCATGTGTAAGGCTGTAGTAGAAAATGGAGATATTTCTATGGCTGAAGGCGTAAATAACGGAATTACATATTTAATGGTTTTTCCTTACTTATTAATTGGTGTATTATTCTTCACTTTATACAGATATAGAAAGAGAATTAAAAATTAACATTTCAATAAGAGTAAAATACTGTAACAAATTTTACTTTTAATCGTCTTATTAGCAAATTGAAATAAACGCATTTCTTTCTAGTGATAAGAAAGTGTTAACCAACCAAAAAATATTTAAGTTTTGAGAAATCAACTAATAGTACTTGTAGCTTTATTTACTTCTATTGCTACTTTTTCACAAAAACAATGGACTTTAAGAGAATGTGTAGATGAAGCCTTGGCTAAGAACATCTCTATACAGCAGAATAAATTAGATTTAGCATCATCAGAAATTGATGTAGAAATAGCTAAAGGTAACTTTCTACCAAACTTATCTGGTAACACAGGTGGTAACTTAAACTTTGGTACTGGTTTCGATCCTGTATCTCAAGATAGGGTAAACACAAGTTTCTTTGGTGGATCTATCAATTTAAGTTCAGGTATAACCGTTTTTAACGGTTTTAGAAATACCAATATTTATAAGCAGGCACAATTAGGTGTAGAATCGAGTAAATTAGATTTAAAGAAAATAGAAAATGATATTTCTTTATTTGTAGTTAACGGATATTTAAATGTCTTGTTTGCAAAAGAAAATTTAAATGCTGCTAGAGTTCAGTACGAAATCAGTGAAAAGCAAATTGAAGCTGCAGAAAGTAGGTTCAAATCTGGTGTAATACCTAAAGGAGATTTATTAAATACCCAATCTACAGCTGCGTCTAATTTACAAACTGTAATAAGTAACGAAAATGCATTAGATTTAGCTTTATTAAACTTAGCTCAGTTGTTACAAGTACCTGCAGAAGGCTTTGATGTAGCACCTGTAGATGTTGGTACGCCATCAGAAAACTTGTTTTACACAAACTCAAGTAATGTTTACGAAAAGTCTTTAAATAATTTACCAGAGATTGAAAGAGCAAAATTAGCCATAGACAATGCAGCATTGGGTATCGAAATTTCTAAAGCAGATTTTTTACCATCAATCACTGCATCTGCAGGTGTTTCTACTAATTACGGTTATAACTTAAATTTACCTCCAGGTTTTTCTAACACAGATTTCTTTGATCAAATTAACGACAACCTTGGTTATGGTTTAGGCTTTAACGTACGTATACCAATTTTTAATCGTTTTCAAACAAGAAACAGAGTTTCTCAAGCAGAGATAAATAAAGATATTTTTGAAACAAGATTAGAGAGCGAAAAATTAAATTTACAACAAACTATAGAACAATCTTTCTTAGATGTAAAAACAGCATTAAAGAGTTATGAGGCTGCTAAAATTTCTTTAGAAGCACAAGAAGAATCGTTTAAGAATGCGCAAGAACGTTATAATTTTGGGGCAATGACTCAATTTGATTTCGATCAAGTAAGAAATCGTTTGGTGAATGCGCAAACTACATTAATACGTTCTAAATATGATTATGTTTTTAAAACTAAAGTATTGCAATTTTATGCGGGTGAGTTAGTGTTAGAGTAATCAGAAAAATATTTCATCAATAAACCTCACTTTTTTAGTGGGGTTTTCTTTTATATCTATCTTTGTAAAAAAAAGAATTTGAGTATTATTTTAAATATAGAAACAGCTACAAAAAACTGCTCTGTAAGCATAGCAGACAAAGGTGTTATTTTGGCTATTAAAGAACTTAATAATGGCAATTATTCACATGCTGA
The DNA here is from genome assembly GCF_000152945.2 of Polaribacter sp. MED152. Lineage (NCBI taxonomy): Bacteria > Pseudomonadati > Bacteroidota > Flavobacteriia > Flavobacteriales > Flavobacteriaceae > Polaribacter > Polaribacter sp. MED152. The sequence goes on along the minus strand of NC_020830.1, from coordinate 1,528,447 downwards.
AGTATTACACCCATTTATAGCTGATGTTTTAAAAGAAGCCAATTTAAGTTCTAAAGATATAGATGCTGTTGCTGTAAGTAAAGGCCCTGGTTCTTATACAGGCTTAAGAATTGGAGTGTCTGCTGCCAAGGGCTTATGTTTTGCTTTTGACAAACCTTTGATTTCAATTGATACCTTACAGTCACTAGCATATGCCACTAAAGTATCTGAAGGTTTTATTGTACCCATGATTGATGCTAGAAGAATGGAGGTTTATGCTTCTGTATTTGATGCGAATTACAATGAGGTTAGAGCAATAAAGGCAGAAGTTATCACAGAAAATTCGTTTTTATCTTATTTAGAAACTAATAAAGTAACTTTTTTAGGTGATGGTGCTTTGAAATGCAAAGAAGTAATCACTCATAAGAATGCCGTATTTTTGGCAGATTATTTTCCTTCGTCAAAAGAAATGGCGGTTTTATCATATGAGAAGTACAAAAAAAACGACATCGAAGATGTCGCTTATTTTGAACCTTTTTACTTGAAAGATTTTGTAGTAATTCCTGAAAAGAAAAAGAAACCTTCTTTTTAATTATTAATCTTCTGTTTTATTAATGTTTACTCTATGTGGATAAGGAATTTCTATTCCTGCGTTGTCTAATGCTATTTTTGCATTTTCTGTAATATCAAAATAAACATCCCAATAGTCATCAGAAGTAGACCAAGGTCTTACAGCAAAGTTTACAGAACTATCAGCTAATTCAGAAACATTTACAGTTGGTGCTGGTTCTTTTAATACTTTAGGATGAGACGTTAAAACATTCATTAAAACTTCTTTGGTTTTTTTAATATCAGCATCATAAGAAACGCCTATAACTAAATCTACACGTCTTGTACCTTCTGTAGTATAGTTAACGATATTACCATTAGACAAGGCTCCATTAGGTATTATAATTTCTTTATTAGAAAGACCTTTTAACTTGGTTGTAAAGATTTCGATTTCTTTAACTACACCAATTTCTCCTTGAGTTTCTACTAAATCTCCAATTTTAAAAGGTTTAAAAATCATAATTAATACTCCACCAGCAAAATTAGCTAAAGAACCTTGCAAGGCTAAACCAACAGCTAAACCAGCAGCTGCAATTATAGCTGCAAATGAAGTAGTTTCTACTCCTAATTTAGAGATAACAACAATAAATAGTAAAATTTTTAATGCCCAACCTGCTAAATTTCCTAAGAATTTTTGAAGTGTAACATCCACACCACCCTTACCCATTAATTTTCTTGCAGAACTAACAACAATCTTAATCGCAAATAAACCTACTATTAATATTACTAACGCTGTAAGTACTTTTGGTGCATATTCAACGAATATGTCTTGAAACTTTTCAATGTATTCTTCCATTATTTTTGTTTTTATATCTTTTTAAATAGCTAAAATAAAGATATCTAAGAAAACGAAGCGATAAATTCTATAAGAATAATAATGAAATAACAGCTAACAATGCTGGTATGGTTTGTATGTAAAGAATTTTAATTTTTTGGGTAGAATAAGCACCATAAATACCAGCAACAGTTACACAGGCTAAAAAGAATAAGGCCACGTCTGTTTTTGTTATTAAAACAGACCAAAACAACCCAGCTGCTAAGAAACCATTATACAAACCTTGATTGGCAGCCATCACTTTGGTTTCATTAGCAAAGTGTAGATCTTTAAGACCAAAAGCTTTCATACCTCTTTTGCTAGTCCACCAAACCATTTCTAATAAAACGATGTAAATATGGATTAAGATTACTTGAGCTATCAGTAAAATTTGTAAAATATTCATAAAAAAGGTATAAAGTTAATTTCAATGTTACCAAAACACTGAGTAATGTTAACAATCTAAATTACTGATTTTATGTGAATTATGATTTATAATATGTTAAAATTAACTCCAATGTTAAATTAATGTTACCAAAATGTTTAGTTTATGTAATTTAAATTGTATATTTGTAAAGGAAATGTAAACCTTAAAACATAGAATTATGAAAAAATTTTTAGCAATTGTAATATTCAGTCTTACTATGAGTGGATATGCACAGGAACAAAAACCTACTTTTAAGGCTGAAGGAGATTTAGTTAAAGCAACTTATTATCATGAAGATGGATCAATTAAAACACAAGGATTTTTTAAGGATAAAAAATTAACTGGTGAATGGGTACGTTTTGATAAAGAAGGTAACAAAGTTCAGCTAGCTTATTATGACAATGGTAAGAAAGTAGGTAAGTGGTTTGTTTGGACAGCAGACTCTTTAAAAGAAATTAATTACGAAAGTAATGCAATTGCTTCTGTGAATGTATGGAAGCCAGAATCTAAAGTAGCTGTAAATAACGATTAAGGTTCTATTTACACTATTTTAAAAAGCTCAATAAAATCGTTAGATTTTATTGAGCTTTTTTTATTCTTTAAGAAATTTACTTAACATCATTCTCTTCTTGGCAGGAATTGCGGTGCTCTCTGCTGCAATCTTTAACAACTCTTGGTTTTTATCTTTATCAAACACTAGTTTAAACAAGTCGTAAACAGAGACTCTCTTTTCAGAACGCTCAATGAGTTCAAATTCATCGTTTACTTTTACGAATCCTTCTTTTAAAATACTTAGATAAGTGCCACCAAAACCATATTGTATAAATTGTTTTAGAACATTTTGAGTTCCGAATTTATAACCAAATTTATAGCAAGGCTCTCTGTATTGAGATACCTGTACAATAGCTTCACCAACCTTAAAAACATCACCCAAATAAACCTCTTTTTCATTAAAATTGGTAAGGGTTAAATTTTCTCCAAACATACCCCAGGTCCAATCTAAATTAGGATATAATTCTTTCCAATAAGGATAATGATCTGCAGAAAATATATAACAAGCTTTATAGTAACCCCCATGATTTAATCGATTAGAAACTTCATCTTTTAATACATCATTTTTGGTTAAATAAATTGGTTCTGTAGTTGGTGTTTTAAATATTCCAGTAGTTTCTTTTTTACCATTCCAAATAAATTCGGTTGGCTTACCAATATTTGTAGATATTATTTTCATATTGATTTTGTATTAGTTCTTAAGCTTTTAAAACTGAATTTGCATTTCAATGTAAAGCAAAAAAAACGTCTAGAAAAATTCTAAACGTTTTTATTATACTGATATAAGATTTTAATTACTCTACAATAAGAGAGAAAGGAATACTATATTTTACACCTACTGGTTTACCTCTTTGTCTTCCAGGAGTCATTTTTGGTAATTTATTCATTACACTAATAACTTCACTTTCGATTTTTGGGTGAGGACCTCTTGCTTGAATATTAACAATGTTACCTTGTTTATCAATTTTAAATCCAATAAAAACTCTCTTTTTTCCCGGTGATAAACCTAATTCATTTGGTAACTCTGCATCAAATTTTCTAGAGAAATGTTTTTGTACCATTTTACTGAAACATGCTTTTAACTCAGCTTTATTTCCTTTACACCCAGGAAAAACTGGTACATCTTCAATAATCATGAAACTTACATCTTCTACAACTTCTTCAGCTTCTTCAACCTCTACAATTTCTTCTACTTCTACAGCTTCTGTTTCATCAGTTTCTGTAGATTCTATTACAGTTTCTTCTATTTCCTTTTCATCTTCAACAACTTCAATTTTTTCTGGAGTTGGTGGTGGTGGAGTTTTAGGTTTTACTGGTTCTATTCTTTCTGTAATTGGAACTTCTTCTTCCATTTCAGCATCCATACTTACTACAGCTAAATCACCATAAGTCTTGTCGTAAGTCTTTTGTTCGATTGCAACATATGTAACAAATAAAGCTAATACAAGCCCTATCTGCATGAAAATCTTACTAAAATTTTCTAAATTCGATTTTGGATTTTTCTTAATTTGCATTATAAAGAGTTTTTAATAGATTGCTAATTTAAATAAAAAATTGTTTTATTTACAATTCTACTATTAATTAATCTGCTTTTTTTTAAAAATAGCATTAAAAAAGAGTAAAGCTAATAAAACACCTAAAGTGTTTGCAAAAACATCTAGGTAATCGCCTGTTCTGTAATTTGTTAAGACACTTTGTAATACTTCAATTATTATGCCAAATACCACACAAGCTAAAACTATTAGCATTTTTTTGCTTTTTTGTTGGTAAAAACTAACCAACCAAGCAAAAGCTAAACTAAAATAGGCGATAAGATGATAAATTTTATCTACATTCTTAACACCTATATCTGTACTTGGTAATTTAAATAAGCTTAACCCTACAATTGTTATTGTAAAAGTTATGGCTATAAAAATAAAATTATCCAGCAATAAGACTTTTATACGCTTCAGCATCTAGTAAGTCTTGAATCTGAGCTTCATCAGAAATTTCTAATTTTATCATCCATCCTTTTTCATAAGGATCTGAATTTACCAATTCTGGATCGTCTTCTAACTCGTCATTGAATTCAATAACTTCACCTGACAAAGGCATAAATAAATCAGAAACTGTTTTTACTGCTTCTACAGAACCAAACACTTCACCTTCTTCTACAGTATCATCTAAAGTATCTACATCTACATAAACGATGTCTCCTAATTCGCCTTGTGCAAAATCTGTAATTCCTACTGTTGCAATATTGCCTTCAATTTTAACCCACTCGTGATCTTTTGTGTATTTTAAAGTAGCTGGAATATTCATTGTATAATATATTTATTTAAGTTTTAATTTCCTCCTAAGTTGTATATGATATTAATACCACCATTAATTGCTTGTCTTGGAAAAGTGGTAGAAATGGCATATTTCGATGTTTGATGATTGTAATAAAATGATGCTGTTAAACTACTACTTAACCTATAATCTGCCACAAATTTAATAGAAAATAATCGTTGACCACCACTAATTTGGTTATTATCTTCATCTATATATCTAATTTGTGTTAAATTATCTCTTAAAGACACATCTGCTCTTAAATTAATATCGCCTTTTAAGGTTGTTTTTTTGCCGGTAAAACGAGTATTCATTTTAACATCTTTAAATACATAACCTAGACCGAAAATATATTCTGTACCTGCAATATCTGTTAAAGTACTATTGTTAAAGTTCATGGTTAAAGTTCTATCTCTTTTTACTTCTCCTCTTAAAGAAAAAGAGTTTTTCATTTTCATATCTACCTTAATTAAAGGTGAAAACTCATCTACTAAAGTAGCAGCTGCTACTAATTTAGGAGCCTCATAATTACCAGCTGCATTTACTGTGGTGAATTTTGTTGCTTCATCATATTGTAAATTGTTAGTAAAACTAGAAATGGTATATGATGATCTATATCCATGAGATATGATAAACGTAGAAAAGTTTTTCTTGAACCATTTTAACTTCATTAATCCATTGTAACGTAAAGTCCAGTTAGGTATAGGAATATTTCTAAACAAACCTGTTTTTACTGTATTAGGGTCTTTGCCAGAATAAGCTGCTATAAAAGCTGGTAATAATACTTGCTGACTATTCTCTCCAAATCCAGCAGGATCTGCACTTGGGTTTTCACTTGCAAACCTGTTAGCTACAGTTGTTCTGTAATCTTTCATTCTTTGAAAAAGTGCATCACCATCTGTAAATGCGGTTCCGAACATAGAATGACTTGTACTAAAGTTACCAGTTTCGAAAGCATCAATGCCAAAATCAATTGTTCCGTTTTCTGTACCATCTGCAATAATATCTAATTGCTGTGACAAGTCTGTTGTTTTAATTTTATTACCTCTAACATCTATATTTAAATCCTTTATTGGTTTTAAAGTAAAGGTGTAATCTAATTTGTTATAATGTGTTCTGCTATAAGTTTTGTTGTAGAAGGCGCTTTCATCTATTGGTGTGTTAGGGTCATCTACCAAAGCTCTTGGAGAAACTAACCAACCATTGGTTAATGCTTTGTTTCTAATATCTACTTGACTACCAAAAGCAAATGAAGTTGGTGCACCTCCTAAGAAACCAATACCTTCATCATACCCTTGTAAGTATTGCCCATTATTTTCTGAATAGCTAATTTTTGCTTGTTTAACCGATGTTAAAACATCCCAAGAAAGTTTTAAAATTTTCTTTCCTGTTGGTAAATTCTTTTTAGGTTGAATTCTAGCATTTTTATTCTCTTTAGCTAATTTTCTTTGTTGTTTCGTTAAGAGTAATTTTTCGAAGCCAACACTTTTGTAAATCTTATCAAAAGAGAAAGTAGTATTTAAATTGTGTGTATTTGCATTCTGAATTACATTACCAATTTGCTCTGCAATAGATTCATCTTGAGATTGTACTTGCCAATCAAAATCTGCAGTATATGCATAATCTGCCTTAATGAATTTTAAGAAAGGAAATTTATCTAATGGCAATTGGTAAGTTGCATTTAACTTTTGATGATATTGATTTGCTCTACCTGTATTGAAGAAGTTATCAAAAATTTGCAATTCTTCTCCACTTCCAAAAGCATCATATATGTAGTTATTGGTAGCATTAAAATTTAGCTGAAGCGATTTTGTTAAATCGAAACCTACAGTATAATCCCAATCAAATAAAAATCTTCTTTGAATTAATTCTGGTTGAGGAGATAAACCTGGTACTAAATTACGAGATTGCTGCTCATTATAACTTCTGTTAATTCTAGAATTGATTGCCAATAAACTTGGTACAGGATTTATGTTTAAATCCTTTATAAATCGCCAATACTTACTTTTAAATTTCTCTGAATTTTTAAATAATTCTATTGGTTTGCTATTAAAATTGTAGTTGTAGGCAGCAGATGCTGTAACATTTTCGTTAATGTATTTTTCTATATTATAATCTCTATGAAACTCTTTGTTGTGTGCGTAAGAAACTGCAATGTTTTCTATATCGTAAAATCTTGGTTTTTTACTTGAATTTGGGTTTCTATTCTTCTTTACATTTACAAAACTAATGCTGGTTCTTTTGGTATAATCTCTAGAGAATTCACTATTAGGATTTTGATCTATGGCATCTTCTAGCAGTACATCTTGGTATTGAGGATCAAATTTAGGGTCTATAAATTTTTCTCCAATACTATAAGACATAGGTACTTGAATTCCCCAATCTTTAGGTGTAATTACTTTACCTAAATTAATTGTGGTAGAAACATCATATTGTTTTGTTTCATCTAAAGATCTTTGGTTTACTCTATCTTCTACATTACCAAAACCTATGGTTTGCATACTACCAGATAAAGAAACGTTAGCAACATCTGCAAAATTTGCATCAGCATTTAAAACGGCTGCCCAACCAGCATCATTATCAAAACCAGCAGCTCTTAATTCGTTAAACCAAACCTCACCAGTTCTATTTACGTTACTTGTATTTTTTAATCCTAAAACTACTGTTCTAATTTGAGCCAAAGTAGGGTTACCTTTTACGCTTAATGTATAAGGTACATTAGAACTTTGCTCAATTGAGGTATACAATTCGTTTATTGGAGCGCCTATTGCATCTCTTTCTAATTTTACTTTACCAAAAGTTTCTAGAAGTGCATCTAGGTTATTAATTTCTGGCCAAATATCTAATTGGCTATTTCCTCCTGAACTTACTGTTAAAGGCAATTGCACCTCATAATAGTTATCGTTCAAATCTGTTCCTAAACGAATTACACCTGCAAAACCATCATCACCTTCTAAATGCATAAACATTTTTAGATTCTTAAAACGTCTTAAATCTACACTTAAGTTTTTATAAATGGCTCTGGTTTTATTTGGTTCTAAGTTGGTTACTTTTAAAGTTACAGATTGCTCATTTTGTAATTGTACAGTTGTACTTCCTTGTAAACGCTCACGCTCAATTCCTGGTGGCTGAATGTAGCTACCATTATTTTGTTCTATACTTACTACCCCAACTTCAAAACCTTCTAGTTCTGCTTGTGTTAATTCTCTATCAGGATCTATTGCAGGGTCTATAGTTCTAGTGTATCTTCTATAATCTCCTCTTACCAAATCTAATTCTCCAAAACGAATTACAACTGGCATTTTAAAGTTGGTTAAGAACATTCTAACAAAACGTATGCTGTTAAAATCGGTAATACCATTTACAGGCGTTCCATTTCTTACAGGTACTCTAAATTGATACCATTTTGTATCTTGAGTATTCCCATTTTCTAAGGTTACAGTTGTGGTTTTTTCATCAACAATAAAATTGGTTCCTTTCTGCAAATCGTTTCTGTTCATCGAAATTCGATATTCAAAATAGCTCTCTACAGTATTCATTGTTTGATCCCTATTGATGTCTTCTACATCAGGATATGTTGTTGATGACGTTGGATAAGGTTCTGGAGATTGATTTAACGTTGGTGAGTTACCTTGTGTATTGTTAAAGTCTTTATACCTTCTTAAGATAGATGCATTTAAACCATCTAATTGCGATCCTCTAAAAAACTGAAAATCATCTGCTGCAGGATCTGTTAACGCTGCAAATTTTGGATCTACATTGGCCAAATTACGTTCACCATCATTGGTTAAACCATCAAAACCTAAATCTTGATTAGTTCTTGCTGCGTCTTCTTCACTAAAAGCATAAATGATTGATGGATTTCTAGGTACATCTCCCCAAATTGTTCTGTTTACGTTTACACCATCAACTTTAGCTCCATCTTCAGGTAACCCATTTTCGAACATTTTACGATTGTCTTTGGTGATATCTTCAGAGATATTACCAAGGTTGATGTATAAATCTCCAACTTGATTAGAGATATCATCTGGATTTACGCCTTGAGGTAAACCTTCTTCTTGCGTGATTGAGTAATTTTGATAAGGATCCATTACCCAAAACTGAATATACTCTACATTGGCCTGATCAAAATTGTTGGTGTTTAAAGGACGCATAATTCCACCCCAATTTGTTTCAGGACTTGGTAATACAGCTTTATCGCCAACTATTGTAGCATTTGGGTTGTAGTTGTAAGAACCTCTTTCTTCTGGGAAATACGCTAAATCTAAGGTTCTTATTTGTGTATTCTGAGTAATATCAAACTGCTGATTTGGAAACAACTCATTAAAATTAATTTGCCTGGTTTCAGCTCTAGACAGTTCGTCTGCATCTATACTTGGAGGTGTTTCTCCAAAACCATAAAAGATTTGATCTATGCTGTACCAAGCCAATTTTGCTCTTTTATAATTGTAAGATAAATCGCTATTACCACCATTAAAACGATCATTAGATTGGTTTCTTGGTGTACTTGCTTCATACCAATCTAAGGCAGATAGTAAACTAATTGGTATTTGTGAGGCTTCAAAATCATCTATATACGAAGTTGCAGCTCCAGTTACATCAATTCCACTTGGTGTTCCTGGTAACAAATAAGCCATGTCTGCTCTTACAGATAAATTCGAAGGTACATCTGTATCTACAAAAGGTAATTTATTTGCCAATTTTGTAAAGTAAGGTACTTCTGTAGAGAAATCTACATTTAGACCAAACATAGTGTTGTCTATAGGTTCAGAACCAAAGTTGATTTTAGGTGTAAGTGGCCTTTCCATTACATTTAAAACAGTTGCACCTACTACAAAGTTTTCTGAGAATTGATGTTCTACATCAACACCCATAAATGTTTTTCTTTGTTGATTAAATACAGCATTATTTTCTGTAGAAACACTAATTGGTGTTCCACTTGCTTGTAATCCTGGATCTATAATTTGTACACGACCTTGTAAATAGTCTACCACAAAATCTACACCTTCTACCAATTGTCTTCCACCTGCAGTAACTGTTACAGATCCTTGAGGTACGTTAAACGCTCCAATAGGAATACCACCTGCAGTTTCTGATTTGAAATATCCTTTTAAAAAGTATTTGTCTTTTGCTTGAAAGTTATTTTGAATATTAATTTTGGTGTTTAAATACAGTTCTTTAAAAAGATATTGAGCATCTAAAGTTTCATCTAAACCAATATCATTTGGGTCTGAAGGGTCTAAAACCAAGTCATTACCAAAAGGTTCAGGTTCTGGAAAAATAATGTATCCATTAGGTGAATTTACAGTAATACCTTCTACATAATCAAAAAAGCCATCTGGAGTTCTAAACTGGCTTTGGTCTAATTGGTCTAAGTTTAAAACTTGAATTAATGGAGTGGTAGGTATGTTTGGTGTGCTAGCATTTTGTAAAATGTTAGAGGCAATTCCTGTTTCATCATCTCTATATTGAATTTCAAAACGAAAACCATCTTGCGTAAGTGGGTAAGCACCTAAGGCATAGATGTTTTTCATCATTAACCTCCAAGTAGGAAACGCTTCTGCCTCATTTGTGGTAGGATTTTGCCTAACTGTTTGTAAAATTTCTGAACGTAATAATTTTACAGCTAAATTTTGTGGAGCTTGTATACCATCATTTGAAAACTCACCAACTTTAAATGATTTTTTAGTACTGCCATTTACAGAACCAGCTACTGTATATTCATAAGCTACTGCTAAAACTTCACCATCGTTTAAACGTCTGTTTAAAGAAATGTAACCTAATTTTGAATTTAAAATATATTCGTTAGTAGTTAATTTTCGGGCATTTTCTAAAATGGAATAGTCAGTACCTTGCTCCATTTGAAAACGGCTTTGCAGGGTATTGTCTACATCAGAAATATCTCTTATACCCGCTAAAACAGTTGGGTCGTAAATATTATTGGCATCATTTTGAGGTAAGAAAAATACATTACCATTTGTATTAACGCTAACAGGTGTTACAGGTTGTACTGTGTTATTGTCATCAACTAAATTTTGATAATTAGAACCAGGATTGTTTAATTCTCCAATATCTGCAAGTGCTACAATACTTCTAAAATCTTCTGTGGTTGCATTTCTATTGGTAATCCAAACTTCGATTCTGGTGATGTTTACTTGGCTACTTACTAGTGGATATTGTTTTAAAGAATTGGCATAATTGTCTATAAAAAATTGAGATAAGAAAAAGTGACGATCATTATCATAATCTGTTGTTCTTAACTCAAACTCTTGAATAGATGCACCAGCTTCTGCAACTACTGTTTTACTTTCTGAGTTTTGCTGCGAAAAAACTGCTGTAACACTTGTTTTACCAAATTGCAATTTTGTTTTTACACCAAATAAGCTTTGTGCACCGTTGATAAGCGAATTTTTAATCGGCATAGAAACATTACCTGCCTCAATACCTTGTAAAATATCATCTTCTGTAGGTGTGTAATCTACTTTTACTAAATTTTGAAAATCAAAACTTGCTTGTGTATCGTAGTTTGCAGTAAATTCGAGACGTTCACCAACTTTTGCGCGAATACTAGCATTAATTTGCTGATCGAAATCAAAGGTAAAACTACTTCTGTTTTCTTCAGAAATTTGTGGGTTTTCTGTATTTTGATAAATGAAGCCAAGTTTAAGGTTTAGATTTCCTGTTGGTGTAAATTCTATTTTGTTGCCACCAAAAACAGTTTCAAAGAATTTAGAGTTTACATAATAACTTGGTAATAAATCTTTTTGAGCGGCTGCACTTCCTTTTTTCTTGCTATTTGTAGCACTTACTTTGTCTTTAAAGTATTGCAACATGTCTCTTTTAAGACGGTATTCTTGGTATTCTCTTTGTGTTAAATAAATTGGAGTTTTGGTGTAATAATCTCCAATTTTTTCTAGAATTACGTATTTGTTGAGTTCTTTATCAAAAATGACTTCTTTCTTAGCCAAATCATCTAGAAAAAGACCACCTTTTTGGGTGTATTTAAAATCGTATTTTAAGTTTAAAGTGTCTTTTTTAACAGCTAAAGAATCTTTAGTAGTTTTGGTTTGTGCCTGTAAAGAGAAACTTACTGTAAAAGTAAATAGGACTAATAAAATTATGTGTTTTAATACCCTAGTCAATTGATTATAAATTTTTTAAAGCGAGTTTTATAATGTTTTCTACAGAAGCATCAGGGTTTGCTTTTAGAACTGTATTTACAACTTTGTCAGATTGTTTTCTATTAAAACCTAAAACTTCTAAAGCAGATAACGCTTCATCTTTGTTTGTATTGCTTGCAGAAACAGAAACTTCATCAATATTAAAGGTTTTTAAAATCTTATCTTTTAGATCTACAATTACTCTTTGTGCAGTTTTAGCTCCTATGCCTTTTACAGACTGAATTACTGCCACATTTTCTGATGCAATTGCTTGCTGTATTTCGTCTGAGGTCATAGAAGAACACATGGTTCTTGCAATGCTTGGCCCAACTCCAGAAACAGATATTAATAATTTAAAAACTTCTCTCTCTGTTTTGTTGATAAAACCAAACAAGGTATGAGCATCATCTCTAATAGATAAATGGGTGTATAAAACTACATTTTCATCTTCAGGTAAACCCGAAAATGTATTTAAAGAAATGTGCAATAAATACCCAACTCCATTGCAGTCTATTACAACTTCTGTTGGACTTTTTTCAACTAATCTTCCTCTAACTTGTGTAATCATGGCTATTTCTTGGCTCTAATGTACTGTTTTTATTTTTTCTCTCTTTGCTGAGCATCAACACAAGCTAAAGCAGCCATATTAACCATCTCATCTACACTTGCCCCTAATTGCACAATATGCACAGCTTTACTTAGCCCTAAAATTACAGGTCCAATAGATTCTGCACCTTGCATTTCTTTTAATAATTTGTAGGTAATGTTTGCAGATTCTAAATTTGGAAATATAAGTACATTCACTTTTTTACCATTCAATTTAGAGAAAGGAAACTCTTTGGCTAACATTTCTGGATTCAATGCAAAATCTGCTTGAATTTCTCCATCTACAACTGCATTCGGAAAATTACGATGAATATAAGAAACAGCTTCTCTAATTTTTTGAGAAGATTCATTTTTAGTAGAACCAAAGTTTGAAAAAGACAACATGGCCACATTTGGTTTCATACCAAACATTTTAACCAAGTTAGATGTCATTTGCGAAATTTTAACCAAATCTTTAGCAGTCGGATTCAGATTTATGGTAGTATCTGCCAAAAACATTGGGCCTTGCTTTGTAAGCATTAAGTTACAAGCAGCCACTTTAGAAATACCACTATCTTTTTGTATTGACTCTAAAATTGGTCTAATAACAGTTGGGTAAGGTCTTGAATAACCTGTGATTAAAGCATCAGCCTCACCAACATTTACCATCATTGCTGCAAAATAATTACGCTCTCGCATTAATTTTTTTGCTTCTGTTAATGTTCTTCCTTTACGCTGTCTAGACTCCCAATAAGCAATTCCAAAACGATCTCTTCTTTCTTTTTCCTCGTCTGTTTTTGGATCAAAAATTGGTACATCTTCAGTAAAACCAATTTCTTCTTTCAATTCTAAAATTACCTCTTTTCTTCCTAAAAGAATTGGTAGTCCTAGTTTTTCTTCTTGTACTCTTTGCGCAGCTTTTAAAACGTCTAAATGATCTGCTTCTGCAAAAACAATACGTTTTTTATTTCTTTTAGCTCTGTTGTGAATTTGTCTAATTTCTTTACTTCCAGAACCAGAACGCTCCATCAATTCCTCTCTATAAGCGTCCCAATCAGAAATTGGTTCTAAGGCTACTCCAGATTCCATTGCAGCTTTGGCAACTGCTGGTGGAATTTCGTAAATTAATCGAGGATCAAAAGGTTTTGGAATAATATATTCTTTACCAAAGTTTAAGCTTACTTCATCATAAACAATGTTTACTTGTTCTGGTACAGATTTTTTGGCTAAATCAGCTAAAGCATGCACAGCAGCTAATTTCATAGCTTCATTAATTTTAGTAGCTCTAACATCTAATGCTCCTCTAAAAATAAAAGGGAAACCTAATACATTATTTACTTGATTAGGATGATCTGATCTTCCTGTAGCCATAATAATATCCTCTCTTGTAGCTATAGCTAAATCGTACTCAATTTCTGGTACAGGATTTGCCATTGCAAAAACAATAGGATTTTTTGCCATAGAAAGCAACATTTCTGGGGTAACTATATTTCCCATAGAAAGCCCTATAAAAACATCGGCATTTTGCATTGCCTCTTCTAAGGTGTTTACATCTTGGTCTGTTGCAAATTCTGCTTTTTGTGTAGTTAAGTTGTCTCTATCTTTTCTAATAACCCCTTTACTATCACACATGATAATATTTTCTCTAACTGCACCAAGCTTTAAATACAGTCGTGTGCATGAAATGGCAGCAGCACCTGCACCATTTACTATTATTTTTAGTTTAGAAATATCTTTACCAGTAATTTCTATCGCATTTTTTAATGCTGCAGCAGAAATTATTGCAGTTCCATGCTGATCATCATGCATTACAGGAATATCTAACTCCTCTTTTAAACGCGTTTCAATTTCAAACGCTTCTGGTGCTTTTATATCTTCTAAATTAATACCACCAAAAGTTGGTGCTATTGCTTTTACAGTTTCTATAAATTTATCGACATCTGTAGCATCAACTTCAATATCAAAAACATCAATGTCTGCAAATATTTTAAATAACAAACCTTTACCTTCCATAACAGGTTTTGAGGCTTCAGGCCCAATATCACCCAAACCTAAAACAGCAGTTCCATTAGAAATTACTGCTACCAAATTACCTTTAGAAGTGTATTTGTAAATGTTGTTTTTGTCTTTGGCAATTTCTAAACAAGGCTCTGCAACTCCTGGTGAGTAGGCTAGTGCTAAATCATGTTGAGTTGCGTATTTCTTTGTGGGTACAACTGCAATTTTACCAGGCTTTGGTTTGGCATGATAAAGTAATGCTTCGTGTCTTTTTCTTGAATTACTCATAAATACTTGTTTCCTTTGTTTAGACCTACAAATATATACTTTTCAATGTAAGAGTAATAAAATGTTTTCTATTCTTTTACGTTATTAAAACTCTTTCTAAATGATGGGTTAACAATTAAAATTAAGGCTCGTTTAAAAGTTATATTCCAAATAGTAATTAAGTGTATAAATTTTTAAAATTAATTGCTTAAATTTTAAAATAATTAACAATTAAAGCAAGTTAGAAGTGATATGTTTAACAATTTTTAAAGACTTTCCTGTAACAGAAACTATATGTTTGCGTCTATACAACAAAACCAACCCATGAAAAAAATTACGTTTTTAATCTTTTTGTGTGTATCATCCATTCAATTTGCACAGGTAAAAGGTGTTGTTACAGATACTAGAGGAGAGCCACTTTCTTTTGTTAGTATTTATTTAGATAAAACTGTAAATGGTACAACTTCTAATGATAATGGGGTTTATATTTTAGACATAACGTCTAAAGGAAAGCACACTATCGTTTTTCAATTTTTAGGATACAAAACTCTTAAAAAAAATATAGTTGTTACTGAATTTCCTTACACTCTAGATGTTTCTTTAGAAGAAGAAAGTGTGCAATTAAGTGAGATTTCGATTTCTACAGATGAAAATCCTGCTAATGTTATTATACGAAATGCAATTGCAGCCAAAAGTAAAAATACTGATAAGTATGCCAATTATACTGCGCAATTTTATTCAAGAGGATTAACCAGAATTAAAGATGCTCCAGAAAAATTTTTCGGACAAAGTACAGGAGATTTTGGGGGTGGTTTAGATTCTACAAGGAGTGGTATTATTTATTTATCGGAAACATTTTCTAAAATTTCGTTTCAGAAGAAACCGAAAAAATTTAAAGAAAAAATTGTAGCAAGCAAAGTTTCTGGAGAAGATAATGGAGTAAGTTTTAATAGGGCAGAAGATTCGAATATTAATTTGTATGACAATAGTATTGAGGTTTTTAATGATTTGGTGTCACCTATTTCTTCAAATGCATTTAGTTATTACAAATACAAATTAGAAGGTACTTTTTATGATGCAAACGGAATTTTAATCAATAAAATTAAATTAATTCCGAGAAGAAATAACGATCGTGTTTTTGAAGGATCTATTTATATTGTGGAGAATGACTGGGCAATTTATGGTTGTGATTTGGTTACTTCTGGTGTACAAGTGAATTTACCGTTTGTAAATTCTTTAGGTTTAAAACAAGGGTATGCTTATTCAGAAAAAATAGATGCATGGGTGTTAATTAGTCAATCTATAGATTTTGATATTTCCATTTTCGGATTTAAACCTAGAGGAAAGTTTTCTTACGTGTATTCAGACTATGATTTTAATCCTAATTTTACAGAAGATACTTTTACAAATGAAGTGCTTTCATTTGAAGAAAATGCAACTAAAAAAGATAGCGTTTTTTGGAATGAATTAAGACCAGTTTCTTTAACGCAAGAAGAGGTTAAGGATTATAAAATTAAAGACAGTATTAAAGTTATTCGAAAGTCTAAAAAGTATTTAGATTCTATTGATGCTAAAGGTAATAAGTTCAATTGGTCAGATCCTTTATTAGGTTATTCGTACAGAAACTCTTATAAAAATCGAACTTTTTCTTTCAATGGTCCTTTGCTTAGAACAGGTTTTAATACAGTTCAGGGGGTTTATACTTCTGCTGGTGTAAGTTATTTTGAGCAAATTAATGAGCAAGGCAAATGGTGGAATGCTTCAGCCAATTTAAATTATGGTTTTTCAGATCAAAAATTAAGACCTACATTTTCATTTACCAAAAAATGGAATAACCTATCAAGACCAAGACTTTCTATTACTGGAGGAATTGTTACTCCGCAATTTAATGGTAGAAACCCTATTTTTAGATTAAACAATACAATAGCTTCTTTGTTTTACAGGCAAAATTATATGAAAATATACGAGAAAACTTTTGCTAAAGTTCAGTACTCTGAAGAAGTGAAAAATGGTTTGTATTTTTCGGGATCTTTAGAATATGCCAAAAGAACTCCGTTGTTTAATACTACAGATTATTCTTTTGCAAAGCCAGGAACAAATGGATATACTTCTAACAATCCTTTAGACCCGACAGATTTTGTAAACCCAGCATTTACAGAGCATAATATTGCTACTTTAAACTTAGGAACAACTTTTGTTTTCGGTCAGAAATATTTGAGCTACCCAGATCGTAAAGTAAATCAGGGTAATAATAAATACCCAACAGTATCATTAAATTATATTAAGCGTTTTGGCGCAGATAATGATGCTTTAAATTCAGATTTATTTATAGCAAATGTTAGACAAAATATTAATGCTGGTAACTTTGGTAAGTTTGCCTATAATTTAAGAGCAGCTGCTTTTGTAAAACCAAAAGATATAGCCTTTATGGATAATTTACAGGCGAATGGAAATCAATTGATTTTTCCTATAGATAGAGAGTTAAACAGTTTTAATTTACTAGATTATTACCAATATTATACCAATGATAAATATGCAGAAATGCATGTAGAACATAATTTTAAAGGTTCTGTTTTGGGTAAAATTCCGTTGTTTAATAAACTTAATTTTCATTTGGTTGCTGGAGGTAAAGCTTTATTTATGGCAGATAAAAAACCGTACACAGAATACTCAGTAGGTTTAGATAATTTAGGTTTTGGTAAATACAGATTTTTAAGAGTAGCCTATGTAAATGCCCAATATGGAGATGTAAAAGAAAGTGGTTTGGTCTTTAGAATTAGTTTGTTTTAATATCTTTACTGCATGAATATAACAGTGCTATTTTTTGGAATTTCATCTGATTTAGTAACAGAAAATAAAGTAGATTTAACTTTAGATAAAACAATTTCAATAGCTGAATTTAGAAGGCATTTACTAGAAGTTTATCCAGCTTTAGAGAATATTAAAACCTATGCATTAGCCGTTAATGAAGCTTACGCAACAGACGATTTTCTTTTAAAACCTAATGATGTTGTTGCTGTAATTCCACCTGTTAGTGGAGGTTAATTATCGCAAATATTTTTTATCTACATAAAAGGTTCCGAAAGGAATTATAGAGCACAACAATACAATGCCTAAAGTTTTTGTATTCCAATTAATTTGTTTCTGAATTACAACAGCTAGCACAATGTAGAGCATAAATAAAATTCCATGAGGCATACCTAAAAGTTTCACGTAAGAAGCATCACCTTGTAAATATTTTATAGGTGTAGCTACAAAAAGTAACAATAAATAAGACACTCCTTCTAAAAAGCTTATTATTCTAAATGCTGTTTTCATTTTTTA
Source organism: Polaribacter sp. MED152 (assembly GCF_000152945.2). Classification (NCBI taxonomy): domain Bacteria; kingdom Pseudomonadati; phylum Bacteroidota; class Flavobacteriia; order Flavobacteriales; family Flavobacteriaceae; genus Polaribacter; species Polaribacter sp. MED152. The sequence continues at coordinate 1,510,422 of NC_020830.1, read as the reverse complement.
ACTATTTCTCATTTGATGACAAAGATACATTGCGAATTATTATTTTTGTTGATGTATGCAAAGAACTTCAATTAAAATTACTGCAGATAAATTAAATCTACAAGAATGTTATGCTTTTGTAGAAGATGCTATTTGTGGAGGAATAACTGCATTTATTGGAACTGTTAGAAATGATACAGAAGGTAAAGAAGTAAAACAGCTAGATTTTTCTACATACAAACCCATGGCTGTAAAAGAAATGCAGAAAATTGCAGATGCAGCTTTAGCTAAATTTGAAATCCATAAAATCGCTATACATCATGCAGAAGGTATGTTGCAAATAGGAGAAATTCCAGTAATTATTACAGCATCCTCTAAGCATAGAAAAGCAGCGTTTTTAGCCTGTGAATTTGCAATAGATACTTTAAAAGAAACTGTGCCTATTTGGAAAAAAGAATACTTTTCTGATGGTGAAGTTTGGGTGAATGCACATCCTTAGTATTCAGTATTCAGTATTCAGTGTTTTGGTGCGAAAAAGAGGGTTTTTTGCATGATTTTCTCCTAACTGCTAACTGCTAACGCTTAATCGTTTTTCTGCTCTGTAGCCATAAATAAAACTGCATCCCAAATAATAAAGCACCTGCCATTAAATGTATAGCTTGAGTACCAATAGGAATTTCTGCATAATACATTAAAATACCTGTTATTGCTTCAAGGAAAATTAGAAATACAATCCAATTAATTAATTTGTAGCCTAATTTTTTTATTTGATTGATGTAAAATAAGCCAAAGTTTACCAAAACAATTGCAATTGTAAACGATCTATGAAAGTAAAATTTAAAACTTGGGTTCATTAAACTATGGTTCTTATTTTCGAAACCAAATAGTTTTACTTGCTCGTCTATAAATTGTCTTACTTGAGTACCCATTGCAATTTGTATCAAAGAAAATATCACAGAAACAATAAGTAATTTATTAAATAGTGAGTTATAAGGATAAGTTTTTTGATCTGAAATAATGTATTTTAAGTTCAAAAGAAGAGCAATAATTATCAAGCCAACAACCATGTGTATGGTAATGATAGTAGGTGTTAAGTTGCTTTCTATAACTGTTTTACCAAGCCAAGCTTCAAATAGCATCAAGAAAAAGGCACCAAAAGATAAAAAGGTGATGGTTTTATTCTCTTTCCAATATTTAGTAGAACCATAAATTAGAAACAGAAATACAAAGCCTGCTAATACTGATACTAGTCTATTGATGTACTCTGTCCAAGTATGATAGACATTAAAAATGTTGTAATCATGTTTTGTGTATTCAGACCAATTATCAGCATCAAATTCATTAGATGTTGTAAGGTCTTTTTCGGCTACGAATAAAACTTCGTCTTTTATTATGATAAAGCCTTCTTTAAACTCGGTATTTGGTTTCCAAGTTATTTGCTCTTCAGATGTTGGTGGTATATAATAGCCAAAACATTTAGGCCAATCTGGGCAACCCATTCCAGAACCAGTCATTCTAACAATAGAGCCTGCTAGAAAAATAAGGTACAGAGAAATAATAGCAATTTGTACAATTTGTGGAAACCTTTTTTTCATGCCTAATAAAATATTTATGCAAAAATAAGGCAAAAAAAAGTCGCTTAAAAAAAATTAAGCGACTTGTTCTTATGTAAAAAAATTCTAAATAATATAATTAGATAACTCTAACGTCTACTGCGTTTAAACCTTTTCTACCTTCTTTCAGGTCAAATTCTACTGCATCACCTTCTCTAATCTCGTCAATTAAACCTGATACGTGTACAAAATACTCTGTTTTTGAACCGTCTTCAATTACAAATCCAAATCCTTTAGATTCGTTGAAGAATTTTACTGTTCCGTTTTTCACTTTGTTATAAATAAATGTTAATAATGAAACAAAGATACTATATAAAGGTCTATGTTTTGCATTTTCTAAAAATTAATCATTTTGTTTAACGTTAAAATTTAATTTTCTGAATTTTAATTCGTTTCAAAATTTAAAAAATAAAATTCTGAAGCGCGTTTTTAAGAATGTCAATAGAATTAGGCTTTAAGGATTTTTTAACATTTTAAAAAACTGATAATGAGATATTTATATAAATTTTAAAAATGGCTATTTTTTCTACTTTTTTTCATTTTGTTAAAAACTTCAAGGGATTTGTGAATAAGTAAGACTTTCTTTTTGGAACAAAATTTTCAATATTTGTAGAGGTCGTTCTTAACGATTAAATAACATTCAATAACGCTCAAATTACACAACACAATGTCTAAACAAGAACCAATTTTACAACCAAATGATAACCGCTTTGTAATTTTCCCTATTCAACATAACGATTTATGGGAATGGTATAAAAAACAGCAGGCTTGTTTTTGGACAGCTGAAGAAATTGATTTGCATTCAGATTTAGTAGACTGGACAACCAAATTAACAGATGATGAGCGTTATTTCATTAAGCACATCTTAGCATTTTTTGCAGCATCAGATGGTATTGTAAATGAAAACTTAGCAGAAAACTTTGTGAACGAAGTGCAATATTCAGAAGCTAAATTTTTCTATGGTTTTCAAATCATGATGGAGAACATTCATTCAGAAACCTACTCTTTACTAATTGATACTTATGTAAAAGATGAAGTAGAAAAAGACAGGTTATTTAGAGCAATTGAAGTTTTTCCTGCAATTAAGAAAAAGGCAGATTGGGCTTTAAAGTGGATTGAATCAGAATCTTTTGCAGAGCGTTTAATTGCTTTTGCAGCAGTAGAAGGTATCTTCTTTTCAGGAGCGTTCTGTTCTATCTTCTGGTTAAAGAAAAGAGGTTTATTACCTGGTTTAACTTTTTCTAATGAATTGATTTCTAGAGACGAGGGTATGCACTGTGATTTTGCTGTCCACTTACACAACAATCACATTGTAAATAGAGTGCCAAAAGACAGGATTAAAGAAATCATTGTAGATGCTTTAGATATTGAAAGAGAGTTTGTAACAGAGTCATTACCAGTAAGTTTAATTGGTATGAATGCAAAACTTATGACACAATACTTAGAATTTGTAACAGACAGGTTATTGTTAGAATTCGGTTGTGAAAAAGTATACGATGTTACCAATCCATTCGATTTTATGGAAATGATTTCTTTAGAAGGTAAAACAAACTTCTTCGAAAAAAGAGTATCAGAATACCAAAAAGCTGGAGTAAAATCTGGTGGTACAGGTAGTATTAGTTTCGATTCAGATTTCTAGATTTAAGTAACTAAATCTTCAACAAATAAATTCCTTCTGATGATTTCTCGTCAGAAAAAAATAAAAAGCCGCCAAATGTGGATGTTTTGTCGGCTAAATAAATTAGTAATAAATTAAACAAACAAACCTATGTACGTAGTTAAAAGAGATGGCAAAAAAGAGCCAGTGATGTTCGACAAGATCACTGCTAGAGTAAAAAAAATGTGTTATGGATTAAATAAAATTGTTGATCCTGTAAAAGTGGCCATGCGTGTTATAGAAGGTTTGTATGATGGTGTAACTACTTCAGAGCTAGATAATTTAGCTGCAGAAACAGCTGCAACCATGACGACTGCTCATCCAGATTATGCAAAATTAGCTGCAAGAATTGCAGTTTCTAACTTGCATAAAAATACTAAGAAGTCATTCTCAGAAACTATGGATGATTTGTATTTTTATGTAAATCCACGTACAGAAAAAAAGGCACCTTTATTGGCAGATGATGTATATGAAATTATCAAAGCAAATGCAGAAAAGCTAGATTCTACCATCATTTATAATAGAGATTTTAACTACGATTATTTTGGTTTTAAAACATTAGAACGTTCATACTTATTAAAGTTGAATGGTCAAATAGCAGAACGTCCACAGCACATGTTAATGCGTGTTTCTATTGGTATTCATAAAAATGATATTGATGAAGCAATTGCAACTTACGAGTTAATGAGTAAAAAATATTTTACACATGCAACTCCTACTCTTTTTAACTCAGGTACACCAAAGCCACAAATGTCTTCTTGTTTCTTATTACAAATGCAAGATGATAGTATAGAGGGTATTTACGATACATTAAAACAAACAGCTAAAATTTCTCAGTCAGCAGGAGGTATAGGTTTGTCTTTACATAATATTAGAGCTACAGGTTCTTACATTGCAGGTACAAATGGTACAAGTAATGGTATTGTACCAATGTTACGTGTTTTTAATGATACAGCACGTTATGTAGATCAAGGTGGAGGTAAGCGTAAAGGTTCTTTTGCAATGTATTTAGAACCTTGGCATGCAGATATTTTCGACTTTTTAGATTTAAAGAAAAACCATGGTAAAGAAGAAATGCGTGCAAGAGATTTATTCTATGCAATGTGGATTTCAGATTTATTTATGAAACGTGTTCAAGAAGATGGAGAGTGGACATTAATGTGTCCTCATGAGTGTCCTCATTTATATGATACTTATGGTGAAGAGTTTGAGCGTTTGTATACAAGTTACGAAGCTGCTGGTAAAGGAAGAAAAACCATTAAAGCACGTGAATTATGGGAGAAAATTCTAGAATCTCAAATAGAGACAGGAACTCCTTATATGTTATATAAAGATGCAGTAAACAGAAAAACAAACCAGAAAAATTTAGGTACAATTCGTTCTTCTAACTTATGTACAGAAATTATGGAGTACACTGCAAAAGACGAAGTTGCTGTATGTAACTTAGCTTCTATAGCATTGCCAATGTTTGTTTCTGAAAGAGAAAATGGAGAAAAATACTTCAATCATAAAAAATTATTCGATGTAACTAAGAAAGTTACTCGTAATTTAGATACAGTAATTGATGCAAACTTTTACCCAGTAAAAGAAGCAGAAAATTCAAACTTCAGACACAGACCAGTTGGTTTAGGTATTCAAGGTTTAGCAGATACATTTATCAATTTACGTTTGCCTTTTACCAGTGATGAGGCTAAAAAATTGAATCAAGATATTTTTGAAACAATGTATTATGCTGCTGTAACTTCTTCTATGGAAATTGCAAAAGCAAAAGAACCATATTCTACATTTAAAGGATCTCCAATGTCTGAAGGAGAATTCCAATTTAATATGTGGGGTGTAAATGATAATGAATTAAGTGGAAACTGGGATTGGGATAAATTGCGTAAAAACGTAATGAAATACGGAGTTAGAAACTCTTTATTAGTTGCACCAATGCCAACTGCATCAACATCACAAATATTAGGAAACAATGAAGCGTTTGAGCCTTATACTTCTAATATTTATACAAGAAGAGTTTTATCTGGTGAGTTTATTGTGGTAAACAAACACTTATTAGAAGACTTGGTAGAATTAGGTTTGTGGGATAATGATATGAAAGAAAGCATTATGCGTGCAAATGGTTCTATACAACACATAGAAGAAATTCCTTCAGAATTAAGAGAATTGTATAAGACTGTTTGGGAAATGAGTATGAAAGATATTATTGATATGGCACGTCATAGAGGATACTTTATCGATCAGTCTCAATCTTTAAACTTATTCTTAAAAGATCCAGATTATGGTAAATTAACATCAATGCATTTCTATGCTTGGAAATCTGGATTAAAAACAGGAATGTATTACCTAAGAACTAAATCTGCAGTAAATGCAATTCAGTTTACGGTTTCTAAAGAGAAAAAGGCAGAGGTTATTGAAGAAGAGAAACCAATGACGCCTGCAGAATTTAAAGCAATGGTAGATGCTTCTAAAGGAGCAGGGCCAGATGATGATTGTTTAATGTGTGGATCTTAAACCAAACTTTACATAAATTAAAAGTTGATAAAAAGAGAGGTAGAAATGCCTCTCTTTTTGTATTTTCGGTAATCTTAAATTTTAAAAATGAACTGGGAACAATTACTCTCTCTAAAACGTTTTGGTGATACTCAAAAAAGACCAAGAATTGCACAAGATGAAACACGTTTAGGTTTTGAAGTAGATTTTGATAGAATCATATTTTCATCAGCATTTAGAAGTCTACAAGACAAAACACAAGTAATACCATTGTCAGAAACCGATTTTGTTCATACACGTTTAACACACAGTTTAGAAGTTTCTGTTGTAGGTAGAACTTTAGGTAGAAGAGTAGGTAAAGTATTGCTAGAACGTCATCCAAACTTAGTTGAATTAGGTTATACATTTAACGATTTTGGAGCTATAGTTGCAGCAGCATCTGTAACTCATGATATTGGGAATCCTCCTTTTGGTCATTCAGGAGAAAAAGCCATTGGCGAGTATTTTAAAACAGGAAAAGGGTTACAGTACAAAGAGCATCTTTCAGCAAAAGAATATCAAGATTTAGTAGATTTTGAAGGTAATGCAAACGGATTCAAGATTTTAACCGAATCTAGAGAAGGTATCTCTGGAGGTCTGCGTCTTTGCTATGCAACTTTGGGTGCCTTTTTAAAGTATCCTAAAGAGAGTTTACCTAAAAAACCAACCTCTCATATTGTCGATAAAAAGTACGGTTTTTTTCAATCGGATAAAGAAGCTTTTATAGATGTTGTTGCAGAATTGGGTATGAAGCCTAAAAATTTAGAAGCCAATTCATTTTACAGACATCCTTTAGCGTATTTGGTAGAAGCTGCAGATGATATTTGTTACACGATTATTGATTTTGAAGATGGTATAAACTTAGGTTTAATCGAAGAAGATTATGCCTTAGAATACATGTCTAAATTAATTTATGGCATCAATAGAGACAAATATTATGCTTTACAACATACCAAAGATAGAACAGCTTATTTAAGAGCAATAGCAATTAATGCTTTAATTGATGAGGCTGTAACTATCTTTTTAGATAATGAAATAGCCATTTTAAATGGTGATTTTAAAAATTCTTTACTAGACAAGTGTAAGTATGAGGCACAAATTAACGACATTATAAAAATAAGTATCGATAAAATTTACAAGAGTAAAGAGGTGCTAGAGAAAGAAGTGGCAGGTTATCGAATTATTGGCGATTTATTAGATGTTTTTATAACTGCCATTAATAATAATTATAATAACAATAATAGTAATTATGACAACTTATTAGTAAATTTAATGCCTCAAGAATTCGTTAGTGAATCTGATAGTCAGTATGATAGAATTATGGCTGTTTGTACTTACGTTTCGAGGATGTCTGATAGCTATGCAATTAGACTAAGAAGAAAAATTTTTGGAAATATATTTTAAAATAAACAAATGAAAAAAATCTACAATGTAATGCTTGTTGTTTTTACAATGAGTTTGGTTTTGTCTTGTAACGTTAGTAACAATGATGATGCAAAATTGCCTAAAAAGAAAAAGAAAACCTTAGCCGAAAAAGCAGAGGATACAGAGGCTAGATGGTTGCATGAATTTGACATGCAAAAGAACCCGAAAACAGGGTTAATTCCAGAAGCGGAAAAGAATAAAGAATTAGAAACTGCTTTTATTGAAAGACAAAAAAATGTAGCTAAAAAATCTGCAGCTTATGATTTTGTAAGTAGAGGGCCTTCTAATTTAGGAGGTAGAACAAGAGCCTTGAAAATAGATTTGTCTGATGCTACAGGTAACACAATGATAGCTGGTGGTGTGAGTAGTGGTGTTTTCAGAACAACAAATGGTGGTGCAACTTGGACCAAAGTTTCTGGTTTAAACGACATACATAATGTTACAGCAATTGCTCAAGATCCTAGAGATGGTTTCCAAAATATTTGGTACTATGGAACAGGTGAGTTAAGAGGAAACAGTGCAGGAATACAAGAAAGCTATTTAGGAAATGGAATCTGGAAATCTACAGACAGTGGTGTAACTTGGCAACAATTACCAGCAACAGCTAATGGTACTTTTCAAGTTTTTGATAACTTCTTTGATTTTGTAATTGATTTAGAGGTACACCCTACAACAGGTGAATTATTTGTTGGTACAGCAGGTAAAATTTACAGAATGGCAGAAGGTGGCCCAGTTGTAGAATTAGAATTAACAGATAATGATACAGGTTGGACAGATATAGTTATTGCTAGTACAGGTAGAGTTTATGCATCTTTAGATGGAGGTGGTTCTATTAGTAGAGGTGTTTACACATCAGCTACAGGAAATGGAAATTGGCTACAAATAAATCCTACTTCAGCAGACTTTACACCTTCAAATAGAATTACAATGGCTTTAGCGCCATCTAATGAAGATATTTTATACATTTTGTATAACAATGGTGAAAGTAATAGAGAAGGAAACAGAGTTCCTGAAGCAGATTTATGGCAATACAATGCTGCTACAACTACATGGACAGATTATAGCAGTAAATTACCAGATGATCCTAGTGGAGATAGTGATGGTAATGATCCATTCTCAATTCAAGGTGCTTATGATTTAGTAATTTCTGTTAAGCCAGATGATGAAAACTTTGTAACTATTGGTGGTACAAACGTGTATAAAATTGCAGACATCACTACAGATGACACTTTTAAAAGAATTGGTGGTTATAGAGGAGCAGCAACATATGCAACATATAATGAAGGAGGTGTAGATCATCATCCAGATATTCATGCATTAACATGGAGCATAACAGATAGTAATGTATTCTTTACAGGTACAGATGGTGGTGTGCACAAAACAAATAATATCAATTCTAATTTTGTTCAGTGGGAGAATTTAAATAATAACTATTTAACCTATCAATATTACCATGTTAATATGGTTAATGAGGCTGGAAACGATTTTATAATTGGTGGAGCACAAGACAATGGTACTACAATTGGTGGTATAGAAGCGGGTAGTGCAGATGCTGCTACCATGATTGATTTGTTTGGTGGTGATGGTGCTGCAGTTGCAGTAACTCCGCAAACAGGTTTATTGGCAGAAGGCTATACTACGTATGTAACAACTCAAAATGGTTCTATGTACAGAGGAACAGGAACTAATATTACAGCAACGATAACTCCAACAACTGGTGGAGAGGCATATCCTAGTCAGTTTGTGACTTACTTTCATATGGATCCAGATAATCCATCAACCATCTATTATGCAAGTAATGGAAGTTTGGTAAGAACAAACGATGCTCCAAATGTAACTAGTACAGAATGGACCTTAGTGGGTAGTACTCAGTTCTCAGAAAGAATTACAACTTTTGAAACAACCAGAGGAACTTATGATCCAGCAAATAGTTACCTATTTATTGGTGGTAGAGGTGGTAATATATTTCGTTTACAAGATCCAATCAATGCTACTGATTTATCAACTTTGGTAAAAATTACTCCTGATGAAGTGGTAATTGATCCTGTTGAAACCAATAATGGGCAATATACTTCAGATATTGCTGTGCATCCAACAAACCCAGATATTGTGATGGTTACTTACGCAAGTTATGGAGATGATATTAGAAACATTTTCATTACCAACAATGCAACTGCTGCAACTCCAACTTGGACAGAGGTTGAACGTAACTTAGAGGCATTTTCAGTTAGAGCTGGAGCAATAGCTTCAGTAAATGGAGTAACTACTTACTTTGTAGGTACTGCTAGAGGTTTATATAGCTCAGATGATCCTACAACTGAAGATTGGGAGTTACAAGGTGCAAATACAATGGGTATTCCAGTTGTAAGTGGTTTAGTCTATAGACCATCAGACAACATTTTATTAATGGGTACACATGGAAATGGAATTTATCAAGCCGATTTAAATAGTCCTTTATCAGTAAGTTCAAATACGATTGACGATGTAACATTGGCAATGTATCCAAATCCAACTCAATTTAAATTACAGTTTGGTTCTAATGATATTGAATTGTCTAACGATACAAAGTTCGCTGTTTATGATATTAGAGGTAAAGAGGTTTTAAAAGGTCTTTTAGATGAAAAATCTATAGATGTATCTAGTTTAACCAAAGGCGTTTACATTGTAAAGTTGAATGAAAATAATAGAGCAATTTCTAGAAAATTTGTAAAAAACTAAACCTATGAGAATTCTATTTTCATTCTTTTTAGTGGTTTTAATGTTTGGTTGTAAATCGCAAGACTATACTTTGGTAAAAGACTACGATTTGCAATTAAAAGAAGGGATTTATAAAGAAATTCCACCTGCAATTGCAGATGAGGATGCCTACATTCAAGTAAATCTAAACTTTAATAAGTTTGATACAAATACTTATGAGTTGATGGCTATCTATTTTAAAAACCAAATTGTACCTTCTAAAAAGAATACAGAAAAGTTTAGTATTTCAGGTAGTATCAATAAAGAACTTACGTTAAAAGCAAACGAAGATTTTCCTTTTGAATTACAACCGAATGAAGTTGTTTTATCTTACAAGAAAAACAATAAAATTAAATATGCTAAATATACTATTGATAGAAAAATTTCTATGGATGATATACCTAGATAATAGTTGATTTTAAAACAAAAAAAGGAGGCTTAATAGCCTCCTTTTTTTGTTTACCATAATTTGACTTTTTGGTTAAGCTAAAAATTAGGAAAAGCTAAAAAATTAACAATTATCTTGATTTAGTTTTAAGTTTTTAGCTTTATTTTTACTAGAAATATCAAATACTCAATAAAAAATGCTAAAAAGAGTAAGTTTACCCTTAAAATTGCTACTATTATTTTGCTTTCTTACTTCATGCAAATGCAATAAATTATCTACTGATTCAGAGCAAATTATAGAAACTACTAGCAAAGACATGATTGTAGAGCAGAATTACAACAATAACAAAACCTATATTTTAATTACAAGTTATAAAAACGATTTAACTGCAAGAAAAATTATCGATTATAAAGTTTTAAATGCAGATGATAAAAAAGTAATAAAAACAGGCAAGTTCGAGGGCACAAAATTGATTTGGCATTCAAATACACAGTTAATAGGATACCCACATATAGGAATGATTAAACAGGATAATGATGGTGTTTTGTTAGAAAATGATTCAAAGAATAAAGAGAATAGTATAATAATAGAAATAAAATAAATGAAAAAAGTTAACTACCTTTTAATAGCACTTTTAAGTGTAATCTCTATTTCTTGTAATATAGAAAACAAGCAAGAAACTAAAACTTCTTCTGAAACTAAAATTAAAGTTATTAATGAAAAGAAGACGAAGAAAAGTCCAAATACAAGACTTAAAAAGGGTATTGAACACATGGCAGATTATCAAAAGGAAATTAGAAAACCTATTGATGCTGAAAAATCTACTTATAAAAATGGCTATTTAATAGAAGAATTTAAAAAGGCTAGAAAACGAAGAATACCTAGCAAAAGTGCCAAAGAAATTACAGCCGTTTTTACGGAAAGAGGGCCTGCAAACGTACCAGGAAGAACTAGAGGTATAGCAGTAGATCCTACAGATGCAAACAGATGGTTTTTTGGTACAGTAGGTGGTGGAGTTTGGCTTACAGAAGATGCAGGAACTACGTTTACGAATATAACAGATAGTACAATTCCTAACTTGGCAACATCAACAATCGTTATTAGTCCTCAAGACAAAAACACGCTATATGTAGGTACAGGAGAACCTTATGGTAATTTGGGTGCTATTGGTGGCTCAGGTGTTTATAAAACTACAGATGGTGGTGCTACTTGGACTAATTTGCCAAATACCGCTAATTTTGGAGATGTAGGAAGAATTATACTTAATCCAACTGATAAAAACAATGTACTTGTAGGTACAACTAGCGGAATTTATAGAACTACAGATGGTGGTGCTACTTGGTCTCAAACCTATGTTTCTTCTGATACTGTAGAAGATTTAGATGCAGATCCTACAGATTTTAATATTCAGTATGGTTCAGTGGGTAATTTCGGAATCGTAAAAAGCACAGATGGTGGTTTAACTTGGTCTACTTCTTTTGATAGAGCCAATTTTAACCCAAGTCATGGTCGTTTTGAATTGGCAGTATCTGCTGCAGATAGCAATTACATTTATTTAAGTGTTTATTCTGCAAGTGGTGGTACTTATACCAATACAGATTTTTATGTTTCTTCAGATAAAGGGGAGTCATATACAAAGTTAACAACCACAAGTCCTAATGCAAATTTAGTTACAGGTCAAGGTTGGTATGATAATATTATCATGGCACATCCTTATGATGTAAATACGTTCTATGTTGGTGGTGTAGCTGTCTTTAAAGTAACTGTAACTGGTACTACTTTTAGTTTTCAATCGATAGCATCTGGTTATGACAGCACTCAAATAAATGATGAAGTTCACGTAGATCAGCATGGAATGAGTTATATTCTTGGAAACAATCAAGAATTTCGAATTTTGTTGGCAAATGATGGTGGAGTTTATAGCACAGATTTTAGTGTAAATCCAGGGGCTATAGATGGTTCTTGGTCTGCAACTGTAGCAGGTAAAAATAGTACTCAATTTTATGCAGCTACAAAACAAAATGGAGAAGACAATTATATAGCAGGTGCTCAAGATAATGGTTCTTGGATTTCTTCTGGAGACAATTCAAGCATTACAAAATCGTATCAAAAAATATTAGGGGGAGATGGTTTTGAAGCTGTTTGGCATTACAACAAACCAGGTAATTTTATAGTAGCTTCTCAAAACTATGGTAATATTGGTAGATATATAGATTATAATGGAGCATTAACTAGTTTTGATGATTCAGGAAATGGAAGTTTATCTCCTTTTTACTCGAAATTATCTAATGTAGATAACAATCCAAATGTAGTATTTGCAATTTCAACAAACGGAGTTTGGAGATCTACAGATTTTGGTGGTTTTTGGAGATTAAGTAGTATTTCTAATAATTTTGCACCAAGTGCTTCTAGTGCTTTAAATGTAGAATCATCTACTGCAAACCCAAATATAGTTTGGGCAGGTGCAGCAATGACAGAAAGTGGTTCTTATGTAATGCATGTATCACAAGACAATGGTCAAACATTTAGTGCAACAGGCGTATATGACAATCCAAATGGAGATCAAAACTTATTCATTACAGGAATTGCTCCTTCTTACACAGAAGCAAACAGAGCTTACGTTTCATTCGCTTCTCAAGGTGCAGCAAAAATTTTAAAAACAGAAGATTTAGGTCAGACTTGGACAGATATTTCTGGCTTTGCAAATAGAGAGTTAAGAGGTTTTCCAGATGTAGCAGTTCACTGTGTTTTAGAGATGCCTTTTGATGAAAATGTAATTTGGGCAGGTACAGATATTGGTATTGTAGAAACGTTAGATGGTGGTACAACTTGGAATATGGTTGATGGCTTTATACCTGTGGCTACTTACGATCTAAGAATCGTAAACGATCAAGTTGTGATTTCAACTTATGGTAGAGGAGTTTGGTCTGCTACAGTAACAGAATTAGCAAGTTATACTTTGCCTGCATATTTAGTAGCGCCAGATGTTGCTTTAAGACAAAAAGGTATTGATGATTCAAGTACAATTGTAGAATACAATGCAACTGTAGAAGATGTAACAAGAGCTAAGTTTTTTGTAGATGATGTAGAAGTAGATCAAGTAATTCAAGATTATACTACAGGTGTAACTTATACTTTTGAAACAGCAGCATTATCTGAAGGAACTCATAAAATTGGAGTGCAACTTTTTGATGATAATGTTGGTTTAGAAACTGGTATTGCTGAAGAGTTTGTGAATATTATTAACTTTAATGCGCCAGCTTCCAATGTAAATATTGCACAGTTCGAAGAATCTGACGTGTATACTTTAGATGGTGGCTTTAAAATTGATAATGCACTTTATTTTACAGAAGATGTTTTAAATTCAGCAGAACATCCTTATGTTGCCAATAAAACGTATACTACCATTTTAAAGCAGCCTCTAGTTATTTCTCAAGGTAGTAATACCTTAACCTATACAGATGTTGCAATTGTAGAACCGTATACAGATAATTTGGCTGATTTAACTTCTTTCTACGATTATGTAACTATAGAAGCTTCTACAGATTTACAAAACTGGGTAACTTTAGATAAGTATGATGCTAGAAGATACTCTGATTGGTTAAGTACCTATAATGATCCTTTTGCAGTTTATACAGACAATCTTTTTAAAACGCAAACCATCAATTTAATTGATAAAGGTTTAGTTGCTGGGCAAACTGTAGTTTTCAGATTTAGATTGGTTACAGATGCAGGTGTAAATTCATATGGTTGGGCCATAAAATCTATAAATGCAGCAACAGCTTCTGTACAAGATGTTATTGATAATAAAGAGTTGTTTGCAGTATATCCAACAGTTTCAAATGGTAATTTTACTATTTACGCAGGTGAAAGTTTTGCAAAAACAAAAATTAAAATATATGATGTTTCTGGAAGAGAAGCTTATAATTCTTCTGTAGATTTTAGCTCACAGAAAGAAAAGCAGATGAGCATTAATTTAAATGCAGGGATGTACATTCTGAATTTAATTGATGATAAAGGAGTAAGGACTTCTAAGAAAATAATTATTCAATAAATAACTGTTGATTACCACAAAAAAAAGGCACTTTTAAAGTGCCTTTTTTTTATGTTTTAGAAAATAATTTAGTTAAAGATTTAACATCTAAACCTATTTCTTTTTGTAACTCTAAAATGCTTCCATGCGTTATAAAATTATCAGGAACTCCAATTATTTTAATATCGTTTTTAAAACTATTTTTGGCAGCAAATTCTACAATAGCTGAACCAAAGCCACCTTTTACTGTGCCATCTTCTATGGTAATAATTTTAGAAAATTTGTGGAATATGGTTTCTAATAACTTTTCATCTAATGGTTTTACGAAACGCATATCATAATGAGCAATGGTCTCTTTATTATTTGAGTTTGCAATGGCTTCTATAATATTTTCACTAATAGTACCAACAGAAAGTACTGCTATTTCAGATCCTTCTTTTAGGCAAAACCCTTTGCCTATTTCAATTTTAGAATACGCTACTTCCCAATTTTTAATTTTTCCATATCCTCTAGGATATCTAATTGCAATCGGATTTTCTAAACCAAGCTGAGCTGTGTATAAAATATTTCGCAATTCAATTTCATTTCTAGGAGCAAAAACAATTAAATTAGGAATACACCTTAAGTAAGCAATATCAAAAACACCATGATGCGTGGCACCATCTTCACCAACCAAACCAGCTCTATCCAAGCAAAAAATTACAGGTAAATTTTGCAGGGCAACATCATGTATGACCTGATCATAAGCTCGCTGTAAAAATGTAGAATAGATATTACAAAAGGGCACTAAACCCTGAGTAGCCATTCCTGCTGCAAGCGTAACTGCATGTTGTTCTGCAATACCAACATCAAAAGTTCTATTTGGTAATTCTTGCATCATTAACTTAAGCGAACTACCAGTTAACATTGCTGGCGTAATTGCTACAATTTTAGAGTTCTTTTTAGCCAATTCTAAAACAGTTTTACCAAATACGTCTTGATACTTGGTGAATGAATTAGCCTCTTTAGGCAATCGCTCACCAGAAATTTTATCAAATTTTCCTGGTGCATGATAGGTAATTTGATCTTCCTCTGCCTTTTGTAAACCTTTACCTTTGGTAGTAATAACGTGCAAAAATTTAGGGCCCTTAACCTGTTTTAATCGATCTAATTCCGCGAGTAATTTAGGTATATCATGGCCATCTACAGGACCTGAATAATCAAAATTTAAGGCTTTGATAATGTTGTTCTGGGCTGCTAATTTTTTATCAGTCTTAACTCGTGTTAAATATTCTTTTAAAGCACCTACTGAAGGGTCTATACCTATTGCATTATCATTTAAAATAATGAGGATGTTTGCTTTAGAAACTCCTGCATGATTTAAGGCTTCAAAAGCCATTCCACTTGCAATAGAAGCATCTCCAATAACAGCAATATGATGTTTATTTGTTTCACCTTTTAAATTTGATGCTATAGCCATGCCTAAAGCTGCAGAAATAGATGTAGAGGAGTGGCCAACACCAAAAGTATCAAAGTTGCTTTCTTGTCTAGAAGGAAATCCTGCAATGCCTTTAAATTGTCTATTGGTATGAAAAACTGCTTTTCTATCGGTTAAAATTTTATGGCCATAAGCTTGATGACCTACATCCCAAACTAATAAATCATTAGGAGTGTCAAATAAATAATGAAGTGCAATAGTTAATTCCACAACACCTAAGCTTGCTCCTAAATGACCTTCTTTTGTAGCCACAATATCTATAATAAAAGCTCTTAAATCTTTTGCCAATTCAGGCAATTGATCTGCATTCAGTTTTCTTAAATCTGAAGGATTTGATATGTTGGCTAATAAGTTTTTCATTAGATTACAAAAATACAATATCAAATTTTGTAATATTGGTTTTTTAGATTCAAAAACATGATTGAACCTTTTGATGATACTTATTTCATGAAAAAAGCCTATCAAGAAGCAGAAATTGCTTTTGATAAAGGTGAAATTCCTGTTGGTGCTGTAATTGTGTTAAACAATCAAATAATTGCAAGAGCGCATAATTTAACAGAAACCTTAAATGATGTAACTGCACATGCAGAAATGCAGGCTTTTACAGCAGCAGCTAATTTTTTGGGTGGTAAATATTTAAAAGATTGCATTTTATATGTAACTCTAGAGCCTTGCCAAATGTGTGCAGGTGCAAGTTATTGGTCTCAAATTCAAAGAATTGTGTATGGTGCTTCAGAACCAAAAAGAGGTTTTGTGAATCTTGGTACACAATTGCATCCAAAAACAAAAGTAACATCAGGGGTTTTAGAAAATGATTGTTCTTTGCTGTTAAAAAGATTTTTTATTGAGAAAAGAAACCTGAACTAACAGTAAACTGTTAAAATTTTAACAAACATTTCTTAAAAAATTTGCAGTGTTAATTGTTTTGGTCAACTTTATAGATAATTCAAACTAATCTTACATTTCAAATGAAAAAAAATACTCTATTTTTTGTGTTTCTTTTTGCAATTTCTATTGTGTTTGCGCAAGAAACTCCAAAACCTAATTATAGACAGGCAGCCAAATATTCGCCTAAGAATCTGGCTAAAATGGTACATTCTACTTCAGTGAGCCCTCATTGGTTAAAAAAAGGAAACCGTTTTTGGTATGCCTATAAAACATCAGAAGGTTCTAATCATTACATAGTAGATGTAGATAAAAAAACAAAAAAACCACTATTTGACAATGTAAAAATGGCAAAGTGGTTGACTGAAATTACTAAAGATCCCTATGATGCTAAGCATCTGCCAAGATTCAATATCAAATTTAATGAGGCAGAAAATGCTATTCGTTTTAGAGTAACTTCTACAGAAGAAGTAGAGGTTGTAGATGAGGATAAAAAAGAACAGAAAAAAGATTCTACTTCTACCAAGAAGGCTAAAAAGAAAAAGCCAAAAATGGAGAAGAAAACGTATCACCTAGAGTATAGATTAGGTAGCAATCGTTTAACCATTTTAGATACCAAAAAGCCAGAAAAAAAGCCTTGGCAACGTTGGGCAAATATTGCTCCAGATAGTTCTATTGTTTTGTATGGTAAAAATCATAACATCTATTGGATGGACAAAGTAAACTTTAAAAAGTTTATCAAAGATGAAAAAGATACTACTGTTGTAGAAAACCAATGGACCACAGATGGTGAAGAAAACTATGGCTATACTTGGGGTGGTAGAGGACAAGATAATGAAGATGTAGAAAAAAATAAAGACAAAAGAAAAGGAGTTTGGGGTACATGGTCTCATGATTCTAAAAAGTTTGTATTCGAAAAATCGGATTCTAGACATATTAAAGATTTATGGGTAATTAATTCTACAGGTAAGAAAAGACCAACTTTAGAAACATATAAATACCACATGCCAGGAGAACAAGAGTATTACAAATCAGAACTAATGATTTTTGATATTCCAACAAAAACGCATGTTACAGTTCCTTTAGATACAGTTCGTCAGCAAAGTATAAATGTGTTTAGAGCACCAAGGAAGCAGTCTCAAAGAGATGATGAGTTTACACCATCTTTACTATTATCTAAAAAAGGTAAATTATACTTTAGTGTAATTTCTAGAGATCGTAAAAAGTATGATATTAATGTTGCAGATTTAGAAACAGGTGAGTATAAAACTTTAATTGAAGAACGTTTTAATACATATATAGAGTCTAGACCATTGGTACTGTTTAACAATGAAACAGAAATGTTGCATTGGGCAGAAAGAGATGGTTGGGCACATTTCTATTTATATGATGCAGATGGTAATTTAAAAAACCAAGTTACAGAAGGTGATTATCATGTAGATAGTTTTGAAGGTTTAGATGAAAAAAGTAGAACCTTATATTTTACAGCGAATGGTGTAAATAAAGAACAAGATCCTTATTACTTACACACTTACAAAATCAATCTAAATGGTTCTGGAATGCGAACTTTAGATCCTGGTAATTTTACAAAACGTACAAGTATGTCAGACTCTAATCAATACTTTGTTAGTAATTACTCTAGGGTAAATACAGTGCCAAAATCAGAAGTGAGAGATGCTAATGGACGTAAAGTAATGGATTTAGAAACTGCAGATTTATCTCAATTGTTTGCATCAGGATATAAATTTCCTGAACCTTTTAAAGTAAAAGCTGATGATGGAATTACTGATATTTATGGTGTAATGTATAAACCTTTTGATATGGATACCACAAAGGTATATCCGTTATTAGAATATGTTTATCCAGGGCCACAAACAGAGGCTGTAAACAAATCTTTTTCTTATAGAATGGATAGGTTAGACAGAATGGCTCAAGTTGGTTTTGTGGTTATAACTTTAGGAAACAGAGGTGGTCATCCAGACAGGTCTAAATGGTATCATAATTATGGTTATGGTAATTTACGTGATTATGGTTTGGCAGATAAAAAATACGTTGCACAGCAATTGGCAAATAAACATAAGTTTATTGATATTGAAAAAGTAGGAATTTATGGCCATTCAGGAGGTGGTTTTATGTCTACAGCAGCAATGTTGGTATATCCAGATTTCTTTAAAGCGGCTGTTTCATCTGCAGGAAATCATGATAATAATGTTTACAATTCTTGGTGGAGTGAAACGCATCATGGAGTTAAAGAAGAAATCGATGAGAAGGGTAAAATTTCTCATAAATACAAAATCGATGACAATCAATCTTTAGCTAAAAACTTAAAAGGACATTTAATGTTAATTCATGGAGATATGGATAACAATGTGCATCCTGCAGGAACTATAAGAATGGCAAATGAATTAATTAAAGCTAAGAAACGTTTTAAATTTATGATTATGCCAGGTCAAAGACATGGTTTTGGTAGAATGACAGAATATTCTTTTTGGTTAAGAGCAGATCATTTTAGTAAATATTTGTTAGGTGAAGAAAACATGGATGTAGATTTTATGTTTATGAATATGGATGAACCTAAAAATAGATAGTAATATCTAAATTATATAATTAAAAAACTCCGAATGAAAATTCGGAGTTTTTTAGTTTAATCTTGTTGATATTCTAAAATATCTGCTGGCTGACAATCTAAAGCCTTGCAAATGGCTTCTAAAGTAGAAAAACGAATTGCTTTTGCCTTACCAGATTTTAGAATGGATAAGTTAGCAGTTGTTATACCTATTATTTCTGCCAATTCTTTACTCCGCATTTTGCGTTTGGCAAGCATTACATCTAAATTTACTACAATTGCCATCTTAAATTGTTAAATCGTTTTCTTGTTGAATAACATCTCCCTTTGATAACAGTTTATGCAATACTAACAAACTTAAACCTATTATAATATAGTCATATTCAAATTCTAATCTAGGTGTAATGTTTATTCTAACAATGTCTGTCATGGTTATATCTTTAAAGCCTGCATAACTGTAATTTGTCATATAAAATATACTAAATGTAAGCTGTATAAGTTGATATACAATTATTAGCAAACCAATAACTTTTACTTTTTGAGCAAGTATTAAACTAAAATTAATCTTTTGCTTTAAGAGTTTGAAAAGCGTTTTTAATTGATACAAAATTATTAAAGTAAAAAGTATCCTTAAATATTCTTGAAGAATTTGAATTGTTGTAAAATACCACTTACTAGATTTAACTGTAATATATCCTTCCTTATTTATAAAGGATGAATTTGTTATAGTCATACCATTATTTGAGTTTAAGTGGTTGTCTACAACTAATTCTTTGCCAATTTTTTTAACTTCTGGTGAGAATTTAAAAATACTATCAAGTTCCTTTTTACTTGTACCAGCTCTTCTTAAGAAATCATCATCATAAAAATTTTTTGTTTCATCATCATATTTTGTAAAAGAACTATTCTTTGTTTTATAAACTTTTTTACTTGGGAAAGTAATATAATATTCTACAGGAATATTATAACCTTTTTTGAAACTTGTGCCTAATGTAAACAAAGATGTTTCTGAGGTTTTGATGGTGCTATCTTTAACAAATAATTGCATAGAAATCGAAAAAATTGAAAATATGAGCAATACCCAAAAGGCAATAGTAATCACAATACTTAGAAATCGTGAAATATTTTTCTGAGAGAATAGTATAAAAATAGTCCCTAAAATAAAAATGCCTAAAATGATTAATATAGGATAAAGAAAGAGCATATAAAATGTTTTAATATATTTTCAAATATACTAAAATTATTGAAAAACAATAATAAAATATCGAAAGAGATAAATTATTCTTCTAAAACTACATTTTTTGTGATGACAACTTTTTGGTTGTTTAACAGCTTAATTTCAAAGCTTTTTTCGGTTTTTGCTATGTTTCTTTGATAGGTGTCTAACTCACAAAAATCGCTAAAAGATTTACCATTAAACTTTAAAATTTCATCACCTTGCCTTACACCCATTTTCCATAGTTCGCTATCTTTCTCTAATTTTACAACTATCATTTTACCATTTCTAACCATAATAGAACACGAATAGGCTAGGTAGTTCTGGTTAATATTATTTTGAGATACAAGTAGCAGGTTTTTTTGTAAGCTTAAGAATAGCTTTTTATTTTTCCATAAAGAAT
Source organism: Polaribacter sp. MED152 (assembly GCF_000152945.2). Lineage (NCBI taxonomy): Bacteria > Pseudomonadati > Bacteroidota > Flavobacteriia > Flavobacteriales > Flavobacteriaceae > Polaribacter > Polaribacter sp. MED152. The sequence continues at coordinate 1,489,515 of NC_020830.1, read as the reverse complement.
TTGCTATTTTACTAGTTTTTTGATTGTTATAACTAATTACTGGAGAGAGCACTGTGTTTTTAGAAGTCGTATTTTTTAATTTAAAAATGGTGGGTTTTGTGGTTGTTAAAATTCCATTTACATCAAAGCTACCAGAGTAAAATTGCTTTGTTGGTAAATCGTCTAAACTGGTTAAGTTATAATTATTGTTAGAAATATTAGATAAGCTTCCTGCACCAGTATCTAAGAGAAATTTAAGTTTATATTTCTGCTTATGATTTAAGAAAACGTAAGGTCTATTTTTAGTGAATTTAAAATCTAAAGGATAAAACGCTTCTTCTGCAGTGGGCATATAGTTTTTAGGATGCATCACCAAAACTTTATTTTTGTAATCTATAGTCCAGTTTAATAGTTTAATAACATCTACACCTAAAATTCCGTCAATTTTATGACAAGAAAAGATTTCGTTTTTTGGAGCATTTAAAATTTGATGATTAGAAACAGTTTTACTACCAATTTTAAATTTGCCACTTTTATAAAATCGTAATTTACTTCTTAAATTACTAGAAGATCTAATAGTAATGGTTTTGCTGGTTTTTTCTAGAGTTTCTTTTGCCCAGCCATAGGCAACAGAATATTGAGCTCCTGTATCAAAGGCAAAATGTTTTACTTGATTGTCAAAATTTATAGGAATTACAATTAGGCCTAAATTAGTTCTAAAAGGAATGGTGTCATGAAAGGTTTGAGTATTGCTGGTTTGTACCGCTAGTAGTATTAAAATTAGGCATACAAAACGTTTCATACTATAATTTTATACCTTTTTAATTACGTTGGTTACAATGCCCCAAATCATAAAATCGTTATCTTCTGTAATATTTATAATAGGATAATCTGGATTTTCAGGTTGCAACCAAATTTCGTTTTTCTGAACGCGTAAACGTTTTACTGTAAACTCTCCATCAATATAACAAACTGCAATTTTCTTATCTGCAGGTTCTAAACTTCTGTCAATTACTAATAAATCATCATGGTTTAAGCCAGCATTTATCATAGATTGGCCTCTTACTTTAGCATAAAATGTAGTGTCTTTATTTCTTACGAGTGTATCGTCTAAAGAAATTTTTTCACCTACAATATCTTCTGTGGTTGAAGGGAAACCAGCAGATATTCCTGTGTCAATAAAAACAGCCCCTTCGTGCAACGATTGTTCTGGTTCAAAAAAAGTAAGATGTTGTAAAGCCTCCATAAATGCAAATTATAACTTTTCTTTGAATTTTGAGGTGTTTATTCTACTAAAATAGTGGCACTCACATTTACATAAGCTTCTTTTAGTTTTAAAATAACAATTTTTAACTCATCTTTATTTAAATGCCCAAAACCAAAACGAATTGCACATGTAGTTTGATTTTGATAAAGAATGGTTTTTGGTAAAAATAAATTGTTGTTTTCAGCTTCTGTAGCCAACTGCACTAAAGAGATAGGTTTTATAAAAGTGAGCCAAAGAGCTAAGCCACCTTCAGGAATGCTCCACTTTGCAATTTTATGAAAGTATTTTGATAAAAGTTGATTCAGGTAATTCCTTCGTTCTTTATAAATGACGATATTTTTTTGCATCAACCTATAAATTTCACCTTCGTTAATTAATTCCGAAAGCATTTGTTGCTGAATTAAATCTCCTTGCTCATCTAATAAATACAAATAATTTTTAGCTTCTTGTATTAAATTTTCTGGTGCAATTACAAAACCTGTTTGGAAACTTGGAAACAAAGACTGGCCGAGTTTCCCCAAATAAATTACCAATCCGTTTTCATCTGAATTTATCATTGGTAAAACAGGAGATCCATCAAACTGAAAGTCGAAATCAAAATCATCTTCAATAATGGCAAAACCAAATTCTTTTGCTAACATTAATAAATCTGTTCTTCGTTTTTCGCTCAATGTATTTGTTGTTGGGTAATCTCTATGAGCACAAACATAAACACATCTAATGCTGTTTTTAATAAAATTTTTTCTGATAAAATCTACATTTAGACCATCTTCATCCACAGGTATCGTAATTAATTGAGCACCCACTTGCTGAAAAATCATGTTAGAAGCGTAGTTACTTAAATCGCCCACCAAAACAACATCGCCTTTCTGTATTAAAAGTTGAGAAACAATGTATAAACTCATTTCTGTACTTCTTGTACTAATTAAATTCTTAGGGCTAACATGCAATCCTCTTGTTGCATTTAAATAATTGCATAACTGAGTTTGAAACATAGAAGTAGAGGCTTCTTGTGGTCTGTTCCATTTTTGAATTAATGTTTTACGCTTCATTGCTGCACTATACCATCTCGTAAATTGATTTACAGGATGCAAGCGTAAATCTGGTTTGCCTTCATTTATAGAGTATTTAGCTTCTGTTAATTGCACTGTTGATGCTAAATGAAAAGATTTTTGAAAGTTAAAACCCGTAGTTTTTGATAAATTAGAACTGCCTACAAATTCAGTATTTCTTTTTTTATTAGAGAAACCTATTTTTTTCGAAGTAACAAAAGTCCCTTTGTTAGGCTTAATGTCTACCCAGCCTTGAGAGGCCAATTCATCGTAGATAGCTACAGCAGTATTTCTATGAATTTGTAAAGTTTTGGCAAGAGCTCTTGTGCCTGGTAATTTGGTTTTTGCTAAAATGATATTTCTTTGAAACAGACCAATAAAATCTTGAGCAGCCTGAATATAAATGGCTTGCGTTTTAGATTTATCAAATTTGATATTCTTTTCAATTATTGATAAAAGTGGACTATCTGTCATTTAAAAACCGGACTATTTTAAGCGCTTGTAAAGTTACGACTTTTGCAGTTGATTTAAATAACGATTTATGAAATTTAGAATAACCTTATTACTGGCAGTATTGTTGAGTGTTTCAACTGTAAATGCACAATCGAATATTGTACAAAATGATACTTTAAAAGAAGTTGTAATTACATCAACAAGAATAGATTTACCTTTTAAAGAAAACTCTAGAACAATAAATATTGTTACTAGCAAAGACATTGCAAACAGTGCAGCAACCAATGTTGCAGACCTTTTACAATTGGTAGCAGGTGTAGATATTAGAAGAAGAGGTACTGCAGGTAGCCAAGCAGATTTATACATTAGAGGTGGTGGTTTTGATCAAACGTTACTTTTAATAGATGGTATAAAAATGGATGATGCACAAACAGGGCACCATACAATGAATGCAGCTTTACCAATAGAAGTAATTGAGAGAATAGAAATTATAAAAGGGCCAGCAGCAAGAGTTTTTGGTCAAAATGCATTTACAGGAGCAATTAATATTGTTACTAAGAAAAATTTAGAAAATACAGTTTCTGCAAATGTAGAAGCAGGTTCTTTTGGGCAGTTAAATGGATCAGTAACTGTGGGTAAAGAGTTTGCAAATTCATCTTTCATTGCACACGTAGGTGCTTTAACATCTGATGGTTATAGAAACAATTCAGATTATAACAATTATAATTATTTTCTAAAAGGTGTTTTCAATAAGAACAAACAACCTATAGAAATGATTGCTACTTTTTTTGATAAGAAATTTGGTGCAGAAAACTTTTATACTACAAATCCTGCTTGGAATGAGTATGAAGAAACTCAGAATAGTTTAGTTGGTTTTTCTACTACGTTTAATACAGGTAATTTTAAAATAAAACCAAGAATCTATTGGAGAAGAGGTCAAGATATTTTCTTGTTAAAAAGAGATGATCCTAGTTTTTTTAGAAATTTGCACATTACCAATAAAATCGGGGTAGAAACTAATGTATCATATACATCTAGTTTAGGTATTACAGGTTTTGGTATCGATGTTTCTCGTTTTTCAATTAGCAGTAATAACTTAGGAGATAGAAACAGAACTTTAGCTAATTTCTTTTTAGAGCACAGATTTAAAATAGGAGATAATATAGATCTTACACCAGGTGTGGCTGTAACTTATTTTTCTGACTTCGATTTTAATGCTTTTCCTGGTTTAGATTTAGGAATTCAGATTTCTGATAACTTTAAAGCTTATGGTAATGTTGGTTATACTTATAGAGTGCCAACATATACAGATTTGTATTATTCAGATCCTGCAACTTCTGGTAATCCTGATTTAGAACCAGAAAGTGCATTCGCTCAAGAATTAGGAGTAAAATTTAATGGGAACAACTTTTTTGCATCGTTTGCTATTTTCAATAGAGATTCAGATAATTTAATAGATTATATTAGACCAGATACTGCAACAGGTGTATTTACAGCAACCAATATTGCAGAGGTAAACACCAAAGGTTTAGAGTTTGATGCTACTTATTTATTTAAACTAAATGATTTTAATCAAAGTTTAAAAGTAGGTTACTCTTATTTAGAAGATGATATTATAGATCAAAACTCAGACTTATCTCGTTATTCTTTAAATACTTTAAGACATCAATTTATTACACAATTGTCTACCTCTTTCTTTAAGAACTTAAGACAAAATATAATGTATAAACATGCAGAAAGAACTACAGGTCAGAGTTACAATGTATGGGATGCTTCTATTATTTTAGACGTAAATAAATTTAGTTTTACAATTACAGCTAATAATATTTTCGATGCTGAATACATAGAAAGTGGTTTTGTACCTATGCCACCAAGCAACATACTTTTTGGTTTACGCTATAACCTATAACTAAGGTTTTATAAACTTCATTGTTTAAACCATCAGCTTTATTATAAAGTTGATGGTTTATTTTTGTTTAATATTTCCTTTACCTTTTCTTAACTTTGCAGTTCAATTAGATGCAGTATGAGTTTAAACTTATCTCAAATAGATAGAGTACAGACAATCACAAAAGAAGACTTTCTTAAAAATTATTTTAAACCACAAAAACCTGTGGTTATTGAAAAGTTTATAGAAGATTGGCCAGCATTTTCTAAATGGTCTTTAGACTATATGAAAGAAGTTGCAGGCGATAAAACTGTACCTTTATATGATGATAGACCAGTAGATTTTAAAGACGGTTTTAACGAGCCACATGCAAAAATGAAAATGTCTGAATATGTAGATTTATTAAAAAGAGAACCTACAAAATTTAGAATTTTTTTATGGAATGTTTTAAAAGAAGTGCCTGCATTGCAAAAAGATTATAAGTTTCCTGATTTTGGTTTACGCCTAATGAAAGGTTTACCAATGTTATTTTTTGGAGGTACAGATTCTTACACGTTTATGCATTATGATATAGATTTAGCTAATATTTTTCATTTCCATTTTGAAGGTAAAAAAGAGGTTATTCTATTTGATCAGAAGCAAAACAAACATCTTTACAAAATACCATATTCGTTGATTACAAGAGAAGATATTAACTTTTCTAATCCAGATTTTGAGAAGTGGCCAAATCTTAAAAATGCTAAAGGGTATACTACCCATTTAGAGCATGGACAAGTATTATACATGCCTGAAGGATATTGGCATTATATGAAATACATTACACCTGGTTTTTCAATGAGTCTAAGAGCAATTGCCAGAAACCCTAAAAACTTGGGTAAAGCCATATACAATATTTTTGTGATGAGAACTATAGATAATATCATGAGAAAAGTAAAAGGCCAAAAATGGATAGATTGGAAAAATGAGCAAGCCATCATTAAATAAAGATTAATTTAATAAATAATTCTACATATACCATTGATTTTAAGTACATTTGGTTTTCGCTAATCAAAAAATTACCTAATCAATGAAAGCCTGTCCAAGATGTAAATCTGTGTCTAGGCACAGAATGAGACGTAAGCCAATGGTTAAATTAATACCAGGTACAAAAAGTTATGCTTGTGATAAGTGCAATACCAATTACACATACTTTTCTGTGATTAATAGGTCTCTAAGAGTTTAAAAAAAAAGCCTCGCAATTTGCGAGGCTTTTTTAATTTTTACTATCTAGTTTATTTGAGTAGCCTAAAAATATCATTACCATTAGCAAATAGTAGCAGGGCAATAAGCAATACAAAACCTACCAATTGTGCATACTCTAAGAATTTATCTCCAGGTTTTTTACCTGTAATCATTTCCCAAAGCGTAAATACAACATGACCACCATCTAAAGCTGGTATTGGTAAAAGATTCATAAAACCTAACATAATAGATAAAAATGCAGTTATATTCCAAAAAGATTCTGCACTCCATTCATCAGGAAAAATACTTCCTATAGAAATGAATCCTCCTAAGCCTTTATAAGCTCCTGTACTTGGGTTGAATATCTTTTTTAATTGTTTTACGTAATCTGTTAAGGTTTTCCAAGATTTGTTAAAACCAGCAGGTATAGCCTCAGAAAAAGAGTATTCTATATTTGCTAAATCATAATACCCTAATTTTTCTAAATCTGACAAAGGTAAAGTTGTAAAAACAACACCTAGTTTACCATCATTCGTTACTTGCAGTGTTATTTCCTTTTCAACTTTTTCTCTAATCACAGTTGCTGTAACTTCTTGTCCTTTGTAGTTAGATAATACAGCTTTAGCTTCATCATAATATTTTAAAGGGGTGCCATTTACACTTGTAACTATGTCTTTTTCTTGTAATTCCGAACTCACATTTGGTGAATCATCTGAGATTTTACCAATTACAAAAGGAAAACGCGGGTATAAAAATGGGCCAACATCTTTTCCTCTATCCATCAATTGAGAAATAAAATCAGTAGGAATTTTTTTGTCAATAACCTGACCTTCTCTTTCAATTTCGAAGTTATTACCATTAATAAACTCTAAAGATAAGCCAGAAAATTTCTTAACTTTTTGACCATCTACAGAAAGTATTTTATCACCTGTTTTTAAACCTAAATTCATGGCCAAAGAATCTTGTACCCAAACACCATCTTTTAAATTATCATTAGGTAAATATTGCTCTCCATAAGAATACATTAGCATAATGTATATAAAAATACCAAGTACAAAGTTTACAAAAACACCACCTAACATAATAATTAAACGTTGCCAAGCTGGTTTTGATCTAAACTCCCAAGGTTGAGCTGGTTGTTTCATTTGCTCAGTATCCATACTTTCATCTATCATTCCAGAGATTTTAACATAACCTCCTAAAGGAATCCAGCCAATACCATAAACAGTTTCACCAACTTTTTTCTTAAATAAAGAAAATTTATAATCGAAGAATAAATAGAATTTTTCTACTCGTGTTTTAAATAATTTTGCAGGGATAAAGTGCCCCAATTCGTGCAAAACAATCAATAAAGATAAACTTAATATAAATTGTGATGCTTTTATTAATATTTCCATTCAGTAATAACGCTTAATTGTATAACTGACAAAGGTACATTATTAAAGAGAGTTTAAAAAGTAATCTTAAAAGTTGATATTGCAAATTAACAGACTTTTAAGCCTAATAACTTAAAGAGTACTTTTTTTGCATTTTTTTAAGCCGTAAATTTGCAAAAGATACACTTTTTATGGATTTAAATTTTTTTAAAAAAAGTAAGGCCACTCTAATTTTCTTAGTTGTTTTCTCTGCAGTTACAGTACCTGTTTTTTATCATTTGTTAAAGGTAGATAAGAAATTAAAAGTATACAGCCCTTCAGATGTAAATCCTAGTTTGGTGCATGAATCTATTAAGCACATAACAAAAGATCATACTATTGCTGATTTTGAGTTGATAAATCAAAATGGCAAAATTATCACTCAAAAAGATTATAAGGGCAAAATCTATATCGCAGATTTTTTCTTTACAAGATGTACAAATATTTGTGTAGCTATGGCTTACAATATGAATGAGCTACAAGAATATTATAAGAATGATAATGATATAATGTTTCTAAGCCATTCTGTAACTCCAGTTATGGATAGTGTTCCTGTTTTAAAAGAGTATGCTATAAATAAAGGGGTTATTGATGGTAAATGGAATGTAACTACTGGTGCTAAAAAACACATTTACGATTTAGCAAGAAAAAGTTATTTTGCTGTAATTGAAGATGGTGATGGAGGTGAAGATGATTTTATTCATACGGAACAATTTGTGCTCATTGATAAAGAAAGAAGAATTAGAGGCTATTATGATGGCACTAATAAAGAGGATATGCAAAAGTTGAAAGACGATATGGTTTTGCTTAAAGAAGAGTATGAAAATAAGTAATGTTATTTTATAATTCTTTATTTTAAAAATCATTCAAACAAGTTGTTTAGACTCATTCTAAAGTATTATCTTTGTTAACCAAATAAAAATATACTTTTGAATACAATTGCATCTTTAAATGTTGGAGAAATTGGTTATATATCTGAAGAGTCTTTAGAGATAATTCCATTAAAATTGTTAGAAATGGGTTGCTTGCCTGGGGCAGAAGTAGAGCTAATACAACAAGCTCCTTTAAAAGATCCAATTTACATCTGTGTAAATGGTAGTCATTTGGCCATTAGAAAAGAAACTGCAGCAATTATTCAAATTCTTAAAAGCGAAATTTAATGTCTAAAAACGATATAAAAATTGCTTTAATTGGTAATCCTAATACTGGTAAAACTTCGCTTTTTAACCAACTTACAGGTTTAAATCAAAAGGTAGGTAATTATCCTGGTGTTACTGTAGATAAGAAACTAGGTAAAAGTAAATTGTCTGCTACTCAAAATGCCATAATTACAGATTTACCTGGTACATACAGCATTAATCCTACTTCTTTAGATGAAAGTATTGTTTTAAAAACATTGCTTAAGAAAGATATTAAAGAATCTCCAGATGTTATTTTAGTGGTTGCAGATGTAGAAAATTTAAAGCGTAATCTGTTACTTTTTTCGCAAATTAAAGATTTAGAAATACCTACTGTATTGGCCATAAATATGGTAGATCAAATGAATAGAAAAGGTATTTCTATTGATTTATCACTCTTAAAAAAAGAATTAAATACAGAAGTTGTATTAATAAGTGCAAGAAAGAACGAAGGAATTCAAGAAGTTAAAGAAGCCATTATTCGTTGTCATGTGGCAGCTAAAGCATCTCCTCTTTGTGGAATAAATTCTAAGATAGATCCAGATTATTTTGAAAATCTTAAAAAGATTAGTCCAAATTATTCGCTATATGAATTATGGTTAATGGTAACTCAAAATAACTATCCAGATACCATTACAAAAGAAGAAAAAGAAAAGCTTTTAGCTTTTAAGCAAGATGTGCCTAAATTAAAGAAATACCAACACAAAGAAACTATTTATAGGTATCAAGAAATTAATAAAATTTTAAAGAAAACCTATATTGTAGATAAATCTAAGGCCAAAGATTTACGAAGTAAACTAGATAAAATTTTTACTCATAAAATATTTGGGTATGCTATTTTCTTTCTGATTTTATTGATAATTTTTCAATCGATATTTGACATTGCATCTGTGCCAATGGATTTTATTGATGGTGTTTTTGCAGAGTTAGCCAACTTTACTAGAAATAGATTACCTGTTGGTGTTTTAACAGATTTATTAGTAGAAGGTATTATACCAGGAATTGGTGGTGTCGTGATTTTTATACCTCAAATTGCAATTTTATTCTTGTTTGTAGCCATTTTAGAAGAAACTGGTTACATGAGTCGTGTTGTTTTTTTAATGGATAAAATTATGAGACGATTTGGAATGAATGGAAAAAGTGTAATTCCGTTAATTTCAGGAACAGCTTGTGCTATACCTGCAATTATGGCTACAAGAACTATTTCTAATTGGAAAGAACGTTTAATTACTATTTTAGTAACACCTTTTACAACTTGTTCAGCACGTTTGCCAGTTTATGCAATTTTAATAGCACTTATAATTCCTGATACTAAAATTCTAGGTTTTTTAAACTTACAAGGTTTGGTATTGTTGCTGTTGTATGCGCTAGGTTTTGCTTCTGCAATATTAGGTGCTTACATTTTAAACAAAACACTAAAAATAAAATCAAGATCATTTTTTGTAGTAGAAATGCCAAACTATAAACTACCCTCATTTAAAAACGTATTTTATGAAGTGGTAGAAAAAACGAAAGCCTTTGTATTAGGTGCAGGTAAAATTATTTTAGCATTATCTGTAATACTTTGGTTTTTGGCATCAAATGGAGGAGAGGAATTTAAAAACGCAGAACAAACTGTAGTTGCTAAAGTTGAAAATCAGAATTTAAATACAGAAGAAATTCAACAAAAAATAGCATCAGCAAAATTAGAGAAATCATATATAGGTATGTTGGGTAAATCTATAGAACCAGCAATTAAACCTTTAGGTTATGATTGGAAAATTGGTATTGCTTTAATTACCTCTTTTGCAGCTCGTGAAGTTTTTGTAGGAACTTTAGCTACCATTTATAGTGTTGGAGCAGATGATGAAGATACTACTACCATTAAACAAAAAATGGCTTCAGAAATAAATCCTGATACAGGTAAAAAACGATTTAATTTTCCTGTAGGTATGTCATTAATGGTTTTTTATGCGTTTGCTATGCAGTGTATGGCAACATTAGCCATTGTTAAACGTGAAACTAAAACTTGGAAATGGCCGTTAATTCAATTATTTGGAATGGCGGTTCTAGCCTATGTTTCCTCTTTATTAACCTATCAAATATTAAGTTAATGCAAGAAATTATAGTATACATTTTACTGGCTTTTGCACTATTATTTTTAGTGAAAAAATACATATTACCAACAAAACAATCTAAAGGATGCAGTTCAGACTGCAATTGCCATTAAAAAACGTAAGTTTTTTTTGCAAGGATTCTTAACTTTGATTGACAGAAGTAAAACAATAATTAAAATATAGAAACATGAAAAAAGCAATTTTATCAATCGCAATTTTTACAATCGCCTTAATTTCATCTACAGAAGTTACTGCACAAGATTTTCCAAAGATGGATGTAAGTCCTATGGATGCAGCATCCTATCCTTCTAACTGGAGAGAAGCAGACAAATTAGTAAAAGTGATTTACAGTAGACCTCAGTTAAAAGGTAGATCTTTAGATAAATTAGCTCCTCAAGGAAAAGTTTGGAGAACTGGAGCAAACGAAGCAGCAGAAATTACTTTTTATAAAGATGTTGTTTTTGGAGATAAAAAGGTAAAAGCAGGAACTTATACTTTATTTACAATACCAACAGATGGAGATTGGACTGTTATTTTAAGTAATCAAAAGAATGTATGGGGTTCTTATTTCTACGATCAGAAAGAAGATGTTGTTAGAGTAGAAGCACAAGTTTCTCAAGGTAAAAAAAGTCTAGAAGCTTTTTCTATTGTTTTTAATGGCGAAGATGATAATGCTGTGATGCATTTAGGTTGGGGAAAAACAAGAGTTTCTGTTCCTGTAAAAGGATAATAAAATCTTATTTTAAAAATAAACCTCAAAAGTAATTATTGCTTTTGAGGTTTTTTTATGCTTTTTAAACAGATTGTTTTTGCTGCCATTTCCAAGCAGAGCGCAAAGCTTCATCAAGCCCAATTTCTGTTTTCCAGTTTAGTTCTTTGTTTGCAATTGTAGTATCTGCGTAACAAGACATTACATCTCCATCTCTTCTACCTACAATTTTGTAATTTAATTTTAAGTCGTTTACCTTTTCGAAAGTATTGATTACTTCTAATACAGAAGTACCTTTACCTGTGCCAATATTAAAAAACTCAAAAGACTCTTTATTATTTTTACTAATTAATCTTTTTAAAGCTGCAATATGTGCTTTTGCTAAATCTACAACATGAATATAATCACGAATGGCAGTACCATCTTCTGTAGGATAATCATCTCCAAAAACAGATAACTGTTCACGAATACCAGCAGCAGTTTGAGTAACAAAAGGAATCAAATTCTGAGGTACACCTAAAGGTAATTCACCAATTTTAGCAGATTCATGTGCACCTATAGGATTAAAATAACGTAGAGCAATTGCATTTATTCCATAAGCTTTGCTTGAATCTCTGATAATTTCTTCACCAATTTTTTTGGTATTACCATAAACAGATTCAGCTTTTTTAACAGGTGCATTTTCTGTAATTGGCAAATGATTTGGCTCACCATAAACAGTTGCGGAAGAAGAGAATATAAAATTATCTAATTTACGATCTTTAAGTTCTTGCAACATATAAATTAAAGAGCTTAAGTTGTTTTCGTAATAATCTAATGGTTTTGCAATACTTTCACCAACTGCTTTAAAGGCAGCAAAATGAATTACTCCATCAATATCATGAGCATCAAAAACAGCTTTAATATCACTTTTAATACGAACATCTGCCTTGTGAAAGGTAGGTTTTACACCTGTAATATCTGTAATGCTATCTAAAACTGATAAGGTTGTGTTCGATAAATCATCAATAATTACAACCTCAAAACCTTCGTTTTGTAGTTCAACTACTGTATGAGAACCTATAAAGCCAAGACCTCCTGTTACTAAAATTTTTTTCATTGGTTAATTAGTTTTTAAAGTTTGAAACGGATTTGTATTCTTTTATATTCTTAATGTCATTTTTAAATTTTCTATCTAATTCATTTATCTTATTCCTTTTCCTAGAAATTATCAAATAGAAGCTTATTAAAAGTATTGAGAAAAATATAAAAGCAGACTGTAAAACAGCATCTGAGTATTCCATTCTCTCTATCATTGGAGGTCTTCCTTTTCTTCCTGGTAAATAAGGTGAATAAATAGAATATAAAATCCCTACAATAATACTTATTGGAATATTTATGTAATAAATTTTATTTAAAGACTTCTTGCTATATTCAAGTTGGTCTTTATATTTTGACATCTTTTGAATTTAGTTTAAAAAATCTAAAATTGTGTTTGTTATAAATTGTAATTGATCTTCCTCTAGCTCTGTGTGCATAGGTAATGAAATTACTGTTTTTATCAAATCATTGGTTACAGGAAAATCTTCTTCATTATATCTGTCGTCTTTATATGCTTTTTGAGCATGTAAAGCAACAGGATAATAAATAGCATTTGGTATTTCTTTGCTCAATAAATGTTTGTGCAAAGCATCTCTTTGTCCATTTGTAATTTGCAAAGTATATTGATGAAAAACGTGGCAATCACAAACATCACAAATTTGTCCACAATTAGCTGTTTTGTTTGATTGTGCAGTAGGTGTAATTATTGCTGAATGATTTGCAAAAGCTTTATTGTAAAAACGAGCTGCATTTCTTCTAGCATTACAATAGGTATCTAAATGAGGAAGTTTTGCTTTTAAAACTCCAGCTTGTATTGAGTCTAATCTTGAATTTACACCAACAACATCATGATAATAACGTTCATACATTCCATGATTTACAATTCCACGAATGGTATGCGCTAAATCATCATTATTGGTGAAAATTGCACCTCCATCTCCATAACAACCTAAGTTTTTAGATGGAAAAAATGATGTTGTACCTACATCTCCAATAGTTCCTGCTTTTTGCTGCGAGCCATCTTTAAACGTATAATTAGCACCAATTGCTTGCGCATTATCTTCAATAACAAAAAGATTATGCTCTTTAGCGATTTCTAAAATAGCATCCATATTTGCAACTTGTCCAAATAAATGTACAGGTACAATCGCCTTTGTTTTTGGTGTAATAGCTTTTTTTAACGCTTCAATATCAATATTAAATGTTTCTTTGTCAACATCTACCAAAACAGGAGTTAACTTTAAAAGTGCAATAACTTCTACAGTGGCTGCAAATGTAAAATCTACAGTAATTACTTCATCACCTTGCTCTAAACCTAAACCCATCATCGCTATTTGCAAAGCATCTGTTCCGTTTGCACAAGGAATTACATGTTTTACATTTAAGTAGGCTTCTAAATCTTTTTGAAATTCTTTAACTAATGGGCCATTTATATATGAAGATGAGTTTAAAACATCTTGAATAGAGTTGTCTACAGCATCTTTTATTTGTTGATATTGCTTTTGCAAATCAACCATTTGAATTTTATTCATAAATCATCAAATTGTTAGTGTATCAAAAATACAACATAATTATTTTATCTTTGGCTACATCAAAAATTTTCAAATGAATTTTATTAAAAAGAGCCTAAAAATTATTCTTCTATTAATTGTGCTAATTGCAGTTGGTGCATGGTTGTATTCTAGAACTTATTATCCAGATTATTCAGGAGAATTAGAATTAGAAAATTTATCAGATGAAGTAACAGTTTATTTTGATGAAGTTGGTGTGCCACATATTGAGGCTCAAAATCAGCAAGATGCTTACACAGCTTTAGGCTATGTGCATGCACAAGACAGATTGTGGCAAATGGAGCTTATAAGAAGAATTGCTGCTGGTAGATTGTCTGAAATTTTTGGAAAAGATTTACTGAAGACTGATGTGTTTTTTGCTGGTTTAGGTATAGAAGAGGCTGCTGAAAAATCTATTGCAGCTTTAGATAAGAACAGTGAACCTTATAGATTAACTCAGGCTTATTTAAATGGTATTAATCAATTTATTAATGAAGGTAAAACACCTTTAGAGTTTTCCTTAGTAGGTGTAGAAAAAGAAAATTACACCATAAAAGATGTGTATAATGTGTTTGGTTATATGGCTTTTAGTTTTGCAGTTGCACATAAAACAGATCCGCTTTTAACCGAAATTAAAGAGAAATTAGGTGATGCTTATTTCAATGAAATAATGACAACCGATTTAAATGATCTTACCATTAACAAGTATGAAACCAATGAAATTAAAGGCGAACTTTCTGCAGCTGTAAGTAAGTTGATGGATAAATTACCTGTTTCTACTTTTATAGGTAGCAATTCTTGGGTAATAGCACCAGAAAAAACTAAAAATGGTAAAGTTTTGTTTGCTAATGATCCTCATATAGGATTTTCGCAACCTTCAGTTTGGTACGAAAATCATATAAAAACTCCAGATTTTGAAATTTATGGTTTTAACATAGCATTAATGCCATTTCCACTTTTAGGGCATAATAGAGAATATGCCTATGGTTTAACTATGTTGGCTAATGATGATTTAAACTTTTATATAGAAGAGAATAAAGTTGATGATGAGAATCAATACAAAACATCAAATGGTTACAAATCTTATGCATTACGTTCTAAAACAATAAAAATTAAAGATGAGGCTGATACCACTTTTAGTGTAAAAGTTTCTAAACATGGGCCAATTATGAATGGCATAATATCTCATATGAACGATGATAGACCAATTGCTATGCATTGGTTATATACTCAATTAGACAATGAGCAATTAGATGTTTCTTACGAAATGTCTCATGCAAACTCTTTAAATAGTTTTAGAACTGCTGTTTCAAAAATTCATGCTCCTGGTTTAAACGTAATGTATGGAGATGCCACAGGAAATATAGCATGGTTTGCTTCTGCAAAATTATATCAACTTAGAGATAGTTTATCTTCTAAATTGTATTTAGATGGTGCTTCTGGTAATGATGAGATCACCGAATTTTTGCCATTTGATGAAAACCCTCAGGCTATAAATCCTTCTTGGAACTATGTATATTCTGCAAATAATCAGCCAGATTCAGTGAGAGGTAAATTGTATCCAGGGTATTATCAGCCTCAAGACAGAGCAAAAAGAATAACAACGTTATTAAATCAAAAAAACGATTTTACAAAGCAGGATGTTGAGCAAATGATATATGATGTGCAATCTGCAACTGTTTCTGATATTGCTAAAGATTTATTACAAAACGTAAATAGAGAAGAATTATCTGCATCACAAAAAAAAGCGCTTTCCATTTTGGAAAGTTGGAATGGAGATTATCAAAAAACAGCAATAGCACCAACCATTTACAATCGATTTTTATATGAGGTTTTAGCGGCTACTTACAAAGATGAATTAGGAGATAGTTTTACTTTATTTATTAATTCTCAATTACAAGATCAGGCCTTGCCAATTCAAATTAATAGAGAAGAATCTATTTGGTGGGATAATGTAACGACTAAAAACAACACAGAAACTAGAAACGAAATTATTACCAATTCGTTTTTAAGTGCATACTCGTTCTTAGAAAATCAGCTAGGAGAAAATGTAGATAATTGGATGTGGAAAAGAGTCATTTCTTTAGAACATGAACATGCCATTGGTAAAGCTGGAGGTGTTTTAAGGTCAATCTTTAATGTTGGGCCTTTTGAAACTATTGGAGGTAATGAAGTAATTAACAATCAAATTTTTCAATTAGATAGCACAGGAGTTTACAAAATTACTGCTGGCCCATCAACAAGAAGAGTTATTGACTTTTCTGATATAGAGAACAGTTCTGCAATTTTACCAACAGGTCAATCAGGTAATGTGTTTAGTGATCATTATAAAGATCAAGCTCAGAAATTTGTAGATGGTGAGTTTGTAAAAATGAGTTTGAATGAAGAAGAAATAAAGAAAAGCAAAAATGTTTTGATATTAAAACCAAAGCAGTAATTTACTTGCTAAACTTCTTTGTAAATTTCTTCAAAAGGAATTCTAAATCGCTCTCCATAAACCCCTTTTGGATCTCTAATTCCACATGATACAATCATGTTAATTTCAGCTCCAGAAGGTAAACCTAATAAATTTTTAACTCGTAAAGTGTCTGACCCTTCCATAGGGCAAGTATCATAACCTTCTGCAGCCATAGAAATCATAAAGTTTTCTGCAGCTAATCCACAAGTTTTATGAGCTACAATTCTCATATCGCTTTTTCGAACTTGTCTATAAATAGGCTTAAAAAAACCAATTATAGTAACCATAATAAACTTTAGAAATCCTAAAATTCCTAGAAAATCTGCATAGGCAAAAGGGATTATTTTACCATAGTAATTTCTAGCTGTTTTTTCTCTACTTGTTTGTTTTTCTTTTGGATTATTTGCTCCAAAATTTTTATCAATAAACTTTAAATTGGCTTTTGATCTTTCTTTCCATAAGTCTTTTCGCGTAACAAAAATGACTAATTGCTGTGCCGTTTTTGCTGCATTTTGATTAAAACAAAAGGGAGCAATTTTAGCGATAATATCTTTAGAAGTAATGTGGTAAAATTCCCACAGTTGCATATTACTACTGTTAGGTGCTAAAGCAGCTTGCTCTAAACATTTCTTTACAATTGCAGTTTGTATGGGTTTATTAGCATCATAAATTCGTACTGATCTTCTGTAGCTTATAGCTTCAGACACTGTTTTTTCTTGATTCATAAAGTGTTTATGATAACTTGTTTAATTTTTTATTCATTACCCAAAACCAAACTGGAGGTAAAAATGAAAGTAACATCATACCTGGATAACCTGTTGGCATTTGCGGACTTTCTGGTAATGATTTTAACAATTGGTAATGCTTAGAGCCATTATAATGATGGTCTGAATGTCTGGATAGATTAAAAAGTAATACTTGACCCACTTGATGGTTGCTGTTCCAAGAATGATTTCTTTTCACACGCTCATATCTGCCATGAGTATTCTTTTTACGTAATAAGCCATAATGCTCTATGTAATTTACAGTTTCTAACAAAAGAATACCAACTACAGCTGCAGCTATAAATGCAAATAGCACAAAGAGGCCAAAAATAAAATAGATAAGTGCTAAAAGAATTATGTTGCAAAATGTATAGACAACCATTCTGTTCTGATGATGAAACCAAG
Organism: Polaribacter sp. MED152; assembly: GCF_000152945.2. Taxonomy (NCBI): domain Bacteria; kingdom Pseudomonadati; phylum Bacteroidota; class Flavobacteriia; order Flavobacteriales; family Flavobacteriaceae; genus Polaribacter; species Polaribacter sp. MED152. The sequence continues at coordinate 1,472,000 of NC_020830.1, read as the reverse complement.
ATCTATTTAAACTTTTCATTCTTTTATTTTCTAATTGCCAAGCTTGAAAATAACTTGTAAAATGAGAGCGAATCCAGAAAAAAAATAAAATTTCATTTTTTCTAGCAGTGGCAGCATCTTTTGGTGTTGCTACATTATAATGATGACCACCATTATGATAAGGTAAAAAGTGAGTGTTTAATGAGGTAAGCAATAAAATTTCTCCAATAAACTCTCCAACTCTTTCATTTCTATGACCTAGTTCATGCCCAACATTAATGCCAATTACTCCACACATAATTCCCATTCCAAAAATTCGGCCAAATATTTCTGAGTTGGTAAGATTTGGTTCTTGAATAGCATAAAAAAAGAATAATAAATACCCAATTTGTATTGGTAAAGTCGCATACAATAGGTAAGTGTAAAGTTTGTTCTCTTTTTCAATTTTTTCTTCTTCTTTGGTAAAATTGTAAGTATTTGGTCTAATAAAAAATTCTAGTAAAGGAACCAAGCCAAAGAAAACAAGTGCTGGTAAATACGTTAACCAACCTTTGTTTGTAAAAGAAATAAAGACTACTAAAGGTAGAATTAAAATAGTAAAGTATTTTAGGGCTTTCATTTAGAAATTTATTTTCTAAATATAGCAATTACTTGCACGCGTTCCAAATTACTTCATTAGGTGTTGGTGCAATAACTGTAATTTTTTCTTTAGCAACAGGATGTATGAATTCTATTTTTCTTGCATGTAAATGAATACTGCCATCTTTATTACTTCTATTAAAACCGTACTTTAAATCACCTTTAATAGGGAAGCCAATATTAGATAATTGTGCTCTAATTTGATGATGTCTGCCTGTCTCTAAATCTATTTCTAAAAGTGAGTAATTATCTAGTTTTTTAAGAGTAGAATAATGCAAAATTGCTTTTTTAGAGCCCTCTATTTCCTTTTGAAAAACGCTAGATTTATTGTTTTTAGGATTTTTTCTAAGGTAATTTATTAAGGTGGCTTTTTCTTTCTTAGGATGATTTTTTACAACTGCCCAATACGTTTTGTGTATTTCTTTATCACGCAACATTTTATTTAATCGCTCAAGAGCCTTAGATGTTCTTGCAAAAATAATAACGCCAGAAGTAGGCCTGTCTAATCTGTGTACAACACCTAAAAATACATTACCTGCCTTATTGTATTTCTCTTTAATGTATTCCTTAACAACATCACTTAAAGGCTTGTCTCCAGTTTTATCACCTTGAGTAATATCTCCAGATCTTTTATTGACAATAATAATATGATTGTCTTCAAAAAGTACTTGCAAGTTTTGTTTGTTAGAATGCATTAAGAGTAACCTAAAAGTTATTTAAAATCTTTAGCAACATCATCATTAACACCGTCAATAAAGTCTAAAAACTCTTTTCTACCTAATCCTGTTGAAGAAGAGGTTAAAAAAGTCATAGGCAGTGTTTCCCAATGTTGCAGTAATTTCTTTTTATAAGAGGTAATTTGCTTGTTCAATTTAGAGCTTCCTAACTTATCTGCTTTTGTAAAAACCAAACAAAAAGGAATTTGGTTTTCGCCCAAAAAACGCATAAAATCTAAATCTATTTTTTGAGGATCGTGTCTAGAATCTATTAAAACAAAAGTGCAAACCAATTGCTCCCTTTCTTTAAAATAATTTTCAATAAAATATTGAAAAATTACCCTTTTCTTTTTAGATACCTGAGCATAACCATAACCTGGTAAATCAACTAAGAACCAGTTGTCATTAATTTTAAAGTGATTAATTAACTGTGTTTTACCTGGTTTTCCAGATATTTTCGCCAAATCTTTACGCTCCATTAACATATTAATTAATGAAGATTTACCAACATTAGAACGACCTATAAAAGCATATTCTGGTATTCTATCTTTTGGTGCATTAATAACATTACTGTTACTCATTACAAATTCAGCAGACTTAATTTTCACAATAAAAAGTGTTTTAGATATTTTTAGACTTCAACCAACCTTCAAGAATTTGATTAAATTCTTCAGGTCTTTCCATCATTGCAGCATGCCCACATTTATCAATCCAAAATAATTCAGAATTTGGCAATAGTTTATGAAAATCATTGGCTACTTCTGGAGGCGTTACTCCATCTTGTTTTCCCCAAATTAAACAAACAGGTAGTTTCATTTCAGGTAAATCATTAGCCATATTATGTCTTATAGCACTTTTTGCAATAGAAAGGGTTTTCAAGGCCTTCATTCTATCATTTACAGTGGCATAAACATCATCAACTAATTCTTTTGTAGCTATTTCTGGGTCGTAAAAAACATCTCTTGCTTTTTGCTCTATGTATTCATAGTTTCCTCTTTTAGGAAAACTACCACCCATAGCATTTTCATACAAACCAGAGCTTCCTGTTAAAACAAGCGCACTTACTTTTTCTGGATAGTGTTTTGTAAAGTATAAAGAAATGTGCCCACCTAAAGAGTTTCCTAAGAGTAAAGCACTGTCAATTTTTTTAAAAGCTAAAAATTCGTGCAAATAACTTGCTAAGTTTTTAACGTTGGTTTTTACAAGTGGTAAAGTATATAAAGGCAACTCAGGTATTAACACCTTATAACCGTTGTTCGAAAAATGTTCAAATGTAGACCCAAAGTTACTTAAAGCCCCCATTAATCCATGTAAAACAATGATTGCAGGTCCTTCACCAGCTTCTGCATATGTAAACTTATCTTCAGTTTTTAACTTGTCAGTCATTGATTTTTGTTTAGTTCACTAAAAAGCAAATGTAGTTCTTTTTTATGATATAAAAATCAATTAAACACTACCTCATTTAAGGTTATTAACAACAGTGCATATACTATTAACATTAAGAAAGCGTTGTTTTTATTAACAATGTGGTAAAAAGTGGTAAAAAGTGGTAATTTTTATATATTTTTGATCATTAATTCTTTTTTAAGTGATAAATCTAATAGGTACATATGAATGTAAAGCTGACGCTAAAGGTAGGGTTATGTTTCCTTCGGCTTTTAAAAAGCAAGTTGCGCCTATATTACAAGAAGGTTTTGTGTTGAAAAAGTCGGTTTTTGAGCAGTGTCTAGAATTGTATCCTATGAAAGAGTGGAATGCAACTATGGCAGAAATTAATAAACTGAACAAGTTCAAGAAAAAAAACAATGATTTTATTAGAAGATTTACTGCTGGTGTAAAGTTAGTAGAATTAGATGCCACAGGCCGAATTTTAATCCCTAAAAATTTATCTGAATTTGCAGGAATTAAAAAGCAGGTGGTTATGTCTTCATCTGTAAATATCATTGAGATTTGGGATAAAGAAAAGTACGAAAACGCAATTGAGAATGCTGCTGAAAATTTTTCAGATTTAGCAGAAGAGGTGATGGGTAATACAGGTGGAGATGAGTTATCATAATGCAGTTTTATTACAAGAGAGTGTAGATGGCTTAAATATCAAAGAAGATGGTATTTATGTAGATGTTACTTTTGGTGGAGGTGGTCATTCTAAAGAAATCTTAAAAAGATTAGGTAAAAACGGACGCTTATTTGCTTTTGATCAAGACCCTGATGCAATTAACAATGCTATAGATGATGAAAGATTTGTTTTAATACCAGAAAACTTTAGATACATCTCACGTTTTTTAAGATTTCATAGAGTTAAGAAAGTAGATGGCATTTTAGCAGATTTGGGAGTTTCTTCGCATCAATTTGATGAAGCTGAAAGAGGTTTTTCTATTCGTTTTGATGGTGATTTAGATATGAGGATGAATCAGAAGTCTAAAATTTCTGCAAAAGAAATCATCAATAATTATTCTGAAGAAAAATTAGCTGAAATCCTATTCTTATATGGTGAGTTAAGAAATTCTAGAAAACTAGCAAGAACTATTGTACATGAAAGAAAAAATAGCCCAATAGAAACTAGCTTTCAATTAAAAGAAGTGCTAAAAGCATTTTTACCAAATGCAAGAGAACATAAAATTTTAGCGCAAATTTTTCAAGCAATTCGAATAGAAGTAAATGAAGAGTTAGAGGTGTTAAAAGAATTCTTACAGCAAGTGCCAAACTTATTGAATGATGAAGGTAGGTTAAGTGTGATTTCTTATCACTCGCTAGAAGATAGATTAGTGAAAAGATTTATTAGAACTGGTTTGTTTGAAGGGGAACCAGAAAAAGACGTTTTTGGTAATTCTAATGAGCCACTAAAAAAAGTAGGAAAATTAATTGTGCCTCCAAAAGAGGAAATTAAAATAAATAACAGAGCAAGAAGTGCAAAACTAAGATTAGCCACTCCAAAATAACATGTCTAAAGTTAAAAGAAACATATACGATATTTTACGAGGAAGCTTCTTAACAGATGAATCTTCCTTTAAAAACTGGGGCATCATTTTGTTTGTTGTGGTTTTGCTATTGGTAATGATTACAAGTGCACATAATGCTGATAAAAAAGTAATTCGAATATCAGAATTAAATAAACAGAAGAGAGAGCTAAGAGCAGAATATGTAGATACTGGAACTATTTTAATGCGAATGAAAATGGAATCTAGTATAAGAGAGAAAGCAATAGAAAGAGGTTTAAAACCTTCAGAAACACCACCAAAAAAAATTAAAGTAACCTATAAAGATTAAAGCAAATTGGCAACCCACAAAAAAAGCATACTTACCAAATTCTACATAGTAGCTTCTTTTATGACGCTTTTTTTGTTTGCAGTGGTTTTTCGCGTAATTAACATACAGTATTTTCAAGGAGAAAAATACAAAAAGCTCTCTACAGAATTAACCATCAAACAAGATACAATTTACGCGAATAAAGGAAACGTCTACGCTGCAGATGGTAATTTGTTGGCTACATCAATGTCAAAGTATACTATTAGAATAGATGCAGTTGCTATAGATGGTAATGTTTTTGAGAAAAACGTTGCAGCTTTAGCAAAAGAACTAAGTGCCATGTTGGGTAAAAGTCAAAGATACTATGAGACAAAACTAAGATCTGCCAGAAAAAGAAAAAATAGGTATTTGTTACTGGCAAGAAATGTAGGTTACAATGATTATTTGCGAATGAAACAATTCCCGATATTTAAATTGGGTGTCTATAAAGGTGGTTTCATAGCAGAACATAAAACAGTTAGGGCACATCCAATTGGTAAAATTGCTGAGAGAACTATTGGTTATGATGATTTTAGAGGAGAAGCAGGCATAGAAGGTGCTTTTGCAGATTTTATGCAGGGTGAAAATGGTTTACGTTGGAAACAGAAGATTGCCAAAAACCAGTGGAAACCTATTTCTGATGTAAATGAAAAAGAGCCAATAGATGGTCATGATGTTATAACAACTATCGATGTTAACATACAGGATATTACACATCATGCATTATTAAAACAACTAGAACTTTTTGAAGCAGATCATGGTTGTGCAGTGGTTATGGAAACTGCAACAGGTGAAATTAAAGCAATTTCTAATTTAGGAAGAACCTCTAAAGGAAAGTACTTTGAGAAAAGAAACTACGCTGTTTGGGAAAGTCATGAGCCAGGTTCAACATTCAAGTTAGCAAGTTTAATGGCGGCTTTAGATGATAAAAAGATTGACACTTCTACTGTAGTTGATACTGAAAAAGGAAAAATTTTCATTCACAATAAAAAAGTCGAAGATTCAAGAAGAGGTGGTTATGGTAAAATATCTGCAGGTAGAGTTTTTGAGGTTTCTTCAAATGTTGGCATTGTAAAGTTAATTAAAGAACATTATGATGATGAACCAGAAAAATTCATTGCAAAATTAGAAAAATACGGATTTACAAAACCTATTGGTTTTCCTATTAAAGGAGAAGGTAGACCAACCATTCCAAAACCAGGTGGTAAAACTTGGAGTAAAATTTCTTTAGAATGGATGTCTTGGGGTTATGGAGTTTCTGTTACGCCAATGCAAACTTTAATGTTTTACAATGCTGTTGCTAATAATGGTGTAATGGTTAAACCAAGATTTGTAAAAGAGTTAAGAAGAGAAAATAAAGCAGAAACTGTATTTGAAACAGAAATTGTTCATCCTAAAATCGCATCCGAAGAAACCTTAAAAAAGGTTAGAAAAGTTATGGAAAATGTAGTGATAAAAGGAACTGCAGATAACATCTATTCTTCTAATTTCTCTATGGCTGGTAAAACAGGAACTGCTAAAAAGTTTATGCCAAGAATTAAAAACAAAGATGGTGAATGGGAAGGTGGTTACTATTCTACACAACATTATGTAGCGTCTTTCGCAGGTTTTTTTCCAGCAGATGAACCAAAATATTCTTGCATTGTTGTAGTTCATGATCCTGATAAAAAGAAAGGTTATTATGGGGCTACAGTTGCTGCACCAGTTTTTAAGGAAATAGCTCAAAAAATTTACACAACAACTCCTATAGATAATCAATCTGTAAATGACAATGTAGAGTTTGCAGCATTAGAAAAACAGTTTAATAAATACAATACAATAATTACAAAAGAACATACTAAAGTGCCTAATGTTAAGGGTATGGATGGTATGGATGCTATATCTCTTTTAGAAAATATTGGTTTAAACGTGCAAATTTCAGGAGTAGGAAAAGTGCAAAATCAATCTATTAAAAAAGGAGAGGCATTAGAAAAAGGTGCAACCATTATTTTAAAATTATCATAGTCTGAAAAATTTACAAGACATATTGTATAAAGTAGCCATAAAACAAGTATTTGGTAACACAAATATTGAGGTGAATCAGCTTATTTTCGACTCAAGAAAAGTAGGTGAAGGCGATGTGTTTATTGCTCAAAAAGGAGTGAATGTAGATGGTCATTTATACGTAGATAAAGCCATTACTTTAGGCGCAAAAGCCATTATATGTGAAGGTTTTTCATTTGATAGAAAAGAGGGTATAACTTACATAAGGGTTGCGGATGCAAATGAGGCTTTAGCAATAATGGCATCTAATTTTTATGAAAATCCGTCTACTAAATTTCCAGTTGTTGGAGTAACAGGTACTAATGGTAAAACTACTATTGCTTCATTGCTATATCAATTATTTACCAAAGCAGGTTACAAAGTTGGTTTGCTGTCTACAGTAAAAATTTTAGTAGGTAATAAAGAGTATAAAGCAACACATACAACACCAGATTCTGTTACCATAAACAGGTATTTAGATATGATGTTAGATGCTGGTGTAGAATATTGCTTTATGGAAGTGAGTTCTCATGGAATTCATCAAAAAAGAACAGAAGGTTTGCAATTTTCAGGAGGAATTTTCACCAATTTATCTCATGATCATTTAGATTATCATAAAGACTTTGCAGAGTATAGAAATGTAAAAAAGAAGTTTTTTGATGATTTGCCAAAATCTGCTTTTGCATTAACCAATATAGATGATAAAAATGGCAACTATATGTTGCAGAATACCAAGGCTAAAAAATATAGTTATGCCTTAAAAACTTTAGCTGATTTTAAAGCTAAAATTTTAGAAAAACAATTATCAGGAACTTTAATTTCTATTGATAATACTGAGGTTTGGACAAAATTAATTGGAGTTTTTAATATCTATAACCTTACTGCAATCATTGCAACAGCTGAATTATTAGGTTTAGAAAAATTAGATATTTTAACCATAGTTAGTCAGTTAGAAAGTGTAAATGGGCGTTTTGAATATGTGGTTTCTGAAGACGGAGTTACAGCTATTGTAGATTACGCACATACACCAGATGCATTAAAAAATGTGTTAGAAACTATAAATGATATAAGAACCAATAACGAGAAAGTGATTACAGTTGTTGGTTGTGGAGGTGATAGAGATAAGTCAAAAAGACCAAAAATGGCACATATTGCTGCGCATTTAAGTAACCAAGCCATTTTTACTTCAGATAATCCAAGAACGGAAGATCCTCAAATAATCTTAGATGAAATGGAGGCTGGTATATCACCTGAACATTACAATAAAACTTTAACTGTAGTAAATAGAAGGCAAGCAATTAAAACAGCGTGTAAATTGTCTGATGCTGGAGATATTATTTTGATTGCAGGTAAAGGTCATGAAAGTTATCAAGAAATAAATGGGGTTCGTTCTCATTTTAACGATTTAGAAGAAGTTACAAACTGTTTTAATCAACTAAAAAAGAAATAGAATGCTGTATTATTTTTTTCAATATTTAGAGACTCAATTTAGCATTCCAGGTGCAGGTGTATTTCAGTTTATCACCTTTAGAGCAGCTGCAGCATTTATTTTATCGCTTTTAATTTCTGCTATTTATGGTAAGCGTATTATAAATTTTCTACGTAAACAACAAGTAGGTGAAACAGTTAGAGATTTAGGTTTAGAAGGGCAAAAGCAAAAATCAGGAACACCAACAATGGGAGGAATTATTATAATTCTGGCCACATTAATTCCTGCAATTTTACTGGCCAAATTAGATAATATTTACATTATTATTCTTCTTATTACTACAGTTTGGATGGGCTTTATAGGTTTTTTAGATGATTACATTAAAGTTTTCAAAAAGGACAAAGCTGGTTTAAGTGGTAAGTTTAAAGTATTAGGTCAAGTTGGTTTGGGGCTTATTGTTGGCTCTATGTTATATTTCAATGAAGGTGTAACTATCAAAGAACAACTACCAGTAGCACAACAAACCATTCAAGAAAATGGTAAAAAGCAAGTTTTTGGAGAAGCGCATAAATCTACTAAAACAACAGTGCCGTTTTTTAAAGATAACGAATTAGAATACTCCAAAGCATTAGGTTTTTTAGGTGATGGTTATGAAAAATATGGTTGGATTGTATTCATCTTTATTACCGTTTTTATTGTAACAGGTATTTCTAATGGTGCGAATTTAACAGATGGTATAGATGGTTTAGCAGCAGGTTCATCAGCAATAATTGTAATCACACTTGCTGTTTTTGCATGGGTTTCTGGTAACATCATTTTCGCAGATTATTTAGATGTCATGTACATTCCGAATTCTGGTGAAATGACCGTTTTTATCCTAGCCTTTGCAGGAGCCTTAATTGGTTTCTTATGGTACAATACATATCCAGCTCAAGTATTTATGGGGGATACAGGTAGTTTAACTATTGGTGGAATTATTGCGGTTATTGCAATTTCTATTCGTAAAGAATTGCTGTTGCCAATCTTAGCAGGAATTTTTGTGGTAGAGAATTTATCAGTAATCCTGCAGGTTTCTTGGTTTAAGTATACTAGAAAAAAGTTTGGTGTTGGACGACGAATTTTCAAAATGTCTCCTTTACATCACCATTATCAAAAGTTAAGTTATCACGAAAGTAAAATTGTAGTACGTTTTTGGATTGTAGGAATTCTATTAGCCGTATTTACAATCGTAACATTAAAATTAAGATAAAAAAGTGCTTGTCCTTACTTTCCCTTGGGAAGGGATGAGCAACTTTTAAATAAATATGAAAAAGCAAGAAAATACAGAAAAATCAATCTTAAGTTATTTAGGAGATAATGGGTTTTTAGTGATTCTTGGAGGGGGAGAGAGTGGAGTTGGTACTGCAATTTTAGCAAAGCAAAAAGGCTATAAAGTTTTTGTTTCTGATAAAGGTGCAATTACCAAAGCTTACAAAAAAGTTCTTTTACATCATCAAATAGATTTTGAGGAAAATCAACATACAGTGTCTAAGATTTTACAGGCAAATGTTGTAATGAAAAGTCCTGGAATTCCAGATTCAGTTCCTTTGGTAAAGAAGTTAGTTGATAATAATATTCCAGTAATTTCTGAAATAGAATTTGCAGCAAATTTTACCAAGGCAACTATTGTGGGTATAACAGGTTCTAATGGTAAAACAACCACAACATTATTAACGCATCATATTTTAAAAAATGCAAATTTAGATGTGGGTGCTGCTGGTAATATTGGCGATAGTTTTGCACTACAAGTAGCAGAGAAAAACTATAACAATTATGTGTTAGAAATAAGTAGTTTTCAATTAGATGGCATTACAAATTTTAGACCACATATTGCCATTTTAACCAATATTACTCCAGATCATTTAGATAGATATGATTATGATTTTCAAAATTATATCAACTCAAAATTTAGGATAACAAAGAACCAAGAAGAAACCGATTTTTTAATTTACGATGCAGATGATGACGTAATTACAGGTTGGTTAAAAGAGAATAAAACAAAAGCAAAATTACTGCCATTTTCAAACGAGAAAGAATTGAAATATGGCGCATTTATAAAAGACAATAACATAACAATCAACATACAAAAAGATAAATTTTATATGCCAATATCATCATTATCAATAAAGGGGAAACACAATACTAAAAATGCAATGGCAGCAACAATGGCAGCGCAATTGCTTAAGGTTAGAAAAGACGCTATTAAAGAAAGTTTATCCAACTTTGAAGGTGCAGAACATCGTTTAGAAAATGTAGCAAAAATTAAAGATGTTCATTACATAAACGATTCTAAAGCAACAAATGTAAACGCTACTTTTTATGCGTTAGAATGCATGGATCAGCAAACAATTTGGATTGTTGGTGGTGTAGATAAAGGAAATGATTACACAGATTTATTGCCTTTAGTTAGAGAAAAAGTGAAGGCTATAGTTTGTTTGGGCGTTGATAATGAAAAAATAAAAAACACCTTTGGTAACGTAATTGAAACTATTGTAGAAACTGCAGGTGCAGAAGAAGCAGTTAAGGTTTCACATAAATTGGCAGAAAGAGGAGATGCAGTTTTGTTATCTCCTGCATGTGCAAGTTTCGATCTTTTTCAAAATTACGAAGATAGAGGTCGTCAATTTAAAAAAGCAGTTAGAAATCTATAGAAATCGTAAAGTTTGAAAACAGTTTTTAATCATATAAAAGGAGATAAAACCATTTGGGCTATTGTGGCTATTTTGGCAATATTCTCATTTATGCCAGTTTATAGCGCAAGCACAAACCTGGTTTATGTGGTTGGTTCTGGTTCTACTTTAGGATATTTGGTAAAACATATGGTTTTATTAATTATGGGCTTTGGTATTATTTATGGAGTTCATAAAATTCCATATAGGTATTTTTCAGGCGGCTCGGTTTTAATGCTACCTATAGTTTTTGTTTTACTAATTTTTACAATGATGCAGGGCACAACAATTGGTGGTGCCAATGCTAGTAGATGGATACGTATTCCTTTTGTGGGTATAGGCTTTCAAACATCAACATTGGCAGGTTTAGTGCTAATGGTTTATGTGGCAAGATATCTAGCTAAGAATAAAGAAAAGCCAATTAATTTTAAAGAAAGTTTATTGCAATTATGGTTGCCTGTTGGCGCTATTTTAATGCTCATTTTACCAGCAAATTTTTCAACTACAGCTATTATTTTTGTGATGATTTTAATGGTCACATTTATTGGAGGTTATCCTTTAAAATATTTAGGTTTAATAGTTGGTGTGGGTATTTTTATGCTAGCTTTTTTTGTTTTGGTAGCGAAAGCTTTTCCAGATGCAATGCCAAATAGAGTCCAAACTTGGCAAAGTAGAATAGAGAATTTTTCTGATGGTGATAATAAGGAAGCTTATCAAGTAGAAAAAGCAAAGATTGCAATTGCAACAGGAGGTCCAATAGGAGTTGGCCCAGGTAAAAGTGTTCAAAAAAACTTTTTACCTCAATCTTCTTCCGATTTTATTTTTGCAATAATTATTGAAGAATATGGTTTGGTAGGTGGTGTAATTATAGCTTTGATCTATTTTTTATTGCTTTTTAGGATTTTTGTAGTCATAAGAAAAACAACAACCATTTTTGGTACTTTGCTAGTAATTGGTGTGGGTTGTCCCATCATTTTTCAGGCGATTATTAATATGGCAGTTGCCACAAATTTATTCCCAGTAACAGGTCAAACACTGCCCTTAATAAGTAGTGGGGGTACATCTATTTGGATGACATGTTTTGCATTAGGTATGATACTTAGTGTAAGTGCATCTAAACAAGAAACAGAAGAAGATATATTAGATGATAACCCTTTAGATATTTTGCATGAAACCATATAACATACTTATTTCTGGAGGAGGAACAGGTGGTCATATCTATCCTGCAATTGCAATTGCAAATGAATTAAAATGGCGTTTTCCAGATGCTAATTTTCTATTTGTTGGTGCAAAAGATAAGATGGAGATGGAAAAAGTACCTCAAGCAGGGTACAAAATTGAGGGCTTATGGATTTCTGGAATACAAAGAAAACAACTGGCTAAAAACCTTGGTTTCCCTTTTAAAATGTTAGATAGTTTATGGAAGGCAAGAAGAATTATAAGAAAATTTAATCCAGATATTGCAATTGGTACAGGTGGGTTTGCTAGTGGGCCAACTTTAATAATGGCAAACAGAAGAAACATACCAACATTAATTCAAGAACAGAACTCTTTTCCTGGCATAACAAACAAGTTGTTAGGAAGACGTGCCAATAAAATTTGTGTTGCTTACGATGATTTAAATCGATTTTTCCCAGCAAATAAAATCGTAAAAACAGGTAATCCTGTTCGTCAAGATTTATTGAGTATTCATGCTAAAAAAGAAGAAGCCACAGACTTTTTTCAATTAGATAAAAAGAAGAAAACAATCTTGATTTTAGGAGGAAGTTTAGGAGCACGTAAAATAAATCAACTAGTAGAAACCAATTTAACGTTTTTAGAAGAACAAAATGTTCAAGTTATTTGGCAATGTGGAAAGCTATATTTTGATGAGTATAAAAAGCATAATGAATTGAAGCACGTTCAAGTTCATCAATTTATAAATAAAATGGATTTAGCTTATGCAGCTTCAGATATTATTATTTCTAGAGCTGGTGCTAGTTCTGTATCAGAATTATGTATTGTTGGTAAACCTGTTATTTTTATTCCTTCTCCAAATGTGGCAGAAGATCATCAAACCAAAAATGCCAAATTTATAGTTGATAGGCATGGAGCAATACTTTTAAAAGAAAGTGAATTAGACACATTTAAAATTGTATTTGAAACGTTATTAAAAGATGAAGGTAAGCAGCAGCAGTTATCTGAAAATATTAACGAATTAGCCTTGCCAAGTGCAACAAGGAGTATTGCTAATGAAGTAGAAAAATTATTAAAGAGGTGAATTTAGAACAAAAACATAACGTTTATTTTGTAGGTATTGGAGGTATTGGCATGAGTGCTATTGCAAGATACTTTGCTGCACTAAACAAAAATGTTGCAGGTTATGATAAAACACCTTCTCAAATAACTACAGGTTTAGAGCAAGTAGGTGTATCGATTCATTTTGAAGATAAAATTCAAAACATTCCTATTGCTTTTTTAGATAAAAAATCAACATTAGTCATATACACGCCTGCAATTCCAAAAAATTCTGAAGAATTATATTATTTTAAGAATAATAATTTTACCCTTCTTAAAAGAGCTGAAATTTTGGGTGAAATTACTAAGTCTACTTTTTGCTTAGCAGCTTCAGGTACACATGGTAAAACAACCACATCTAGTATGTTGGGGCATATAATGGAGCCTGAAAAAGCCACTTCATTTTTAGGAGGTGTAGCAGAAAACTATAATTCAAATTTAATTTTAGGAGAAGATAAAATAACAGTAGTTGAAGCAGATGAGTTTGATAGGTCTTTTTTACAACTAAGTCCTAATATTGCTTGTGTTACTTCTATGGATGCAGATCATTTAGATATTTATGGAGAGGCATCTTCTTTAGAGGAATCTTTTGTAGCATTTTCTTGGAAAGTATCAGACACCTTAATTGTGGCAAAAGGTTTGCCTTTAGAGGGCTTAACTTATGCTGTAGATGAACCTGCAGATTATAAAGCATACAATCTAAAGATTAAAGAGGGTACTTATGTTTTTGATGTGCAAACTCCTACTAGTTCTATACAAAATATAGAACTGCATTTGCCTGGTAAACATAATGTAATGAATGCATTAGCAGCATTAGCAATGGCAGATGTTTATGGTGTTTCTTTAGAAAAAATTAAGGTTCAATTGGCTAGTTTTAAGGGCGTAAAACGTAGGTTTTCTTATAAAATAAAAACCAAAGAATTAGTTCTAATAGATGATTATGCTCATCATCCAACAGAAATTAATGCAGTAGAAAGTTCAATTAGAGAAATGTATCCGAACGAAAAAGTTTTGGCCATTTTTCAGCCACATTTGTTTTCTAGAACTAAAGATTTTGTAGATGATTTTGCATTGGCACTTTCTAAATTCGATGAGGTTATTTTGCTAGATATCTATCCAGCAAGAGAAGAACCAATTCCAAATGTCACTTCAGAGTGGTTGCTGGGAAAAATTACTAGCAAGCAGAAAAAAATAGCAGAAAAGAAAAATACTATAAAAGATATTAAACAATCATCAGCAAAAATAATTGCAATGTTAGGTGCAGGTGATATTGGTGTTCTAACAAATGAGGTTACAGATCAACTTTTAAATTTACAAGAAAATGAAGTTTAAAAGAGTTTTGAAATACCTGTTTTTTGTAGTACTTACAGCTAGTTTAGCTTTTTTGTATAGCTTTTCTGGTAAGAGAAATAATGTTGTAAAAATAGGTGAGCCAGTTATAGAATTTGATAAAGGAGAGAATAATTTTCTGACCTATTCAATGGTTAATAAATTGTTAATACAAAATACAGAAAGTATACAAAACCAAGCAAAATCTGTGATAGATTTATATGTTCTAGAAAATAATCTATCAAAAAATCCATATGTTGAAAAAGCAGATGTTTTTTTAACCATAGATGGTAGGCTAAAATCTGTAGTAAAACAGCGAGAGCCTGTAGCTAGAATTTTAAATGATGATGAGGTTTATTATGTTGATAAACAAGGAGTAAAAATGCCTTTGTCAACTAATTATTCATCTAGAGTTTTGCTGGTTTCTGGAGTTGAAAATGATGATGAAATTGCAGAAATTTTACCTTTAATTTTAAAAATTGAAGGCGATGATTTTTTGCATAAAGAAGTCGTTGGAATTGTAAAATCTTCCGAAAATGAATATCAATTTTCTGTTAGAAGTGGAGATTACAAAATCGATTTTGGAAATTTATCTGAAATGGATGTAAAATTTAAAAAATTAAAAGCGTTTTATAATAAAACATTTGAAGACAAAACAATTCAAAATTATAAAACAATTAATGTAAAATATCACAACCAAGTTGTGTGCACTAAATAAACTAAAATGGAAGACAATAAAATAGCTGTTGGTTTAGATATTGGTACAACCAAAATTGTTGCCATGATTGGTCGTAAAAACGAATATGGTAAAATTGAGGTAGTTGGTATTGGTAAGGCAAAAAGTTTAGGTGTAAAACGTGGTGTAGTAAGTAATATTACACAAACTATACAATCTATTCAGCAAGCTGTAGATGAAGCAGAAAGTGTATCTGGTGTAAAAATAGAAGATGTAGTAGTAGGTATTGCTGGGCAACATATTAGAAGTTTACATCATAGTGATTATATCACTAGAAATAATGCAGATGAAGTTATTGACGAGGCTGATATAGAAGATTTGGTAAATCAAGTTCACAAATTGGTAATGTTGCCAGGAGAAGAAATAATTCATGTTTTACCACAAGAATTTAAAGTAGATTCTCAAGCGGATATTAAAGAGCCAATTGGAATGTATGGTGGGCGACTTGAAGCCAATTTTCATGTAGTGGTTGGGCAAGTATCATCAATCAGAAATATTGGTAGATGTGTAAAAAGTGCTGGTTTAGACCTAAATGAAATTACTCTAGAACCATTAGCTTCTGCACAAGCAGTATTAAGTCAAGAAGAGAAAGAAGCAGGTGTTGCTTTAATTGATATTGGTGGTGGAACAACTGATTTGGCCATCTTTAAAGACGGAATCATTAGACACACAGCAGTAATTCCTTTTGGAGGTAACGTTATTACAGACGATATTAAAGAAGGATGCTCAATTATAGAAAAACAAGCTGAGTTATTGAAGATTAAATTTGGTTCTGCTTGGCCAGGTGAAAATAAAGAAACAGAAATTGTTTCGATTCCTGGTTTAAGAGGTAGAGAACCTAAAGAAATAACGCTTAAAAACTTATCTAAAATTATACATGCAAGAGTGCAAGAAATTATTGAGCATGTGTATTTAGAAATTAAAAATTATGGGCATGAAACTGCCAAAGGAAAACTAATTGCAGGTATTGTTTTAACAGGAGGTGGTTCTCAGTTAAAACACTTACGTCAATTGGTAGAATACATTACTGGTATGGATGCTAGAATCGGATATCCAAATGAACATTTGGCTGGGGAATCTGATGAAGCATTATCTAGCCCTTCTTATGCAACCGCAGTTGGGTTGTTAATGGAAGGCTTAGAAAAAGATATTAAAGTAGAAGAAGTAGAAGAGGTTCTAGAAGAAATTATAGAAAATACAGAAGATGAAGTAATCAATGAACCTGAACCAGCACCAAAACCAACACCAAAAAAGAAATCATTCTTCGAGAAATTTACAGAAGGATTGAAAGATTTTTTAGATAATGCTGAGTAGTTAGCATTAAAGACACCAAAAAAGAACAATACACAAGAACACAAAAATATAAAGTTAGTATGAGCTTAGATTTTGAAAACATTGAATTTGTAATGCCTAAAACACAATCAAACACCATTAAAGTAATTGGTGTTGGTGGTGGAGGAAGCAATGCTGTAAACCACATGTTTCAGCAGCATATAAATGGGGTAGATTTTGTAATCTGTAATACAGATGCACAAGCTTTAGAAAATAGTCCTATACCAAATAAAATACAGTTAGGGGCTACACTTACCTCTGGTTTAGGAGCAGGTGCGAATCCAGAAATTGGAGAGCAAGCAGCTAAAGAAAGTATGCAAGAAATTCAGCAAATGTTAAATAACCAAACTAAAATGGTATTTATCACTGCAGGAATGGGTGGAGGAACAGGAACTGGAGCTGCACCAATTATTGCTAAGATTGCAAAAGATATGGACATACTTACTGTAGGTATTGTTACTATGCCTTTTGCTTTTGAAGGTAAAAGAAGAACAAAACAAGCGCAATTAGGTATAGATCAACTACGTCAAAATGTAGACTCTTTAATTGTTATCAATAATAACAAACTAAGAGAAGTTTATGGTAATTTAGGTTTTAAAGCTGGTTTCTCTAAAGCAGATGAGGTATTGTCTACAGCTTCAAAAGGTATTGCAGAAGTAATTACACATCACTATAAGCAAAATATTGATTTACATGATGCTAAAACCGTTCTTTCTAATAGTGGAACTGCAATCATGGGTTCTGCAAAAGAAGAAGGGCAAACAAGAGCAAAAAATGCAATTATTAAAGCCTTAGATTCACCTTTATTAAATGATAATAAAATAACAGGAGCTAAAAATGTATTGTTGTTAATTGTTTCTGGAACAAGCGAAGTTACTTTAGATGAAATAGGTGAAATAAACGATTATATTCAAGATGAAGCAGGTTATGATGCTAACATTATTATGGGTATAGGAGAAGATGAAGATCTAGGTGAAGCTATTTCTGTTACTATTGTTGCAACAGGTTTTGCAGCAGATCAACAAAGTAATATTACCAATACAGAGGTTAAAAAAATCATACATACTTTAGAAGAAGAACAAAAGGCTACCTATAACTTCGAAGAGAAAATAATTTCTAGACAACCAAGTTTAGAAACACCAATTACAAATCAGCAAGAATCTAATACTAAAATTGTTCATACATTAAGCGATGATTTAGAAGAAGACAATGCTCAACCAAAAATGGATTTGGTAAAAACCAATGAAATTATTGCAAGTATGCCAGTTTCTTACGAAAGTGTAGAACCAGATACTATTTCTGAAGATGATTTTATTATAACAGATACAACCAAAGTAGAAGAACCAGTTGCACAACAAGCACCTACTATGACTTCTAATTCTTTGTTTGATATTCCTTTAAACGACTATACAGAAATTACAAAAGACGAGGAAATTAAGTTTAGTTTAACCAATGAAAAAGAGGTTAATGTAAATGACATAGAGGTTTTTGGAGCTACTGAAATTGTTGCCAAAAAAGAAACTAGATATGTTTTAGAAGACTTTGATTCTGAGCCAACCATTGGTAAAAGTTCTCAAATTATAGAGCGTAAAGTTGAGGAGGAAGAAGAAATTCAGTTTGAATTAAAAACAACTACTCCACAGTCTGTAATAAATGAAATAGATACTTTAAGCGAAGAAGTTTCGCCTTTAGATTTAACCATTAATGAGTTACAGAAAAGAGCAGAAGAAAGACGCAAAAGCATGAAGAAATTCAACTATAATTTTAATGAAAATTTAAATAAAAATATAGATGAAATAGAGCGTCAGCCAGCATACAAAAGACAAGGAGTAGATTTAGATAGAAATGCTACTATTAGCAAAGTAAAAACGGCATTAAAAAAAGATACAGATGGTATCGATTTTAAATCTAACAATTCTTTTTTACATGATAATGTAGACTAAGAATTACATAAAGTTTAAGGTTATAAAAAATCACATCTCTAAAAGGCGTGATTTTTTTTGTTTTATACATTTATCAAAATCGGTTAAACTCAATTTATTTACAGTTCGTCGACACTTAATTGCCATAAACCTTTGGTGGATTTGTTATTACTTGGTAAATCCCTATTTTTGAAGCAAATAACAAGCCATGAACCCAACATTACAATTTTCCGCCAAATTAAAAATTACACTTTTATTCCTATTTATGGGTTTAATAGTAAACGCTCAACAAGAACCTTTTAATTGTGACTACAATGCATATTTATTTCAAGCAAATGATGTGTATGCTATAGATTTAGCTTCAGGTAGTTCTTACTTAGTTAAAAAGGATGTAACTCCCGGAAGCGTAAATGCTGTAGGTTATAACCCCGCAGATGGTTACATTTGGGGTTCATTAAGTTCACCAGCAAAATCAATTGTAAAAATTGGTAAAAACTTTCAAACAGAAACATTTTATATACCTGAATTACCAACAGCTAATAGATATGTTGGTGATGTTAGTTCTACAGGGATTTATCATTTAAAACCTGGAGGAAGCACAGCATATAGAGTAGATTTAAATCCAGATTCTGATACTTATGGTCAGTTTCTATCTACATTTACACTTTCTTCAAACTTAAATATACATGACTGGGCTTTTAATGCTGTAGATGGTTTATTGTATACTGTTGAAAAGAAAACAAACAATTTATACAGAATAGATCCTGATACAGGAGATGCTTTAAACTTGGGTACTGTGCCAGTTTTAGATGGTTTAAACTATACTTTTGGTGCTGTATATTTTGATGTTGAAGGTAGGTTTTACGTTTCTGCAAATCAAACAGGTACAGTTTATGTTATTCAAGATGTACAAAATTTAGAAGTTGGTTCTACTTTAGAATCTAACTTATTCGCATTTGGGCCATCAAGTAGTTTAAATGATGGTGCAAGATGTCCAACAGCTCCAGTACCACAAGAAGATTGTAAAAACGGTATAGATGATGATGGTGATGGTTTAACAGACTGTGATGACCCTTCTTGTTCAGGTGTTGCAGAATGCCCTGTCATTACACCTCCAGTTTCTTCTGGTAACAATGGTGGTTTAGAAAGTAACGATAGATTATCTACCTTAATTAATAAAAGAAATTACCTAAGAAGTAAAAACAACTATAAGTTCGATAAGTTTAGTGCTAAGAAATTAGTAAAATCTAAATCGTACAAAACAGCAGCTTCTAAAAATGCAGACATTAATTTAATTGATTTAATCCCTATGGATGTTTTAACAGATACTTATGCTGTAGAATCATCGCCATCAGATTTAATTGAAATGACTAATGCAACAGAATTATTTTCTGTAGATTATATTAGAGATGATAAAACCATAGCTGTAATTTTAGCTACAAAAACAGAAGATGGTGTTTATGAACATACCAAGTTTATATGTGATCGTCTTTTAGGAGCAGAATTAATTTCTGTATCAACTATAGAAATTAGAGAACAACAATTTATTAAATCGATTATTAAAAATAACGACGGTTCTAAAGAATTTGTATTAAGTTTCTCTGGTAAATTATCTTCAGATACCACTAATTTTGAAATTGAAAGTCACTGGAATTTAGATAAGTATACAGAAAATGAAACGTATTATAACTTCCAGATTTGGACAAACCAAATAGACGATTTAGTAACCTTAGGTGAAGAGGCCTTAGAATTATTTAATGTAAAAAGAAACATTTCTACGTACAACAATTCTACACCACCACCAGTTTTTGTAAAGAAAGGTAAGTATAGAAATGGAAGCTTAGAATTAGAAATAGTTAATGCTAATAAAAGTTCAAGCTTTGTATACGATGCAGGTTTTAAAAGAACAGAAACTTCTGCAACACAATACTCGAATGAAACTATAGCATTAAGTGGTGATTATCTAAATCCGTTAGTAATTAACACAGGTAATGTATTTGATATAGGATTTAGAATTGAAAACGATACCAATGAAACTCCAGATGATTTATTTATGTCAGATGGTCCTTGGGGAGTAGATGATTCATCTACAGGAACAACAATAGAGAGCTTTGATATTTCACAAAATGATGAAGTTTATTCTGGAAATGGATATAGAGTTGAAAGAAATATCGCCTTAGAAGCTAACACAAGTACTTATGTTGCAGCTTACAGAGCATTTACACCAAGATTTAAATCGATTGATTTGTCTGAGTTTGATGTGTTAGAATTAAATGCAGAAGGTACAGGAGATTTAGAAATTACAATTGTAAAAGAAGGTATTGCTCAATGGGAAGATCAATTTAGAACTACCATTAAGCTTACAGATGAAAATACGCACTTTGCAGTTCCTTTAGCACACTTTGTGTCTAACTTAAATCAAAACATCGATTTAACAGATGCTACAAATATTGTATTCACAATGTCTTCTGATGGGGTAGAGGTTATGAATAAGCAAATGAATTTAAGTGATATTCAATTTACACAGAATGCGTTAAGCACAGAAAATGTAGTAATTGATGAAAATGAGACTTTATTATATCCTAATCCAATGAAAACAGTTTCTCAAATAAGATTCTATTCAGAGGTAAATGCAGAGACTGCAATAGAGATTTATAATATGGCTGGGATTCTAGTTAAAAAGTTAACCTTAGAAACAACAACAGGTAATAATAGTGTAGATATTAATAGAAATGGTTTAAGCTCTGGCTTGTATTTTATTAAAATATCTAACGATTATAGAACATATAATAGTAAAAAATTAGTGTTAAACTAATTTTATATTATCCCCGACTTTCGCTAAAAGAGCCATCAACATATTTGTTGATGGTTTTTTTATTTTACGCAAATTTCTAAATTATTTTAAAGTTTTTTTCTAATTGTCGTAAACCATAAACCCTAAAGATTTTGGGTTTTAAGGTTTTTTTCTTAAAGATGGTGCTGTAACAAAACAAATGTGTTTTCGTCTTAAGTATGTAATCAAATTTATAATAATCATGAAAACCATATCATCAACATTACCAGAAAGAGGAATTTTAACTTCGGCTTACAAACAAGAAATAAAAGAAAATATTTCTGAAACTAAAAGAGCTACTTTGTCTAAAATGAAAACCATTATAGAAAATCATCATAATAAATTCCAAAGTCAAACTGGTACAATTTTACAAGTTTCTTTATTTGCTATTGCGTTAGTATTAATTGTGATTTAAAAAAAATCTCACAATGGTTATTGTGAGATTTTTTAAAGATTGTATGTAAAAGAATTATTTAGCTTAAAGCTGTTTTAATTCTTTTTATAGCTTCACGAATTTGTAATTCTGATGCTGCGTAAGATATTCTTATACAATTTGGTGCTCCAAAAGCATCACCAGTTACAGTGGCTACATTTGCATGTTCTAAAATGTATAAAGAAAAATCGTTGGCATTTTCAATTTTAGTACCGTTAATCGTTTTTCCGAAAAATGCAGAAATATCTGGAAAAACATAAAATGCACCTTCAGGAACATTTACTTTAAAACCATCAATTTCTCTAAGTAAATTAATTACAATATCTCTGCGAGTTTTAAACTCATCTACCATGTATTGTATTTTTTCTACAGGAGCCAATACAGCAGTAATTGCAGCTCTTTGTGCAATACAGTTGGTACCTGAAGTTACTTGGCCCTGCATTTTTGTACAAGCTTTGGCAATCCATTCAGGAGCACCAATGTAACCTACTCTCCAACCAGTCATAGCAAATGCTTTTGCTAAACCATTTACGGTTATTGTTCTGTCGAACATGCTTTCTATAGCTGCAAAACTAAAAGGTTTTGTATCGTAATTTACATGTTCATATATTTCATCAGATAAAATAAATATCTGAGGATGTTTTTCTAAAACTGCAGCTAATGCTCTATATTCTGCCTCACTATAAATAGTACCACTTGGATTATTTGGTGAGTTAAAGAATATCATTTTAGTTTTTGGCGTAATTGCTGCCTCTAACTGAGCTGGAGTAATTTTAAAATCTGTGTCTATAGACGAAGGTATTTCTACAAATGTAGCTTCACTTAAAGTTGCAATTGCAGAATAACTAACCCAATAAGGTGCAGGTAATAAAACTTCATCACCTTTATTTAATAATACTTGAGCTACATTTGCAATAGATTGTTTTGCACCTGTAGAAACTACAATTTGGTTAGGTTTATAGTCTAAACCATTATCTCTCTTAAATTTTACGCAAATAGCTTCTTTAAGTTCGAGATAGCCATCTACAGGAGAATAAGAATTATAGTTCTGGTTTATTGCCTCTATTGCAGCATCTTTAATAAAATCTGGTGTATTAAAGTCTGGCTCTCCTAAACTTAAACCAATAATATCTTTTCCTTGGCTTTTTAATTCTCTGGCTTTAGCTGCCATTGCTAAAGTTGCAGAAACAGGTAAACTGTTAATTCTGTCTGATAATGGATGTGACATTTTTAAAAAATTTGTTATGCTACTAATTCTGGTTTTTGTCCTAAAACGCCTAAGTGCCTAAAGTGCTCAATAAGTGCTTTTCTAGTAGTTGCATACTCATTATAAGGCAAGTTAAACTCTGCAGCAGTTTCTTTTACAATTTTAGCTAATTTACCATAATGCACATGAGAAATGTGTGGAAAAATATGATGTTCAACTTGATGATTTAAACCACCAGTATAAAAATTTACAAGCCAATTACTTGGTGCAAAGTTACTTGTGGTGTATAATTGATGGACTGCCCAAGTATGTTCTAAATTTCCATTTTTATCTGGCATAGGCATTTCAGTATTTGGTACAATGTGTGCCAATTGAAAAACCAAGCTTAAAATCATTCCTGCAGTATAGTGCATTACAAAAAATCCTAAAAGAACTTTCCACCAAGCAACATTTAAAACTAACATTGGCAATAAAATCCAAAGTGCATAATAAGCAAGTTTAGAAATTACCAATTTTGTCCATTCTGTTTTTGGGTTAGGAAACTTACCATAAGATAATTTTCTTTTCAAATACCTGTGCATCTGTTTTACATCTGTTGTAATAGCCCAGTTTATGGTTAGTAAACCATATAAAAAGATCGAATAATATTTCTGTACTTTATGTATTTTTAACCATTTAGAGTGCAAAGAAAAACGGATAATTCTCCCAGCATCTATATCTTCATCATGATCTTTAACATTGGTAAATGTATGGTGTAAAACATTATGTTGCACCTTCCAATTATAAACATTACCAGCTAAAATATAAATACTACTACCCATTAATTTATTCACCCACTTGCGTTTAGAAAAAGATTCGTGGTTGGCATCGTGCATAACATTCATACCAACACCAGCCATACCAACACCCGTTAAAACCATAAGTAAAACCATGGCCCATTGAGGCATTGAAACTGTTAGTACTAAAATAAATGGAATTAAAAATAAAGAAAACATAATAATGGCTTTAGAATATAACTTCCAATTACCAGTTCTATTTATATTGTTTTCTTTAAAATATGTGTTTACTCTTTTGTTTAAGGTTCTAAAAAACTTAGCTTTATTTACCCTAGAAAATGTGATGTTGTTCATGTATTACTAATAAATTGTAAAAATATGGATTTTAATGCAATTACTATGTTAAACGTTCATTATTATTGATAATTGTTAAGACCAAATAACTATTTTTGTGCCCTAATATTTTTTAAATGGACATACTGCTAAAATACTTTACAGATTTAACAGAAACTCAAAAAGAACAATTTTCTAAATTACAAGATTTGTATAAAGATTGGAATTTAAAAATAAATGTGGTTTCTAGAAAAGATATAGATGAATTGTATTTGCGCCACGTTTTACACTCTTTGGGTATTGCAAAAGTAATGCCATTTAAACCTGGAGCTAAAGTTATGGATGTTGGAACTGGTGGTGGTTTTCCTGGTATACCATTAGCTATTTTGTTTCCAGAAACTCAATTTCATTTGGTAGATTCTATTGGTAAAAAAATTAAAGTAGTAAACGAAGTTGCAGAAGGTTTAGGTTTAGAAAATGTTACTACAACTCATGGTAGAGTAGAAGAAGTAGAAGATACTTATGATTTTATTGTAAGTAGGGCAGTAGCGCAAATGGAAACTTTTGTAAGATGGACCAAAGGTAAAATTGCTAAAAAGCAAAATCACGATTTAAAAAACGGAATTCTTTATTTGAAAGGTGGAGATTTAACTGAGGAGCTACAAAAATATACTTCTGCCACAATCTATGATTTACCAAATTACTTTGATGAACCTTTTTTTGAAACAAAAAAAGTAGTGCATTTAGGTATGAAGTTTAAAGGGTAATTATTAGATTTTTAAAGGTCAATTAAACCCAAAGCAGCAATAGCAATACCTATTAGAAATATTACGATAGTGAAGAAAACAAGGAGGATTACTAGCCCTAATAAAAATCTAAAGAATTTAAGAATATTTTTTCCAGGAGATAATTTATAGATCCTACCTATGGCATACATATAGTATACTATGGAAAAAATAAAACTACCCATATAAATTGATGGATGAATAGTTATTGCAAAAAAGAAAGCAATGATAGTAAAGAAGGTTGTAAATCCATAGATATATCCGTTCATTATAACATGTTCACCAAAATAATGAGGTTTCCAAAACGTCCATTTACTCAGCACAGAATAAATCAGTAAAAACACGAAAGTAAGTAAGTTAAAATAACGAAGCATAAATTCTGATATTTTCTGCATAGAATCTAGCTGCATTTTTGCTATTTTTTTTTCTACCTTAATTTTTTCGATTTGTTTCTCTGTGGCATTTTCTTTTGAAGGTATTTTTTGATTTGCCTGTTTCTGAATTAGACTAATTTGATCTTGATTTACAGTGTTTTGTATGGCAATAAAATCATCAGCAAAATAATTAAAGATAATTAAGGATAAACCAGCGCCAATTGCTAGAAATGCGAACGGATTTACATAACGTCTTCTTACACCATCTAAATACTCTAACACCACTTCTTCTGGCTTTAAAGCCATTTTTCTTAAGGTTAAAAAGAAGCGACTATCAACACCAAATAGATTGATGAAAAATTCTACAAGCAATCTTTTAAAATGTATTCTCTGTTTTACAACTAAGCCTCCACAAGTGTTGCAGAAATTTGCATTCTCTTTTAAAGTTTCCCCACAATTTTTACAATCCATAAAGTAAAAATAAGTTAAAATTATTTTATAAAGTAATGTTGATGCGCTTTAAGTTGTTTGTTTTTAGAATGATATAAACAATTCTGAGCAAAATTAATTTTCTGGAAATAAAATCTAACAGGTTGTTTTTTTCTATCAATTTAAAAAATTGATGATTTTGTAGCTGTTGTAAACTCTTCTAGAAATAGCATTCCTTTAAAAGAATTGCCTTTTTTATTCAGTTTTGGGCTCCAAACTGCAATACAATACTCATTAGGTTGTACAGCTATAATACCACCACCAACACCACTTTTACCTGGCAGGCCAACTCTAAAAGCAAATTCACCTGCTTCATCATAAAAACCACAAGTAAGCATAATTGCATTTATTCTTTTTGCTTCGTTTTTGGTTAAGATTTCTTTGTCTTTATATTTAATTTTTACGTCTTCTGTTAGATAAAGAAAAATTTCTGAAAGCTCTTTGCAACTCATTTCTAGAGCACAGATGTGAAAATAGAAATCTAAAACTGCTTCTACATCATTTTTGATATTGCCAAATGATTTTATAAAGTTGCATAAAGCAAAATTTCGATATCCAGTTTCTCTTTCTGAAGCTGCTACTTTTTTGCAGTACTCTAAAGTTTGATTGTTAGCTATTTCTCTACAGAATTTTAAAAAATCTTCTTTAGGGCTTTCTAAATGGCTAACCAAAACATCGCAAATAACAATGGCTCCTGCATTAATAAATGGATTTCTGGGTATTCCACAATCATCATCTAATTGCTGTAGAGAATTAAAGGCATTACCTGATGGTTCTACATCAACTCTTTTCCAAAGATTTTCCCCTTCTAAATGATAAGCTAAGGTTAAAGACAATATTTTAGAGATACTTTGAATGGAAAATTTCTTATTAAAATCTCCAATACCAAAGCCTTCTTTATTTGCTGTTGTAATGTGTGCACCAAAATAGTTTGGAGAAATATTACCTAGTTCAGGGATGTAATTTGCTACTTTACCATCATCTTGTATATCCTTTAAATCTGAATAAATTCGCTCAATAATATTTTGGCAGTTCTTCATTTACAATTTAGTTTTTCTCAAAATTATCGGAATTATTTTGAATAAGCAATTATATCTAGGGCATAAAAAAAAGGAACAGTTTATAAACAGTTCCTTTTCTTTTAATATATAATTTTATACAAATTATAAAGCCTCAACAAATAAGCCTTCATCTGTTTTTGAAACTTTTGCAACTTCTTTTTTAGTTAAGCCTTTAATGGTTTTATCCCATTTTTTATTAGATAAACCAGACTGGGTTTTTAAAGTAACTAGCTCAATTTTTTCAGCTTTGGTAATTATGGCTAAAACAGCTTTTTCTTCATCATTCAATTCTACAGAAGGTGCTTTCTTTTCTGGTCTCATCTGAGGGAAAAATAACACTTCTTGTATAGATTGGTTGTTCGTTAAAAACATAATTAATCTGTCCATTCCAATTCCCATTCCAGAAGTTGGTGGCATACCATATTCTAACGCTCGTAAAAAGTCATGGTCTATAAACTCTGTTGCTTCATCATCTCCTTTAGCAGCCAATTTTAATTGATGCTCAAAACGCTCACGTTGGTCAATAGGGTCATTCAACTCAGAATATGCATTCGCTATTTCTTTACCACAAACCATTAACTCAAAACGTTCTGTTAATTCTGGGTTATCTCTGTGTTCTTTACAAAGTGGAGACATTTCTTTTGGATAATCTGTAATGAAGGTTGGCTGAATGTAGTTTCCTTCACATTTTTCACCAAAAATTTCATCAATCAATTTTCCTTTACCCATGGTTTCATCAACCTCAATATTCATGCCTTTAGCAGCCTCTCTAATTTCATCTTCTGTTTTACCAGTAATATCAAAACCAGTAAAATGTTTGATAGAGTCTGCCATAGTTACTCTAGCATAAGGTGCTTTAAAATCGATATTATGCTCACCAAAAGTTGCTTTTGATGTTCCATTAACTGCAATTGCACAATGCTCTAATAATTGCTCACAGAAATCCATCATCCAATTGTAATCTTTGTAAGAAACATAGATTTCCATGGCTGTAAATTCAGGATTGTGAGTTCTGTCCATACCCTCATTTCTGAAGTTTTTAGAAAACTCATAAACACCATCAAATCCACCTACAATTATACGTTTTAGGTATAATTCATTCGCAATTCTCATGTATAATGGAATGTCTAGCGAATTGTGATGGGTAATAAAAGGTCTTGCAGCTGCACCACCAGGAATTGGTTGTAAAACAGGTGTTTCTACTTCAAAATAACCAGCGTCATTAAAAAATGATCGCATTGCATTAAACAATTTAGTTCTTTTAATAAATACCTCTTTTACATTCGGGTTCACCACTAAATCTGCATAACGTTGTCTGTAACGCATTTCAGGATCGTTAAATGCGTCATAAGTATTACCTTCTGCATCAACTTTTGGTAATGGCAATGGCTTTAAGGCTTTAGATAACAATTTGAAATCTTTAACCATAACTGTTTTTTCACCCACTTTTGTGGTAAACAAAGTACCTTCTATACCAATAAAATCACCAATATCTAGTAATTTTTTATAAACATCATTATATAAAGTTTTGTCTTCACCTGTACAGATTTCATCACGATTAAAATATACTTGTATTCTACCTTCTCCATCTTGAAGCTCAGCAAAAGATGCTTTACCTTGTATTCTTCTAGACATTAATCTACCAGCAATAACAACTTTTTTGTCTTCTGCAAAATCACTTTTTATTTCTTTAGAATTAGAATCTATTGGAAATAAATCTGCTGGGTAAGGATTTATACCCATTTCTCTTAATTTTGCGAGCTTTTCTCTACGTACAACTTCTTGTTCTGATAATTGCATTTGCTTTGTAAATTTCTAGTGTTTAATAATGGGTGCAAAGATACAATCTATCAATTAATACAGCATTCAGAAAATAGTAAAAAAAAGGATATTTATTTTATGATTTCTAAAATCTAACTATATTTGCTCATCACTTTTTGTTAGAGTGATAAAGTTGTGTTGTTTTGGCACTTTCGTAAAAGTGTCTTGGTTTTGTTAACCAATGGAAAGCTTCCCTTAAGTGGGACGCTTTTTTTGTTTTATAGCTTTTTGTTTTACAACATTTTTTGCTGTTTTTTATAAAACGAATCTGCCTGAAGTTTCATGAGTTCTCTTGCCATTTTTTGTTTGTAGTCATACAACTCATTATCTTCTGTAATATCTTTATACACTTTATTGTCTATAGAGATGTCTGCATTCAACATTTGTTCTCTTTGTTGCATTTGTTGAGTTGCCCAAGTTTTAACAGCAGATAATTTTTCTTCTAGTTTAAAATCATATTCACCTTTTGGAGCTAGCAATTTTGCAATAATTGGCGAAGTTTCTATGGCTAAAAAAAGTAGAAAAATAAAGAATGATGTAAAAAATGGAAGTTCACCTAGCGCATTAATTCTAGCCATTAATCCATCAAAATTAGAAATAATAGGTTGTGAATTAGCTTCAGCTAATTTTTGATTTTCTAGCAATGCAGCAATTTTACTTTCTTTTAATTTAATTTTTTCTTGATTGGTTTTTTTAAGTTGATTTAAACCCAATAATGAAGCATCATGCTTTGCTCGTTTTTCTTCGTAAACAGGCCCTTTACCTAATTTTTTGGTTCCTGCAGTGCCTTCTGCTTCAGAAATATAAGTGTTGTATAATGCGTTGGTTTCGTTTTCTTTGGTACTAATTTCCGTTTTTAACGCTGTTATTTCAGTATTAATGGCATTTATTTCTGGTGTGAATTGTTGGGCAATTTGTGTTTTGTTATCTAAAGTCATTTGATTTTTCTCTGTGAGCAAAACCTGATTGATTTCTTTTTCAAATAATTTTAATTCTAGAGGTTTAGAAATTACAACAGCAATAATAAGCGCCAACACAATTCTAGGAGCTGCTTGTGCAACCTCTTTCCATTTAGAATCTGATTTTTTGATGGTAGATACTATAAATCTATCTAGATTAAAAATTAGAAAACCCCAAATTAAGCCAAAGAAAATTGATGTATATATGTTGTCAAAAACCGTATACAAAGCATAAGAGCCAGCAATGGTTGCCATTATTGCAGTAAAAAAAACGGTAGCACCAATACCTGCATATTTATTTTGTTCTCCATTAGAACATTCGTTAATCAAATTTTTATCAACTCCAGAACAGGTAAGAAAGAATTTTTTAAGCACGATATTGTATTTTAGTATAAATACAACGTTTTAAAATTGAATTTGTTACATAAAAAAGCCTCGATTTTTCGAGGCTTTTTTACATAAATATTGTTTTGATTTAGTAGTTAAATTGTCTTTGTAACAATTTTAACCGATTTAGAACCATCTTTTTCTCTATTTACACTAGTACTTTTTATGGTGTTAGGTTTTATCTTATTAATATCTTTTTGGTTGATGACCTTACCATTTAAATAGTAAGTAACTTTTTCTCTGTTTTTTTTCTTTTCCTCCTCTGTTAAATTTTGCAGAGCTAGGATGAATGATTTTTCCTCTAAAGTATCTATATTTTTTAGTGTAATTTTTGTTTCCTTTTTCTTTTTTGGAATAGTATCTTTTACCTTTAAAGATTTAGCAACATTATTTTGGTCAACTTTTTGCTTACGTTTTTTCTTTGCTTTTTTAGGAGCAGGAGGTATTTGATTTAACGTATTACCCGTTCTTTTTTTCCAAGCTTCACGTTCCATTTTAGCTCTTAGCTTTTCTTCATCAGAGGCATTATGTGGAGGTGGTGGAGGTGGTAATAATAATTTGTCTTCTGCAGTTAAATCTTTTCTTAATTTATAAAAAACAACATCGTTCTTCATTAATCT
Organism: Polaribacter sp. MED152; assembly: GCF_000152945.2. Taxonomy (NCBI): domain Bacteria; kingdom Pseudomonadati; phylum Bacteroidota; class Flavobacteriia; order Flavobacteriales; family Flavobacteriaceae; genus Polaribacter; species Polaribacter sp. MED152. The sequence goes on along the minus strand of NC_020830.1, from coordinate 1,441,548 downwards.
GATGTATGGTCTTAATGGGTTTATAGGTCTAGAAACTTTGTTTTTATCTGCTCTAGACATTCTAAAATACATACCACCTAAATCGGAAAATTCTCTATCAATGGTTTCTTTTTCTTTGCCTTTTTTAAAAACATAATGTTTGCCAGAAGCTTGTAATTTTTTAAAAATTAGCTGTTTCTTTTTATATTCTTTTACAATATCAAGGTTTACAAATTTTCCGTTTTTATAATATCTGGCAATTCTTTCGTTTTTATCAAACGTGTAGTAATATTTTTGATTATCAATTGTAATGAACCAACCTTTATTAAATTTTGGGTCTTTTTGAACTTTATTAATTAGTTTTAAATTATTTAGTAAGCTTTGTTTAGATCCATTACTGCTGGGTACATTATATTTCTTCTTTTTAGGTTCTTGTAAAACGTCCTTTACTTCTTGAGATTTGGGTTTAATTAGCTCTTTAATTTTTGTATTTTTATTTACTAATTCTTTAAAGTATTTATTAGTGTAAATAGAAACTTGGTAGTTTTGAGGGAAATTTTTACTTCGAGCATTTTTGTGGACAAAACTTTCTGAATAATAGCTAAAATCTGATTCTTTATATTTTTTCAAAATTGAATTTTCTTTAGATTTTCCATCAATCCAAATAGCATATTCACTTTTGTTTTGCCATTTTTTTAATTGATTTTCACTAACTTTTCTTTTACTCAAAGAAGCGTCAGCTACTATATAATGAAATATATTTTCTACGGAATTTCTTTCTTCGTCAGACATATTTCTGTATGCTGTAGTCATCCAAATAACATCTTTTTGTTTTATTATTTCAGAATTTTTAGCTTTTTCAATTAGTACCTTGTATTTTTCAATAATAGTGTCTTTATCTAAATAAGAAATTTTTAATTTATTTATATCTTTTATTTTTATTCTAATATCTTCTGAACTTACATTTTCGATTGGTATATTATTAACTGGGGAATCTATATATTGTTTTACTTCAATAATTTTTTCTTGAGCTTCTACTCTTTGAGCAAAAAGAAAAGTAAATGCTACTAAAAGTGGTGCAATAGCTAATTTTTTTAGTAAGATTTTTGTTGGGGAACTTGTGGTTGTCATCATTTTTAATCTTTTTTTAGTTACTAAGTAATTTAAATTACTGGCCAAGTAATATTCGTTTTTCCAAGCAGCTTTATTCAATAATAAGTGCTGGTATTGAAATGTATTTTTATGCTGAGTAATTACACTTTCATCTGCTAAGAACTCATGATTTATTTGAATTGCTTTTTTAAGGAAAATGAATAATGGGTTAATCCAAAATGCAATTTGAAAAAGCTCTAAAATCAATACATCTGCAGTGTGTTTTTGAGTTGCATGTGTTAACTCATGTGTAAACAATTCGTCTTCAATTTCATTATGTTCATACTGTTTTTTGTTGATGAAAATGTAGTTCCAAAATGTGTGTGGTAGTATATCATCATTCACCAAAACCAAAACTGCATTGCCATATTTTATTTTTTTATAGGTATGTATTTTTGAAATTATTTTAAATAAATTTCTTGCAAAACGAACTAGCAGAATCAATGAAATAAATAAATAGCAAATTAAATTGTAGTTGGTATAGTTTATTGGTTCTTCTGCAACAATTTCTATTGGTGCAAAATCTATAGTGTTTTGAATGGAATCTAAAAGTATAGGCGACTCGTCTTCAAGAATTGGCTTAGCCTCTGTATAAATTGTGTATAGAGGAGCTAAAAAAGAAAATAAAATACTACCTAACAGAAAAAATCGGTTAAAATTATGCATCTTCTCTTTCTCTAAAATTAGGTGATAAAAACCTAATAATAAAGCTAAGCAAGTTGCCGATTTTAGAAGATAAATTATCATTGCTGTTGCTTTTTAATTTGATTATCAATTACTTTTTTTAATTCCTCTAACTCATCTGTAGATAAATTGGTTTCTTTCGTAAAGAAAGAAGCAAACTGACTAGCAGAATCATTAAAGAAGTTTTTAATCAATCCATTTACATGATTTGAAAAATAATCGGTCTTTTTTATAATTGGGTAATACTGTCTAGACTTACCAAATAATTTGTAGCTAATAAATCCTTTATCTGAAATTCTTTTTAAAAGAGTAGCTACAGTAGTTGTAGCTGGTTTAGGTTCAGGAAAATCTTCTAATAGTTCTTTTAAGAACGCCTTTTTACGTTTCCATAAATATTGCATTAATTGCTCTTCTGTCTTAGATAGTTGCATTGTAAATTGTTTTTTGCTCTACAAACATAGAATAAAAAAATGAATTCTACAAATGTAGAGTTAAAGATTCTTTATTATTTCACTAAATTTGTAGTAAAAACTATAAAACTTAATTATGAAAAAGGTCTTATTTATACTTAGTGTACTGCTGTTTGCTTCATGTGCATCTAAAAAATTTAAAGAAAAATGGTTAGAGAAAGAAGCACCTGCAACTTTTAAAGCTCGTTTTGAAACTACCCAAGGTAATTTTGATATTGAAGCTGTTAGAGAATGGTCTCCAGCTGGTGTAGATCGATTATATCAACTAATTACTAATAATTATTATGAAGATGTTTCCATTTTTAGAGTAGTGCCAAAATTTGTAGCTCAATTTGGTATTCATAATGATACTTTAATTAATAATGCATGGGGTGAAAGAGGCATAAAGGATGAACCTGTCTTGCAAAAAAATGATTCTATGACCATCGCTTTTGCTAGAGGTGGAGTAGAAACAAGATCGAATCAGATATTTATCAATTTAAAAAATAACTATAGGTTAGATAAATTGGCATATTCTGGAGTTACCGGTTTTCCTGTAATTGCTAAAGTGATTGATGGCCAAGAAAATGTTTTAAAATTTTATGGTGGTTATGGAGATAAGTTAGGCTATAAACAAGATTCTGTTGCAAAATTTGGGAACAAATTTTTGAGAGAAAAATATCCGAAAGTAGATTATATTAAGAAAGCATATATTTTAAAAAAATAGCGAATGAAAACCTTCATTATAAGCTTATTGCTTTTAATTACACTGCAAAGTTTCTCACAAGAAAAGTTTGAAAAAGAGTATAGAGTCAATAAAACGCTTATACCACAAAAATCTTTGAGTTTTATAGATGCTCTTCATTTTAAAAAGAAAATAAAATGGTATGTTGAAGAGAGTAATGAGGGTAAAACCTATGAAGCTAAAACATGTTATTTAAAACACTTATATAGTCTAGAATTTTCTAGTAAAGGTGATATTTTAGATGTTGAAAAAAAGGTAAAATTTAAAGAATTACCAGCTTTAGTTCAGCAAAATATAAATGATAAACTTTCTGAGAAATTCAAGAAATTTAAGTTTAAAAAAATACAGATTCAATATAAAGGTTCTGAGCAACAATTGATTAATTTTTTAAAATTAGAAGACAATAATCAAGATTTGAAAACTTCTTACGAGATTGTGGTAAAAGGCAAAATAGAGAACAATTATAAGCTTTATGAGATTTTACTAAATGTGAAAGGTGATGTTTTAAAAATGCTAGAATTCAAAGCTATAAATTCAATTAACCTAGAGTTTTAATGCCTTTTAAGAATCGTTATTTTATAATTTGCTTTTTAGTTTCTCTTTCAGCTTTTTCACAGAACACGCTTAATAGTGGTTTGTTGCCAAAGATTGTATTGTCTGCAGATATTTCAGATAAAACAAAGTCCATCAATACCATCGAATCACGATTCGTAATTGATGAAGAATATGAAAATATCAGCTATAATTTGGTTGATATGTCAAGTATTTTATCAATCAAAACAGGTTTAAACCAGTCTTTTAATTTCGGGTATCTACTTCGTTTGAGAAATTCAGAAACAATACACAGAACTTTTCAGCATTATAATATTATTCAGCAACAACTTACCTACAAGTTAGCACATAGATTTGCTTTTGAGCAGTTTTATCAAGAAGGATTTAGCCCTGAATTTAGAACGAGATATAGAATAGGTTTTCAAAAGGCATTAAATGGAGAAATATTAGATGTGAAAGAATTTTACGTAAAAATAGCGAATGAATATTTGTATGATTTTACAGATCTTGAAATACGATTAACACCATATTTAGGATATCAAATGACCAGGAAAAATAAGCTAGAAGTTGGCCTAGATTATAGGTTGAGTAATTTTATAAATGATTGTGGAGAAAATGATCTTTGGTTTAGAGCAACTTGGTATATTTCTATAAACTAAAAAAGCAGCTACAAATTTGTAGCTGCTTTTTTAATACTGTTTAGGATTTTTATTTAAGCTTAAAAGTAACTTTTCTTGCAAATTGTCTTGCATCTTCTGTTACAGATTTATCTTCTCCTCCTCCATAATATGATAATCTAGCTGGGCTAATTCCTGCTGCAACTAAAACATCAAATACTCTTTTAGCTCTATTTTGAGATAATGTTTTATTTCTTTCTTCAGAACCAGTTTCATCTGCATAACCAATTAATTCTGCATTAACTGTAGGATTATCGATTAAGAATTGCTTTAAGTAATTTACAGAATTTAAAGAACCATCTTGAATTCTAGTTTTGTTAACATCAAAATAAACGTTGATGTAACCACTGTTTAATAATTGTCTAATGAAATCAACGTTAGAACCAGTAACTACATTTGCGTATTTATCTGCTTCATCTTTTCTAACATACCTTTCATCTAACTCAGTCATAATTAATTCTTGGTTAGGTGTAGCTGCTAATTCTTTGTTCTTTAGAACTTCTATTTCTTTCTCTGCAGCAGCTAGTCTATTTTTAATTTCTTCTAATTCATCATTTACAACTACTTCTTCCATAAAGTAAGAATCTGCTAATTGCTTGTTTTTGCCCAATGCAAAACTTAAACCTAAAGAAGTATTAAACAAACTAATGTTAGATTCTCTTGGACTTAAATTTGGCCCACCATCAAAATTGTCATCTTGATAAAAGTGAATTAAAGAAGAAAAATCTAAAAATAAAGACATTCTATTATTGATTCTAAATTGAGGAGTAATTCCAAAGTTCAAAGCCATCATAGGGTCACCTCCATTATCTGTAGGTTCAGTAATATTTAAAGAAGCTGCACCAACACCACCATGCATCATTAAGTTAAAACGATTTGTCCAGGTATGAAATTTTAAAACATCACCCATATTTACTACTCCTTCTAAAGAAGCTCTGTAGTAATTAGATTTAAATGGTAAGGCTGCTTCATCTTGAAAACTGCTATATCCTAAATCTAAACGTAAACCAAAACGATTGTTAAGCATGTATCTAATACCTAAACTTCCTTGTCCAAATAAAGATGGGTTGTAACCAGGGCTTAAACTAGCACCAACTGTATGTATACCAGCACCTAAATCTATGGCCCAATGATCGTATTTATCTTTAGAGTTTTGTGCACTTAACGTAAAAACGCAACTCAATAATAATGTTATAGATAAAATTTGTGTAATTGTTTTCTTCATGTTTCTTAATTTACAATGTAAAATTAGTAATATTTTTTAACTCAACTCAGTAAAATACTTATAAAAGTAAGGAATAGTTTCAATTCCTTTTAAATAATTCCAAACGCCAAAATGTTCATTTGGAGAGTGTATTGCATCTGAATTAAGACCAAACCCCATTAAAATGGTTTTACTTTTTAAATACTCTTCAAACAACGCTACAATTGGTATGCTACCTCCACTTCTTTGTGGGATAGGTGTTTTGCCAAATGTAGTTTGATAAGCTTTACTTGCTGCTTGATAGGCAATATTGTTAATAGGAGTTACGTAACCTTGACCTCCATGATGTGGTGTAACTTTTACAGAAACTGCTTTTGGAGCTATACTTTCAAAGTGTTTCACGAATAATTCTGTAATTTCTTTCCAATCTTGATTTGGCACTAATCGCATTGAAATTTTAGCATAAGCTTTAGAAGCAATTACTGTTTTTGCGCCTTCACCTGTGTAACCACCCCAAATTCCGTTAACGTCTAAAGTAGGTCTTATTGAATTACGTTCGTTTGTAGAATATCCTTCTTCACCATAAACATCACCTATTTTAATTGCATCTTTATATTCCTCTAAATTAAAAGGAGCTTTCGCCATTTCTGCTCTTTCTTCTTGCGATAAATCTTCTACTTTATCGTAAAATCCAGGAATTGTAATGTGATTGTTGTCATCATGCAATGAAGCAATCATTTTTGTTAAAATATTTATAGGATTTGCAACTGCACCACCATATAAACCAGAATGTAAATCTCTGTTTGGGCCAGTAACTTCCACTTCTACATAACTCAAACCACGCAGACCTGTAGTGATAGATGGTATATCATTTGCAATCATACCAGTATCTGAAATTAAGATTACATCGTTTTTTAATTTTTCTACATTTCTAGGTACAAACCAAGACAAACTTTCTGAACCAACCTCTTCTTCACCTTCAATCATAAATTTAACGTTACAAGGTAAGTTACCAGTATTTGTCATGTATTCTAAAGCTTTTACATGCATATACATTTGCCCTTTATCATCACAAGAACCACGTGCAAAAATTGCACCTTCAGGATGAATTTCGGTTTTCTTAATAACCGGTTCAAAAGGTGGTGAATGCCATAAAGCTATAGGGTCTGCTGGTTGCACATCATAATGACCATAGACCAACACAGTTGGTAATTTATCATCTATTATTTTCTCACCATAAATTATGGGATAACCAGGCGTTTCACAAGATTCAACTTTATCACATCCTGCTTTTTTTAAGCTATCCATAACAAAATCGGCAGTGAGTAAAACTTGTTTTTCGTAGGCTTTATCTGCACTAATTGATGGAATTTTTAAAAGTGCAATAAGTTCATCTAAAAATCGCTGTTTGTTCTCTTGTATATATGTATTTACGCTATTCATGTAACTTTTTTATAATTCTTATTCAAAAATAGAAAAATTATAATGAACGCTTTGTAGTTTCTGTTCTTTGTTTATCTTTGCAAACCAAAATGCGAGCGTGGTGGAATTGGTAGACACGCTAGACTTAGGATCTAGTGCCGAAAGGTGTGAGAGTTCGAGTCTCTCCGCTCGTACTTTAAAAGCTTCTCTTTGTGAGAAGCTTTTTTATTTCTGAATGTTTTGGATTATCTTGTTGCAAAATAGCAATATGAAAGCGATAGTTTGTACCAAATTCGGATTACCAAATACTCTTAAATTTATTGAAAAAGAAAACCCTCAGTCTAAAGAAGATGAAGTTTTAGTAGAGGTAAAAGCGTGTAGCGTTAATTTTCCTGATACGTTAATTATACAAGGAAAATATCAGTTTAGACCAGATTTTCCATTTTCGCCTGGAAGTGATATTGCAGGAGTAGTAGCAGAAGTAGGTAATAGTGTAAAGCATTTAAAAAAAGGTGATGAAGTTGTTGGATTTATTCCTTTTGGCGGTTTTGCAGAAAAAGCGGTTGTAAAAGCTAAAGATTGTTTTGCTAAACCTAAGGGGATGTCTATGGTTAATGCTTCTGCATTTTTATTAGCTTACGGTACTTCTTATCATGCATTAAAAGATAGAGCAGACTTACAGAAAGATGAAACAGTACTTATTTTAGGAGCTTCTGGTGGAGTAGGCTTAACTGCTTTAGAGTTGGCAAAATTAATGGGAGCCAAAGTAATTGCAGCTGCAAGTTCGGATGAAAAACTCGCTTTATGTAAAGATTTTGGTGCAGATGAAATTATTAATTATAATAAAGAAAATTTAAAAGAGCGCGTAAATGAATTAACAAAAGGTAAGGGTGTAGATGTAATCTATGATCCTGTTGGAGGTAATTTTTCTGAACAAGCTCTAAGAGCTATTGCTTGGAAAGGTAGACATTTGGTCATTGGTTTTGCAAATGGCGAAATTCCTAAAATTCCGATTAATTTAACGTTGTTAAAAGGGGCTAGTATCGTAGGTGTTTTTTGGGGTGCTTTTGCTCAAAAAGAACCAAAAAAGAGCTTAGAAAATATTCGTGAATTACTACAATGGTTTGCTCAAGGTAAATTAAAACCACATATAGATAAGGTTTATTCTTTAGAGAACGCTCCAAAAGCTTTGGAAGCAATGATGAACAGAGAAACTAAGGGAAAAATTGTTATAAATATGACAATTTAATTACTACTTAATTCAATTTCTGTAACTGAATTAGATTCGCAAACATTATTAATAAGTTCATTGCTTTTAACAATAAACTTAAATTTCTTGCCTACATAATAATTGGCTTGGTGATCAAAGTGTTTGAATAATAGTGTATCCTTATCTTTTATTGTAACCGCTTTTTCATCAATATCTGTAAAAAAATACAAGTCACCTTCATTACCATCAAAAATGGCATACTTGATTGTATTAGTACTTTTAATTTTAGAAGTTTCTAAATGGTTTGAAGTAGTAATAAACAATAGTAAAGAGCCAATAAATGTGGTTATGTATTTCATGATTTTAGTCTAAAGATGCAATTTGATCTATCATTTGAATGTTATTATCTATAATTGGCAAAATCTCTTCAGTTAAGTCTAATACCTTGTCATTTTTAGATTTGTTATTTAGTTTGGTAACTAATTCTTTTTGTTTTTTGACTTTGGTATCTATTCTATTGAATTCAAAATTTACCTTTTCTTTATTGATATTTAAATTATCTATTCTTTCTTGAACATTTGAGGGCACAGTAATCATTAAAGAAGGAGCAATAGTTTTAATTTCTGATAAAATTTCTTTTTGCTGTTCTTTTAAATTGGCTATAGCGTCCTTTTTAGTTTGATTTACATCTGCATTTTCAACAACGTTGCAAATGCCAATAACTTCTATAGCTGTTGTGCTCGTTGTTACTAAAAGATTTGCTTGTTCTTTATCTAGTGCTATTCGCTCTTTTGATTCTATAGCAGATTTGGTTTGTTCATCGTCTTTGTTCACAATAAAGTTACAAGAACAAATAACTAAAATGGTAATAACTATTAAAATTAAATGTTGCTTTCTACTAATCCTTTGCATAATTCTATTCTTTATACAAAGATTGAAATTTATTGATTTTAATGTGTTACAAAATTTTCTGAATCAGTTATAAAATTCCCACAAATCGTTATACAATTTTAAGAAATAGGTAAATACACTGTAAAAGTGGCTCCTTCACCAGAAACGCCATCAGCAAAAATATAGCCATCATGATTTTCAATAATTTTTTTACAGATAGATAAACCAATACCTGTTCCTGAATAATCACTTTTGTTATGCAATCTATTAAAGAGTACAAAAATTTGCTCTGCATATTCATTGCTAAAGCCAATTCCATTGTCTGTAAACTCTAACTTATGATAAAACTCTTTTTTGGGCTTCACTAGTTTATCATCTTCTAAAGCATTAATGCGTTCGTACGTAATTTTAATTTTTGGCTCTGTACCTTTACTTTGGTATTTTATGGAGTTACCAATAAGATTTAAAAATAATTGCTGAATTTGAAAAGGAATTACATCCATTACAGGAAAATTATCTGCGACAATTTCAGCATTAGATTCAGAAATTGCTTCAGCTAAATCTTGTTTTGCATTTTCTAAAAGAAGGTTAATGTTAGAGGTTACAAAATTCTTTTCTATTTTATTTGTTCTCGAAAATTGAAGTAAATCATCTATTAACAAACGCATTCTTGTTGCTGCATTTTGTATTCTAGAAATATATAATGTACCTTTTTCTGATAGATTGTTTTCTTCTGTATCTACTAATCTCGATAAGAAGGTTTGAATTTTACGCAAAGGTTCTTGTAAATCATGACTAGCAACATGATTAAATGCAGATAATTCTTTGTTGTTTCTTTCTAATTCTGCATTTCTTTCCTCTAACAACTTTATACCTTCAATCTCGTCAGTAACATCTGTTGTGGTTCCTAAAAGTTTACGAGTACCATCTAATTCTATAGTTTGGCCATAAGCCTTAAGGTATCTTATATTACCACTTTTCTGAATAATTCTATAATGTATAAAGGGTAGATGTTCATTTTCTAACATTTTAGCAACATCTTCTTGCAGTTTTTCCAAATCATCTGGATGCACAAAAGACATAAAATTTTCTGTTGTAGGCTCAAAAGATTGGGGTTGTTCACCTAATAATCGATAAAGATTATCTGAATAATCATAAGTGCCTTTTTCTATATGATACACCCAATTTCCATGCCTACTTATAATTTCTGCTTGGTTGGTAGACTCTTTAAAAATTTCTAATTCTTGGTTGGTTCTTTTTAAATCTTTAACATCTTTTGCGGTTTTAAAATAGGCTATTAACACCAAGGCTAAAGAGAGTAGAATTAGTGCGAATAAGAATACTGGTGTTAGGTTTAAACTACTTTTGTAGGCTTTTTGTCTGTAACTTAATTGCGCTCTTTCTAAGGCAATCATTGATGCAATTTTATCACGAATGGCATCCATCATATGTTTACCTTCCAGAAAAACTTCAGCAAAATCTTCAGTTTTAAGGCTATCAAAAAGTATGAATGTGGCAGATTTATCAAAATTAGCCATTCTATTATCAATAAGTTTGCTTAATGCAACTAGGTTTTCTTGTTGAACTTTGTCGTTTCTAGTAAGTTCTTTAAGCTCAGCAAAAGTGTTATTTATTTTTTCTCTACCACTAAAAAAAGGTTCTAAGTACAAAGAATCTGTGGTTAAAATGTAACCTCTTTGGCCTGTTTCTGCATCTTTTAAATAAGATAAAATTTGCTCTAATTCTACATTTAACTTATAGGTATGAACTACTAAGTCTGTAGCATCAGATAAGTTTTTGGTGGTTTTATAGGTAATACCACCAACTATAGCTATAATAAGAAGTGCAGCAAAAAATGAAGCTTGAACAAATAAAACAGATTTTTTCTTAGTATTTACCTCCATTTTTAAAGTCTTAATAAAAAGTTATCCTTGTTTAAACCATTGGTGTGATATTGCCAATTTATGGTTACAATTTCCGATAGCACTTTCTTTAATTTTTTAAAATCGTTTGGCTTTTTTATATAAATATTGGCGCCTAAAACAAAGGTATTTTCAACATCTTCTTCTGAAGATGAGGTAGAATAAATGGCAACTGCAATGTCTTTAAATCGATCATTGGCTCTAATTTCTTTTAGGCAATCCATACCCGATTTTCGGGGCATATTTAAATCTAAAAACAGAATTTCGGGAAGAGTAATATCTGCAGAATTTAAATGATCCATCAAATAAACACCATCATTAAATGTATTTACTTTGGTTGTAATTTTTAATTCTTCAAAGGCATCTGTAAAAAATAATCTATCATCTTCATCATCATCTGCCAAAATAACTTTAATGTAATTATCATTCATAATTTTAACTGTTCAATTCTTTCCTCTTCTTAATAATTCTTTGAAAAGAAGAAGGGGTTATACCTGTTGTTTTTTTGAATTGTGTGCTTAAATGAGCAACACTAGAATAATTTAGTTTAAAGGCAATTTCGGTTAAACTTAAATTACCTTTTAGAATAAGCTGTTTTGTATATTCTATTTTTTGGAGGATGATAAAATTTTCTATAGAAGTGTATGTTACTTCAGAAAATAAATTGGCTAAATAGCCATAGCTATGATCTAGTTTTTCGGCAAGATATACAGAGCTTTTTACGTTTACTGTATTTTCTTCATTAAAAACCATGTCTACTATAGCATCTTTAATTTTTTGTACTAAGATACTTTTTTGGTTTTGAACCACTTCTATTCCATACTCATCTAATTTGTTAGATAACTGCTGAGCAACTTCTTCAGTAAGTGGTTTTGCCAAATCTACTTCACCAAAACCAACCATTTTGTGCTCTATATTAATATCATTTAGTACATTTTCTAAAACAGTAGTACAAACTTTATTGATATCGAACTTTACAAATACCTTCATTTTGCTGAATTAAGATCTTTTTAGTTTTTATTGCAATATAATTATCTTTATTTAATAAATATATTTGTTACTCCAAACAATCGTTAAATAACATATAAATTTTAGCCATACCTTTTTTAAATGAAAGACAACACTACTTTTTACAAAACCATAAAAAAGAATAGAATTGCGTTAAAAGACTTATTGCAGAATGAGAATTTGTTTAGTAGTGTGCCCAAAAACTGGCATATTGTAGTAACAGATGTTCAAAATTCTACATTAGCAGTTGCTAATGGTAAACACAATGATGTAAATTTAACAGCTACAGGAAGTATTATTACAGTTTTAAATAAAATTAAAAAACTGGATGCCGAAGTTAGAATTCCATATTTCTTTGGTGGTGATGGAGCTACTTTTATTGTGCCACCATCTATTATTTTAGAAGTTCTAAAAGTACTAACAGACTATTGTATACATATTAAAAACACTTTAGATCTAGATTTAAGAGTGGGTTCTCTAGAAGTAGAAGAGGTTTATAAAAACGATTTTACACTAAGAATTTCAAAACTAAAAGTGAATGATTTTTTAACCACACCTGTTATTCTAGGTAATGGATTAAAATTTGCTGAATCTAAAATTAAACAACAATTTGAAGGGAATAACCTACCAGATCAAGAGAAGTTATTGATTGATTTAAAAGGAATGGAATGTAGATGGGATGAAATTTATCCGTCAGCAAACTCAAAAAGAATAGCCTGTTTATTAATTAGTGCTACTAGTGAAACCAAGCAAGCAGAAATTTTTAATCAAATTATAAACGAGATCGATTATATTTTTGGTGACTTGCATCAAAGAAACCCAATAACCATTCAAAGACTAAAGTTAAAGCCAACTCTAAAGAAAATTAAAAAAGAAATGTATACCAGAATTGGAGTGTATAAATCTGGTTATTTAATGAATAATTGGTTAATTACTTTTTTTGGGCAGTATTACTTTAAGTTTTTTAATTCGGGTAAAAGTTACTTGTACAAGGTTACCCAATTGTCTGACACTATTATGTTAGATGGTTCTATAAATACCGTAATTTCTGGAGATGATAGACAGTTTGCAAAGCTTAAAACCTTTTTAGATAGCTTAGAATTAAGTGGTAAAATTATTTATGGCTTGCATAAAACATATGCATCTATTTTATCTTGTTATGTAGAGGATAGAGATAGGAAACATATACACTTTGTAGATGGTACAGAAGGTGGTTATACAACAGCCTCTATTGAGTATAAGACTAAAATAAAAAAACAATACATATCTAAATTTTAGTATGTATTGTCAATGTGCTTTTTAGCAGGGGGAAACTAAAGTGCGGTTTGTGGGGTTTTCTATGCGAATTTATTTTTAGGGGGATTTATTTATTTTTATGAATTAGGCAGAAATTGCAACTAATCTGTTTTTCTTTTTATATGAACTTGGTGTACAGTTATATTTTTCTTTAAATATTTTAGAAAAATAACTTCTACTACTAAATCCTAAACTGTAAACAATTTCAGAAACACTCAAGTCTGTTGTAGAAATTAACTCTTCAGATTTTTTTAATCTTACAGATTTTACATAATCACAGATGGTTAAACCATGTAATAATTTAAAACCTTCTTGTAATTTAGCAGCTGTTAAACCAGCTTTCTTCTCTAATTCAGAAATTTGTAAGTTGGTATCGTAGTAATTTTGAATGTAATCTGATATTTCTTTTACCTGAGCCATTTCATTTTTAGTTAATGAAGCAGATCTTAAATCGGTATTTCTAATGTCTTTATTATGTTGTGCAATTTCTAAAGCCAATACAACGTTTACCAATCCATTAATTAGTAAAGTTCTTACAATACCTTTGTTTTTTACACTATCTATTTGTTTAATAGTTTCTGCAATTTTTAAGTTGTGAGATCCACAATAGAAAAAGTCAGATGTTTTATCTTTAATAAATAAAGTGTTTAATTTATTGTTCGTTTTAGACTCAAATAATGTATTTACATTAATTAATGTACACTTTACATTTTCGTCTTTTTTAAACGTTAATTCGTTTGTTGTAGATTTAATATTAGAAATAATAGAAGTTTGGTACGCCTCAATTTTATGATTCTCGTTTTTGTTTCCAAAATTATGAGAAATAGAACCATCTCCACAATAAGCAAAGGTTACAAACTGTTCTGTTTTATTTTGTAATGTAATTTTTACATCCTCATTACAAGCTAAGTCAAACTCTAAGAAAGTAATTCCGTTTTCTAACTCAATTCCTCTAATAATACCAGAACCTATTTTATTGTTTAGGGTAAACTCAACTTCTCTATATCTTTTTGAAATGTCTCCTCCGAATTCAGTTTGTAAAGTTTCGAAGATTGACTTTTTATCTGCTAAATTCAAATGTATAGTTTTCATGTGATATTGATTTTTAAGGTTAGGTTATTGTGTTTCTTAATTACACTGCAAAGTAACAACCGAACTCAAGTTTTTTCATTACACAATTTTTTAGATCTGTTATAAGATTTCAATTTTTGTGTTATATTTTATCAATATTTAGAAGATTTGTTAAGGATTTAGTGGTTTTAGTATTTATTTAATATTAAAATTTTGATTTATAAAAACCTGTTTTTTAACTAATTAAGACTTCTTTTTTAGCACTATCTCTTCAAAATCATCAGTTTTGTCAGTATTCAAAAATAAATGTTCAGCTTCTTTTGGAGGTATAGTTAGTTTTCTTTTTTGTAAATCTATCCAAGCACCATATACTTTTATGATAGCAGATAGTTGACCAGCTTCATTAAAAACTTCATGCGTAATTTTCCAACGTTCATTATTTTTTGACAAGCCAGAAAGTTTCATGTTTACAGTTATATTTTCACCTAAATGAATTTCTTTTCTAAAAGAAGTGTATTCTTCGAAAAGAATAGGTCCAATATTATGTTTGGTAAATTCCTCTATCGAAAAGTTTTGAGCAGAGAAATATCTAATTCTTACTTCTGCAGCATATTCATTATAAGCTGTGTGACGCATATGTCTGTTTGGATCAAAATCCGACCATTTTGTGGCAAAGTTTACGTTGTATGTCATAATTGTAAAATTAAAAAACCTGATGCGTTTTAAACACATCAGGCCTATTTATTTCTTATAATATAAAGTCTTAATTTTTAATGCTTTCTGATTGCTCTCTAAGTTTCAACTCGCTTAAAACATTTAAAGCTTCAGAAATATACATGTCTTTAGATAAATTTTTGTGCCAAGCAATTCTTTTATCGGCTAAATCTTTATCATTCTTAAAAAGATCTTTTTCATATTTAGGAGAAGTAAAGGTTAAGTTCGATTTATAATCAAAAACCGATTTAAATTTATCAGCTTCTTTTTCCTTTAATTCATTCTCTGCAAAAAAGCGTTTGTAGTTTAAAGAAAAAGAAGTGTCATCTTGATTTTCTTTTAACCATTTTGCATACTCATTAACCATTTTAAAGTTTTCGCTATTTGCAATTCTTTGTTTACTGTTGTAAACTACATCATTAAAGTTTGCATACGTATTTGTTTGAGTATATTTTGCTTGTGGAACTTTGTCCCAATTTAAAGCGCCATCTAAATCACGTTCGCCATATTTCATGTAGCTCAATCTACTTGGCATAGCAATATCTGAATAAACACCTTCTTTCTGTGTAGATCCACCATTAACTCTATAAAATTTTTGAATGGTCATTTTTAAGTACCCTAAATCTTTTTCGTATTTAGGATAAAACTGATTGATAGGTAATATATTCTGTACAGTACCTTTTCCATAAGTTTGGTTACCTCCTAAAATAACACCTCTTTTATAATCTTGCATTGCAGCTGCAAAAATTTCTGAGGCTGATGCAGAAAACTCGTTTACTAAAACAACTACAGCTCCATCCCATTGAACTGTTGGGTCTATATCTTCTTTAACTATAGGATTTTCTCCTCTGTATTTTACTTGAACAATAGGTCCCTTATCAATGAATAAACCAGAAATCTCAATGGCTGTTTTTAAAGAACCACCACCATTGTTTCTTAAATCTACAATTAAACCAGAAACACCTTCCGCTTTTAAGCGCTCAATTTCTTTTTCCATGTCTTTTGCAGAATCTCTGTAATTATTATCAGAAAAGTCGATGTAAAAACTTGGTAAGTCTATAATTGCATATTTTTTGCCATTTTTTTCTACAATACTAGATTTTACAAAAGTTTCGTCTAATTGTACAACATCTCTAATTATTGAAATAACTTGAATAGAACCATCAATTTTTTTCTTTACTGTTAGTTGTACTTCTGTACCTTTTTTACCTTTTATAAATTTAATGGCATCGTCTAAACGCATACCAACTATATCTAATGGTTCTTCATCTCCCTGTGCAACTTTTAAAATAATATCTCCAGGCTCTAAATCTCCTTGTTTAGATGCTGGGCCACCTGCAACCAATTCAGATACATGTGTGTAAATTCCTTTTTTCTGTAAACGAGCTCCTATACCTTCTAGTTTTCCAGAGATATTTTGGTCAAAACGTTCTTTAATATCTGGATCCATGTAAGTTGTATGAGGATCAAATGCGCCAACTACAGAGTTTAAGAAAGTAGAAAACCAATCATCGTTTTCTAGTTCTTCTATTCTTATGTAAAGCTCTTCCATATTTTTTAGAACTTCTGCTCTTGCTTCTTTTTCTAAAGTTTTAAAAGATTTTACAGGATAGTTTTTATCCTTTTCTAATTTGTTTTTCTGAATTGCAGTTTGTTCTTGAATTCTGCTTAATGTTTGTAACTTTAATTGCTTTCTCCAATAATCAATTAATTCATTATCATTTTTTGCAAAAGGTAAATTCTTGTAATCTAAATCTATGGTTTCGTTTTTATCAAAATTAAATGGCTGAGCCAATAAATCTTCATAATATGATTTTGCATTTTTAATTTTTTCTAAAAATCTACCATACACCAATTTGTAAAACGTTAAATCATCTCTTAAAAGCTGATTGTCTATTTGATATTTGTATTTCGAAAATTCTTTGATGTCTTTTTGCGTAAAGTAACGTTTGCTGCTGTCTAATCCTTCTAAAAAACTATTGTAAACATGCTCCGAAAAATCATCGTTCATTTCTTTAACTACAAAATGGCCACGTGTTAAAATATTCTTTAAAACATATACTAGAACTTTATCTTTCTCAGGATCATTTGTAGCATTGATCTCTGCTGAGTTTGTAGAGAAAGTATTAATTAGTAATAAAAATGCTAAAAGGGTAGTGCTAATTTTAAAATTCGTCTTCATAAATCTTCTGTCGTTATTTGTCTCTAATAATTACTTGGTACTATTTGCTAATCTACTAAAATAATGCCAAATTTTTTATCTGTAGGTTTACTTATTGATAATCAACCTAAAGCTATACAATGTTACCAATTTTAGGCCATTTTTATTCTTTACAAAATGTTAAAAAGAAAATAACTTAAAATAAATTACATTTGTATTTAAAACGATAAGAATGCAAGAGAAACCTTTAATTTTAGTAACAAATGATGATGGAATTACGGCTCCAGGAATAAGAGCTTTAATTAAAATTATGAATAAAATTGGAGAGGTAGTTGTTGTGGCTCCTGATAGTCCACAAAGTGGTATGGGGCATGCAATTACTGTAGACAATGTGTTAACTTGTAATCCTATTACTATTGATGATGGCCCTCAATTAGAATATACTTGTTCTGGAACTCCAGCAGATTGTGTAAAAATGGCCATCAGCGAAATTTTAAATAAAAAGCCAGATTTATGTGTTTCTGGTATAAACCATGGAGCAAATTCATCTATAAACGTAATTTATTCAGGTACTATGAGTGCTGCAATTGAAGCAGGTATAGAAGGTGTACCAGCTATTGGTTTTTCTTTGCTAGATTTTAAATGGCATGCAGATTTTAAACCAGCAGAAGATTTTGTTAAAAACATTACTTTAAATACTTTGTTAAATGGTTTGCCTGAAGGTGTTGTTTTAAATGTAAATATTCCAAATTTAAAGAAGGAAGAAATAAAAGGTACCAAGATTTGTAGGCAAGCTATGGGTGTTTGGAAAGAGGATTTTGACAAACGAAAAAGCCCTTTTGGTAAAGAATATTACTGGCTTTCTGGAGAGTTTGTCAATAGAGATAAAGGTCAAGATACAGATGTTTATGCTTTAGAAAATGGTTACATATCTATTGTGCCTGTTCAGTTCGATTTAACTGCACATCATATGATTCAAAAATTAAACTCTTGGGAACTGTAAAAAAAGAAATTCTTATAGGTGTTTTAGTTGCCTTAGCAGCTACAGCTGCAGGATGTTATTTATATATTGAATATTTCTCTAATGTAGCTTTTTCAGAAACTTTACAGTTAATAGAAGAAGGTGATTTGTATGGTAAAATATTGTCTATAGGTGCTATTCCTAATCTGTTTGTTTTCTTTATTTTTATTAAAAAAAATCAAGATAATAGAGCAAAAGGTGTTTTATTAACTTGTATTCTAATTGCATTATTTACCCTAATTCTAAAGTTCGTATAATGAAATACTACATTATTGCAGGTGAAGCTTCAGGAGATTTGCATGGTTCTAATTTAATGAAAGCCATTTACAAAGAAGATGCAGATGCAGATATTCGTTTTTGGGGTGGAGATTTAATGCAGAAAGCAGGAGGTTTTTTAGTAAGCCATTATAAAGAGAGAGCTTTTATGGGCTTTTTCGAGGTTTTAAAGAATTTAAACAAGGTATTAGTATTTATAGAATTTTGTAAGAAGGATATTGAAGAATTTCAACCAGATGTAATTGTTTTTATAGACAATTCTGGTTTTAATTTAAGAATTGCAAAATGGGCAAAGAAAAAAGGTTTTTTAACCAATTATTATATTTCTCCTCAAGTTTGGGCTAGTAGAGCAACAAGAGTAAAAAGTATAAAGAGAGATGTAGACAATATGTTTGTGATACTACCTTTCGAAAGAGATTTTTATAAGAAATTCGATTATGAAGTTACCTTTGTTGGGCACCCATTAATTGATGCAATTGCAGGCAGAAAACAAGTAAGTGAGTTCGAATTTAGAAAAGAACATAATTTAGGAGATAAGCCCATCATTGCCTTATTGCCTGGAAGTAGAAAGCAAGAAATTACTAAAAAACTAAATGTAATGCTTTCTTTAGTAGATGATTTTAAAGAATATACCTTTGTTATTGCAGGTGCTCCCAGCCAAGATTTTTCCTTTTATAAAAATATTATTGGTTCTAGAGAAGTTCGTTTTATAGATAATAAAACCTATGATTTATTAAGTGTTTCTTATGCAGCATTGGTAGCTTCTGGTACAGCAACTTTAGAAACAGCACTTTTTAAAGTGCCACAAGTAGTTTGTTATAAGGGTGGTTTTATTTCTTATCAAATTGCTAAAAGAATTATCACATTAAAATTCATTTCTTTAGTTAATTTAATAATGGATAGAGAAGTGGTGAAAGAACTAATTCAAAACGATTTAACAAAATCTAATTTAAAAAAGGAATTAACAAAGATTCTAGATGAGCAGCATCGTGAACAAATGTTTCTAGATTATTTTGACTTAGAAAAAAAATTAGGAGGTAAAGGTGCATCAGCCAAAACCGCTAAATTAATTATAGAAAATATAAAAGCCAAATCTTGATTAAAAAGCTAACTTTTTCTTTTTTATTACTACTAATTTTGAGCAGCTGTTCTTCTTCGAAAAGTACAGTTAGCGCAACTAAAAATAAAGGAAAAAAGGCTGATAGAATTGTAGCAAACGCCTTAAAATATAAAGGGGTAAAATATAAATTTGGGGGCACTACCAAAAAAGGTATGGATTGCTCAGGAATTGTATTTGTTGCTTTTGGTAAAGAGAATATAAAATTACCACGTGTTTCTAAAAACATGGCAAAAACCGGTAAAAAAGTAGCTTTAAAAAAAGCTAAAAAAGGTGATTTGATATTTTTTAAAACGCGTAAAAACTATAAAAATATTAATCATGTTGGCCTTATTGTTTCTGCAAAAAAGGGTCAAATACAATTTATACATTCTACGTCTTCTAGAGGTGTAATTGTTTCTTCTTTATCTCAAAAATATTGGAGAAAAGCCTTTGTAAAAATCAACAGAATACTTTAAAACTTTTTATTAAAAATTAGTATCTTTAAATCGCTATGAAAAAGGTACTTACCTATTTACCCTTGCATTTTGCTATGCAAGTTATTTTAGGAATCCTTTGTCAATTTTATTTTAATATTTGGCAATTTGGTTTTCTAAAAATCGGATTTTTATTTCTTATGCTTTTGCTTTTATTATTGATAAAGCAAAAGGTTTTGCGAACGCTTGTAAGTTTTTTATTGTTCTATTTTATTGGTGTGTCATCAGTTTATTTGAACAATGATTTAAACTACAGCAATCATTACAGTAAACAGGTTAATTATCAAAAACTTTCTTTTTTTAAAATAACTAAAGTTCTAAAACCAAACGATTATTATCATAAATACGAAGCAAAGGTTATTAAAAATGATACGAGTGTAACTTGTGGCAAAGTTCTACTGAATATTGCAAAGAACCATACTTTAATAGAACATTCAATTGACAACATTTTAATAGCGAAACCTGAATTTCAAGAGGTTTCTAAGCCATCAAATCCTTATCAATTTAATTACAAAAAGTATCTTATTAAACAAGGTATTCATCAGCATATATATTTAAAGGAAAATGAATATTTAGTTCAAAAAGGTACACAGAATACCATGATTGGTTATTCAGATGAATTCAGAAATAGGGTTGATGTCGCTTTAAAAAAGTACAATTTTAAACCTGATGAATTGGCTGTAATTAATGCGCTACTTTTAGGTAAAAGAGTTCATATTTCTAAAGAATTATTAGAAGATTATGCAAATGCAGGCGCTATTCACATCTTAGCAGTTTCTGGTTTGCATGTAGGTATAATGCTACTTATTTTAAATATTCTTTTAAAACCTTTAGAACAATTAAAAAAGGGTAAAATTTTAAAAACTGTTTTAATCGTAATTTTTCTTTGGATGTTTGCTTTTATTGCAGGGCTTTCAGCTAGCGTTGTTAGAGCAGTTACTATGTTTACTTTTTTAGCAATAGGAATGTTCTTTAATAGAAAAAACATTGTTTTATTCTCTTTAATTTCATCGTTGTTTTTATTGTTAATTTTTAAACCCATGTTTTTGCTTGATGTAGGGTTTCAAATGAGTTATTTGGCTGTTTTTGGTATTGTAATTCTACAACCCAAGTTTTATAAATTATGGCAGCCTAAAAATATTTTATTTGATAAATTATGGCAACTAACTACGGTTTCTTTAGCAGCGCAAATAGGGGTGTTGCCTTTAAGTTTATTTTACTTTCATCAATTTCCAGGTTTATTCATTTTATCAAATTTGATTATTGTACCTTTTTTGGGCTTGATTCTAATAGGCGGAATTCTTATTATTTTACTGGCATTATTGAATATTTTACCTCAATTCTTGGCAGATGTTTATGGTTTAATAATTTCGTCGATGAACAACTTTGTAAGTTGGATTTCTAAACAAGAAGATTTTCTATTCACAGAAATATCACTTTCATTTAAAGCGATGCTCTCTATTTATTTAGTGATTGCTTTTGGTATTTATTTCTTTACAAATCAAAAGGCAAAATCATTAGTGTACTTTTTATTTTCTGTTTTACTATTACAAGGATTGGTTTTGTTTGAAAATTATCAAACAGAAAACAAGGAAGAATTTATTGTTTTTCATAAGTCTAGAAATTCCATTTTTGGCGAAAGAAATGGCACTGCCTTCACAATTCATCATGACTTAGATCCAGTGAAAGTAAAATTAGCAAATGCAATAAAATCTTATAAAATTAATGAGGATATAGACGTTAAATATCAAAACGATATTTCAAATATTTATCAATTTAAACATCAGAAAATTTTAGAAATTGATAGTTTAGGCGTGTTTGATTTAGACGGTTTTAAGAATCAAATTGTACTATTGAAACAATCTCCTAAAATTAATTTAGAACGTCTTATAAATAAGTTAGAACCAAAGCAAATTGTAGCAGATGGTTCTAATTATAAAAGTTATGTGCAAAGATGGAAAACTACTTCAAAAGAACTGAAGATCCCTTTTCATGATACTTCTAGAAATGGCGCTTTTATTCTAAAAAATTAACGTTTTAAATTGCTCTTAAAGTCCTTTTCAAAATCTGCCCATTCTTGATCTTTATATGCTTCAGTATTAAAATAGGCTAATATTTTCTCAAACCTTTCTACAGTTAAATAACCAGGTATTTTTTGAAGTACTTGTTCTTTTTCTGTCATGAAAATTGTTGTTGGATAAGAGAATTGACCATCCATCAAAGCAGCAGATAATTCATGAAATTTAGATCTACCTTTACCTTTCAATTTAAAAGTATATCCTTTGTAATTAATATCCTCTTTACCTTCACCATCTAACTTAATAGCATAGAAATTCTTATTAATGTAGTTTGCAATTGTAGCATTGGCATACGTTTCTTTGTCCATTTTTTTACAGTAACTACACCAATCTGTATAGACATCTATTAAAATTAGTTTTGGATTTTCTTTGTTTAATTCTATGGCCTTTTCAAAAGACAACCAATTAATTTTTTCTTGAGCATTGCTAGTAAAACTAACAAATGTAAAAGCGATTAAAACAAGTAATTTTTTCATAATTATTTATTTGCAAATGATGTGCCAAAGATTCATTAGCGAATTCCATGCATCAATTTTTTTATTAAAGGATTTAACACTAGAAATATTAAACCAACTACTGCAGGAATTATTGTAAAAATAAGAAAGAAATAAGACATAGAATATTTCTCTACAATTGGGTCTATATAGCTACCAGTTTTTGCAGCTAAGAAATTACCAACTGCATTTACTAGATACCAAATACCAAACATCATACCTATTTTCTTAGCAGGCACTAGTTTTGATACATAAGATAAACCTACAGGAGAAATACAAAGTTCACCCATTGTATGAAATAAATAAGCCAATACAAGCCATATTAAACTTACAGATGCTGTTTTTGCTCCTTGTGGAATATCACTAGAGCCATAAGCTAAAGCTCCAAAACCAATACCTAGTAAAATCATACCAATTCCGAATTTTACGGCTGCAGATGGGTTGAATTTACTTTCCCACCATTTAGAAAATAGTGGAGCCAAAAATATAATAAAAAGTGAGTTTAAAATTAAAAACCAAGAAGCTTCAATTTCTGTTGTTTCTGACGAAAATATGATAGAAAGTTTCCAGATAACAAAACCCCAAATACTTAGAAAACTTATTCCTAAAACGATATTTGAAAGTGATATTTGTTTAAAGGTTTGTCCGAATAATTTTAGTAACACCCAAGAAATTATTAAAAGAGGAACTGTGGATACTAAAACATCTACTATTTTAAAAGTTAGAGCAGCATTACCACTTAAAGCTCTTTGGGTATAATCTCTAGCAAAAATATTCATAGAACCACTTGCTTGTTCAAATGCCCACCAAAAAAATACAGTAAAAAAAGCCAAAAGCCCAACTACAATATACCTATCATTTTGGATTTTTCTATTGGTTGTAGCTTCTTGAACTTCAGCATCAACTAAAATTGCATTTTTTGGATCTACTTCTGTTGTTAAATCTACTTTCTTAGTATTTTTATTAGGCGCTTTACCAACATTTTCAAAGATGTTTCTACCAAACCAAAATTGTAAAGTTCCTAAAAACATAAAGATTCCTGCCAAACCAAATCCCCAAGAGTAACTTAAATTATTAGCTAAAAACCCACATAGAAGCACACCTAAAAATCCACCTGCATTAACACCCATATAAAATATTGTAAATGCACCATCTTTTCTCTCAGGATATTTGTCATACAAACCACTAACCATTGAAGTTACATTCGGTTTAAAAAGACCATTACCAATTATTAAAAAAGCAATACCTAAATATAGTGTGGTTTCTGTTTCTAAAGCCATAGAAGCATGCCCAAGAGTCATTACTAAAGCACCAAGAGCTACTGCTTTTTGATAACCCAATAACTTGTCTGCAATAATGCCACCAATTAAAGGCGTAATATATACTGAACTGGTATAGATTGCTAAAAGGCCTAATGCTCTTTCTCTAGACCATTCCCAGCCACCATCAGCAAAAGAATCTGTTAAGAATAAAACGAAAATGGCACGCATTCCATAGTATGAAAAACGTTCCCACATTTCTGTAAAGAACAACACAAATAGTGCTGGTTTATGATTTAGTAAAGAAAATTCTTTGGTTGATGCAGTACTCATAAGTAGTAGTTTTTAAAAACAAAAAACCTCATAAATTTTTAGTTTATGAGGTTTCTATATAATTTTTAATTAGTGAACGTTACCTAATAATTTTTTCATTAAAGGTGAGAATAGCAATACAATTGCACCTGCACCTAAGGCATACATAGCTATTAAATGAAATCCGTCTGTATAGATTGTTAAGGTCTCTAAGCCTCCAACATTTTTGTCTGTACTTTCTATGGCCAATTGCTCACCAATAAATCCTACAATTTGAAACGCAAAAGCAGATGATAAAAACCAAACTCCCATCATAAACGCAACTATATTTTTTGGAGATAAATCCGTAATTTTAGATAAGCCAACTGGAGACATAAATAACTCTCCAATAGATAATATAAAATACATAACTAAAAGATATACAAATGGTACTAAACCATTTTCATCTGCACTTGCTCCAGAGATAGAAAGTATGTAAAAACATAAACCAGCAAAAAGTAACCCTAATCCAAACTTATAAGGTGTTCTTGGGTTTAAACCTCTTTTTGCTAAATATCCCCAAAGTAAAGAGATTGGAATTGCTAAAACAATAATGAACATTGAGTTTAATGCATTTGTTTGAGCTGCACTCATAATACCTGCTAAATCTACATTTCTAGAGGCAAATAGGGTAATTACACTACCAGACAACTCATGGAAACCCCAAAATAAAGTCATAAAAAATGTAATTAAAACTGCCATGATAAGTTTTTTACGAGCGTCTGAATCTAGTTTAACCATGATATAAACTAAATAAGCTAAAACTGCAAAACCAATAAATTTAAAGATTCCACTAACATAATTTTGTTGCCAAGAAGCAAGTAAATAAGCTATTACTGGTACAAATAAAAATGCAATAATTGGAATTAAGGTTTTTTGAGGAACTCCGATTATTTTCTTCTCATAAATTTCTTGGCTTGGTGGCATTCCTTTATCGCCAAAAACATTCTTTTTTATTCCACTCCAAAAGAAGATTAAACCAGCCATCATTCCAATTCCAGCTAAACCAAAACCATAGTGATAGCCATATTCTAAAGCTAACCAACCACACAGTAATGGAGCAACAAAACCACCAATATTAATACCCATATAGAAAATGGTAAATCCAGAGTCTTTTCTAACATCTCCCTCTTCATAAAGAGCACCTACAAAAGTGGATATGTTTGGTTTAAAAAAACCATTACCTACTACAATTAAAGCTAATGCTAAAAAGAAAGCAGTATCATTTTCTACTGCCAATACAAAATGACCAAGAGCCATAAGTATTCCTCCAAGAAAAATAGATGAACGCATTCCTAAAATTTTATCAGAAATTTGACCTCCAATAACAGTTGATGCATATACTAAAGAACCATAAGATGCATATACAATTGCAGTGGCTGTATCTCTTTCTGCAATGGCTTTAAAAATTTCATTTACCATATAAAGCGTTAATAACGCTCTCATACCATAGAAACTAAAACGCTCCCATAATTCTGCAAAGAATAAATAGAACAATCCTTTTGGATGTCCAAACATTTCTGGTTCTGCTGTAGTTGTGCTAACTCCTTTATCTAACATAATTATCCTTTTACTTTAGTTGTTTTGTTTGATTTTTCTATTAAATGTTCTTCTACAAAATTGGTCATTTTTGTGTATAAATTCAATCTTGTATTTGCGCCTTTATAAATTCCATGAGTTCTATCTGGAACAATAAACATATCAAATTGTTTATTGGCTTCAATAAGTGCGTTAATCATTCTCATTGAATTTTGTACGTGTACATTATCATCTCCTGTTCCATGAACTAATAAATAATTTCCTTCTAATTTATCTGCATAGTTGATTGGTGAGTTTTCGTCATAACCACTTGCGTTTTCTTGAGGTGTTTGCATATAGCGTTCTGTATAAACAGTATCGTAAAAACGCCAAGAAGTTACTGGTGCAACTGCGATTGCTGTAGAAAAAATATCACTACCTTTTAACAGCGCATTTGTACTCATAAAGCCACCAAAAGACCATCCCCAAATACCAATATTATCTTCATCAATATAAGAGCGTTCTGCAAGTTTTTTAGCAGCAGCTATTTGGTCTTCAACTTCAAATTTACCCAATTCTTTTTGTGTTACTTTCTTAAAGTCTGCACCTTTTAAACCTGTTCCTCTACCATCAATACAAACTACAATCATACCTTTTTGCGCAAGCATATTGTGCCAGTAGTCATTGGTTCCATTCCATCTATTACCTACTTGCTGAGAACCAGGGCCTGAGTATTGAAACATTAACATTGGGTATGCTTTATTCTCATCAAAATCAACAGGTTTTATCATCCACATATTTAAGTCATAACCATTAATGTTAATAGTAGAAAACTCTTTAGGACTCATTTTATAATCTGCCAATTCTTCTTTAAGTTCAGCATTGTCTTTTACCACTTTTAGCATTTCGCCTTCAGCAGAATACAAACTGTAAATAGGTGGAATTTCTGATGTAGAAAATGTATTTATAAAGTAGTTTAAGTTGGTACTAAAGGCAGCTGAGTTTTGACCATCCTTATTACTAAGCAACTGTTTGTTTTTACCATCTAAACCAATAGAGTATACACCTCTATTTATAGAACCATTTTCTACAGATTGGTAATAAATTGTTTTTTTAGTTGGATTAAAGCCATAGTAGTTGGTTACTTCCCAATCTCCTTTTGTAATCTGATTGATAAGATTACCATTAAAATCATAATGATAAATATGATTAAAACCATCTCTTTCGCTTGTCCAAATAAATGAATTATCTGTTAAGAACGTAAGATTGTCTGTAATGTCTATATACGCTTTATCAGTTTCATTTAATAATACTGTAGATGAACTTCTTAATGCATTTACCTTGTGTAATTTTAAATTATTTTGATAACGATTTAAGGTAGTTGCCACTAAAATAGCATCGTTATTAGACCATTTAATTCTTGGGATGTATTCATAATCACCTAGACTAATTTTCTTTGTAGTCTTATTTGCTAGAGTATACATATGTAAAGTAACATCTGCATTTTTTTCACCTGCTTTAGGGTATTTAAATACTTGCTGATTTGGATAAAGCCCATCACCAACAATATCCATAGAAAAAGTAGGTACATCAGATTCGTCGAATCTTAAAAAAGCTAAATATCTACTGTTTTTACTCCATTCAAAAGCTCTTACAAAGCCAAATTCTTCTTCGTAAACCCAGTCTGTAATTCCGTTTATAACGCTATTTTTCTTGCCATCTTTTGTAACTTGTATTAAGGCATTTCTAGAAAAATCTTTAATGTAAATGTTATTGTCTTTAGCATAAGCTACCTTTTTGTTATCAGGAGAAAACAATGGCTCTTGAATGTCTTTCCCTATTAAAGAAAGTTTTTTAGAAGCTACATCATAGGCATAAAATGTACCACTATAAGAACGTCTGTATATTTTTTTAAACTGAGTACCTAGTATTAATTTAGTTTCATCAGCATTAAATTTATAAGATGAAAAACCATCTAAATCTTTCAAATCTGCACTACTTACAATAGTTTCTACCTTTTCTAAAGTACTATAACTATATTTGTCTACAGTTGTATTACCTTCTTCATCTCTGTTTAGCAAAGAATAAAAATCACCATTCATAGAATTAAGTGCGTTCATTCTTTCTGTAGAAAAAGTACCATCCCAAATTTCTTCGAGAGTAATTTCTTTAGTGCCAGTAGAAGTGTTGTTTGAGGTTTCAGAACTAGTATTTGTACAACCTATTATAGAAAGTAGTAAGGTTGCTAAAATGATAGATTTTTTCATTTAGACTTTGTTTTTGATAAAAGTTTGCCAAGTTTACGGAAAAATCAGCAAAAAATATCCTAAAAAATCAGAAATCTTGATTATTCTACATTGTTTTCTAAGATTGATTTATATTTGTTGAACATAGTTTATATCTGCATAAATGAGCAAAATTATATCTGGTTTTTCCAAACTAACCAAAGAAGAAAAAATTGATTGGTTAACAGAAAATTACTTTCAAAATCAATCTGAATCTATTGCAATTATTAAGCAATATTGGAATGCGAATAAAAACCTTCAAGAATTACATGATGATTTTATAGAAAATACAATTTCTAACTTTTACATGCCTTTTGGAGTTGCACCAAATTTTGTTATTAATGATAGAACTTATGTAATACCAATGGTGGTAGAAGAGAGTTCTGTGGTTGCTGCAGCTTCTAAAGTTGCTAAATTTTGGAGTACAAGAGGAGGTTTTAAAACCAAGGTTTTAGGAACCACCAAAATAGGTCAAGTACACTTTATGTATGCAGGTAAAAAAGAAGAGCTTCATAACTATTTTAACAAAAACAAGACAGAACTATATGCTGCTACAGCTTCCATAACAAAGAATATGGAAAAAAGAGGTGGAGGTATTTTAGATATTTCTTTGGTTGATAAAACAGACAAGCTAGCCAATTATTATCAATTGCATGTTACTTTCGAAACTAAAGATTCAATGGGTGCAAACTTCATTAATTCTTGTTTAGAGGCAATTGCTAAGAAATTTGAAAATGAGGATATAGAAATTGTCATGAGTATTCTGTCTAATTACGTTCCTGAATGTTTAGTTAGAGCAGAAGTAAGTTGTAAAATTGAAGAATTGGGAGGAGACAACCCTCAGAAATTTGCGGAAAAATTTAAACAAGCAGTAGAAATTGCAGAAATAGAACCTTACAGAGCAGTTACGCATAACAAGGGTATAATGAATGGAGTAGATGCTGTGGTTTTAGCAACTGGCAATGATTTTAGAGCAGTAGAGGCTGGTGCACATGCCTATGCTTCTAGAAAAGGCTCTTATTCAAGTTTATCTCACTGTTCAATAGATGATGGTATCTTTAAGTTTTGGATAGAAATTCCATTGGCATTAGGTACTGTAGGTGGTTTAACAGCCTTACATCCAATGGCTAAATTATCACTAGAAATGTTGCAAAAACCATCTGCAAGAGTGTTAATGCAAATTATGGCTGCAGCAGGTTTAGCACAAAATTACGCAGCTTTAAGAGCCTTAACTACCAAAGGTATTCAACATGGTCATATGAAAATGCATTTGCAAAATATATTGAATCAATTTGATGCTACAGAAGATGAGAAAAAGGCTGTAGAAAAGTATTTTGAAGAAAGAACAGTATCACATTCTGCAGTAGTTGAAAAAATAAAATCACTTAGAAAGCCAAAAGTGAATTGGGTAAATTTCTTAAATTTTGATGATGTTAGAAGTATATTATTAAACTTAAAAGAAGATACAAAACCTGTATTTGGCCAAATGAATGCGCAACAAATGATTGAGCATTTAAGTTCAGTAACCCAAATTGCAAATGGTAACTGGAACGTTAATGTTTTTGTTTCTGATGAAAAAAGTGCAAGAAGAAAACCATTTCTAAATTCAGAAAACGAATTGCAAATGGGTTTTAGAGCCTCTTTCTTATCTGATGGTCCAGTGCCATTAAAGTTTAATTCTTTGGCTGAAGCTATAGATGATTTAGATTATCAAGTACAACAATTTGTAATGATATTCAATAAAGAGGAAGGTAGAACTGTGGTACACCCATTTTTTGGAGAATTGGATTTCGATTATTGGAAAAGGTTTCAAATAAAACATTTTACCCATCATTTTAAACAATTCGATTTACTGTAATGAACTATTATTCTAATGGAAAATTGTTGCTTACAGGTGAGTATCTAGTGTTAGATGGTGCTAAATCATTGGCATTACCTACAAAATACGGGCAAAACTTAAGTGTAGAAAAAATTAAAGAACCCAATTTAATTTGGGCTAGTTTTACAAATACGGGTAATTGTTGGTTTGAAGCAGTTTTTAATTTACCAAAATTACGTTTAGTAAATTGTACTTTTAATTCAGATAAAGAAGGAAGTGCTGAATTTATAGCAGAAACTTTATTAGATATTTTAGCAGAGGCAAAAAGATTAAACCCAGATTTTCTAGATGTAGATCATGGTTTTGTAATAAAAACCGAACTAAATTTTCCAAGAAATTGGGGTTTAGGCAGTTCATCTACATTAATAAATTCTATTGCATCTTGGGCTAAAGTAGATGCTTTTCAATTATTATGGAACTCTTTTAAAGGTAGCGGTTATGATATTGCATGTGCGCAAAATGATACACCTATATATTATCAAATAAAAGAACAGAAACCTATAGTTGATTCAGTGGTTTTTAATCCTGAATTTAAAGATAATTTATATTTTGTGTATTTAAATCAAAAGCAAGACTCTAAAGAAGGTATTGCAAAATTTAGAGAAAGTAATTTAGATTATAGTGCACAAATTAATCGAATTTCAGAAATTTCAGAGACGTTTCCAAAAGTAAACTCGCTTCATGAATTCGACGCACTTCTTGTAGAACATGAACAAATTATAAGTTCAATCATAAAATTACAACCTGTTAAAGAAAAGCTATTTCCAGATTATTTTGGAGAGATTAAAAGTTTAGGAGCTTGGGGTGGAGATTTTGTATTAGCCACAGGAAATCAAGAAACACCTAACTATTTTAAAAATAAAGGATTTGAAACAATTCTTACCTATTCAGAAATGATTTTATGAGTAAAGTAATAATTATTGGAGGTGGAGCTGCTGGCTATTTTACAGCCATAAATGCCAAAGAAAACAATCCTGAATTAGACATCACCATTTTAGAAAAAGGAAAAGATGTATTGCAGAAAGTAAAAATTTCTGGAGGTGGTAGATGCAATGTAACGCATGCTTGTTTTACGCCTAAAGAATTGATTGAATTTTATCCAAGAGGAAAAAAAGAATTGCTGGGCCCTTTTCATCAATTCATGACAGGAGATACTTTTGAGTGGTTTGAAAACAAAGGTGTGCCTTTAAAAATTGAAAGTGATAATAGAGTTTTTCCAGAAGCAAATACAAGTCAGGCAATCATTGATTGCTTTCAAAACGCTGTTGATAAATTAGGAATTAAAGTGTTAACAAACTGTGGTGTTAATTCAGTTTATCAACAAGAAAAACAGTGGGTTGTCAACACAAAAAATAAAGATTTTATTGCAGACAAGGTAGTTGTAGCAGCTGGTAGTTCTAAAAAAGTATGGGAGCTTTGTAAAACTTTAGATCATAAGATTATAGAACCAGTACCTTCTTTATTTACGTTTAATATCAACGATAAAAGATTGGTAGATTTATTGGGTATTTCTGTACCAAATGCCACTGTAAATATTGTGGGTACAAAACTAGAAGCTTCAGGCCCTTTGCTTATTACACATTGGGGAATGAGTGGACCAGCTGTTTTAAAATTGTCTGCTTTTGGAGCTCGAATTTTAGCGGATAAAAATTACCAATACAATGTAGAAGTAAATTGGTTATCTAGGTCTACAGGAAAAGTTCTTAATGTACTTTTAAATTTAAAAAAGAAAGAACCAAGAAAAACAGTAATTTTAAAATCTCCTTTTACAGAAATTTCAAAAAGACTTTGGGAACGTTTTGTGCTATTTTCTGGTATTTCTAAAAATCAGAATTGGGCAGATTTAAAAAACACACAATTAGAAAAATTAGCAACAGAACTTACAAAAGGTATTTATAATGCAAATGGTAGAACTACTTTTAAAGATGAATTTGTAACTGCTGGTGGTGTAGATTTAAAAGAAATAAATTTTAAACGTTTTGAAAGTAAGCAGCATAAAAATTTATTTTTTGTAGGTGAAGTTTTAAATATTGATGCTGTAACAGGTGGATTTAATTTTCAGAATGCTTGGACAGGTGGTTACATTTGTGCAATTGCTTTAGCTGAATAAATAATTAAAAATGTAAAGAAATGGCTTTAACAGAATCGAATGAATTTAAATTAGGCTCAAAGGCTCCAGATTTCACGTTAATTAATACTATTGATGATAAAGAGTACTCTCTGAATCAGCTTAAGGGAGAAAAAGGAACTGTGATTATGTTTATTTGCAATCATTGCCCTTTTGTTATTCATGTAAATACTGAGTTGGTTAAAATGGCCAACGAATTCCAAGAAAAAGGAATTAAATTTATTGCTATAAGTTCCAATGAAATAGAGAATTATCCTCAAGATGCACCTAAATACATGAAAGAGGTTGCTGAAAACTTAAACTATCCTTTTCCTTATTTGTTTGATGAAACTCAGCAAGTAGCCAAAGCTTATGATGCAGCATGTACACCAGATTTTTATGTATTTGATGCAGGATTAAATGCTGTTTATCATGGTCAGTTAGATGATTCAAGACCAGGAAATTCAGCACCTTTAAATGGTAAGGATATTAGAAAAGCATTACACAATCTTTTAGAGCATAAAGACAATTTGGCAAATCAGAAGCCAAGTATGGGTTGTGGAATTAAATGGAAGTAATATTTTTATTTAGTTTATTTTCTTTAGTGGTGAATTTAACCAATATTGGTCTTTGTAATCCATTGCGTTTTGAGTAGAATTAGAGAGAGGTGAATTTTTATCAACAAAGCTCTTTGTTTTTGGCAAACTTTTATTTTGGAAAACTTCTTGTACAAAAAATTCACGATATTGATAAAACTCAAAGTTTATTGGTTTGTTTATTATTAATCCATCTTTGGATTCTATATTTTTAATTTCGAACCTTAAATTTTTAGTAAACTCTTTCTTCTCTATTACTTCATCTGAGAGCCCTATTTTTGCTAGTTGTCTTGTTTTTAATATTAAAGTAATAGTTTTTGGAGAACTTTTTTCAATATTATAGTCTAACGTTTTTAATTTCTTGTTTTTGTAATATACTTTGATATTTCTTGATAATGGTTTTATAGAGTTTTTTAATAAAGGTTTATTAAAGATTAAGTTTATTTTTGCTTCGTTATTAATATTTTTAGAAAATGATTTTTCAGATTTGTCCGAACCTAGTTGATTAAGAAATAAGCTAGTTTTTAATGCTTCAACATTATAACTTATAGTTTCTAGTGTTAAAAAATCAGGATTTTTAACTGTAAACTTATTATTGAACATCATATAATTTAAAAACATTTTATCACCTTTGGGTAAATATTCTAGAAGCAAAGAATACTGTGGGTTTTCAGAGGTTAAATTATATAAATTATAGTTTAATTTATAAATTGAAAAGTCATTTTTAGAAATGTAAATCTTTCCCTTTGCATAGTGATTAAAATCTGTTTTTTCTTTTATAGATTTAAATGAAATTTCATAAAGATAAACTCCATTCATATTTTTTTTGCTATCTATTTGAAAAGAATGATTAGCCGTAAAGTTTTTATTTAAGGTGTTTATAAACGAAACAGATTGAGTATTATAATTCCTTATAGAATTTGTAATATTTAGAATATTCAGTTCATTACCTCCTAAAGGAGTTATAGAAACATTTTTTGAAAACTTATTCTCTTTATTGTCATAAGGAATTTTTAATAATGAGTCTTTTAAGAAGTTATTATTTACTTTATACTTATACAGTATACTTTGGTTTTCTTTATGTATTAGTTTATTTGTTTGGAAACCTTGATCAAAAGATTGTACAATGCTCTCGTGTAAATTAATATAATTGGGGTTTTTTTTAAGTTTGTTTACCTTTTTATAATTTGTGTTTGTTGGCTGTTGATAGTCTCTGTAATATCCTATATATGAATGAGGTTCCATAGGATAATTTTTTGGAATATTATTTATTGCATTTCTTACAATTTGTTCAGCACTTAAAGGTTTTTGTCTTTCTTTATTTTTTCGTGTAACAATTAATATTTCATCAAGTTGATTTATGAAGGGAATTAAATATATTTTATTAATGCTATTTTTTTTGAAATTAGATAGTTTTAATACTTGAGTATTGTATCCAATAGAAGAAATCTTAATTGATTCATCTTCAAAATACAACTCAGGAATTCTAAAATAACCATCGATGTCTGCATGCGTTCCTCTATTTAATTTTTGTAGAATAATCGTTGCATAAGAAATTGGAGATTCATATTTTTTATCTATTATCTGAAAAACTATTTCTCCATTTTGAGAAAAACTATTTCCACTTAAAAAGAGTAAGAATAGATAAAATAAAAATGCTTTTTTCATATTCTGTAAATTTTAATTTTAACTTCAAAAACCAAGCCAAAAATGAAGCTATATAGTTTAAAGTCTGTATACCATATTTTCGTTTCTTTTTAATATAGATTTAAAACCATTTATCAAGGGCAATTAGATTTTATAGCCCAAGGAATTCAGCACATTTGAATGTAAGTAATATTTTTTTAAGCATAAAAAAACCTCGCATTTGCGAGGTTTTCTTTATCTAATTTTTAGATTATTTAGGATCTAAAATCATATCAATTCTATCAACAACATCTTGTAAGTGGTAACGTCTTAAAGTATTTCCTCTAGAAGCTGCAGCTCTTGCATCTCGTTGAATTCTCTTTAATTCTCCTCTTGCAACTGATTTTACGTCAGATTGATTAATGTTAATTCCACTTCTTTTTAAGTATCCACTATTAAAACCTCTTTGGTTTTTAGCTTCATTTAATAAGAAATTTAAACGATCTAAATGAGCTCTTTGTAAGTTTCTTCTGTAAGTATCTATAGAAGCGCCATTATATAATTCTGTCCAAACTCCTTTTCTTAAATCACTCATCATGTTAACAAGTGTATAAGCTTTGCTACCATTTAAAGTTTCATTTTCAATCATTCTAGCCATTCTACCAGCATCTAAAATGTTATTTAAAGTTCTAGCTTGTAAACCACGAACTCTTTCAACAGCTCCAGAAAACTCTATTTTGCTAAAAATATTTTCATCTAACATCCAAGTTGGTGTTTCAAAAAGATTATCAATAACAAAGTCTAAAGCCTCTTTTTGAGTTGCTTTATCTACATGTGTATAAACAGCTCCTTCTTGATCTGATGTTTTGTAGTATTCATAAACACCACCAACATTTGCAGAAACATGACCCATGTATCTGTTGAACTGACCTAATAACTGACCATACATTGTAGATAACTCATCATAATTTTCACCTTTTTCAGATGTCCATTTTTCTAAGTTAGGTAAAATTCTTTTTAAGTTCTTAATACCATACATAGATGCTTTCATTGCATTATCTCCTAAATCTTCTGTTTGAGAACTAGGGTCTACAACTCCACCTGCTTGTTGATGACCAAATCTATACATTGGGTCTCCAGCATGTTTCATAATCCAAGCATCTAAAGTTTCTTTTTCAGCTTTTGCATCTTTGTCTAAAATTGGTCTATAACCCCAAGAAATTGCGTACTTATCGTAAACACCAATGTTTGGCATTAAAGCAACACCTTTATCTTCTGGTTGAGCAACATAGTTAAAACGAGCATAATCCATAATAGAAGGTGCTGTACCATATTTATCAGTAAACGTAGATGAACGTAAAGAATCTACAGGATAAGCTACAGAACTACCCATGTTGTGTGGTAAACCTAATGTATGACCAACTTCATGAGAAGATACAAATTGTACCAAACGTCCCATAATTTCTGTTTTGAAGCTATTACTTCTAGCTTCTTCGTTTATAGCCGCTGTTTGAATAAAGTACCAGTTATGTAATAAGGTCATTACATTGTGATACCAGTTAATATCAGATTCTAAAATTTCTCCAGATCTTGGGTCACTAACGTGAGGACCATTAGCATTTGGAATAGGAGATGCTAAATATCTTACAACAGAATAACGAACATCTTCTGGGCTCCAATCTGGATCTTCTTCTTTACTAGGTGGATCTTTTGCAATAATTGCATTTTTAAATCCAGCTGCTTCAAAAGCAACTTGCCAATCTTCAATACCTTGTTTAATGTATGGCACCCATTCTTTTGGTGTAGCTCTATCTACATAATAAACAATTTGTTTTTTAGGCTCTACTAATTCACCTCTTTTAAACTTTTCAATATCTTCATCTTTAACCTCCAATCTCCATCTGTCTAAATATTGTACAGTTTTACTTTTTTGATCAGCCAAACCGTAGTCTGTTTGACCTCTTGCAAACCAACCTACTCTTTCATCAAAGTATCTACGTTTCATAGGTACTTTTGGTAATAAAATCATAGAGTTGCTCATTTCTAAAGAAATAGAACCTACACTACCATTAGATGGTGGTCTAGATGCAAAATAAGTTTTTACATGTCTAAACTCTATGTTTTGAGGATAACTACTTACCCTTTCTGTGTAAGAACGAGATTTATCTAATCTTGTAACTCTGTATCTTGTTCTGTAAAATTGAGGAAAACCTAAAGGTTTAATATCTTCAGTTAACAATTTTGTAGCATCAATAACTACACCAGTAGTGTCTTTATTAAACGCTTTAATAGGAAACGTGTATAAAATAGGCTCAAAGTTAGAATTTACAACTGCTTCATGAACAGGTAAAATTGTGTCTGCAACAACATTGTGAGATACAACTCTAAGTAAAACCTTTTTGTCTTTTCTTTGCCAGCGTAAAACTTGTGTATTTGCTTTACCACCACCAAAACCAATGCCACTTGCAGTTTTTGCAATACGTGTTACCATTAGCATTTCTCTTTCCATTAAAGAATCTGGAATTTCGAATAAGAAAGTGTTGTCTTTTGAATGTACATGAAATAAACCTTCGTCTGTTTTCATATCTTTTGTTACTACCTTAGAATAAGGTTGAATGGCTCCTTTTTTAGGTTTTGGCCTAGGCTTTGGAGCAACTTTTTTAGGTTCTTCCTTCTTTTTTCTTTTCCAAATCTGTGCATTTGCATCTACAGAAAAGCCAAAAACAAGTGCAATTAGAACCAATTGCGAGAATACTTTTTTTGTCATGATTATGTTTAATTTGAATTGTTTTCGAAATTACGCAAACCATAAAGGACGAACTCTTAAATAAATGTTAAAGACAGTTTGTAAATTTTAACCAAAAAAAAGCTCTCAATTTATAAAATTGAGAGCCTTTGAACTTGATGGATTTAACATTTATAAATTAAATGCTTCTTTAACTTTATCTACATAATCTAATTTTTCCCAAGTAAAAGTTTCTACTTCTTCAGATACAGTTTCTCCCATAGGATTTGAGAAAGTTACTGTTTTTACTTCAGGATTTCTACCCATATGTCCATATGCAGCAGTATCAGAATAAATAGGAGTTCTTAACTTTAAACGCTTTTCAATAAAATAAGGACGCATGTCAAAAATTTCTTCTACTTTTTTACTGATTTCTCCATCAGATAAATCTACTGTAGAAGTTCCATACGTTTCTACATTAATACTGGTTGGTTTTGCAACTCCAATTGCGTAAGAAACCTGTACTAAAACTTCTTTACATAAACCTGCAGCTACTAAATTTTTAGCAATATGTCTTGTAGCATAAGCTCCAGACCTATCTACTTTACTAGGGTCTTTACCTGAAAAAGCACCTCCACCATGAGCGCCTTTTCCTCCATAAGTATCTACTATAATTTTACGACCAGTTAAACCAGTATCTCCATGAGGACCACCAATAACAAATATTCCAGTAGGATTTATGTGATAGGTAATATCATCTGTAAATAATTTTTGAATATGTTCTGGTAATTTTGCAATTACTCTCGGAATCAAAATTTCTACAATATCTTTTTTAATTTTTGATAACATTACTTCTTCAGATGCATCAAAATCGTCATGCTGCGTAGAAATTACAATAGCATCTATTCTTTGAGGTACATTATCATCTGAATATTCAATAGTTACCTGACTTTTTGCATCTGGTCTTAAATAGGTTATGTCTGAATTTTCTCTTCTAATTTCTGCCAATTCTGTTAACAGTCTATGAGATAATTCTAGAGCTAGAGGCATGTAGTTTTCAGTTTCATCAGTAGCGTAACCAAACATCATACCTTGGTCTCCTGCACCTTGCTCTTCTGGTTTAGATCTGTCTACACCTTGATTAATATCTGGAGATTGTTCATGAATTGCGGATAAAACACCACAAGAATTTCCATCAAACATATACTCGCTTTTTGTGTAACCAATTTTATTGATTACATCTCTTGCAATTTGTTGAACATCTAAATAAGTGTTCGATTTTACTTCACCTGCTAATATAACTTGCCCAGTAGTAACTAAGGTTTCACAAGCTACTTTACTAGATTTATCAAATGCTAAAAAATTATCGATTAAAGCATCTGATATTTGGTCTGCAACTTTATCTGGATGTCCTTCAGAAACGCTTTCTGAGGTAAATAAATATGACATAATACTCTTCTTTTTTATATGATTTAAAAAATTCGAGAAAGATTGCAGGAGGCTAAAAGGAGTATAGAATTACTGCTTTAGCATTTTTTTAATGAGGTTGCAATCAGTTCAAATTTTTCCTCTAATTATGATGCAAAAATACGTCATAATTTTATATTTAATCAATTTAGAACTATAATTATTTGCAATGCCATCATCAATAAATCATTTTTAACAGAATATTAAGTTGGTTTTTGAGGATTAAAAAAATAATCAATCCATTTTTTGTGAAAATGATACATTTTATAAATTTTAGTGTTTTTTATTTGGATGTTAACTTTTTCTGTTGCAATATTTGTACTCACAAAGTTCAATAACTTATTGAAATGTTATCAAGAAAGGTGGAGGGATTAGACCCATTGAAGCCTTAGCAACCCTTTAGAAATAAAGAAGGTGCTAAATTCTACTCTTTTAAATTGTTTAATTTAAAAGGATAGATAACAAAAGAGAATTTTCAAATTCCTTGAATTTTCTATTTTCTTAATAACATTTTTCTGGTAAACACATCAATTAAAGTTGATGCATTTGACTTTTGTTTTAATTATTTATTAACTCAAAAAAATAGAAAAATGAGTACTCACAAATTAGCAACAAATGCGTTGCACGCAGGTCATGATGTAAAATCTAATGGAGGAGCAAGAGCAGTTCCTATCTATCAAACATCATCTTATGTTTTTAATGATTCAGATCATGCAGCAAATTTATTCTCTTTAGCAGAATTAGGTTTTATTTACACAAGATTAAACAACCCAACAAACCAAATTTTACAAGAACGTTTAGCAGCTGTAGAAGGCGGAATAGGAGCTGTCGTTTTTGCTTCTGGAACATCTGCCATATCAACAGGATTGTTGACCCTTTTAAAAGCAGGAGATCATATTGTAGCTTCAAGTAGTTTGTATGGAGGAACATTTAATTTACTACATGTAACCTTACCAAGATTTGGAATTACAACAACATTTGTAGATGCTTCTAATCCTGATAATTTTGCAGATGCAGTTCAAGAAAATACCAGAGCATTTTTTGTAGAATCTTTAGGTAACCCAAAGTTAGACGTTTTAGATTTAGAAGCAATTGCAGAGCATTCTAAAGCAGCAGAAGTGCCATTTATTGTAGATAATACTGTTGCTACACCAGCATTATTAAATCCTATTAAACACGGAGCAAATATTGTAATTCACTCTTTAACAAAATATATTGGAGGTCAAGGAACCTCTTTAGGTGGTGCCATTATTGATGCAGGAACTTTTAACTGGGCAAATGGTAAATTTCCAGAATTTACAGAACCTTCTGCAGGTTATCATGGCTTAAAATACCACGAAGTTTTAGGTGCTGCCTCTTATACTTTTAAATTAATTCTTGAAGGTTTGCGTGATTTTGGAGGAGCTTTAAGCCCAACAAACGCATTTAATATTATTCAAGGATTAGAAACTTTACCAGTTAGAATTAAACAGCATTCAGAAAATGCCTTGGCTTTAGCCAAATGGCTAGAGGAACAAGAGGAAGTAGCTTGGGTAAATTATCCTGGTTTAGAAAGTAACAAGTACAATGAATTGGCTAAGAAATATTTACCAAAAGGTCAAAGTGGAATTGTAACTTTTGGTCATAAAGGAGGTTATGAAGCTGCAAAAACTATTGCAGATAAAACAAAAGTGTTCTCTTTATTAGCAAATATTGGTGATACTAAATCTTTAATTATTCATCCTGCAAGTACCACGCATCAACAGTTAGATGAAGCTGCTCAAGAAGGAGCAGGTGTTTCTCAAGATTTAATTCGTTTGTCTGTTGGTATAGAAGATATAGAAGATTTAAAAGCAGATTTAAAAGCAGCTTTTTCAGAAATTTAAATCCTGAAAAATTAAAAAAGGCCATAATTGAAACATCCATTATCACATATCAAAATAAAAGATTTTACCACAGAAGCTGGTGTAATAATTCCTGAATTAAATTTGAGCTATCAAGTTTTTGGTAAAGAATTAGGCTCAGCTCCTGTGGTTTTAATCAATCATGCATTAACAGGTAATAGTGAAGTTGCAGGTAAAAATGGTTGGTGGCAAGATATTGTAGGGAAAGAAAAAGCCATAGATACTAGTGTTTATACTGTTTTGTCTTTTAATATTCCAGGTAATGGTTTCGATGAATTTTTAATTGATAATTACAAAGATTTTATTGCAAGAGATATTGCTAAAATATTTTTATTGGGCTTATCTGCCTTAAAAATAACACAATTATTTGCTTTAATTGGTGGTTCTTTAGGAGGTGGAATTGCTTGGGAAATGGTTGTTTTGAAGAAATATTTAACACAACATTTTTTACCTATTGCTACAGACTGGAAATCTACAGATTGGTTAATAGCAAATTGCCAAATTCAAGAACAATTCTTGGTAAATTCTAGTAATCCTGTGCATGATGCAAGAATGCATGCAATGTTATGTTATAGAACTCCAGAATCTTTTAAAGAACGATTTCACAGATCTAAAAACGAAGACTCTGCTATTTTTAACGTAGAAAGTTGGTTGTTGCATCATGGAAAAAAACTGCAAGAACGTTATCAATTATCATCTTATAAATTAATGAATCAGTTATTAAAAACAATTGATGTAACTATTGGTGGTAAAAAAGATATTTCCATTTTAGATCAAATTGAGGCTAATATTCACATCATTGGTGTTGATTCTGATTTGTTTTTTACGGCAGAAGAAAATAGAGAAACGCATAAAAAATTGGCCTTAACTAAAGAAAATGTGACTTATAATGAGATTAACTCAGTACATGGCCATGATGCATTTTTAATAGAATACAATCAATTAGAAAAAATTATTGAACCAATTTTTAATAAAGATTACAAAGAAAAGAAGATGAAAGTTATAAAGTTTGGAGGCAAATCTTTAGCAAACGGAAAAGGTTTAAAAAATGCGATTGATATTATTT
This sequence comes from Polaribacter sp. MED152, assembly GCF_000152945.2. Lineage (NCBI taxonomy): Bacteria > Pseudomonadati > Bacteroidota > Flavobacteriia > Flavobacteriales > Flavobacteriaceae > Polaribacter > Polaribacter sp. MED152. Next base: position 1,400,187 of record NC_020830.1, on the reverse strand, counting down.
TAGAAAAGTATAAGAATAATGAGCAATTTACAATTGTTGCTTCTGCAAGAGGCAATTCTACCAACGAATTAGAATCTATTTTAGATTTAGCAGCAAATAAAAAAGAATATAAAACCGAGTTTTTGAACTTTAAAAAATACCAGCAACAACCTAACAGTTCAGTTGATGTATCTAAGGAATTTACAAAGTTGGAAACTATTTTTGAAGGGGTTTTTTTACTGGGAGATTTCAGCCAGAAAATTAAAGATGAGGTGCTAGCTCAAGGTGAATTATTGTCGGTAAAATTATTGGCAAGTTTATTAGAAAAAGAAGGTGTTTCTGTTAATCCTGTAGATGCAAGAGCTTTAATTATTACCAATGAAAACTTTGGTAATGCACAACCTATTCAGGCTATTTCTAAAGAAAACGTGATTCAGTTTTATAAAAATAATAAAGCTACTTTAAATATTGTTACCGGTTTTATTTCATCAAATCAAAAAGGAGAAACAACTACTTTAGGAAGAAATGGCAGCAATTATACAGCAGCTTTATTAGCCAATTTTTTAGATGCGGATGAGTTACAGAATTATACTCATGTAAATGGAATTTTTACGGCCAACCCAGATATTGTTGTTGATGCAAAGAAAATAGCGCAATTATCATATTCAGAAGCAAATGAATTAGCCAATTTTGGCGCTAATATTTTACATGCTAAAACCATTATTCCTTTACTTGAAAAGAATATCAACCTACGCATTTTAAATACATTTAATAAGGATGATCAAGGTACTTTAATAACATCAGAATCTTCTGTAAAAGGAATTAAATCTATATCAACTATAGATAATGTTTCACTGATTAATTTTGAAGGTAGAGGTTTATTGGGTAAAGTAGGTATAGATGCTCGAATTTTTAAAACTTTGAGCGATAAAAACATCAATGTTAGTATTATTGCTCAAGGTTCATCAGAGAGAGGAATAGGTTTAATTATAGAATCTGCCAAAGCCAAAGAGGCTGTTGAAGCTTTAGAAAAAGAGTTTGAGAATGATTTAAATTTACAAGATGTAAATCAAGTTTCAGTAAATAATAAAGTTGCTGTTATTTCTATTATCGGGCAAGATTTAAGCGAATTTCATCATCCTTATAATGCTTTAATTAAAAACCAAATTGTTCCACTTTTGTTTAACAATACAGTTTCTGGAAAGAACGTAAGTTTAGTTGTAAAGAAAGAAGAACTGTACAAAGCTGTAAATGTAATTCATGGTCAAGTTTTTGGAGTTACCAAAAAAATAAACATTGCTATTTTTGGTAAAGGTTTGGTTGGTGGTACTTTAATAGATCAAATTATAGAAAACACTCAATCTGTTTTAGAAAGACGTAAAATTCAATTGAATGTTTTTGCTGTTGCCAATTCTAAAAAAGTGTTGTTAACTAAAAATGGAGCTTCTAAAAATTGGAAACAAGATTTATTAAAACAAGGTGATGAAAATGCATCTGTAAAAAATATAATAGAATTTGCAAAAACACATCATTTAGAAAATTTGATAGCTGTTGATAATACTGCAAGTGAAAGTTTTGTTAGTAATTATATACCTTTAATAGAGGCAGGTTTTGATTTAGTTTCTTGTAATAAAATTGCCAACACATTATCTTTTGAGTTTTACAAAGAGGTAAGAGCAAAATTAAAAGAATATAAAAAGCAATATTTATACGAAACCAATGTTGGTGCAGGTTTACCTTTAATAGATACCATTCGTTTACTGCATGAATCTGGAGAAAATATCACCAAAATTAGAGGAGTTTTTTCTGGTAGTTTGAGTTACCTATTCAACAATTTTTCTGAGCAAGATGTTCCTTTTTCACAGGTTTTACAAGAAGCTATAGACAAAGGCTTTACAGAACCAGATCCTAGAGAAGATTTAGGAGGTAATGATGTTGCTAGAAAATTATTGATTTTAGCTAGAGAATTAGATTTAGAAAACGAATTGGACGAAGTTATCATTAAAAATTTAATTCCAGAAAACTTAAGAGAAGGTTCGTCTGAAGAATTCTTAAATCAATTAGAGGCTTTAAATGAAGATTATCAGGCTATAAAAGACAATCAAGAAAAGCATCATGTATTAAGATATATAGGAGAATTAAGTGGAGATTTATCTAAAGAAAAAGGAAATTTAGAAGTAAAATTAGTTTCTACACCTACAAGTACACCTTTGGGTTCTTTAAAAGGTTCTGATGCCATTTTTGAAATTTATACAGAATCTTATGGAGAGCAACCCATTGTAATTCAAGGAGCAGGAGCAGGAGCAAGTGTAACTGCAAGAGGTGTTTTTGGTGATATTTTAAGATTAGCAAAACATAATAATTAACACAATGTGTCATTCGGAACTTGTTTCAGAATAACGTAAAATACAGCATGAGTAATAAGAAAAATTTTGAAACAGAGGCCATCAGAAATCAGACAGAAAGAAGTCAGTTTTCTGAACATTCTACACCCTTATATTTAACCTCAAGTTTTGTTTTTGATGATGCAGAAGAAATGCGTGCATCTTTTGCAGAAGAAAAACAGCGTAATTTATATAGCCGATTTACGAATCCGAATACAAGTGAATTTGTAAATAAAATTGTAGCTATGGAAGGTGCAGAAAGTGGGTATGCCTTTGCAACAGGTATGTCTGCCATCTTCTCTACATTTGCAGCCTTACTAAATGCTGGCGATCATATTGTATCTTGTAGATCTGTATTCGGCTCTACACATAGCATGTTTACCAAATACTTGCCAAAATGGAATATTGAAACCTCTTACTTTAAGGTTAATGAAGTAGCTTTGGTAGAGAGTTTAATTCAAGAAAATACTAAGATTTTGTATGTAGAAACTCCTACAAATCCTGCAATAGATATCTTAGATTTAGAATTGATAGGGAACATCGCTAAAAAACACAATCTAATTTATATTGTTGATAATTGTTTTGCTACACCATATATACAACAACCAATTAAATTTGGTGCAGATTTGGTTATACATTCGGCTACCAAATTAATTGATGGTCAAGGAAGAGTTTTGGGTGGAGTAACAGTTGGTAAAGAAGATTTGATTCGTGAAATCTATTTATTTGCCAGAAATTCTGGGCCAGCTATGTCACCATTTAATGCTTGGGTTTTATCAAAAAGTTTAGAAACTTTAGCTATTAGAGTAGAGAAACATTGTGAAAATGCTTTGAAGGTGGCCGAGTTTTTAGAGAATAATATTAAAGTTGATTTGGTAAAATATCCTTTTTTAGAATCTCATCCTCAGTTTAAAGTGGCTAAACAACAAATGAAATTAGGAGGTAATATTGTTGCTTTCGAAATTAAGGGCGGAATTGAAGCTGGTAGAAAATTCTTAAACAAAATAAAAATGTGTTCATTATCTGCAAATTTAGGAGATACTAGAACCATTGTGACGCATCCATCTTCTACAACACATGGGCGTTTGTCAGAAGAAGATCGATTAGAAGTTGGTATTACTAATGGATTAGTTCGAGTTTCTGTTGGTTTAGAAAATGTGGTTGATATCATAGAAGATTTAGCTCAAGCTTTAGAGGATTAAAAATTCAATTATGTAGAAATTCAAATTTTAAGATTTAATTATTAAAATTGGTTAACCAATTTTGTATTTTTATAAAAAAATAAAATTTAGCTTGATTTCTATGAAATATGTATTCAAAATAAGTCTTTTAAGTATTGTGTTTTTTACATTTTTATCTTGTAGTTCATCAGAACCAATAGATGAAGTTATTACACAAGATCAACTAACGGTTTCTACCTTAAATACATTTTCTGCAGATCAAGAATCACAATCATTAGAAATTACTGCCAATTTATATTGGTACACAGAAAGTGATTTAAATTGGCTTACAATCTCTCCTAGGTTTGGTACAAATGATGGTACAGTAAATATTACAGCAGCATCCAACCCAAACTTCGAAGAACGTTCAGGAACTATAAAAGTTATTGGTGGTAACTTAACTAGAAATGTTACAATAACTCAAGAAGCAAAGGTGGATAATGGAGGTGTTTTAGATCCTAACAAAACTCCAGCTCAAAATTTCGATTTATCTACTTGGAAGTTGAATACTCCAGAAAATAATGGAAGTGGTTTTTCTAAAACTATTTCTGTAAGTGAAATTAATGGCGGTTATGAAGATGATAATTATTTTTATACAGGTACTGATGGTGGTCTGGTTTTTAAATGTCCAGTAGAAGGTTTTAAAACTTCCGCTAATACAAGTTATACTAGAGTTGAATTGAGAGAAATGCTAAGAGGTACAGACACTAGCATTCCTACTCAAGGCGTAAATAAAAATAATTGGGTTTTTGGTTCATCACCAACTTCAGATAAAAATGCTGCAGCTGGTTTTGATGGAGAAATGAATGTAACTTTAGCTGTAAATCATGTTACAACAACAGGTAGTTCAAGTCATGTAGGTAGAGTAATTATAGGGCAAATTCATGCCAATGATGATGAACCTGTAAGATTATACTACAGAAAATTACCAAATAACACTTTAGGCGCTATTTATTTTGCTCATGAACCTAGAGATGGTTTTGGTAGCGAACAATGGTATGATATGATTGGTTCTAGAAGCAATTCAGCAGCCAACCCAACAGATGGTATCCCTTTAGATGAAAAATTTTCTTATCAAATTAAAACTGTTAATAATACACTTACAGTTACCATTTCTAGAGAAGGAAAACCAGATGTTGTAGAAACTGTAGATATGTCTAATAGTGGTTTTGATCAAACTGGTCAATACCAATATTTTAAGGCAGGTTTATATCATGTAAATAATTCAGGTGCTGCAACAGATTATGCTCAAGCTACATTTTATCAAATAGAAAAATCGCATACAACAAACTAGGTTAGCTAGAATTTGTTTACTTTAGATTCATGCTTTCTAAAAAAACAAAATACGGAATTAAAGCGCTTACTTATTTAGCAAAACAAGAGCATAAAATGCCTATTGCTATTGCTACAATTTCTAAAAGTGAAAATATTTCATTAAAGTTTCTAGAAAGTATTTTACTTACCCTTCGTAAAAACGGTTTGTTAGGTTCTAAAAAAGGAAAGGGAGGTGGATATTACCTGCTTAAAAAACCAGACGAAATTCTAATGACAACGATTATGAGAATTTTAGAGGGGCCAATTTCTATGGTGCCTTGTGTGAGTTTAAATTTCTATGAAAAGTGCGATGATTGTCCAGATGAAAATGCCTGTGCTGTGCATAAGTTAATGATTCAAGTTAGAGACAATACCCTTCAAATTTTTAGAAACACGACTTTAGCAGATTTAACCATTAATGCATCTAATCAAGAATAGATGAATATTAAATGGCAACAAATTGTATTAGCTACATTGTTGATTTTTTCAATGAATCAAGGATTTTCTCAAGAAGAAAATACAGAGAAAACCAAATTTACAGAGTTCTTAGCCAAATCATATTACAGCATCAATTTTGGAGCTATTTTTTATCCTTTTTCTAATGACAATTTAATAGACGGATTTGAAACTGAAACCTTTAGTAAAAACAGGTTTTCAGGTAGAATGTTATTGGGTTATAAAATAAAAAATAATTTATCTGCACAATTTGGAGTTATAAGACCAGCTTCTTGGTTCAAATACGATAATGTAAACAATATTGGTTATGATAGAAGTGTTTGGATTAATGCCTGGAGTTTATCTTTAAAAAAAGACTTTAACTTAACAGATAAAATGTCTGTTTATGCAGAGGCAGGTATTGCAAATGTTACAAGAATTGGTTTTTCTATTAATGAACAGGTGATTTACGAAGATGCACATTTTGCAAGTTTTCTCTACGGATTTGGTTTGCAGTATTGGTTGTCTAACAGATGGCGATTGTCTGCAAATGGTACATTTATGCCCAAGTCAGATAAATACAATCAACCTTCTATATCACAAGCATCGCTAGGCTTTGAATACCATTTACAGCAAGTAGATGATAAAACTGCAGAAGAATATGCGAACAACGAATATTTTTTTCCAAAAAATATCTTTCAGGTCAGTTATGGAACAGGAGCTTTAGGCTTTGGTATGAACGAGTTTTTTTCGATGAATGTTAAAGTCGGTAATTTCGAGAGTTTTGGAATTCCTGTTTTTTGGTTGGGTGATGTAAAAGCACAACATGCTTTTTCATTAACTTATCAAAGATTGATATATAGATCTGAAAAGATTTTTTCATTAGATTGGGGTGTAAGTGCAACTTATTTTCAATCTCAGCAAGGCAAATCAGATGTGTTTGCTTTCTCTATTTTTCCTGTACTTCGTTTTTATTTATATAGAAACAAAAACTATGATTTTTATACAAATTATTCAATTATTGGTCCAGCTTTTATATCTAAACAGGATATAGATGGTTTTGAAACAGGCCCAAAAATTACCTATCAAGATACCATGGGTTTTGGAGTTTTCTTCGGAAAAGAGAGAGCTTATAACTTCGAGTTAAGAATTATGCATTATTCAAATGGTAACATTTTTACTAGAAATGCCGGTGTTGCTATACCTATTCAGTTTACATTGGGTAAAACTTTTTAGTTTATTTCTACTTTTCTTCTAATTATTTTAATCTAAACAAAATTTCAACTGATATATTCTTAAATAAGTTTGATTATTTTTATTAATCTACTAAATCTATAGGGTTTATCTAAAATAAGATTGATAATCACTCTGTTTTGAATTTAATTGATGTATGTTTGCATACTCTACTAAATAGGTAGGGTAATAAAAAATAGAATAAATAATACATGATTTTAGACCAAGTTTTACTTAATAAGAAATCAGAAAATAAAGGTTTTAAAGAAGATAAAATATCCGAAAAACCTATAAGAAGTGTTATAAAAGCTTTGAGTTGGAGAGTTGTTGGTACATTAGATACATTAATAGTTTCTTATATACTTACAGGTAAAATTGCGTTGGCAACTTCAATAGCATCCATTGATTTTATCACAAAACTTATACTCTATTTTTTTCATGAAAGAATTTGGAACACCATTAAATGGGGAAAATAATGAACCTAGATTTAGATAATATAAATAAAGATTTGCAAGACAAAAGTCCTGCTGAAATTATTGCTTGGGCTATTTCAATTGCAGAAAAACCAGTTATTACCACCAATTTTAGGCCTTATGAAGTGGCTATTTTAAATGCTGTAACTGAAGTAGAAAAAAATATAAAAGTCATTTGGTGTGACACTGGTTACAATACCGTTCAAACCTATAAACACGCTGAAGAAATTATAGAAAAATTGAACTTAAACATTCAGTTGTATACGCCTAAACAAACAACAGCTCATAGAAATGTTGTTTTAGGGGTGCCTTCAATAGACGATACAAAACATGCTTTATTTACTCAGCAGGTTAAACTTGAACCTTTTACTAGAGCTATGAAAGAGCATCAGCCAGATGTTTGGTTTACTAATCTCAGAAAAGGACAAACTGCTTTTAGAGATAGCATTGATATTGTTTCTGTAAGCAAAGATGGTATTGTAAAAGTGAGCCCATTTTACCATTGGTCAGATGAAGAATTAGATGCGTATTTAGTAGAAAAGAATTTACCTAATGAATTCACCTATTTCGACCCAACCAAAGTAGAAAGTAATAGAGAATGTGGTTTACATATATAAAAAATATGATTATGAATCAAAATACGATACAAGTAGACGCTTTAGAAAGTGAAGCCATATATATATTTAGAGAAGTACAAGCACAATTCGAAAAACCCGTGCTACTTTTTTCTGGAGGTAAAGACAGCATCACTTTAGTGCGTTTAGCGCAAAAAGCATTTTATCCAGCAAAAATTCCTTTTCCATTATTACATATAGATACAGGTCATAATTTTCCTGAAACGATTGAATTTAGAGATCGATTGGCAAAAGAATTAGGAGTAGAATTAATTGTTAGAAATGTGCAAGACAATATCGATTCTGGAAGAGTAAAAGAAGAATCAGGTAGGTATGCCAGCAGAAACATGTTGCAAACAGAAACGCTATTAGATGCCATAGAAGAATTTGGTTTTGATGCCTGTATTGGTGGTGCAAGAAGAGATGAAGAAAAAGCTAGGGCAAAAGAAAGAATTTTTTCTGTTAGAGATGATTTCGGACAATGGGATGAAAAAAATCAAAGACCAGAGGTTTTTGATATGTTAAATGGTAGAATTGATTTAGGCCAAAACGTACGTGTTTTTCCAATTTCTAACTGGACAGAGTTAGATGTTTGGTCTTACATAAAACAAGAAAATATCGAAATTCCATCTATCTATTTTGCTCATAAACGCAAAACTTTTGTAAGAGATGGCATGATTTGGTCTGCTGCAGATGAAGTAGTGTATAGAGATGAAGAGGAAGAGGTGGTAGAAAGAATGGTACGTTTTAGAACAGTTGGTGATATGAGTTGTACTGCAGCTGTTTTATCTGAAGCAGTAGATATTTCGAAGGTAGTAGAAGAAATTAGAGATTCCTCCATTTCTGAAAGAGGTGCAAGAATTGATGACAAGCGTTCAGAGGCTGCAATGGAAAAGAGAAAACAACAGGGATATTTTTAAAAAGTAGCCTTTAGTAGAAAATTAAATCGATTACAAATTAAGCTAAAAGCCAAAATCTTTTAGTGAACAGCTTATAAAATGAAAGTATTAAAAATAGCAACAGCAGGTAGTGTGGATGATGGTAAAAGTACTTTAATAGGTAGAATTTTATACGACACAAAATCACTTACAGATGATAAATTAGAGGCTATAGAAGAAAAAAGCAAACAAAGAGGTTTTGATTATTTAGATTTTTCTTTGGCCACAGATGGTTTAGTTGCAGAACGTGAACAAGGTATTACCATAGATGTAGCTCATATTTACTTTTCAACACCTAGTAAAAGTTTCATTATTGCAGATACTCCAGGTCATATAGAATATACCAGAAATATGGTTACAGGTGCTTCTACAGCACAAGTTTCAATAGTTTTAATTGATGCAAGAAATGGAGTTGTAGAGCAAACTTACAGACACTTTTTTATCAATAATTTATTAAGAATTAAAAATGTGGTAATTGCCATAAATAAAATGGATTTGGTAGATTATTCTGAAGAGAAATACAATATCATTAAGGGAGAAATTGAATATTTATCTAGTAAAAGCGAGTATAAAGGTCAGAACTTAACATTTATTCCTTTATCAGCTTTAAAGGGTGATAATGTAGTAGATCACTCAGAAAATATGAGTTGGTACAAGGGTTCAACATTAATGCATCACTTAGAGAATTTAGAAACACACGATATAAATGATGAGTCTCAAACTCGTTTTCCAGTGCAGACAGTTATCAGACCTAAAACAAACGAATATCATGATTTTAGAGGTTATGCAGGTAAAGTTTATGGAGGCGATTTAGAAATAGGAGAAGAAATTACTGTATTGCCATCAAAAACAAGGTCTAAAATTAAAAGCATTCATTTTTTTGATAAAGAATATACCAAAGCTAAAAGTGGCAGTTCTGTAACTATTACATTAGAAGATAATGTAAATGTAAGTAGAGGAGATATGTTGGTTAAGGTTGCACAAGAACCAACCATTACCAAACAATTAGATGCTACTATTTGTTGGATGGATAAAGATCCACTGCAAGCCTCACAGAAATACTACATCAAACATGGTGTGAATGATGGGCAAGCCAAAGTAACATACTTGTCAAGCATCATAAAAACAGACTTTTCAGGAATTGAAGAAAATCCGTCAGCTTTAGAATTAAATCAAATTGGAGATATTCAATTAAAACTAAGCAAACCTTTGTTGGTAGACAGTTATAAAGAGAATAAATCTAATGGATCTTTTATTCTAATCAATCCAAAAACAAACAATACTGTTGGTGTTGGTTTTATAAAATAAGAAAAAGAAGAAAGGAAGTTAAGAAAGCATAAAGTTGAAAAATGCAACTTTTCAACTTTCATGCTTTCGCAATTTAAACAAAGTGCCATGCAAAGTTTTAGAACAGAAATAGAAAATCCGGTTGTAGAAAAAGATATTATTGAGTTAGCAGATAAAATTGCAGCTTTTAATAATCTACAAATTGATGAAGAAAAATTTAGAAGTTTACGTTTAGCTAGGGGTGTGTATGGTCAGCGTCAGCAAGGAGTTCAGATGATTCGTATAAAATTGCCTTATGGTAAAGTTAAAAGTCATCAATTAAAAAGAATTGCAGGTGTTTCTGATGAATATTCTAGAGGAAGATTACACATTACAACTCGTCAAGACATTCAAATTCATTATGTAGATTTAAATAGAACTCCAGAGTTATGGGCAGAACTAGAAAGAGATAATGTAACCTTAAGAGAGGCTTGTGGTAATACAGTAAGAAATGTAACAGCATCAGAAACTGCAGGTATAGATGTAAACGAACCTTTTGATGTATCTCCCTATGCAGATGCACTTTTTCGTTTCTTTTTAAGAAACCCAATTTGTCAAGAAATGGGCCGTAAATTCAAGGTTTCTTTTTCTGCGTCAGATGAAGATACTGGTTTATCTTATATGCACGATTTAGGTTTTATTGCTAAAATAGAAAACGGAATTCGTGGTTTTAAGGTGATGATTGGTGGAGGATTAGGCTCACAGCCAAGACATGCAGATTTGTTATACGAATTTGTGGCTAGTGATAAAATAATTCCTTTAATGGAGGGTGTTTTAAGGATTTTTGATAGATATGGAGAACGTAAAAGTAGAGCCAAAGCTAGAATGAAATTCTTATTAAAAGATATAGGTTTAGATGCCTTTAGAGATTTAATACTACAAGAACAAAAAGCAATTCAATTTAAATCTGTAGCAATAGATGCTGATGCTTATGAAGTTTCAAAACCTGTAAATGTTGATGCGCCTAATGCTATAATTAAAGATGAAAAAGCTTTCGAATTGTGGAAATCGACCAATTTAATTCCGCAAAAACAAGAAGGTTATGTTGCCATAGGTATTAAGGTTTTGTTAGGTGATTTTTATACAGATAAGGCAAGATTATTGGCAGATTTAGTAGAAAATTATGCAGCAGGAGAAATAAGATTGTCTTTGCGTCAAAACATATTAATTCCGTTTGTAAAACAAGAATTAGTGCCTTTCTTTTATCAAGAATTGCAGAAACTAGATTTTGTAGAACCTGGTTACAATAAAGCAGTAGATATTACAGCTTGTCCAGGTACAGATACTTGTAATTTAGGCATTGCAAGTAGCACAGGAATTGCAGAAGAGCTAGAAAAAGTTATTGCCAATGAATATCCACAATACTTAGAAAACCAAGATTTAGTAATTAAAATAAGTGGTTGTATGAATGCTTGTGGGCAACACAATATGGCCAATATTGGTTTTCAAGGAATGTCTGTAAGAACTCCAGAAAAACTTGTTGCACCTGCTTTACAAGTGCTTTTAGGAGGTGGAAATTTAGGAAATGGGAAAGGAATTTTCGCAGATAAAGTAGTAAAGGTACCAAGTAGAAGAGGCCCAGAAGCAATGCGTAGAATTCTTAACGATTTCGAAAAAAATGCAAACGGTTTACAATTTGTGGAGTATTATAAAGAAAAAGGAGAAAAGTATTTCTACAATTTTCTAAATGATCTGCAAGATACAAGCAATTTAACTCAAGAAGATTTTATTGATTGGGGTAATAACGAGGTTTATAAAAAAGAAATCGGAATTGGAGAATGTGCAGGCGTTGTTATTGATTTAATTGCAACTCTATTTTTAGAAAGCGAAGAAAAAATAGACAAAGCAAAAGAGTCGTTTGTAAACTCTGTGTATTCTAGTTCTATTTATCATGCTTACAGCTCTTTAGTGAATTCAGCAAAAGCAATGTTGTTGGCAGAAAATATTAAAACGAACTCACAAGCAAATATCATAAAACAGTTTGATGAATATTATATCACATCAAACAAAATCAGTTTAGAAGGTTCTTTTGCTGATTTAATTTATCAAATAAATAAATATGCACCTAAAGAAGAATTTGCTAAAAAGTATATTAAAGATGCTGAAGCTTTTTTAGAAAAAGTAAGATTATTTAGAGAAGAATCAGTAGCAAAAACCGTGGTTAATAATTAAAAATTATGAAGGTAAAAACACCAAAATTAACAGTGGTTGGAGCAGGTCCTGGAGATGTAGATTTAATAACAATCAAGGCAATAAAAGTTTTAAAATCTGCTGATGTTGTTTTGTATGATGCTCTTGTTAATGCTGATTTGTTAGCATATGTAAATCCGAATGCAGAACTTATTTTTGTAGGTAAAAGATTAGGTTGTTATAAATATCAACAAGAACAAATTAATGATTTAATTGTAGCTAGAGCAAAATCTCATGGTCATGTAGTACGTTTAAAAGGCGGAGATCCTTTCATTTTTGGCAGAGGTGCAGAGGAAATGGAATTTGCTGCAAATGAAAATATTAAAGTAGCAGTTGTGCCTGGTATATCTTCTTCTTTAGCAGTACCAGCTTATCAAAATATACCCTTAACAAAAAGAGGTAGTTCAGAAAGTTTTTGGGTAATTACTGGTACTACAAAAGAGCATCAAATTTCAGGCGATGTAAAGTTAGCAGCAAAATCTAATGCAACAGTGGTGGTTTTAATGGGTATGAGCAAGTTGCCTCAAATTGTAAAATTGTTTAAAAATGAAGGGAAACATAATTTACCTGTAGCCATAATTCAAGATGGTACAACTTCTAGAGAAAAAGTTGGGATAGGTACAGTAGACACTATTTTAGAGGTTGTTCAAGAGAAAAAGCTAAGCAATCCTGCAATTATTGTTTTGGGTGAAGTGGTCAATCATAGGGCTATTTTACAAAGCGTAAGTCAAGCTCAACTAAGTCCTATAGCTGTTTAAAAACTTGGTATGGAAAGAAATAATTTGTACCCAATTTTTTTAAAGGCGAGAAATTTAAACTTCCTAATTGTGGGTGGTGGTTTTGTTGCAGAAGAAAAGTTGACATTTTTGTTAAAGTCTAGTCCTGATGCAAAGGTTGTTATGGTTTCTCCTATGTTTAGAAAAGGAACCATAGAGCTAGCAAAGAAAGGATGTGTAACTTTAATAGAAGATGTCTACAATAAAAAATATTTAGAAGGACGACATATTGTTGTGGCTACAACAGATATTCCAGAAATAAATGTACAAGTTTGGAAAGATTGTAGAGCCTTATCAAAATTGGTAAATGTTGCTGATAATCCTCCCTATTGCGATTTTTATATGGGTGGAATTGTTACTAAAGGCAATGTTAAAGTGGCAATTTCTACCAATGGAAAATCGCCAACCACAGCCAAAAGATTGCGTCAGTTTTTTGAGGAAATAATTCCAGAAAATATAGACGATTTAGTAAAAAATTTAAATAAATATCGAAAAACCATTAAAGGAGGTTTCGAAGAAAAAGTTGAAAAGCTAAACGAATTCACAAAAAGTTTAGTTGAAAATTAAAATAGCGAAAAGTAAATTAAGAAAAATGATTACTACAGATATATTGATAATTGGTGCAGGACCAACAGGATTGTTTACCATTTTTGAAGCGGGTTTATTAAAGTTAAAATGTCATTTAATTGATGCCTTGCCACAACCTGGAGGTCAGTGTTCAGAAATTTATCCTAAGAAACCCATTTATGATATTCCTGCTTATCCAGAAATTTTAGCAGGAGATTTAACTGCAAAACTTTTAGAACAAACCAAGCAGTTTGAGCCTGGTTTTACATTAGGAGAAAGGGCAGAAACCATAGACAAACAAGAAGATGGTTCTTTTATTGTTACCACTAATAAAGGTACAAAGCATCATGCAAAAGTTGTTGCAATTGCAGGTGGTTTAGGGTCTTTTGAACCTAGAAAACCACAAATAGAAAATTTAGCTAAGTTTGAAGATAAAGGTGTGGAATATATTATTAAAGAGCCAGAATTATATCGTGATAAAAAAGTAGTCATTTCTGGTGGTGGAGATTCTGCTTTAGATTGGGCTATTTTCTTAGCTGATGTTGCATCAGAAGTTACTTTAATTCATAGAAGAAATGAATTTAGAGGTGCTTTAGATTCTGTAGAAAAAGCACAAGAATTAAAGAATTTAGGCAAAATCAATATCATAACTCCAGCAGAAGTTAAAGGTATTTTGGGTGATGAAAAAGTAACAGGAGTTGTAGTAGAGAAAAAAGGCGAAGATGGCTTTATCATAGATACAGACCATTTTATTCCACTATTTGGTTTGTCACCAAAATTAGGATCAATTGCAAATTGGGGTTTAGAAATAGAGAAAAATGCTATTAAAGTAAATAATGCTTTAGACTATCAAACAAATGTTCCTGGTATTTATGCAATTGGAGATGTAAATACATATCCAGGTAAATTAAAACTAATTTTATGTGGTTTCCATGAGGCTACATTGATGTGTCAAAGTGCTTATAAAAGAATCTTTCCTGATAAAAAATACGTAATGAAATATACTACAGTTGGCGGTGTACAAGGTTTTGATGGTACTAAGAAAGAAGCACCAAAAGCAGTAATTAAAGCAATTCAATAAGGGTATATTGTTAGGTTTGCGTAAATTTGTAGACTAGATCAATAATAGACAAAGAGATGCAAGACATCAATATAAAAATTACAGACAGAGAAGGTAAAACGCATGATATTGTAGCGCCTACAGACATGTCTATGAATTTAATGGAAGTAGTTCGTTCTTATGAGTTAGCAGAAGAAGGTACTATTGGTATTTGTGGTGGAATGGCTATGTGTGCTTCATGCCAATGTTATGTGAAGTCAGACCATGAACTTCCAGAAATGACAGATGATGAAGATGCAATGTTAGCAGAAGCATTTTATGTAGAAGATAACAGCAGATTAGGTTGTCAAATACAAATTACACCAGAATTAAATGGTTTAGAGGTAGAATTAGCACCTGAAAGTTAAACCTTTATGAAGCAGACAGAACAAATCATAGAAAATAAAAAATCGGTTGAATTTAAGAATTACAATATGTGTTTAAGAGACGCTGTTGAAGTTTTTACAAAACAGTTGATAAACAATTTATTTGACCAAAATCATCTTTCGGAAAATGGTTCAGATACTCGAAGAAAATTTTTATTGATCTTAGAAAGACTAGCTGTAGAAAATGGTGAAAAACTTTGGAGCGATTTTCAAGAATCATTTAACGCCATTCGTAAAAAGTTAGATCTAGATGCAGAGGCTGCAAATAGAAATGATCCAGCTGCTAAAAGTTTAGAAGAAATATACTTGGCATATCCTGGTTTTTATGCAATAGCTGTGTACAGACTAAGTCATCAATTACTAAAATTAGATATTCCTATTTTACCTAGAATGATGAGTGAATTTGCTCATAGTACAACAGGTACAGATATACATCCAGGAGCAGAAATTGGAGAATCGTTCTTTATAGATCATGCAACAGGTATTGTAATAGGTGAAACTACCATCATTAAAAATAATGTTCAAATTTTTCAGGGAGTTACCTTAGGTGGAATTCAAGTAAAAAAGAGCTTGGCATTCACAAAAAGACACCCAACAATAGAAGACAATGTTATTATTTATGCAAACGCAACTATTTTAGGAGGAGATGTAATTATAGGTGCAAACTCTGTAATTGGGGCAAATGTTTGTGTAACAGAATCTATACCTATTAACTCAGTAGTTACAGTGCAAAAAGAAAATAATATTTTTCAAAAAAGAATTTAAAATGCAAACAAAAAGTATCATAGATTTTGTAGGAAATACGCCATTAGTAGAAGCGCAAAGAATCTTTAAAAAAGAGGGTGTTACACTTTTATTAAAACTAGAAGGTAATAATCCTGGAGGTAGTGTAAAAGACAGAGCTGCCTATTATATGATTTCTGAGGCTATTAAAAGAAAAAATATTAAAAAAGGAGATACTTTAGTAGAGGCTACAAGTGGTAATACAGGCATTGCATTGGCTTTAATGGCTAAAGTTTTAGGGGTAAATATGGTAATAACTATGCCAGAAAACTCAACGATAGAAAGAGTAAAAACGATGCGTGCTTATGGTGCAGAAGTTATACTTACTCCTGCAGATAAAGGTATGGAAGGTGCAATAGATCATGCACTAAGTTTAAAATATAAAAAGGGTTATTTTCGATTAAATCAGTTTGATAATTTCGATAATCCAAAGGCACATTACAAAACAACTGGCCCAGAAATTTGGAGAGATACTCAAGGTAAAGTAACACATTTTGTTTCTGCAATGGGCACAACTGGTACCATAACTGGAGTTTCTGATTTTCTTAAAGAAAAAAATGAAGATATTACTATAATTGGGGCGCAACCAAAAGATGGAGCAAGAATTCCAGGTATTAGAAAATGGAAAAAAGAATATTTACCAGCTATTTTTAATCCAAAAAAAATAGATCAGGTTTTAGAAGTAAGTGAAGAAGAAGCCAAAGCAATGACCATTCGTTTGGCAAGAGAAGAAGGTATTTTTTCTGGAATGAGTAGTGGAGGTTCTGTCTCTACTGCTATTAAAATTGCCAATTCAATAGACAAAGGTGTTGTGGTTGCCATTATTTGTGATAGGGGAGATAGATATTTATCTTCAGATATTTACGAATAAACCATAAAAAATAGAAAAAAAGTTCGTTACTTTGTTTCGAATTTAGTTCATAAACTTATTAATACGTTATCACGAAAGGCAGAGGGATTAGACCCAGTGAAGCTTTGGCAACCTCTCAGAAATGAGAAAGGTGCTACATTCTACAATCTATTTCGATATTTTATCAAATAGCTATTGACAGATAACAGAGAAATTACACTTTTCCTGATGACATATTATATAATAATTAGATATGTCAAATATTTACAAAGCTTTACAAGAAAGAATTTTGGTTTTAGATGGTGCTATGGGTACCATGCTACAAGCCTATAAATTTACTGAAGAAGATTTTAGAGGAGAGCGCTTTAAAGAGTACCCAACACCTTTGCAAGGAAATAATGATTTGTTATCATTAACCCAACCAGAAGCAATAAAAACAATTCATGCCAAGTATTTTGAAGCTGGTGCAGATATCATAGAAACCAATACTTTTTCTGGAACTACAATTGCAATGGCTGATTATCAAATGGAAGATTTGGTATACGAATTGAATTATCAATCTGCGAAAATTGCGAAAGAAGTTGCTTTAGAATTTACAGCTAAAGAACCGAATAAACCACGTTTTGTTGCAGGTTCAATTGGGCCAACAAATAGAACTGCAAGCATGTCTCCAGATGTAAACGATCCTGGTTACAGAGCTGTAACTTTTGATGAATTAAGAGTTGCTTATAAACAACAAGTAGAAGCATTATTAGATGGTGGTGCAGACATTTTATTGGTAGAAACTGTTTTTGATACATTAAATGCAAAAGCAGCATTGTTTGCAATAGAGCAGGTTAAAGAAGAAAGAAAAATGGATATTCCTGTAATGCTAAGTGGTACAATTACAGATGCATCAGGTAGAACTTTATCAGGCCAAACAGCAGAAGCTTTTTTAATTTCTGTTTCTCATATTCCATTATTATCAGTAGGTTTTAATTGTGCTCTAGGTGCTAATTTGTTGCAACCTCATTTAGAGGCAATTGCCAACAAAACAGAATTTGCCATTTCAGCTCACCCAAATGCAGGTTTACCAAATGCTTTTGGAGAGTATGATGAAACTCCAGAAGAAATGGGAGAACAAATAGAAGAATATTTAAAGAAAAATTTAATTAATATTATTGGTGGCTGTTGTGGAACATCACCAGAACATATTAGAGTTATCGCAAATATTGCTGCCAAATATAAACCTCGTAAAATTTTAGAAAAAGTACACTAATGAAAGTGAAACAAACTAAATACATGCGATTATCGGGTTTAGAACCTCTGATTTTAAATGAGAATAGCAACTTTATCAATGTTGGTGAACGCACAAATGTAGCTGGTTCTCGTAAATTTTTACGTTTAATTAAAGAAGAAAAATTTGACGAAGCTTTAGATGTTGCACGTCATCAAGTAGATGGTGGAGCGCAAATTGTTGACATTAATATGGACGATGGTTTGATTGACGGAAAAGAAGCTATGGTTCGTTTTCTAAATTTAATTGCTGCAGAACCAGATATTTGTAGAGTTCCAATGATGATTGATAGCTCTAAATGGGAAATCATAGAAGCTGGTTTACAGGTAGTTCAAGGTAAATGTGTCGTAAACTCAATTTCTTTAAAAGAAGGTGAAGAAAAATTTATTTGGGAAGCCACTCAAATTAAACGTTATGGAGCAGCTGTAATTGTAATGGCTTTTGATGAAGTTGGGCAAGCAGATAATTATGATAGACGCATAGAAATAGCCAAAAGATCTTATCATATTTTAGTAAACAAAGTTGGTTTTGCATCAGAAGATATCATTTTTGATTTAAATATTTTTCCTGTAGCAACAGGTATGGATGAACATCGAAGAAATGCTATCGATTTTATAGAAGCTACAAAATGGGTGCGTGAAAATTTAGAAAATGTATCTGTAAGTGGTGGAGTTTCAAATGTGTCTTTTTCATTTAGAGGTAACAACACAGTTCGTGAAGCAATGCACTCGGTTTTCTTGTATTATGCCATTCAAAATGGTATGAATATGGGTATTGTAAATCCTGCAATGTTAGAAGTCTATGATGATATTCCCAAAGATTTATTAGAGCATATAGAAGATGTAATTTTAGATAGAAGAGATGATGCTACAGAGCGCTTATTAGATTTTGCAGAGACTGTAAAAGGAACCACCAAAAATAAAACAGTCGATTTATCTTGGAGAGAAAAACCGCTACAAGAAAGAATTACACATGCTTTAGTAAAAGGGATTGATGCTTTTATTATTGAAGATGTAGAACAAGCAAGGCAAGAAGCAAATGCACCTATAGAAGTTATAGAAGGCCACTTAATGATTGGTATGAATGTAGTAGGCGATTTGTTTGGTGCTGGAAAAATGTTTTTACCCCAGGTAGTTAAATCTGCAAGAGTAATGAAAAAAGCAGTAGCCTATTTAAATCCGTTTATTGAAGCAGAAAAAGGAGAAGAACAACAAGCTTTAGGTAAAATTTTAATGGCAACAGTGAAAGGTGATGTACATGATATTGGTAAAAATATTGTGAGTGTTGTTCTTGGTTGTAATAACTATGAAATTGTAGATTTAGGAGTTATGGTTCCTCCTGAAAAAATCATACAAACTGCAATTGACGAAAAAGTTGATGCAATTGGTTTAAGTGGATTAATCACACCTTCATTAGACGAAATGGTTTATTTGGCCAAAGAAATGGAGCGTCAAAATTTAGATTTGCCTCTACTAATAGGTGGTGCAACAACATCAAAGGCGCATACTGCTGTTAAAATAGATACACAATATAAAAATGCAGTGGTTCATGTAAACGATGCATCTAGAGCAGTTACTGTTGTTGGTGATTTACTCAATAAAAATAGTGCAAATGCATATGTTGCGAAATTAAAAAAGGATTACGATGAGTTTAGAACCAAGTTTCTAAAACGAGGTAAAGAAAAAGCCTACATCTCTATTAATGAAGCTCGTAAACGCAAATATAAAATTGATTGGAATACATCTGAAATTAGTAAACCTAAAGAGTTAGGGATACAAACTCTAGAGCAGTTAAGTTTAAAAGATTTGGTTCCATTTATAGATTGGAGTCCGTTTTTTAGAAGTTGGGATTTACATGGAAAGTTTCCAGCTATTTTATCAGATAAAATAGTAGGCGAACAAGCAACTGTTTTGTTTCAAGAAGCACAAGTAATGATTGAAGAAATCATTGCAAAACAGCTGTTAAAACCTAAAGCTGTATTTGGTTTGTTCGAAGCTAATGCAATAAATGAAGACGATATTTCAGTTCAGAAAAAAGGCAAAGAAATTGCAGTTTTTAGAACTTTACGTCAGCAATTAAAGAAAAGAGAAGGTATACCAAATTTAGCATTGGCCGATTTTATTGCGCCAGTTGAAACCAATAAACAAGATTACATAGGTGCATTTTGTGTAGGTATTTTTGGAGCACAAGAATTGGCAGAAAGTTACAAGGCTCAAGATGATGATTATAATGCTATCATGGCTCAGGCCATTGCAGATCGTTTTGCAGAAGCATTTGCAGAATATTTACACAAACAAATTAGAACCAAACATTGGGGTTATGCATCAAATGAAGCCTTATCTAATGATGATTTAATTAAAGAAAGTTATAAAGGAATTCGCCCTGCACCAGGTTATCCTGCATGTCCAGATCACTTAGAAAAAGATACCATTTGGAGTTTATTAGACGTAGAAAATAAAATCGATGTAAAATTAACAGAAAGCAAAGCAATGTGGCCTGCAGCTGCAGTTTCAGGTTACTATTTTGCAAATAAAGAAGCCAAGTATTTTGGTTTGGGTAAAATCACAGAAGATCAACTTGTAGATTATGCAAATCGAAAGGGCATAAGCAAAACAAAAGCAAGAAAATGGTTGCATCCTAATTTAGCAGAGTAAACAAAACAATTATTTAACAATTATTTTTTTTAATACTAACAAACATAAATAGAAGAAGTAAGATTTTTGCAGAAAATTATTAAAATGAAAAAATACAATGTAGAATTAAAATTTATTCTACAACTTTTAATGTTAACTGTAACTGCATTATTTATTGCTTATTTCTTCTAGATTACTGAATTAATTCAGGAAATGAAGATAACAGAACACATCAAGAAAGCAAATGAGAAAACTTTATTCTCATTTGAAATTATTCCACCAAAAAAAGGAAAAAGCATTGAAGATTTATATGCAAATATAGATCCGCTAATGGAGTTTAAACCACCATTTATAGACGTAACTACATCTAGAGAAGAATATGTTTATGTAGAAAAAGACGGTTTATTAGATAGAAAAGTAACAAGAATGAGACCTGGAACTGTAGGTATTTGTGCAGCTATTAAACACAAATATGATGTGGATACTGTTCCTCATGTTTTGTGTGGTGGTTTTACAAAAGAAGAAACAGAGTATTTGTTGGTAGATTGTCATTATTTAGGGATTGATAATGTTATGGCTTTGAGAGGTGATGCTATGAGTCATCAAAAATATTTTGAAGCCTCAAAAGGTGGGCATCAATATGCTATCAATTTAGTAGAACAGATTCAAAATTTAAATAGAGGTAAATATTTGCATGATGTAATAGAATCTGATAATTGTGCTGATTTTTGTATTGGAGTAGCTGGTTATCCTGAAAAACATTTAGAAGCACCTTCTTTACAAACCGATTTAAAAAGGTTAAAAGAAAAAGTAGATGCAGGTGCAGATTATGTTGTAACTCAAATGTTTTTTGATAATAAAAAGTATTTTGAGTTTGTAGATGCTGCAAAATCTATGAGAATTAACATACCCATTATTCCAGGAATTAAACCAATTGCAGTAAAAAAACACTTACAATTACTGCCTCAAGTCTTTCGAATAGATATTCCAGAAGAACTAATTAAAGAGGTAGATTCTTGCAAGTCTAATAAAGAGGTTAGGCAAGTTGGTATTGAGTTTGCTATTCAACAATCTAAAGAATTATTAGAGGCAGGTGTACCTGTTTTACACTATTACTCTATGGGTAAAAGTGATAATATTCAGGCTATTGCAAAAGAATTATTTTAACTTGCTGTATAGTTTCAATTGATAGATTAATAGTAAAAAGTAATTTTTTTGAGTTAACCAACCTAAAATAAATGTTTACTTTTGTGCATTATTAATGATATTACAATCAAAAAACATATAAAATGGCATTAGAAATAACAGACGCTACTTTTGATGAAGTAGTTTTACAATCAGATAAACCAGTATTAGTAGATTTTTGGGCAGCTTGGTGTGGACCATGTAGAATGGTAGGGCCAATTGTAGATGAAATTCATGCAGAATATGATGGTAAAGCAGTAGTTGGTAAAGTAGATGTAGATGCAAACCAAGAATTTGCAGCTAAATATGGAGTTAGAAATATACCAACAGTTTTAGTATTTAAAAATGGTGAAGTTGTAGATAAGCAAGTAGGTGTAGCACCTAAAAAAACATATACAGATAAAATTGATGCAGCTCTATAGTTGTCACTTAATTTTATAAACTTATAAAGGTTTGGCTAACGTCAAACCTTTTTTTATTTTTAGAAACTAAACGAATCTTATGAAATTCCTTACATTATTTTTGGCTTTTACCATAATAACTTCATGTACATCACCCTCTAAAAAATTAAAGCTAGAAAAAGGTATTTCTTACGATTTAGCAGTATATAGAAAAAAACAAATTTCTGATATTGTTTATAATATACATTTTAAAATTCCGGCTGAAAAAACGCAATCAATAGCATCAAAATTAACCGTTAATTTTAATGTAAATGACTTGGAATATAATGCGTATTTAGATTTTAACGAGGCTACTTCAAAATTAAAATCAGTAAAAATCAACAATGAAAATGTAGCAATTAATCATCAAAAAGAACATTTAATTTTAGATAAAACAAAATTGGTCATTGGTGCAAATCAATTTGAAATTTTATTTGATGCTGGTGAAAAATCTTTAAATAGAAATAACGATTTTTTGTATACACTTTTAGTTCCAGATAGAGCAAGTACTTTATTCCCTGTTTTTGATCAGCCAGATTTGAAAGCCAAATACAACCTAAGAATAACTGCACCTAAAGATTGGAAAGTTTTGGCTGGTGGTTTTGAAGAAAGTGCAATAGAAGTTGATGGTTTTATAGAACATTCTTTTAGAACAACAGATTTAATGAGTAGCTATTTATTCTCATTTGTAGCTGGTAAGTTTTCAGAGGTAACTCAAAATCCAG
Source organism: Polaribacter sp. MED152 (assembly GCF_000152945.2). Lineage (NCBI taxonomy): Bacteria > Pseudomonadati > Bacteroidota > Flavobacteriia > Flavobacteriales > Flavobacteriaceae > Polaribacter > Polaribacter sp. MED152. The sequence goes on along the minus strand of NC_020830.1, from coordinate 1,377,361 downwards.
GTGCTTTTGATATGCGCTTTTTGTACAGAGAAAATAATCAAGAAAAAATAACTGAAAGTGTAAGTGATATATTTAAAATTCATCAAAATTCAATCGATTTTCTGGAGAATTATACGAGTGTTAAATTTCCTTTTCAAAAAATGGATTTTGCTACTATACCTCCTTTTCAATATGGAGGAATGGAACATGTTGGCGCTATTCAATACAGAGAATCTTCTTTGTTTTTAGATAAAAATGCTACACAAAGCAGAAAGTTAAGAAGGGCCAAGTTAATTGCTCACGAAACTTCTCATATGTGGTTTGGTGATTTGGTTACAATGAAATGGTTTAATGATGTTTGGATGAAAGAAGTCTTTGCTAATTTTATGGCAGATAAAATTGTAAATCCTGTATATCCAGAGGTAAATCATACTTTAAGTTTTATGATGTCTCATTACCCAAGTGCATATTCAGAAGACAGAACTAAAGGTACAAATCCAATTCGTCAAAAATTAGATAATTTAAAGAATGCTGGGTCTTTGTATGGCAGAATTATTTATAACAAAGCACCAATTATGATGCGTCAGTTGGAATATTTATTGGGAGAAAATCAATTTAGAGAAGGTATTCAAGAATACATAAAAACATACTCCAATTCAAATGCAGATTGGTTAGAATTGGTAGATATTTTAGATCAAAAATCATCAGGAAATATTAAAAATTGGAGTAATGTTTGGGTAAATTCTTCAGGAAGACCCATAATTTCTGAGGAAATTGAAACAAATGAAAAGGGCAATGTTACCAAGTTTATTATTCATCAAAAAGCAGAAGATGGTTCAGATAAAATTTGGACACAATCTTTTAAAATTCAATTGATGGATGCTAGAGGTTATGTAAAGAATATTAATATTAAAAATATGGGAGCATCTTTTGATATTACAGAGGCTGTCAAAGATTTTAAACCAGGTCAGGTTTTATACAATATAAACGGATTTGGTTATGGGGTTTTCCCTATTTACAAAGATAAAATTGACAGTTATAAATTAATTAGTGATGAGGTGTCTAGAGGTTATCAATTCATTAATTTATATGAGAATATGTTGTTGGGCACAGTTTCACCAAAAGATAGTTTTCATGTTTTTTTAGATGCGATTAAAACAGAGAAAAATGAATTGATTGTCAATTATTTATCAGGTAGAATTCAAAATATTTACTGGACGTTTTTAACTAAGAAGCAAAGAGATGAAATTCAGATTTCAACAGAAGAAAACGTAATGCTTTTGCTTCAGAAAGATTTGCCTAAAAACATAAAGAAAACCCTTTTTAACCTATATCAATCTATTGCCATTTCCGAATCTGGAATGGACAATTTATATGAAATCTGGAAGGGTGAGATTAAAATAAATCAACTTTTTCTGAATGAAAATAATTTAACATCATTAGCTTTTCAACTTGCGGTTTTACAACATCCAGAAACAGAAGAGATATTAGCAACCCAAGAAACTAAAATTTCAAATCCAGATCAATTAGAAAGATTTCAATGGCTTTTACCTGCTGTTTCTAATAATGTAAATGTTCGAAATGATTTTATGACAGCGTTGTTCGATAAAAAGAATAGAGAAAAAGAATCTTGGGTGCAATCTGGTTTGGGCTATATTCATCATCCTTTAAGACAAAATCAATCTGTAAAGTTTTTGCCTGAAATATTAAATAAGTTAGAAGAAGTACAGTTAACAGGAGATATATTTTTCCCTAAAGGATGGTTGGCTTCTTCTATTGGTCAATACTCGTCTCAAAAAGCATACGATATCTTAACAAATTTTGTGAACGAGAATCCAGATTATAATCCTATTTTACTAAAAAAATTATATCAAACTACTGATGATTTAACCAGAGCCCAAAACATAAAGAAATAATGAAGGTATCAGAAGTAAAATCATCAGAAATTAGAAATTTAGACCTACTTGCTAAACAGGTTGTAGAAGGGTTTATTACAGGTTTGCACAAAAGTCCTTTTCACGGTTTTTCTGTTGAATTTTCAGAACATAAACTATATAATAAAGGTGAAAGCACAAGACATATAGATTGGAAGTTGTTTGCGAAGACAGAGAAGTTGTATACCAAAAAATACGAGGAAGAAACAAACCTGAGATGTCATATCATTATAGATAATTCTGCATCAATGCATTACCCAGTTATTGAGAAACAGTCTATAAGTAATTTGAATAAAGTTGGTTTTTCAGCTATTGCAGCAGCTTCTTTAATGGAAATTTTAAAACGTCAAAGAGATGCAGTTGGGTTAAGTATTTATTCTGATAGCTACGAATATTATGCTCCAGAAAAAGGGAGTGAAAGACATAGAAATATGTTACTGCATCAATTAGAAAGTTTATTTTTATCTCCTTCTTCATTTAAAACGACTGAAACGTATCAGTATTTGCATGAAATTGCAGAGAAAATTCATAGAAGATCTTTGATTTTTTTGTTTACAGATATGTTCCAAACAAACAAAGAGCATAAAGAATTGTTTGAAGCTTTAAGACACCTAAAATACAACAAACATGAAGTGGTTTTATTTCATACATATGATTCAAAAACAGAGTTTGAGTTCAATTTTGATAATAAACCCAAAAAATTTATTGACTTAGAAACAGGACAAGAAATTAATGTCTTTGCAGAAAATATTAAAGAAAAATATGAGGCTTTAAGTCAACAGTTTTTTAAAGATTTAAAAGACAATTGTTTACAATACAAAATTGATTATGTTCCTGTAGATATTCATAAAGGTTACAATGAAATTTTGACGGCTTATTTATTACAGAGAAAAAATTTTAAATAATTTTTCAAATTATGTTTGCAAATATAAAAATGTGTGTTATATTTGCACCCGCTATTAGCAACGGTTTGGTAGTTCAGCTGGTTAGAATGCCTGCCTGTCACGCAGGAGGTCGCGGGTTCGAGTCCCGTCCAGACCGCGAAAAGCGCTTCATTTATGAAGCGCTTTTTTCGTTTATATTCTATTTAGTTTTTTTGTTGATTATATTATTCCAAGGATAAAAAGAATTGTCCATAAAATTGTTCTAATCCAATTGCGGGTTACGAGTTGATTCAATTGCTCTGTTTCAAAATTATTCTCAGAAATTTTAAAATGAATTGGAGCGAAACTTGTAAATGTAAATACCCATAAAAAAGCAGCTATTAGAAGTATTAAGAGGTTTATCATATTAAAACCAAATAAACAATTCGTGATACTAATTATTAATTGAAGTAACATTAAGGGTACCACAACTATTGCAATTCTTCGAGTATATGTATTATGCCAAAGCATAAGGTTTTCTCTTTTGTAAAATAAGAAGCTAGGATATACAATGAGTTGAACAATCCAAATTAAGACGACCAAACCAAAATTTACGAGTGGAAATAGGGAGGTTATAATTTCTTGATAATTCATTCTTGGTCTTTTTTCTGAAATTCATACTTTTTTAAAAGATCTAAAGAGCAATAATCTAAAGATTTAATATGAGTTGCTTCGAGCTTAATAAAAGGAGCTTTACCTACTTTCTCAGCTTGTAGCCATCTGGAAATACAAAGGCACCAGTGATCGCCAGGTTTTAAACCAGGAAAATTCCATTGAGGTATGGGTGTTATCAAATCATTTCCTCTGCTCAGAGAATACTCCAAAAAATCATCTGTTACAATTGCACAAACTGTGTGCGTTCCATAATCTTGTACACCTGTTTTACAAAAACCATCTCTATAAAAACCCGTCAAAGGAGAGGTGCAACAACATTGCAGAGGTTGGTTCAAAACGTTTAAATCCAAAATATAAGTTTTATAAACCTTAAAGATAATCATTTCAAGTCTTAGAAATCAATGAATGAAATTGATATTAAAAGGATGTTAATTGACAATCAGATAATATTTTTAATCAATTTTGAATTATTGATAAAAATTATGGAATTCTTTTAATAATATTTGTGTATCTGAATTTAATCTTTAGATTTGTCTTTTAAACACAAGAAAAAATGTTAAAAACAACTTGGACTCGTTTCTATTTTTACTTTTATTTTTACAATAAAAGGAGAGACTTTGTATCATTTTGTTAAACACAAAACAATAAATATAAAGTCTCGAATTAAATTCGAGGCTTTTTTTTTGATATTATATTACGTTGAAAAAAATAATCGCAATACAAGGTGCAGAAGGCTCAAATCATCATAAAGTAGCTATTGATTTCTATGGTAAAGAAATTCAGTTAGCAGAATGCATGTCTTTTGATGTTTTAGTAGATAGTTTGTTAAATAATTCTGCGGATGTTGGGGTTATGGCTTTAGAAAACACAATTGCAGGCTCTATAATACCTAATTATGCACTTATAGATAATAGCAACTTGCACATTATAGATGAAGAATATTTAAATATTCATCATCATTTAATGGCTTTAAAAAATCAAACTTTAGAAGATATTAATGAGGTTTGGTCTCATCCAATGGCATTATTGCAGTGTAAAGAGTTTTTTAAAAAATATCCAAATATCAAATTAGTTGAAGATGTGGATACTGCAGAAGTTGCAAAAAGAATTTCGCAGAAAAATTTAAAAGGTATAGCTGCAATTGCTCCTAAAATAGCTGCAGAAATATTTGATTTAGAAATTCTTGAAGATGAAATTCAAACGATTAAAGACAACTCAACACGTTTTGTAATTGTACAAACAAGTAAGCCAGCACTAAATGAAAATGTAAATAAAGCATCCTTAAAGTTTCAATTAGATCATAAAAGAGGAAGCTTAGCTGCTATTTTAAATGTGTTAAGCGATTGCAAAATGAATCTAACCAAAATACAATCATTACCAGTTATAGAAACACCTTGGAAATATTCTTTCTTTGTTGATATTACTTTTGATGATTATAAAGAATACAAAAAAGCAGCATCAATTTTAGAAATTATGGCTGAAGAATTTAAGGTTTTAGGAACGTATAAAAATGGTAGAAGATGATACAACCCGCAAAAAGATTAGATACTGTTCAAGAATATTATTTCTCTAAAAAATTAAGAGAGGTAAGAGGTTTAGCTGCTGCAGGTAAGCCAATTATAAATATGGGTATTGGTTCTCCAGATTTGCAACCACCAGCAAGTGTCTTAGATGCTATTTCTAGTAGTTTGACTGATGCAAGTGCGCATAAATATCAATCATATCAAGGGTTACCAGAATTACGTAGTGCAATCTCTGGGTTTTACAATAATAAATTTTCAGTGATATTAAATCCTGACAATGAAGTTTTACCCTTAATGGGAAGCAAGGAAGGAATCATGCATATATCTATGGCCTTTTTGAATGAAGGTGATAAAGTTTTAATTCCAAATCCTGGTTATCCAACCTATACTTCTGTTACAAAATTAGTAGGTGCAAATCCTTTATTTTATGATTTGTCAGAAGAAACTAATTGGCAACCTAACTTTGAAGTTTTGGAGCAATTAGATTTAAGCGATGTGAAATTAATGTGGGTAAATTATCCTCATATGCCAACAGGCACAAATGCTACATTAGCAACTTTTGAAAAATTAGTTTCCTTTGGTAAAAAACATGATATTTTAATCATTAATGATAATCCTTACAGTTTTATTTTAAATGATAAACCTATAAGTATACTACAAGTAGAAGGAGCTAAAGAGGTAGCCCTAGAGTTAAATTCTTTAAGCAAAACATTTAATATGGCTGGTTGGAGAGTAGGTATGTTGCTTGGAAATTCTAGTTTTATTAATGAGGTTTTAAAGGTGAAATCTAACATGGATTCTGGAATGTTTTATGGCATTCAGAAAGGTGCAATTAAAGCATTGCAGTTATCAGATAAATGGTTTCAAGACCAGAATAAAATTTACGAAAAGCGCAGGAAATTAGTTTGGCAATTGGCAGATAAGTTAGATGCCAAATACCACAAAAATGCAACAGGCTTATTTGTTTGGGCTAAAATTCCTAAAGGAAAAAAATCAGAAGAGGTGACAGATTCAGTGTTATATGATAAAGATATATTTATAACACCAGGTACTATTTTTGGTTCACAAGGAGAGGGTTACATTCGTTTTTCTTTATGTGTAACAGAAGAAATTATTAAAGAAGCAATATCAAGATTTTAAATTATGAATGCTATTTATATTATTGGTGTTGGTTTAATTGGTGGTAGTTTTGCTATTGATATAAGAAAGGAAAATCCTACTGCCATAATTTATGGTATAGATACTAATGAAGGGTATTTAGATGAATCTTTGGCTTTAGGTGTAATTGATAGAAAAGCTACTTTAGACGATTTAGAAAATGCAGATTTAGTAATTGTAGCCATTCCTGTAGATGCTACAGTAAAATTATTACCAACAATTTTAGATAAAATAGGCGATAATACTTTAGTTGTTGATGCAGGTTCTACAAAAGAAGCAATTTGTAAAGAAGTTGAACATCATCAAAAAAGAAGAAATTTTTTAGCAGCTCATCCAATTGCTGGTACAGAGAATTCAGGACCAAAAGCAGCAATATCTGGCTTATATAAAGGGAAAACTAACATAATCTGTGAAGTAGAAAAAACAACTTTTAAACTTCAAGAGAAAGCTTTAGAACTTTTTAGAGCAATTGGAATGCGTATTCGCTACATGGACCCAGGTTCTCATGATAAGCATATTGCGTATGTTTCGCACCTATCTCACATAAGCGCATTTATGTTAGGTAAAACAGTAATCAATAAAGAAAAAAACGAACGCGATATTTTTGATATGGCAGGTTCAGGTTTCGAGTCTACAGTACGTTTGGCAAAAAGTAGCCCAGCAATGTGGACACCAATTTTTAGGCAAAATAAAGATAACGTAATCGAAACGTTAGAAGAATACATTAACAATTTACAACAGTTTAAAGAGTTGATGCAACAAGATAATTTCTCTGAAATTTTTAACGAAATGGAGAATACAAATTATATAAAACAAATTTTAAACGGCATAAAATAAATCGCCACAATTAATAGAAAAATGAAGAATACAGCAGCATTAAGAACATGGTTGGATGATATGAAGTTAGATCATCCACTAGTAATAGCAGGGCCTTGTAGTGCAGAAACTGAAGAACAAGTTTTAAAAATTGCACATGAATTAAAAGATTCTGATGTAAACTATTATAGAGCAGGAATTTGGAAACCAAGAACTAGACCAGGAAATTTTGAAGGAGTAGGAGCTTTAGGTTTAAAATGGTTAAAGAAAGTAAAAGAGGAAACAGGTATGAAAACCTGTACAGAAGTTGCAAATGCAGCTCATGTTAAGTTGGCTTTAGAGAATGATGTAGATTTATTATGGATTGGTGCAAGAACAGCAGTTTCTCCTTTTATCATGCAAGAACTAGCAGATGCTTTACATGGAACTGATAAAATTGTTTTGGTAAAAAACCCAATTAACCCAGACTTAGCTTTATGGTTAGGTGGAATTGAAAGATTATACACTGCAGATATTAAAAATTTAGGTGCAATTCATAGAGGTTTTTCTACATATGAAAAATCTAAATATAGAAATGTTCCTGAATGGCAAATAGCAATTGAATTTAAAAATAGATTTCCAGATTTACCATTAATTTGCGATCCTTCTCATATTACAGGGAACAGAGAAATGATTTTTGACGTATCTCAAACTGCTTTAGATTTAAATTTTGACGGTTTAATGATAGAAACACACTGGGATCCAGAAAATGCTTGGTCAGATGCTGCACAACAAGTAACACCAACTAAATTAAAGCAGATTATGCAAGATCTAAAAATTAGAAAGCAAACAGAAACAGATTCTACGTACAGAGATTCATTAGAAAATTTGCGTGCTCAAATTAATGTGGTAGATGGTCAATTAATAGATTTGTTAGGTAAACGTATGAAAGTTGCAGATCAAATTGGTGAGTTAAAGAAAGAGCAAAATGTGGCTGTTTTACAATCTAGAAGATGGAATGAGATTTTAGGGAACATGATTTTAGAAGGTCAAGAAAAAGGATTAAGTGAAGAGTTTGTTTTAAGAATGTTTAAAGCAATTCATCAAGAATCGATCAATCATCAAGAAAGTATTATCAAAGGATAATATTTAGAATTTAATTTTAATTAGCCACAAATTCTTTAAGGATTTGTGGCTTATTTTTTTAAATCGATTTTAATTCTGCATCTTTGTAGTAATGACAGGTATTGTATATAAATCTACAGGAAGTTGGTATTTTGTAAAGTCTGATGATTGCCAATTTCATCAATGTAGAATTAAAGGTAAATTTAGAATTAAAGGTATAAAGAGTACTAATCCAATTGCTGTTGGAGATAAAGTAGTTTTTGACCTTGAAAAGAAGGGTGATGAAGAAATAGGAGTCATAAAGAAAATTTTAGATAGAGAAAATTTTATTGTTCGTAAATCTGTAAATCTATCCAAGCAAACTCATATCATTGCTGCAAATATTGATTTGGTTTTTTTACTGATCACTATTAATAATCCACCAACTTTAACCGCATTTATAGATCGTTTCTTAGTAACTACAAGAGCTTATAGAATTGAAACGGTTTTAATTTTTAATAAGATTGATTCTTACGAAATTGAAGAACGGGCAGAAATACTATATCTTAAAGATATATATGAAGCCATAGGTTATACTTGTTTAGAAGTTTCTGCAACAGAAAATATAAATGTTGATGTATTAAAAGATTTAATGGTAGGTAAAACCTCGATGTTTGTTGGCCATTCAGGAGTAGGTAAATCAACTTTAGTAAATGCAATAGAGCCTAATTTAGATCTAAAAACTCAAGAAATTTCAGATCAGCATAAACAAGGGCAACATACTACAACTTTTGCAGAAATGTTCGATTTAAGTTTCGATGCAAAAATAATAGATACACCTGGTATTAAAGGTTTTGGCGTTGTTGATATGGATAAGTATGAACTTGGAGATTACTTTCCAGAATTTTTTGCGCTAAAGCAATATTGTAAATTTAATGATTGCCTTCATTTAAAAGAACCACATTGTGCTGTAAAAGAAGCCTTAGAAGAAGAAGAAATTTCTTGGTCTAGGTACAGAAGTTATTTGCAAATTTTAGAAGGAGAAGAAGAAACAGAACATTTTAGAACGGATGTTTGGAACGAAGAAGATGATTAGGTGCTATGAGAGTAGTCGTTCAAAGAGTTTCTCAGGCAAGTGTTACCATCAATCAAAATAAGGTAGCAGAAATTGAAAAAGGCTTACTTATTCTTTTGGGTATTACAGATGACGATACCATAGAAGATATTGAGTATTTAGTAAGAAAAACAGCTAACTTAAGAATCTTTAACGATGAAAATCAAGTCATGAATTTATCGCTTAAAGACATCAATGCAGAGGTTATTGTTGTTAGTCAATTTACTTTGTATGCCAATACAAAAAAAGGCAATAGACCTAGTTATATTAAAGCTTCTAAACCAGAAATTGCAGTACCACTTTATGAAAAATTTGTAGCAAATTTAGAGAAAGAGATTTCCAAAAAAGTACAAACGGGTGTGTTTGGCGCAGACATGAAAGTCCGTTTGCTAAATGATGGGCCTGTTACTATAATCATTGATTCTAACAGCAGAGATTTCTAAAAATCAATTAATTTTATTAAAAATAGTTTCCAAGGAAAATAAATTGTTATATATTTGCCATGGAAAATAATTTCAAAACAAAAAACCATGAAAAAATTAGTAGTATCATTAGTAGTTATTGCGTCAGTATTAACTGCTTGTAAAAATGAAAAAAAAGAAGTTGTAGAAACAAAAGAAGCTAAAGAAGTAGAAGTAAATGTAGCAGAGCTTAATAATGTAGATTTATCAACATCTATGATTACTTGGAAAGGTTATAAGCCAACAGGTTCTCATAATGGAACTGTAGCTATGCAAGATGCAGATTTATTAATTGAGGATGGATCTCTTAAAGCTGGTGAATTTACGATAGACATGAACACTATTAAAGTAGAAGACATTCCTGCAGATAATGAAGGTAATGCAAAATTAAGAGGGCATTTAACTAGTGCAGATTTCTTTGATGTTGCAACATATCCTACTTCTAAATTTGTAATTACGAATGTTGAAAAGAAAGAAGGTAACAAAGTACATGTTACTGGTAACTTAACAATTAAAGATGTAACTAAAAGCGTTACTATACCAGCAATGATGTCTACAGCAAATGGCGTTACTACTTTAGAGAGTGAAACATTTATGATTGACAGAGCTGAATTTAATGTAAAGTATGGTTCTAAATCTTTCTTTGACGATTTAAAAGATAAGTTTATCAATGACGATATGGAAATGTCTTTTGTGGTAAAAACAAAAGCATAAAACAGAAAAAAATAATTTTTTTTAACCCAAAACGTAATGTTTTGGGTTTTTTGTTTATTTTGGCATCAATAAATTGCTTTAATGATTTCAAAATCCCCTAAAATTACATGCCTCTTGTTGGTATGGTCTTTTATTAGTTTTTCTCAAAACCAATTATATACTGCTTATTCAATTCCTATTGAACTAAGAGAAGATGCAAACGCTGTTGTTAGAAACAGTAGCACAAGCATTAATATTGAAAGCATCAATGAGTTGGTTTACTCAAAAAAATATGTTGTTACAGTTTTAAATAAGTTAGGAGATTCAGATGCTAGAATTTCTGAAAGTTATGATGAGGATACTAAAATTACAAACCTGTCAGCCATTATTTATGATGCTTTTGGTAATGAAATTAAGAAATATAAAGAAAGAGATTTTACAGATGTAAGTGCTGTAGATGGTGGTTCTTTATATTCAGACTCTAAAGTAAAATACGTTAGGCATACACCAATTTCTTATCCTTACACCTTAGTTTTTGAAACAGAATATAGAACTTCAACAACAGGTTTTATTCCTTGGTGGGTTCCTGTAAATGGGTATTATTTATCAGTAGAAAATAGTAGTTATACCATTAAAAATCCTACTCAAATTCCTTGGAGGGTAAAAGAAGCTAACTTTGATAACTTTGAGATAGATAAAAACAAAACTGAAACAGAAATACGTTTTTCACTTCAAAATCAAAAAGCGCTAGACTACGAACGCAATTCTATTTCCTCCCTAAAAATTTTACCCATAGCAAAGGTTGCTCTAGATAAATTTTATTTAAAAGGTGTTTTTGGAGAAGCTACAAATTGGCAAGAATTTGGCAAGTGGATGTATAGTTCTTTAATTGACGGTAGAGATTTTATAAATGAAACTACCAAAGCAAAAATTTTAGAACTGACTAAAAAGGCAACATCGCCATTAGAAAAGGCAAAAATTGTATACCAATACATGCAAGATAAAACGCGCTATATAAGTGTTCAGGTTGGTATAGGTGGTTGGGAACCTATAGCCGCTAATAAAGTAGATGAGGTTGGTTATGGTGATTGTAAAGGTCTTACAAATTACACAAAAGCGTTGTTAGATGTTGTTGGTGTAAAATCTTATTATACCTTGGTTTATGCCAAAGATAAAAGAAATATAGATAAAGACTTTTCTTCTTTACAAGGTAATCATGCCATTCTAAATATACCTATTAATGGCAAAGATATTTGGTTAGAATGTACAAATCAAACCATACCTTTTGGTTTCTTAGGAGATTTTACGAACGACAGAAATGTTTTGGTGATAACACCTGAAGGAGGCATTATCAAAAAAACAGCTGTTTATAAAAATCAGAATAATCTACAAACCATTACTGGTCAAATAGATTTGCAAAAAAATGGTACTATAAAGGCGGATTTTACAAGAACATCTCAAGGTTTGCAGTATGATGATAAAAGTTACTATGATAACCTAACTGAAAACGAATTAAAGAAACATTATAAAACCAGAGTTTGGAACTATAACAACAATCTTCAAATCGATAAAGCAGAGCTCGAAAATAATAAAGAAAAAGTTGAATTTGTTGAGGCACTTAAAATAACTATCAACGATTTTGCAACAATAAATAACAACGATTACATTTTCAGGGTTAATATTTTAAACAGAGAAAGCTTTGTGCCTAAAAGATACAGAAATCGTAAAATGCCTCTAGAAATTGATAGAGGTTACAAAGATTTAGATTCTATTACCTTTAAATTACCATCGAATTTTACACTCAATTATGAGCCTGCAAACATTGAGGTTAATTCTAAGTTTGGTAGTTATAAAATCACTTTTAAAGTTATAGATAAAAATACTTTGACTTATATAAAGGAAATAGAAATTAGGGAGGGTGTATACCCTAAAGAAGACTATAAGGCTTATCGTGCTTTTAGAAAAAAAATTGCAAAATCAGAAAATTTAAGAATTATATTAACCAAAAAACAATGATGATTAAAAAAATAATATTCGGACTTATTTTAATAAGTCAGGTTTCTTTTCATGCCCAAAATTATGAATTTGGTAAGGTCTCTAAAGACGAACTTCAAGAAGAATTTTATCCATTAGACTCAACTGCTGATGCAGCCTATTTATATAAAAAAAGAAAAACTTACTTTAATTATGGCAACAATACTGGTTTTGAAGTTATAAATGAAGTTTATCTAAGAGTAAAATTATATACAAAAGAAGGTTTTGATTTTGCAACATTTAAATTGCCTTATGTAAGACCAGAGAGTGGAAAATCAGAAAGAATTTCATCTATCAAAGCAGTTACTTACAACTTAAATGAAAAAGGTAAAATAGTTGAAGATAAGGTGTCTAAAAAGTACATCTTCGATGAAACTACCAGTAAATTTAGGCATGTAAAACGTATTACATTTCCAAATTTGAAAGAAGGTTCTGTAATTGAATTGAAATATACAATGACATCTCCTTATACAGAAATTGTAGATGATTTACAGTTTCAGTATGGAATACCAGTAAAAAAATTGGCTATAGAAGTAGAAACTCCTGAATGGTTAATTTTTGCGAAAAAGAACAAAGGTTATTATTTAATTACACCAGTCGAAACTGTAAGAAATGGGAGTATTACAATTAGAAATAAAGTAAGAACCATAACTAGAGAAGCTGGTCCTGGAGGAACAACTGTTGGTAGTACATATGACAATAATGAAATAGATATGGCTTTTAATAGTTCTACATACAAAGCTGAAAATATTCCAGCTTTAAAAGATAACGAACCTTATGTAGGTAGTGCATATGCATATAGAGGAGGAGTTAAATATGAGTTAGTTGGTACGAAGTTTCCAAACTCTATTCCTAAAAGTTTTTCTAAATCTTGGGATGATGTTACAAAGCAAATTTATAAATCTGACGCTTTTGGTAAAGAGTTAGAAAAAACCAATTATTATAAGAAAGATATAGATGCTTTAATTGCTAATTCTAATGTAAATCTAGAAAAACTGGCAATGATATTTCAATATGTGAAATCTAATATTAAATGGAATGGTTACACCAGTAAATATACAAATGATGGTGTTAGAAAAGCTTACCTAGATAAAACAGGTAATTCTGCAGAAATAAATTTGATGCTTACTTCTATGTTGCGTTATGCAGGTTTAAACGCAAATCCTGTGTTAGTAAGTTCTAAAGGAAATGGTGTACCACTTTTTCCTACTATTAAGGGATTTGATTATGTAGTTTCTGGAATAAAATTAGCAGATAATTCTATGGTGTTATTAGATGCAACAGAGCCTTATAGCATGCCAAATCAATTACCTGCTAGAGCTTTAAATTGGAATGGTAGATTGGTTACAAAAACAGGTGAATCTACTTGGGTAAATTTAAATTCATCTAAACACGCTGCAGAAGAAAATATGATTATGGTTAAAATTTCTGATGAATTAGAAGTAACTGGATTTACAAGAACTATTTTCGATAATTTTGACGCTCAGAGATTTAGAATTAGATACAATCATATTAAAGATGAAGATTTAATAGAAAGGTTTGAAGAAAACAATAACCTAGAAGTTGATGATTTTAAATTGGTAAATCAAGGTAATTTAGCCAAACCAGTTGTTAGAAACGTAAAGTTCACTTCAGAAGATTTATTAGAAACTATAGGTAATAAATTATATATAGAGCCTTCTTTATTTTTAACAAAACGTAGTAATCCATTTAAGTTAGAGGAAAGAAAATATCCTGTAGATTTTACTTCTGCATTTAAAGAAACGAACAAAGTAACTATACAAATTCCTAATGGATATGCAATAGAAACTGTGCCTGAACAATTGGCAATTGCATTACCAGACAATTTAGGTTTTTTTAAGTATCAAGTAATAAATGGGGGCAACAAAATTAAGTTGGTGTCTTTATTGCAAGTAAATAGTGCAATGGTTCCACCTCAATATTACCAAGCATTAAAAGAATTTTATAGCAAACTTGTAAAAAAAGAAACAGAGAAAATTGTACTTGTAAAATCTTAGGTACAATTCAAGAGTAAATTAAAACCCAAAACGTAATGTTTTGGGTTTTTTGTTTATAACGAAATTGCTGTTGTATTTTTAACTTTTGCTATGGCAAATGTACTATGAGTGCTACCAATATATTTAATGGCAGTTAATTTGGTAACCATAAATGTTCTGTATTGTTCCATATCTTTTACATACACTTTTAAAATATAGTCATATTCTCCACTTACATGAAAACATTCAGACACTTCTTCTAGTTTCAGAATTTCTCTTTCAAAGGTGGTTACATTTTCTTTGGTGTGCTGTATCAATTTTACGTGACAAAAAACTAAAAAGGACTTTTCTATTTTGTTCTTGTCTATAATTGCTACATATTTCTCTATAACACCTTCTTTTTCAAGTTTTTTAATTCGTTCATAAACAGCAGTTACAGATAAATTTAAAGCAATAGATAACTGTTTGGTTGTTTGTTTGCTATTGTTTTGTAACAGGTTTATTAGTTTTTTATCGATAACATCTAATTGCATGAGTAGTAATTTTTTCCGAAAATGGATGGTTTTAATAAGTTTGAAAGATATTAAAACTATTTTAATTATAATTAATAGTAAAATAAACTATAAATAAAAGTATTTGTTGATTATTATTCTGCTTATAGGTTAATTTGTGTAAAATTAAAGAATACAATTATGAGCTATAATCCAGCAGATAAGATACAAGATTTACAATATTTTGGAGAATTTGGAGGTGTAAATCCTTCTATTTCAGATTCATCTACTTACACTTTTTTATCAGCAAAGACTATGTTCGATACTTTTGAAGGTAATGCAGATGGCTGTTATTTATACTCACGTCATTCAACACCATCTAATTTATATTTGGGTGAAGCTTTAGCGGCTATGGAAGGTACAGAAACAGCAAATGTTACTGCTTCAGGAATGGGTGCAATTACACCTGTTTTATTACAATTGTGTGGCGCAAATGATCATATTATTTCTAGTAGAACTATTTATGGAGGTACTTATGCATTTCTAAAAAACTTTACTCCGAAATTAGGCATTGATACTACTTTCGTAGATATTACAAAGCTAGATGTTGTAGAGGCTGCAATCACTAAAAACACCAAAGTTTTGTATTGCGAATCTGTAAGTAATCCGCTGCTTGAGGTTGCAGATATTAAAGGATTGTCAGGTTTAGCTAAAAAATACAATTTAAAATTGGTGGTAGATAATACATTTTCTCCATTATCAATTTCACCAGTAAAATTAGGCGCAGATATTGTAATACATAGTTTAACAAAATTCATTAATGGCTCTTCAGATACTGTTGGTGGTGTAGTTTGTGGTACGCAAGAATTTATTAATGATTTACGAAATGTAAACGATGGCGCTTGTATGTTATTAGGTTCTACTATGGATAGTTTGCGAGCTTCTTCTATATTAAAAAATATGAGAACTCTTCATATTAGAATGAAACAACATAGTAAAAACGCTCACTATTTAGCAGAAAAGTTTCAAGATGATGGTTTAAAAACGGTGTATCCTGGTTTAGCATCACATTCTTCACATGACTTATTTAAAACAATGATGAACAAAGAATATGGTTTTGGAGGTATGCTAACTATTGATGTTGGATCATTAGAAAAAGCAAATACTTTAATGGAGTTAATGCAAGAAAGAAACCTTGGGTATTTGGCAGTAAGTCTTGGTTTTTACAAAACGTTATTTTCAGCTCCAGGTAGTTCTACATCTTCAGAAATACCTGAAGATGAGCAAAAAGAAATGGGGCTTTCAGATGGTTTAATTCGTTTTTCAATTGGTTTAGATAATAACATTGAACGTACTTATGAAATGATGAAAAATTGTATGAAAGAAGTGGGTGTTTTGTAATATTAAATTCCTTTTAGGCGTTCAATAAAACTTGCAAAATCTTCCTTATTTGGCGGATTTCCATCAAAAGGTAAAATATCCCATTCGTTATTTTCATTATATAGAGTAAAATTAAAAATTGATGAATTCAAATCATCAGGATTTAACATTGGGTAACGTAAATCGACATATTTATAAGTACCAATTTTATCTTTTTTACTAATGTGATAATATTGATTGCTAAACCAAGCTAAGGTTTGTAAATTTTTATCGGTCATGTCAATTAGTGATGGTTTTTTATCTACGGTAATAAACTTATCACTAATTGATTTTTTATCTAATAAAGAATAAAAAGTTAAGTGGTATTGCTCTTTCGTTTCAGCTACTGCATACCATAAAATATTATTTAGAATTGTGGGTTGTGCAGAAAATCTAGTGATGTCTATACCTTGTTTATCAAAAGAGTTTTTAAAAACACTCTCTATATAAAACTTATTAAATACAGAGAAGACTAAATACAAAGAACTAATAAAAACCCCAGCCTTTAACCACCATTTTCTTTTGGTCTTTGTTCTGTTATAAAACATAAGGATGATCATACAAATCAAAAACGGCACTGTGTATAAAGGATCTGCCACAGAAATAGTATTAAATGCAACTCGATAATTAGAAAATGGCGCAAATAATTGTGTACCATAAGGTGTAAAACAATCTAAAAAAGGATGTGTTAATATTGCCCAGAAGAAAAGTAGAACCCAATCTTTAAGCTCAGTTGTTCCTTTTCTTTTTGAAGTATTGTAGAGTTTATAGGTAAGCCATCCAAAAAAGAAACAGCCAACAATGGCAAAGAGAATACTATGCATAAATCCTCTATGAAATGCCATAGCTTGAATTTCATTGCTGTAAATCCATTTTCCGATAAAAACGTCTAAATCTGGTATGGTACCTCCAATTGCACCAAATAAAAGTGCTTTGTTCCCAATTCTTTTGCCAAGTACAGCTTCACCACAAGCAGCGCCTAAAATAATCTGAGTTAATGAATCCATATTTACAAAAATACGTGAACCAATTTGATTTGCATAGCATTCTGTAAAATCGTAACATTACAGTAGAATTTATATTATATGCAAGAGAATAAAAACCTTTCTGATATAGAAATTAATGGTCAGAAAATTGTTGAAAACAAAGAATTAAGTTTATTTGAATCTTTAATTCCGGTTGTAATTTTAATGGGCTTATTGGCTTATAATATCTTTTTTGTAGAAGGGCAAGAATGGTTTGGAGCATATACCAATCAATATATTTTATTAATAGGAGGTTTCGTATCTGCAATAGTTGGTTTCTTTAATAAAGTAACCATTTCTAGAATGGCAGCAGAAGTTTGGGAAAATTGGAAAAGTGTTTTTGTACCAATATTAATTTTATTTTTAGTAGGTGCTTTAGCAGGCTCTTGGTTGGTAAGTGGTATTATTCCAGCAATGGTTTATTATGGTTTGCAAGTATTAAGTCCTGCAGTATTTTTGCCTGCTTCAGTAATTATTGCTGCAATAATTTCCATAGCAACAGGTAGCTCTTGGACTACCTCTGCAACTGTTGGTATTGCATTAATTGGTATTGGTAGTGCATTGGGTATACCTCCAGGAATGATTGCTGGAGCTGTAATATCTGGGGCCTATTTTGGAGATAAAATGTCTCCTTTGTCAGATACAACGAATTTGGCGCCGGCTATGGCTGGTACAGATTTATTTACTCATATTAAATATATGGGGTATACAACTGTGCCAACAATTGTTATAACCTTAGTCGTTTTTGCCATATTAAGTGGTACTATAGATACTTCAGGTAGCGCAGATATAAGTAATTTATTAGTTTCTATAGACAATACATTTAATATTACTCCACTATTATTTATTGTACCTGTGGCTGTAATTGCTATGATTTTAATGAAAACAAAACCTTTAGTTGCTTTAGGGGTTGGAGTTATTTTAGCTGCAATTTTTGCATTTATTTTTCAGGGAGATGTTTTAGAGAGTCTGTCTGACTCAAAGTTTCAAACCATTATAAACTCTATTTTAACTGATACTCAAATTGAAACGGATGATGAAAAACTTACAGAGCTATTTGCAGCAGGTGGAATGAATGGAATGCTTTGGACAATTTTTCTGATTGTTTGTGCAATGGTTTTTGGTGGTATTATGGATGCTATTGGTGCTTTAGCAAAAATCACCAAAAGTTTACTTTCAATTGCCTCTTCTGTTTTTGGATTGTTTGCAAGTACAGTAGTTAGTTGTTTGGGTTTAAATATTGTTGCTTCAGATCAATATTTAGCATTAGTAATACCAGGTAAAATGTTTAAACAAGCGTACGAAGATAAAGGCTTAGCACCTGAAAACTTAAGTAGAACTTTAGAAGATTCTGGTACTGTAACCTCTGTTCTAATTCCTTGGAATACCTGTGGAGCTTATCAATCTGGAGTTTTAGGAGTTGGAGTAGGAGAGTATTTCGTGTATGCGATTTTTAATTGGTTAAGTCCTTTTACCACCTTGCTTTTTGCAGCATTAAATTTAAAAATTAGAATGCTTAGAGGTAAGTAGAATGATTGTGAAAGCAACTGCTTTAGATGCGCAATTACTTACAAGTATTGCAATAGAATCTAAATCATTTTGGGGGTATTCATCAGAATTATTGAGGAGTTGGAAAGCAGATTTAACTGTAACCAAAACTATGATTAAAAACCTGCATTGCTTTAAAGTTTTAAATCATGAAGAAATGCTAGGTTTCTATATCTTAAATAAACCCAAAAACAAGAGTGTTGAACTCGAATTTTTATTTGTAAAACCAAACTTTATTGGTAAAGGATTTGGGAATCAGTTACTTCAGCATGCTATTTCAAAGTCTATTACCTTAAATGTAAAAACAATAACTTTGTTGGCAGATCCTAATGCAGAAGCATTTTATGAATCGAAAGGATTTGTGGTAATAAATCAAAAAGAAAGCTCAGTGAAAAACAGATTTTTACCAGTTATGAAGTTAGATTTAACAGACCATTTTTGATGACATTGCTAAAAACAATTTATTTTTATGTACAAACAACTTAAATTATTTATATCAAAATTTAAGGAATTTCTATCTCAGAAATTTAAAAAATACGATGGTAAAATTCCATATATAATTACAGTTGTTGTTACACTTTTAGTAGTTGTTTTAGGTATTAAGTTTTTCTTGAAACTAACTCGTAATTTACATACAGATTTATTGTCTGATTTTGATGCAGTTGTAAGCGAATATGTAACTAGTTTTAGAACAGATGCTCTAACAACTTATTTTAAATTTGTTACAGATGTTGGTGATGCTTTAGGGTATTTAATAGTGTTTTCTGTTTGTTCTTTTTTGTTTTACTTATTTTTTAAAAACTGGAAGTATGTGTTACAATTGTCATCGATCTTAGTTTTAGCATTAAGTTCTAATTTAATTTTAAAGGAAATTATTAATAGAGAAAGACCAACGTTAGAGCATTTAGTTACGGTTAAAACTTTAAGTTATCCTAGTGGTCATGCAATGACAGCAATGGCCTTTTATGGTTTTCTAATTTATTTAATCTTAACATTTAAAATTAGTAAATTATTAAAATTTGCTTTAGTCACAGTTTTATTGCTGCTTATTTTAAGTATAGGAGTAAGTAGAATTTATCTAGGTGTACATTTTCCTTCCGATATTGTTGGTGGATTTGTAGCAGGGTTTATTTGGGTAGTTTTCTGTATCTTGATTTTAAATATTTTTAAAGTCTTTAAAGAAGACCCAAATACTTAAAATTATTTAGTTTTTTTGAAGTTGAAAAGATTGAGTATTGCAGAAATAATAAGCAATAGCCAAGGTAACCCATGTAAAAGAACATCAAACCAATCTGCAGCATGCATACCTTTTTCAGAATCAAAAGCATTCCCACCTAAAATCCATTGAATTTTGCCTAATAAGTGAGGAGGATTAAATGGAGCTAAGCCCAAAGTTAAGCTTGCAATTAGAAATAATTTCCAGTTATTTTTAAGTTGATTCTTCATAGAACATAATTCGCTTTTGTTTGGTTATATAAACCAATTCCAAACCAAACCAAAACGAACTGTAAAATCTCTGTAAGGATAATTAGGTGCAGAGAAATAATTCTTTTTGGTAAAACCAGAAGTAACATTATCTACCTTTAAATACAAGCGTGTTCTTCTAACCCTGGCATTAAAGAATACATCTATAGTTGGAAAACCTATTTCCTCATCATTCTGAAGTCTAAATTCAGCTAATAATGGGTTATAAGCATTTACATTATAAGCTGTAAAGTATTTAAAAGTTACACCAATATTAACAAACATGGCATCTCCTTTAAACCAATTATCAGCATAATAAAACGTGTTTCTGGTAACAAATTCTGGTACTCTAAATACTGAGTTTCCATTACTAACATTTTGATACATTACTGTGTTATCTAAAGCCAGTTTCCAGAATTTAAATTCACGATTCGCTTTTACTTTCAAGTACGTGATTTGATCTGCAAATTGTTGAGGTTTGCTATCTTCATCAAAATAGGTATAGTTATCAATGTTGGTAAAATTCACAGAACCATTTAACCATTTAGAGCTAAAAGCAAAACCTAAATCTCTTGTATTTACATTACTAAATTCATTTTGCCAATTGTAATCATCATAGCTACTTTGATGCAATAACGTATTAAAATTTGGAGATTTAGAACTGATTAAAAGAGAACCTTTAATTGCAAATAAGCTATCCTTTTCATACACAGCTGTTCCTCTTAAATAATTACCAGATAACCTTCCAGATCCTGGAGTTATAGAGGCATCAGCATTTAGATTAAAGTTTTTAATTCTGGCATTCCAATCTGCCCCAAAAGAAATGGCATTACTCTCGAGTCTTAATTTATTTATGGTACTATTTTGATTTAAAATAGTATCATACCCATAATTGTAATTGGTTAAATTTACTTTAGCTTTAAATTGACCAAGTACATATTTAGAATTGAATTCTAAATTGAATTCGTTGTTTGTTAACTTGCTATCAGCATCTGTATTTGTAGCTTCAGTTGCATTTACATCACCAAAAATTGCAGTAGTATTTGTGGTTTGATTAAAGCCATAACTTTTATTTTCATTAGTAAAAACATGGCCAATCTTTAAATTACTAAAGTCTTTATCAGATAAAGTATCTTTGTTCGCCAATAGTTTATAACTATGTTCTAAATAAATTCTTGTGGCATCAAATTGACTTTCTGTATCATTTAAATTAACATCTAGTCTAGAACGTTGGTCAAAATTTGGATCTTCGTTTATAAAATTATCTAAAGCATCTGCAGTTAAACCTCCATTTTCTTGATGATAGAAATCTTGAGTAGTTAAATGCCCTCTAATTTCATATTGATTATTCTTAGTTCTATACCTGAACGTACCTCTAAAATTTCCATTACTTACTAAAGAGTTTCTGTAAGCTCCTAAAGACCTTAAACCTTTGTAAGAAAGCGAAACGTTTAATCGTTTAGAAAAATTTAGTGTAAAAATAGCATCTACAACTTGACCTTGCTGCAAACCTGTTCTGTACATAATTTCTGTGGTAGGTGTAGGCACATCAAAGTACTTAATATCGTCAACTTCTAAATAGCTAACTTGTTTTGCACTAAAACCAAAATCTGGTAGCCTTAAAATATTATTATAACTATATCCTAAATTATTAAAAGTTTGCCCTTGATTATGAAAAGGGAGCAACTCAAAATTATCGGTTCTCAAATAATTAAATTTGTAATCTTTTTTAATGCTTAGAGTAGTATCAATATAAGTGGTATCTCTATGATGAGAAATTATTTTATAATCTTTCCATTTTGTTTTTCCAGATAAAATAACTTTTGTAGATCCAGTTGTGTTTAAAGTATCTACTTTACCATCTAAGCCAATGGTAGTTGTTTTTTCTCTTTTAGCGCCAGCACCTAATTTTCTCTGGCTATGCAAGCTACTAAGTGAAAGTATAAATAGTAAAAAAGAAAGGACAAATGTTTTTTTCATTCTAAAAATCAACAAGGGCAAATGTAAAATAATTAAACGAAAATTGTTGTTAATAATTATATGTATATCTGTTAATTATAATTTTATTTTCTTTGTGTTATGTTAAAATCAAATTATAGTGGTTGCCTTTTAGAAGCAGGTACAGATGAAGCAGGTAGAGGTTGTTTGTCTGGGCCAGTTGTGGCAGCTGCTGTTATATTACCTAAGAATTTTTCTCATCCACTTTTAAACGATTCCAAGCAATTGTCAGAAAAAAATAGACAAATTTTAAAACCAATTATCGAGGAAAATGCAATTGCACATGCTGTATCTTTTGTGTATCAAGAAGAGGTAGATAAAATAAATGTGCTCCAAGCTTCAATTACAGGTATGCACAGAGCAATTGAAGCATTAGATGTTACTCCAGAATTTATTATTGTTGATGGTAATAAGTTTAGAAATTATAAAGAAATTCCTCATGAAACCATTGTAAAAGGTGATGCAAAATTTCTAAGTATTGCTGCAGCTTCAGTTTTGGCTAAAACCTATAGAGATGATTATATGGAGAAGATTCATCAAGAATTTAGCATGTATAATTGGCAAAAAAATAAAGGCTACCCAACCAAAGAGCACAGAGATGCCATTCGTAAATTTGGAGCCACTATTCATCATAGAAAATCGTTTAAATTATTACCTGAACAACTTAAATTAAAGTTGTAATTGTTAAGTTCAAGTATAAACCTTATGATTTCCATTCAAAAAAAAATAAAAGTTTAAGGCAAGATTTTTATGGATAATTAGATTTTTAGCCACAAACTTTTTCTATTTTTACCCTCCAAATTTTTAAAGATGATTAAAAAAACGAGAGCAGAAATTACAAAGTGTATATTACATAAGGTTGCCAATAAATTTAATAGTGGGCAAAATGTTTTTTCTGAAGATTTAATTCGTTTTGATCAAGAAAGTTATGATTTAATGAAAAACTTTCTTCTTAAACCTTTTGGTTCTCTAACGCAAAGTTATCGCTTTTCACATCATGCAGATGTTCGTTTAAATGAGTTAAACAATTACGCTACAGAAATTTTTAAAGATGAAAACGCGTTTGTAGAGTTTTCTAAAAATATGGTTAATCATTTGTATGAACAGTCTAATTCTGCTCAAATAAAAACAGGTGATGTTATTGTTGTTTTTATAGAAGGTATTGAATATAAAGATGTGCTAACAGAAGCAGTTGGTGTTTTCAAAATAGAAAATAAAGTCGATTTTTTCCAGACGTATTTAGATGATAATGAGAGTTTTGATGTTGTAGTTCAAAAAGGAATATCAACTAGAAAAATAGATAAAGGTTGTTTAATTTTAAATACTTCAGATACAGAAGGTACAGTCGTTTTTTCTGTAGATAATAACAATTATGATGCTCAATATTGGATCAAAAATTTTCTTGGTGTTAAGCTAGCAGACGATTACAATTCACATACTCAAAATTATTTAGAGCTTTGTAAAGAATTTTCGGAAGAAGTAATTAAACCAGAATTTGGCAAACACGAACAAGGTAATTTTTTAGCAAATACAGTAGATTATTTTAAAGAACATGAAACTGTAGATTATCATAATTTTAAAGATGAAATCTTTGAAGAAGACAAGCACAAAGATTTATTTGAAGATTACAAAAAGCATTATGAAAACTTGAATGATGTTTTAATTAGAAATAATTTTGATGTTTCTGGTGTAGTTTTAAAGAAAGAGAAAAGTAAGCTAAAAACAGAAATAAAATTAGATACTAATATTAGTATAAAATTAGATGTAGATGCACCAGATGCTGCTTCTGAATACCTAGAAAGGGGTTATGATGAAGAGAAAAAAATGAAATACTATAAGGTATATTTTAACGAAGAAAAATAAGTTAAGATGTTATAAAATTTTCCACTTCAAATAGTGTTTTAAAGTGTTTTAAAATTTTCTTTTTAACTTCTTCAATATCTACTTTTCTGTCTAATTCAGCTTCCATAGAAGTTACAGCCTTGCCTCGAATTCCACATGGAATAATGTTATCAAAATAACCGAGATCTGCATTTGCATTTAGTGCAAAACCATGCATAGTAACCCATCTTGAAGAACGTATTCCCATTGCACAAATTTTACGAGCAAAAGGCGTTCCAACATCTAGCCAAACTCCAGTCTCACCCTCGCTTCTAGTACCTTTAATCCCATATTCAGCAATTGTTAAAATTATGGTTTCTTCTAACAAGCGCAAATACTTATGAATATCTGTAAAAAAATTCTCTAAATCTAAAATTGGATAGCCCACAATTTGTCCTGGTCCATGATAGGTGATATCACCACCTCTATTAATTTTGTAGAATGTAGCTCCTTTTTCTTTAAGTTGTGTTTCGTTTAATAATAGGTTACTTAAATCACCACTTTTACCTAACGTATATACATGAGGATGCTCTACGAACAAAAAATGGTTTTTGGTTATTTCAGACTCTGAATTTCTTCGATTAGAAATTTTTGTATCAACAATCTCTTGCAATAACTCAGTTTGGTAGTCCCAGGTTTCTTTATAGTCTTTTAAAGAAAGGTCTTTAAGTAGTATGTTTCTATTCATAATTACGACTACAAAGGTAAATAAATGTTTATATTTGAAAGATATAATCGTGTTTTAAATACAGTATATGAAGAGGAAAATAGCTCATTTTATGCTTTTAGCAGTAATACTATTTAGTGTTACACAAACAAAAGCGCAACAATTTTGGACTTCTTTAAATCCAACAGAGTTTGCACAACAAAAAAAGGAAGTTTATCAGAAAGAAAATTTTCCTAACAAATATCAATTACTAAATTTAGAAACTTCAGGTTTTCAACAAACTTTAAATAAGTCTACTTCAGAAAAAGCAATCTTAATTCTTTTACCTAATAGTGAGGGTGTTATGCAGCGTTTTATGGTGAAGGAAACTTCCAATTTTAGTAAAGAATTACAACAGAAATTTCCTTTTATTAAATCATATACAGCTCAAGGTATAGATGATGCAACAGCTGTTGCCAAATTAAGTTTTGGTACAGATGGTTTTCATGCTGTTATTTTTTCTGCTTTGCAAGAAACAGTGTATGTAGATCCTTATTCAAAAGACAATCAAGCATATATTACTTACAATAGAAATAGTTTAAATAAAGGTGATGAAGATTTTAAATGCCAAGTAGAAGATTCTGCTAAAAATGATTTTTCATTTACAAATGGTTTTAAAAATGCAGATGATGGCAAGTTAAGAACATACAGATTGGCTTTAGTTTGTAGTGGTGAATATGCTCAATTTCATTTGGGTGCAGGTCAGCAAAACATACCAACAACTGCTACAGATGCTGTAAAAAAAGCTGCAGTATTATCAGCGATGAATACTTCTGTAACAAGGTTAAATGGAATTTTTGAAAAGGACTTATCTGTAAAATTAGAGATTGTTGGCAATAATGATGAAATAATTTTCCTAGATGAGAATACAGATAATATAACAGATGGTGATCCAGATGCTATGATTGACGAAGTTCAAACTATTTGTGATAATGTTATCGGTAATGCAAATTACGATATTGGGCATATTTTTAGTGTGGGTGGAGATGGTTTAGCTGGTTTGGGTGTTGCTTGTGTAACAGGCCAAAAAGCTAGAGGTGTTACTGGTAGATCACAACCTGTTGGAGATCCTTATGACATTGATTTTGTAGCCCATGAAATTGGACATCAATTTGGTGCAACTCACACACAAAATAACAATTGTAATAGAACTTTGGCAACTGCTGTAGAACCAGGAAGTGGTTCTACAATTATGGGTTATGCAGGTATTTGTTCGCCTAATGTTCAATCAGGAAATGTAAATGGAAATAGTGATGATTATTTTCATTCAGTAAGTATTGCACAAATGTGGAATCATATTCAAACTTCAGGTGGTTGTGCTACAGTTACAGACACCAATAATGCAGCACCAACTGCAGATGCAGGCTTAGATTATACAATTCCAAAATCTACTCCTTTTAAATTAGTGGGTACAGCAAATGATGCAGATGGTTTAAATTCTCTTACTTATAACTGGGAACAAATTGATAATGAAGTAGGTGCTATGCCACCTGCAGCAACGAACACAGTTGGGCCAATGTTTAGGTCTTTGCCATCTAAAGTAACTCCAATTCGTTACATGCCAGATTTAACAACGATAGTTGCAGGCAATAATGCCACAACTTGGGAGGTTTTGCCAGATGTGGCTAGAAGCTTTAATTTTTCTTTTACAGTAAGAGACAATAATGCTGGTGGAGGAAGTACAGCTAGAGATGATGTAGAAATAACAGTAGTAGATGAAACACCTTTTACTGTAGATGCACCTTCTACAAATATAACTTGGAATGTAGGTTCTACACAAACCATCACTTGGAATAAAGGCAATACAGATGCAGCTCCTATAAATTGTACTTTGGTAAATATTAGATTGTCTACAGATGGTGGGGCTACTTTTCCTATTTTATTAAAAAGTAATACTACAAATGATGGTACAGAAACTATTATAGTTCCAGACAATGCAACAAGTACTGCAAGAATTATGGTAGAGGCCGTAGATAATATTTTTTACAATGTTAATAGTACTAATTTTGTTATTAACTCTGTAGATCCAACATTTGTAATTAATAATACAAGTGGTTTACAAACAGCTTGTAACATTAATAATGAAACAGTAAGTTATACATTAAATTTCGATTTTGTAAATGGTTTTTCAGATACTGTAAGTTTAACAACTACTGGTGAACCAACAGGCGCAACTACTACTTTTACACCTGCTACAATTAGTGCTGATGGTGATGTAGTTTTAACAATTTCAAATTTAGATGGTAAAACTGCAGGAGATTATGTAGTAAGTGTTCTCGGAACTTCAGCATCAGTAAATCAAAGTATAGATGTTGATTTTAAATTAACAACAAATACTTTTAATGACATCACATTATCATCACCTGCAAACAATGCAACAGATATTCTTTTAACAAGCGAATTAACTTGGGAGGCTGATGCAAATGCAATAACTTATGATGTTGAAATAGCTACAGATACCAATTTTACAAATGTGGTATCATCTGGAAATGTCGATACAAATTCATACACAACTACTAATTTAGATGGAGTTACAACGTATTTTTGGAGAGTAAAGCCAAAGAACGATTGTGGAGAAGGTAATTTTTCTAATCCGTTTACTTTTACAACGCTAAATGCAGCTTATTGTGCCTCAACTTTTACAGACGAACCAGGAGGTTCAGAACATATAACCAATGTAACTTTTGGCAGTATAAATAACGATTCTGGTAATGATATGGAAGATGGTTATCAAGATTTTACAAGTTTAAATACCAATGTTTTAAGAGGAGATACAAGAACAGTGAGCGTAACTTTCGATACAGCAGGCTTTCAAGATCATTGCTATGTTTTTATAGACTGGAATCAAGATTTTGTGTTTGATAATGATACAGAAAGATACGATTTAGGTACAGAGCTAAATGATGTGGGTACAAGAACTTTTGATATCACTGTACCAAGTGATGCAAGATTTGGGCAAACCAGAATGAGAGTAATTATCGAATATGATGATCCATCCAATGGTTTTGGTTTAGGTGCTTGTGATGCTGATCATCTTACAGAATGGGGTGAAACTGAAGATTATTCAGTTACTGTTGCAGAAATTGATGGCTTTTCTATTTTAACAACAGCAGAAAGTTGTGTAGATGAGAATGATGGAATTATACAAATTGATAACAAATCTGATGGTTTCTCTAGGCAACTACAAATTACTGGTCCATCAACAAATATCAATCAAACGTTTAATTCAAGTAACTTTATTTTGTTTGATGCAGCTCCTGGAGATTATGAAATTTGCATAACTACAACTGCTTTGAATACTACTAATTGTTTTGAAGTAACAATAGAAGAAGCACAGCCAATAAGTTTAAAACTTACTTCCGCAAAATCAACGAACACATATTCGTTTAACATTCAAGAAGGCACAGCACCTTTTAATGTGTATTTGAATAGTAAACTTATTGCTGTTACCAGCGAAAAGATTTTTGATTTAGAGATAAATGAAACAGGAAAGTTAGAGGTTAAAACAGCAAAAGATTGTGAAGGTTTATTTCAAAAGAGTATAGGAGATGTAATTTTAAAACAAAATCCTGTTAAAGATTTTATTGAGTTGCAATTACCAATAGGTACTTCAGATTCCTCGATAGAAACTACAGTGTTTGATATTAATGGCAAACTTATTTTTAGAAAAGAGTTTACACCAGAAAATGATGTTTTACGAATTCCTTTTCAAGAGTATTCAAACGGACTTTATATTTTGAAATTGTCTGTTGCAAACTCAAGACCTATCAAAATTTTAAAACGATGAAAAAAGCATATATAAAATTAGTACTAATAGTTTGTTGTGGTTTACTAATAAACTGTTCTAAAAAGGCAAATCAGGCACCTAGTGAAGTAGACTTGGTCTTTCCTTCTGCAGATTTACTGTGTATAGAAAACACTATTACTTTTAATTGGACAGAGGCTATAGATCCAGAAAATAATGATGTAGAATACAATATTATTATTGCAAAAGATAGAGCGTTAACAGATGTTGTAGAAAATAGAACTTTAACTGAAAGTCAAATTGAAATTACCTTAGAAAAAGAAACTGCTTATTATTGGAAAGTAGATGCGCTTGATGTGAATAACAATTTAGGTAGCTCTTCAGAAATATTTGCATTTTATACAAAAGGTGATGGAGAACAGAATTACGTTCCGTTTACTTCGCAACTATTAACACCTAATAATAATGCCATTGTTGCTAGTGGTGCTTTAGAATTAACTTGGAAAGCTGGAGATCCTAACTTAGATGATGTATTAACTTATGAGGTGTATTTTGGTGAGAATGCAGATCCTGCTTTAGTAGATGATGCTGTCAGTACAAAAAGTTTTAGTGTGAATGCAGCAGCTGGTGCAACCTATTATTGGAAAGTGAATGTGAAAGATGAAGCTGGAGCAAAATCAATTGGCCAAATCTGGTCTTTTACAGCAAATTAAAAAAATAGAATAATTAAAAAAGCCTCATCAATTGATGAGGCTTTTTTTTTAATACTTATTTTCTATCCTAAAAACGGATATTTGTAATCTTGTGGAGTAACAAAAGTTTCTTTTATTAATCTAACAGACGTCCATCTTAACAAGTTTTGTGCAGATCCAGCTTTGTCATTTGTACCAGAAGCTCTTGCTCCTCCAAATGGTTGCTGACCTACCACAGCTCCTGTTGGTTTATCATTAATGTAGAAATTACCTGCAGCATTTTCTAATGCCTTAGAGGCTTTTTCAACAATATATCTATCAGTAGAAAAGATAGCACCTGTTAATGCATATTCTGTAGATTGATCTACCAATTCTAAAGAAGCTTCCCATTTATCATCCTCATAAATGTAAACTGTCATAACTGGGCCAAATAACTCAGTTGTCATAGTTTCGTAGGTTGCATTTTTAGCTAAAATTACAGTTGGCTCAATGAAATATCCTTTAGATTTGTCATGACCACCACCAATAATAATTTCTGCATTTTCATTTTCTTTAGCTGCATCAATATATTTTGCAATTTTATCGAAAGAACCTTCATGTATCACTGCATTTACAAAATTATCTGGATTTTCTGGTGAACCCATTTTTAATTCTGATGTTTGTTGTTTTAGGTGTTTTAATACATCATCCCAAATAGAAGCAGGAATGTAAGCACGTGAAGCAGCAGAACATTTCTGACCTTGATATTCAAAAGATCCTCTAGTAATTGCTGTAGCTACTTGTAAAGGATTAGCTGAATTGTGAGCCCAAATAAAATCTTTACCTCCAGTTTCTCCAACTATTCTTGGGTATGTTTTGTAGGTATGAATATTATTACCAATTTGTTTCCAAAGGTCTTTAAATACATGTGTAGAACCTGTAAAGTGTAACCCAGAAAAATCTTTAGAAGATAAACATGCATCAGAAATCATAACAGGATCTCCGTAAACAACATTTATTACACCATCAGGTAAACCAGCTTCTTTAAATAAATCTACAATAACTTGTGCAGAATATGCTTGATGATCAGATGGTTTCCAAACTACAACATTACCCATTAAAGCTGCAGCTGCAGGCAAGTTTGCTGCAATAGATGTAAAGTTAAAAGGTGAAATTGCGTATACAAAACCTTCTAATGGTCTGTACTCAACTCTATTCCAAATTCCAGGAGCAGATTGTGGCTGATCTTTAAAAATATCAGTCATGTATTGTACATTAAATCTAAAGAAATCTATCATTTCACAAGCAGCATCAATTTCTGCTTGATGTACATTTTTAGATTGTGCAATCATGGTAGAAGCATTCATTCTAGCTCTATAAGGCCCAGCTAATAATTCTGCGGCTTTAAGAAAAATTGATGCTCTCTCCATCCAAGAAACAGAAGACCAAGCCTCTCTTGCTGCTAATGCAGTAGCAATTGCTTCATCTACATGATTTTTATCTGCTGTATGATATTGCCCAACAACATGTTGATGATCATGAGGAGGTGTAATGTTTTTAGTATTACCTGTTCTTACTTCTTTACCATTAATATGCATTGGCACATCTACATTGCCATTAAACATTTCTTTATAAGTTGCTAATAACTCTTCTCTTTCTGGAGAGCCAGGTGCATACCCTTTAACAGGTTCGTTTACTGCAACTGGAACATTAAAAAATCCTCTTGCCATTTGTATAAATTTAAATTTTATTCGATTATTTTATACTACAAAGTTACCAATTTTAAATCAAACGATTTCGTAACTTGCCACTAGATTTTAGCCAATTAAAAATGTGTACAGTTACTTTTTTGCCTTTACCCAATAATGGTTTTATACTTACTTCGAACAGGGATGAAACTCCTTTAAGAAAAACAATTCCACCTAAAGGATATTTAGAAAATGGGGTAGAGGTTGTGTACCCCAAAGATGTTGTAGCAGGAGGCACTTGGATTGGTACAAGTGAAAAAGATAGAGCAGTTTGTTTGTTAAATGGGGCCTACAAAAATCATAAACGTACTTTGCCTTATGCTTTAAGTAGAGGTGTTATTGTAAAAAATGTTTTAACTGCAGATGATGCAGAAATTTATATCAATAGATTAGGTTTACGTAATATTGAGCCTTTTACGCTGCTATTGTTAGATTATAGTGTAGATCTTAAATTATTTGAATTAGTTTGGGATGGAGAAACAAAACACTTTCATCAGTTAGATAAAACTCCCAGAATTTGGTCATCATCTACTTTGTATACTGATGATATGAAAGAGAAAAGACAAGAATGGTTTCAAAACTGGCTGAAAGAAAATGACAAATTTTCTGTAGCAAATGTTTTAGAATTCCATAACAATACAGATTTGGGCGAGCCTGAAGTTACAACCAGAATGAAGCGAAAATTAATTGAAACAGTTAGTATCACATCTATTAGTAAAATAGAAGAAATTGTAGATATGAAATATTTAGATTTTTTATAAATTATTTACGAGCAGCAATCATCATGTGAGGGCTAAAAGGTAGCAAGTATTCATCATTTTCAGTAAGTTTTTGCAAAGCTTTTAACGTTTTGGATTTCTTTTTATCTAGCATATTTGCAAAATATTCATTGTCTAACCAAATCATTCCTTCAACCGCAAAAAGATTTAGAATTTCGAAATCATTTTCTAAAAATTCAGATTTTAAATCGGTTGGTTTATGATAATATGCGTCTGTTAATAAAAACGGAAAGTCTTTGGGTGCGTTATGAATGCCAGACGTTAATTCTTCTTTACACATCTCAAAAAATGAGTTTGCATGTATCATTCCGTTCATTAAACCAACAACTGTAGAAGCTGTAGCATTAATGGCAAAAGCTAAAACTATTCCACCTTTTTTTAAGACACGTTTTGCTTCTTTAATAGCAATAATTCTATCTTCTCTTTTTTGTAAATGATATAAAGGTCCATGTAGAATAACAATATCTGCTAATTCTGGTTTTAAAGGTAAATTTCTAGCTTCACCTAATGTAACAGTAAATTTATTTTTTAGTTTGTAAGCTCTTTTTTGAGCTAATTTTATGTGTTTAGCTACAGGCTCTATTAAATGTACATCATGCCCTTCTTTTGCAAGCCATTCACTATATTTTCCTGTTCCTCCACCAACATCAACAATAGTACAATTTGGTTTTGAAATATGTCTTGTTAATAATTCTTTAATGCGCTCAAATTCAAAAATACCCATGCCTTTTTCTAGACGAGTTTCTTCTGAAGCTTTGTTGTAAAAATTTTCGAGCTCTTTGCTAATTAATTGTTTTTTGCTCACTATATATTTAGCCTTTTAAATGTGTTTTAAAAAAGTCCATAGTTCTGGCCCAAGATAAATCTGCAGCTTCTTCATCATATCTTGGTGTGGTATTGTTGTGAAAACCATGATTTACATCAGGATAAAAATGTGCAGTATAAGTAACGTTATTTTCTTTTAATATTTTTTCATAATCAGGCCAGCCAGCATTTACTCTTTTATCTAAACCAGCATATTGCAATAATAAAGGCGCTTTAACTTTTGCAGCATCTTCAGCAGAAGGCTGTCTGCCATAATAAGGAACAGAAGCTGCTAATTCTGGAATTCTAACCGCTAAAATATTTGAAATATAACCTCCAAAACAAAAGCCAACTACACCTATTTTTCCATTACAATTTTTATGATTCTTTAAATAATGATAACCTGCAATAAAATCTTCTATCATTTCATTTCTATCTCTTTTTCTTTGCATTGCACGTCCTTCGTCATCATTTCCAGGATAACCACCTAAAGGCGCTAAAGCGTCTGGAGCTAATGTGATATAACCATCTAAAGCTGCTCTTCTGCCAACATCTTTTATATAAGGGTTTAAGCCTCTGTTTTCATGAACCACTAAAATTCCAGGTAATTTTTCTGTACTATTTTTTGGAATAGAAAGTAAGCCTTTCATTTTTTGACCTCCTTTTGGAGATTCGTAATTAATCATTTTTGAATCTAACCTTGGGTCATTAGGCTGTACCAAAATACTATCAATATAATTTGGAGATATAAAGCTAAGCAAGGCTGGCAATGTAATTGCACCTACTGCATATAAAGAAAGTTTCTCTAAAAATTGTTTTCTGGTTAATTTGTTGTGTGCATAATCATCATATAAATCAAAAACTTCTTGACTAATATCTTCTTTCTTTAGTGATGCCATTTTAATTGAGTTTAGAATTGCATCTAAGGTAAATAAAAAAGAAACAAGTTTATTCTTAAATTATTTACAAACCTTACAATCTTCTTTTTCTTGAATTTCGCCTACTAAATTACCTTGCTCATTTAATGTAAAGCCACAACAATCCATAAAACCTTTAGCTATTAGTTTTCGAGCTCTTTGAATTTGTGATTTTGTAGTAGATAATGGTTGATTTAGTTGGGCTGCTATTTCTTGTTGTTTTAATCCTTTAATATCAGATAAAAATAAAGGGTCTCTATATTTTTTTGGTAAATTTTTAAGTATGCCTCGCAAACAATCTTGCTCTGTATGCAGGTTTTCTTGAACTTGGCTTTCTAATTTAAAGTTTTCGATTTCTATTGTTTGATTAGTGTTTTTCCAATGATCTAAAATTGAATTTCTGGCGATTGTAAAAATCCAAGGTTTGAGCTTTTTAATATCTTTTAACGTGTGAAGTTTTGTGTGAATTTTGATAAAAGTATCCTGCAAAATATCATCAGCAACAGTTTTGTCTTTTACTTTGCTGATGATAAATCGTTTTAAATCCCTAGAATAGGATGTCCAAACTTGTTTTGTTGTCATTTACTAACAATTACAATTGGCACAAGTACAATTAGTACATGTACAGTTTTTACAATCTTTGTTCATGCAAGGTGTACAATTACAAATACAATCATTTTTAAGTGTCATAATATCAAATTTTAATGTTCAATTAATAGACCATAAATTGTTTAAAAAGATGCATTAAACTTAAAATATTTTTTTAGTTCTTCTCTAATAGGTAATTTTTTGATTGGTGATATGTTTGTACCACCTGTATTACCTTTAGGAACCCAAACTAAAGTAAATAGTAAAGATGCCAAAATTCTAAAAGTTTGGCCAACTATTTCTTTATTGTTCTTTGTTTTAATACCAAAAATAAACATCCAATAATGACTAACTGTATGTCTGTATAAATGTTTTTGTCCTAATATATGCGCATTTTCAAAATGATAAAAGGCTATTTTATAATCTTTAAAATTTAATGCTCTTTTACCTAATTCTATTTCTTGATAAAACCCTCTTTTTAACTTTGATGAATTCATGATACTTTTTAGAGTAGACGTGAATTGTACTAAAAAGATGCATTATTTTGAACGAGCCCCCACAAAATTATCTGACTTTAATTTAAAAAGCACATTAAATGTTGTTAAGCTTCCATAAATTCTGGTAATGTATTGCTGCAAATCAATTTTATCTTGATCATCTAAAGTCTTACTCGAATTTATTTTTTGTTCCATCACACGAATTCGATCTCTAACCATTACTATCTTATGAAAAAAGGTGTCAATGGGTATTTCTTTATCAGCTAAATTAGAGTCTGCAGGTCTAAAAATTAAAGTTCCGTTTTTCCATCTGTCTGCAATAGGTGCAATCTCAGTAACATCAGACCATTTTTGCAATAAATTTTTAAGTGATTTTTCAACTTCATAAAGGCTAATGGTATCCACTTCATCTTCTACAGCTTCAATTATTTCAAAGTCGCTGTCAATTTCTATGGTTTCTAAGCCTTGCTTTATGAAGGTTACCCAATAATGTTTGCTGGTAACATTAGTAACAACTCCTGCACCATATATAGAATGCTCAATTCTTGAGCCAATGCCTAATATTTTCATTTTTTAAATTTTTCATTAAAGATAAAAAATCCGCACAAATTGTACGGATTTTTTAAATTATCTAAAAGTATTTCCTTCTACATATTTCTCCTATATTGTCCACCTACTTTAAATAAGGCTTCAGTAATTTGCCCTAAAGAACAAACTTTAGTAGCTTCCATCAGTTTATCAAAAAGATTTTCGTTATTAATAGCAGCATTTTGTAATATGTTAATTTGCTCTGCCACCTTTTTCGGATTTGCTTTATTCAATAATTCCTTCGTTTTAATTTGCTGTTGCTTTTCTTCTTCAGTAGCTCTAATCACTTCTGCAGGTTGCACTGTAGGAGATCCTTTAGAACTTAAGAAAGTATTTACACCAATAATTGGGAATTCTCCAGTATGCTTTAAAGTTTCATAATACAAACTTTCTTCTTGAATTTTAGAACGCTGATACATGGTTTCCATAGCACCTAAAACACCACCTCTTTCTGTAATTCTATCAAACTCTAATAACACAGCTTCTTCTACTAAATCTGTAAGTTCTTCAATGATAAAAGCACCTTGAATAGGATTTTCGTTTTTAGATAAACCTAATTCTTTATTAATAATTAACTGTATAGCCATTGCTCTTCTTACAGATTCTTCTGTAGGTGTTGTAATTGCTTCATCATATGCATTTGTATGCAATGAATTACAGTTGTCATTAATAGCGTATAAAGCCTGAAGTGTAGTTCTAATATCATTAAAATCAATTTCTTGAGCGTGTAAAGAACGCCCAGAAGTTTGAATATGATATTTTAACATTTGTGCTCTAGGATTAGCACCATATTTATTTTTCATGGCTTTCGCCCAAATTTTACGAGCCACTCTACCAATAACTGAATATTCTGGATCTATTCCATTAGAGAAGAAAAAAGATAAGTTTGGTCCGAATTTATTGATATCCATTCCACGACTTAAATAGTACTCTACATAAGTAAATCCATTAGAAAGTGTAAGTGCTAATTGTGTAATTGGATTTGCACCAGCTTCTGCAATATGATATCCAGAAATAGAAACCGAATAAAAATTTCTAACTTGCTTTTCTATAAAATATTCTTGCACATCTCCCATTAGGCGCAAGGCAAATTCTGTAGAAAATATACAAGTATTTTGTGCTTGATCTTCTTTTAAAATATCTGCTTGTACAGTACCTCTAACTTGTGCTAGGGTATCTTTTTTAATTTGTTGATAAACATCCGTTGGTAAAACTAAATCACCTGTTAAACCTAAAAGCATCAATCCTAAACCATTGTTTCCTTCTGGTAATTCACCTTGGTATTTAGGTCTTTCAATTCCATTGTCATCATAAATTTCCTTGAATTTTGCTTCAACATCAGCTT
The DNA here is from genome assembly GCF_000152945.2 of Polaribacter sp. MED152. NCBI lineage: Bacteria > Pseudomonadati > Bacteroidota > Flavobacteriia > Flavobacteriales > Flavobacteriaceae > Polaribacter > Polaribacter sp. MED152. The sequence continues at coordinate 1,340,817 of NC_020830.1, read as the reverse complement.
CAAGATTATGTTCTATAATGTATTTTTCACAGTTTTGATCAATGGCTGCATTCATAAAAAAACCTAATAGCATAGGTGCAGGACCGTTAATGGTCATAGAAACAGAAGTCATATTATGACTTAAATCGAAACCAGAATACAATTTCTTGGCATCATCTAAACAACAAATAGATACACCTGCATTACCAATTTTACCATAAATATCAGGTCTATGACCAGGATCATTACCATATAAAGTTACAGAATCAAAAGCTGTTGAAAGCCTTTTCGCATCCATTCCTAAACTTACATAATGAAAACGTCTGTTGGTTCTTTCAGGTCCACCTTCACCAGCAAACATTCTTGTTGGGTCTTCACCTGTTCTTTTAAAAGGATATAAACCTGCTGTATATGGGAATTCTCCAGGAACGTTTTCTTGTAAATTCCAACGTAACAAATCTCCCCAAGCTTGGTATTTAGGTAAAGCTACTTTTGGTATTTGAGTGTGTGAAAGTGATTCGCTGTGCGTTTCAATTTTTATTTCTCTATCTCTTACTTTAAAAGAGTAAATAGGGTCTTTATATTTTTGAACTTTGGTGTCCCAATTCAGAATGATTTCCCAATTGTATGGATTTAAGTTCATTTTTACTTTTTCGAATTGTGCTAAAAGTAACTTTACAAATTCTTTGTCATCCTCCTGAACTTGTTTCAGGATCTCATCATTTTCAAGTCCAGATTTACTTAATAGAGATTTCTCCATTTCAGTCGAAATGACATCTGTTAAAGATAAAATCGTTTGATAAATTCCATATAATTTTTGAGCAACAATTACTTGTTCATCTACTTTGTTATCATAAGCCCTATTGTTCTCTGCAATTTCTGATAAATAACGAACTCTAGCAGGTGGAATTACAAATATCTTTTCAGACATTGCTGTTGTAATTTCTATTTTAGAATGTAGGTCAGCATCAGTTTTTTCAACTAGCTTATCCATAATACGTTTGTATAACGTATTCATTCCTGGGTCATTAAATTGAGATGCAATTGTTCCAAAAACAGGCATATCATCCATATGAACGTCCCATAAATTGTTGTTTCGCATGTATTGTTTTTTTACATCGCGAATTGCATCTAGGGCACCTCTTTTATCAAACTTATTTATGGCAACTAAATCAGCAAAATCTAACATATCTATTTTCTCTAATTGAGTTGCAGCTCCAAATTCAGGAGTCATTACATATAAAGAAGTATCTGAATGCTCTATAATTTCTGTATCAGATTGCCCAATTCCAGAAGTTTCTAAAATAATTAAATCAAATTCAGCTGCTTTTAAAACTTGAACAGCTTCATTCACATATTTTGATAATGCTAAATTAGATTGACGAGTTGCTAAAGAACGCATATAAACACGCTCATTATTTATCGCGTTCATACGAATTCTATCTCCTAAAAGTGCACCACCAGTTTTTCTTTTTGAAGGATCAACAGAAATTAAACCAATTCTTTTTTCAGGAAAATCGATTAAAAAGCGTCTTACTAATTCATCTACTAAAGATGATTTACCTGCACCACCTGTACCAGTAATTCCTAATACTGGTGTTTTTGAGTTTTCATTTTTAGTGTGTATTTTGTCTAAGGTATCTTTTGCAATTTCAGGAAAATTTTCTGCTGAAGAAATTACTCTAGCAATGGCACCGATTTCTTTTTTCGCTAAATCTGATAATTCTACATCAAGTTCATTACCAATTGCATAGTCAGATTTTTGAACCAAGTCATTAATCATTCCCTGTAAACCTAACTCTCGTCCATCATCAGGAGAATAAATTCTAGTAATTCCATAATCCATCAATTCTTTGATTTCTTCTGGTAGAATTACTCCACCTCCACCACCAAATATTTTAATATGGCCTGCTCCTTTTTCTTTTAAAAGATCATACATATATTTAAAATACTCATTATGACCTCCTTGATATGATGTAATTGCAATGGCATTTACATCTTCTTGTATGGCGCAATTGACCACTTCTTCTACAGATCTATCATGCCCTAAATGAATTACTTCTACACCTGTAGATTGAATAATTCTACGCATAATATTTATGGCAGCATCATGCCCATCAAAAAGGGCAGCAGCAGTTACAATTCTTACTTTATGTTTAGGTTTGTAAGCAGGTATTTGTTCCATTCGTAATAAAACTTTGAATTTAGTGCTGCAATTTACGAAAATCTTAAAAAATTACACGATTCTTTATGAGTTTTAAAATAGCTTTAACTTAAGTTTAAAGGTTAGGTTTTTTTTGGCATACTTATTGCTTGTATCTTAGAGTAAATAACTTATTAAATGATATCTCTATGAAAAATTTAAAACCTCTTCTGTTTGCTTTAGTTATTGTATTCAGTTCTTGTAATACTGTAAAGGTGGTAACAGATTATGATACCAAAGCAGATTTTAACAAATACAAAACTTTTGCTTTTTACAAAACAGGTATAGATAAAGCTGATATTTCTAGCTTGGATAAAAAACGTGTTTTAAGAGCAATTGAAACTGAACTTTTAGCAAAGGGTTTTACGAAATCGGATAATCCAGATATGTTGGTTAGTATTTTTACAAAATCTCGTAGAAAAGTGAATGTAAACCAAACTAATATGGGTTATGGTTTTGGATGGGGTTGGAACCCTTGGATGTGGGGTGGAATGAACAATAATGTAAGTGTATCTGAATACACAGAAGGCACACTATTCGTAGATTTTATAGATAAAGATAAAAAAGAGTTGATTTGGCAAGGAATTGGAACTGGAGCTTTAAAAATGCAAAATGTAGAAAAGAAGGAAGAGAGAATTCAGCTATTTGTTAAAGAAATTATTTCTAGATATCCTCCAAGTCAAGAATAATAGTAATTATTCTATATAAAAAAACTCCGAAATTTTAATTTCGGAGTTTTTCATTTGTATAAAATACTATTACAATCTAGCTAATGTTAGCAGATTTTACAGTTTTAATAATTCTACCAGCAATTTTGTATGGGTCACCATTAGAAGCAGGTCTTCTGTCTTCTAACCAACCTTTCCAACCTTTTTCTACGGTAATAATTGGTATTCTAATTGATGCACCTCTATCAGAAATTCCATAAGAGAAATCATTGATCGAAGCTGTTTCATGATCACCTGTTAAACGCTGGTCGTTAAACTCACCATAAACAGCAATGTGCTCTTTTACAACTGGTCTAAACGCTTCACAAATTTTCTCATAAGTTTCTTGAGAACCACAAGTTCTTAAAGTTGTGTTAGAGAAGTTTGCATGCATACCAGAACCATTCCAGTCCATATCTTTACCTAATGGTTTTGGATGATAGTCTATATAGTAACCATATTGCTCAGTTAATCTGTCTAATAAATAACGAGCAATCCAAATTTCGTCTCCGGCTTTTTTAGCTCCTTTAGCAAATAATTGAAATTCCCACTGACCTGAAGCAACTTCTTGGTTAATACCTTCAAAGTTTAAACCAGCTTCGATACATAAATCTGCATGTTTCTCAACTAATAATCTACCATGTGTATTTTTACCACCTACAGAACAATAGTACATTCCTTGAGGTGCAGGATAACCACCAATTGGGAAACCAAGAGGTAATTGCGTTTTTGTATCCATTATAAAGTATTCTTGTTCAAAACCGAACCAGAAATCGTTATCTTCATCTTCAATTGTAGCTCTACCATTAGAAACATGTGGAGTACCATCTGCATTTAAAACCTCAGTCATTACTAAATAACCGTTAATTCTTGCAGGATCTGGATAGATTGCAACTGGTTTTAATAAACAATCTGAAGAACCTCCTGAAGCTTGTTTTGTAGATGATCCATCAAAAGACCACATACCTAATTCTTCAACTGTTCCTTGAAAATCTTCATGTTCTTCTACTTTGGTTTTACTTCTCATGTTCTGAGTTGGAAAATATCCATCTAACCAAATGTATTCTAATTTAATTTTTGCCATAATTCTTGAGTGTAAGATGTTAATGGTACAAAAATCAAATATTTTAAATTGATATCAAAAAAAAAGGGGGTAAAAATTAAAAAATGATATAAAAAAAACTTTATCCCTAATTTTTAAGGGGTATCTTTGCTTTATAATTAAAATAGACCTTAAAAATTTAGATTATGTCAACAATTAGATTTGCTGCATTACAAGAAACTTTAAATAGAAAGCCAGTTTCAATTATAGAAAAAGAAAGAAGATCTGTATTGTTTGGTCAGAATGTTTTTAATAAACATGCCATGCAACAATATTTAACTAGAGCTGCCTATGATAGTGTGAGTAACGCAATTGAGAAAGGAACAAGGATAGATCGAAAAATTGCAGATCAGGTTGCAGTTAGCATGAAAGACTGGGCAATTTCTAAAGGCGCAACTCATTATACACATTGGTTTCAACCTTTAACAGGAGCTACAGCAGAAAAACACGATGCATTTTTTGAATCTATTAACGGTGGTTTGGCTATGGAGAAGTTTGATGGAAAACAATTAGTACAGCAAGAGCCAGATGCTTCTAGTTTTCCTAATGGAGGCATTAGAAATACTTTTGAGGCAAGAGGGTATACAGCTTGGGACCCAACATCTCCAGCCTTCATATATGAAACTACATTATGTATCCCAACAATTTTTGTTTCGTACACAGGTGAAGCTTTAGATAACAAAACACCATTATTAAGAGCACTGCAAGCTATAGATACCCATGCTACTGCAGTTTGTAAATACTTTGATAAAAATGCAACTAAAGTAAATGCTACTTTAGGTTGGGAGCAAGAGTATTTTTTGATAGATGATGCTTTGGCCAATTCAAGGCCAGACTTAATATTAACAGGTAGAACTTTATTAGGTCATATACCAGCAAAAGGTCAGCAATTAGATGATCATTATTTTGGTACAATACCTGCAAGGGCTATGAGTTTTATGCAAGATTTAGAGCAAGAATGTATGTTGTTAGGTATACCAGTTAAAACCAGACATAATGAAGTAGCTCCAAATCAATTTGAGCTAGCACCAATTTTTGAGGAAGCTAATTTAGCAGTAGATCATAACTCTTTGTTGATGGATGTTATGGAAAAAGTTTCTAAGCGTCATCACTTTAAAGTATTGTTTCATGAAAAACCTTTTGCAGAAATCAATGGTTCAGGTAAACATAACAATTGGTCTTTATCTACTCCAGATGGCACGAATTTATTGAGCCCTGGAAAAACACCAATGAAAAATTTACAGTTCTTAACCTTTTTTATAAACACTATAAAGGCAGTTTATGAAAATGAAGAATTATTAAGAGCCTCAATTGCTTCTGCAAGTAATGATCATAGATTAGGAGCAAACGAAGCACCACCTGCAATTATATCCGTTTTTATAGGTAGCCAATTATCTAATGTTTTAAATGAATTAGAAAATGTAACCAAAGGTAAATTGTCACCAGAAGAAAAAACCGATTTAAAATTAAATATTATTGGTAAAATACCTGAAATCTTACTAGATAATACAGATAGAAATAGAACATCAGCATTTGCGTTTACAGGCAATAAGTTTGAGTTTAGAGCTGTTGGTTCTTCTGCAAATTCAGCAATACCTATGACTGTTTTAAATACAATTGTTGCCAAGCAACTAAAAGAATTTAAAACTGAAGTTGATGCTTTAATCGATGATAAAAACTTGAAAAAAGATGAGGCTATATTTAATGTTTTAAGAGAATATATTAAAGACTCAAAAGATATTAGGTTTGAAGGTGATGGTTATGGAGATGCTTGGGAGAAAGAAGCCAAAAAGAGAGGCTTAAGTAATAATAAAACAACGCCTGAAGCTCTTCAGATAAAAACGGCAAAACAAACTGTTTCGTTATTTGAAGAAATGGAGGTAATGAATAAAGTTGAGTTAGAAGCAAGGTATGAAATAGATATAGAGCAGTATACTAAAAGACTTCAAATAGAAAGTAGGGTTTTAGGAGATATAGCTAGAAATCATGTTGTGCCAACTGCTATAATTTATCAAAATACTTTACTAGAGAATACTAAGAATTTAAAAGAAATTTTTGGGGATGAATTTAAAAAGATAGCCAAAGAGCAGATAGAATTGATTATGATTATTTCTAATCACATCACAGAAATAAATGCTTTAACCTTAAAAATGATAGAAGAACGAAGAAATGCCAAAGGTTTAAAAGGTTTAAAATCTGCACAAGCCTATAGTAAGAAAGTGAAGCCTTATTTTGCCCAAATTAGAATGCATTGTGACAAATTAGAAACAATGGTAGATGATAATCTTTGGCCATTAACAAAATATAGAGAATTATTGTTTACAAGATAATAGAAATCATCCCACTTTTAAGTGGGATTTTTTTTGTAAAACACTAAATTTGCAGCATAATACTACAATATGAGTCAAGAAGTTTCAAAACGATATGCACAAAGAGGAGTATCTGCCTCTAAAGAGGATGTTCATAATGCTATAAAGAATATAGACAAAGGTTTGTTTCCTAAAGCGTTTTGTAAAATAGTTCCAGATTATTTAACAAATGATGATGATTACTGTTTAATAATGCACGCAGATGGTGCAGGAACAAAATCTTCTTTGGCATATATGTATTGGAAAGAAACTGGTGATATTTCTGTATGGAAAGGCATTGCACAAGATGCTTTAATCATGAATATAGACGATTTATTATGTGTTGGAGCTACAGATAATATTATGCTTTCTTCTACCATTGGTAGAAACAAAAGTAAAATACCTGGTGAAGTTTTATCAGCAATTATAAACGGAACAGAAGAGCTTATTGAAGACTTAAAGAAGTTCGGTGTAACTATTCATTCAACAGGAGGTGAAACTGCAGATGTAGGTGATTTAGTACGTACAATAATTGTAGATTCAACTGTTACAGCAAGAATGAAACGTAATGACGTTATTGATAATGCAAATATAAAAGCAGGTGATGTAATTGTTGGTTTAGAATCTTTTGGCCAAGCAACTTACGAAACAGAATATAATGGAGGTATGGGTTCTAATGGCTTAACTTCTGCAAGACACGATGTTTTTCATAAGTATTTAGCAGATAAATATCCTGAAAGTTTTGATGCTGCTGTACCCTCTGATTTGGTATATTCAGGAAACACAAAACTAACAGATGAAGTCAAAAACTCGCCAATAGATGCTGGTAAATTAGTATTATCGCCAACTAGAACTTATGCACCAATAATTAAAGAGATTTTATCTAAATTCTCCTCTAATGAAGTTCATGGAATGATTCATTGTTCTGGAGGAGCACAAACTAAAATTTTACATTTTGTAGATAACTTACATATTATAAAAGATAATATGTTCGAAATTCCACCCTTGTTTAAATTGATACAAGAACAATCAAAAACTGATTGGAAAGAGATGTATCAAGTATTTAACTGCGGACATAGAATGGAGGTTTATGTAAAACCAGAAATTGCAGAAGACATTATTGCTATCTCTAAATCATTTAATGTGGATGCTAAAATTGTTGGTAGAGTAGAAGACGCATCAACCAAAAAACTTACTATTAAAAGCGAATTTGGTAATTTTGAGTACAACTAAGTACAAGTTACAATCTACTAGCTTTTTAACCTTAACATAAGTTTTATCGAATAAAATTCAAGATTGTACAATTTTTTATAACTTAGAAGTATTATCAAATTTAAAGTTTAATCGTACAAACTAGCTATAGCTGTTTTATGTGTTAAGTATAATAAAATTGTTATCAATTCATTGTTAAAATAGAATTACAAATAGATCATTTTTAATGGCTCAAAAAAATACCTCTCAAGCAGAAAAAGACCAAATTATTGATTACCAATTAAGATTTCAGAAATTATTAATTAGTATTTCAACAAAATATATTAATGCAGATTTAAGCAATGTTACTTCTTTAATAGAGAGTTCATTAGAGCAAATTGGTAACTTTGTAGGCGCAGATAGAAGTTATGTATTTTCTTATGATTTAGTAAATAATACCACATCTAATACTTTTGAATGGTGTAAAGAAGGTATAGAGCCAGAAATAGATAATTTACAAAATATTCCTATTGATTTTATTCACCAATGGCTAGAATCGCATAAAAAAGGAGAAGCTTTTTATATAGAGGATGTAAGTAAATTGCCTGAAGATGGAGAATTTGGTTTAAGAGCTATTTTAGAACCACAAGGCATACAGAGTTTAATTGCCATCCCTAAAATTAAAAATAATGAACTTATAGGTTTTGTAGGGTTCGATTCTGTTGAGAAAATTCATAAATATTCTGAAGATGAAAAGAATTTGCTTTTTGTTTTTGCAAGTATGTTAGTGAATATTATTCAAAGAAAAGAGCAAGAAACACTCATAGAAAATCAGAAAAAAAGCGAGGAAGCTCTTTTAAAAAATATAGCAAAACAAAACCAGCAAATTAATGAGTATACCCAAATGGTGTCTCATGATTTAAAATCGCCATTACTTAATATTCATACCTTAATATCTTGGTGTAAAACCGATTTAAAAGAAAGTTTAGAAAGTCAAAATTTAAATCATTTAGATGAAATTTTGTTTAACGTAGAAAAAATGGATTCTCTAATTGATGGAATTTTAGATTACTCTACAGTAGATAAAGTACATGCTAAAGATAAAATTATAGATCTGAATGAATTGGTTCAAAATATTGTAATTGGTATTTCTATACCTGATAATGTTGTTGTAAATGTTCAGGAAAATTTGCCTTCTATTACTGGTAATTCTTGGAGGTATAAGTTGGTATTTAAAAACCTAATTCAGAATGCCATTATCTATAATAACAAAGAGAACCCAATAGTAGAAATAGGTTTCGAAGACTTAGATGATTATTATAAATTTAGCATTAAAGATAATGGTATAGGTATAAAACCAGGGTATTTTGATAAGGTATTTAAAGTATTTTCTAAGTTAGACAATAACAGTTCTTCACCAGGAATTGGCTTATCTATTGTAAAGAAAATTATTACTTATTATAAAGGAAATATCTGGATTGAAAGTGAAGAAAATATTGGAACTACAATTAATTTTACTGTACTGAAACAAAGCTAAAATTTATTGCAAATTCTTCAGAAGAAATTAGTGCTTTAAGTGTGTCATTTTTTAACCAGTATTTAATTTTTTTCGGAAAATCATTTTTCTGGTTTTCGCAGGTAAATGAGGAGTCTGTTTGATTTGTGAATTTAAAATAAGTTGCAACTTCATTAACACCAGTCACTTTTAAATGCAAAGTATCTTGTATTTGCTCAAATTCTAATTGTTCCTCAAATATTTTATTGCCTTCAGAAATGGTATAACCAGTTCCTTTTAGGTCGCTATTCCAAATTTCAAAGGTTTGCTGATTGGGTTTGTCATTAACACGCTTCCATTTTCCAATTAAAAAATTTGGGTATTCATGGTTTTTATTGTCAGTGCAAAAACTAAAACTCATGAGTATCACATAAAAAAGCAAACATCTTTTATACATTAAGGTTGTATATTTAGTTATCGGTTTAGATTTACAAAAGAATATATGCAACCATTTTATCCTCTTCAAAAACGAAAGCAAGCATAATTATAATCCATGGACAATCAAATATAGTTAAATGATAATAAAAAATAATTCCTATAAAAATTGTAAATTCGCAAACCAAGAAAAGAGTAGAAGATGGTAGATAAGTTAAGAATTGTTAAGCAACGTTATGATGAGGTTTCTGATTTAATTATACAACCAGAAATTATCATGGATCAAAAGCGTTATGCGCAATTGATGAAAGAATATAAAGATTTAGGAGATGTTGTAAAAAAGGGTGATGAATATCAAACCTTAATGAACAATATTGAAGAAGCAAAAGAAATTATTGCTGATGGCTCTGATGCAGAAATGACAGAAATGGCAAAGATGCAAATGGAAGAAGCCAATACTAGAATACCTGAATTAGAAGAAGAAATTAAATTTTTACTGATACCAAAAGATCCTGAAGATGCAAAAAATGCAGTTGTAGAATTACGTGCAGGAACAGGAGGAGATGAGGCAAGTATTTTTGCAGGAGATTTATTTAGAATGTATACCAAATATTGCGAAAGCAAAGGTTGGAAAGTTTCTACTGTAGATTATTCAGAAGGTACAAATGGTGGTTTTAAAGAAATTCAGTTCGAGGTTAATGGCGATGATGTGTATGGAATATTAAAGTTCGAAGCTGGTGTGCATCGTGTACAAAGGGTGCCACAAACAGAAACACAAGGTAGAGTGCATACTTCTGCAGCAACTTGTATGGTTTTTCCAGAAGCAGAAGAATTTGATGTAGAGATAAATCCAAAAGATGTAAGAATAGATTTTTTCTGTTCATCAGGTCCTGGAGGTCAGTCTGTAAATACAACATACTCAGCAGTACGTTTAACTCACATTCCAACAGGGTTGGTGGCTCAATGTCAAGATCAGAAGTCGCAGCATAAAAATAAAGAGAAAGCTTTTAAAGTTTTAAGGTCTCGTTTATACGATATGGAGTTGGCTAAGAAACAAGCAGAAGATGCTTTGAAACGTGGTTCTATGGTTTCTTCTGGAGATAGAAGTGCAAAAATTAGAACGTACAATTATGCACAAGGTAGAGTTACAGACCATAGAATTGGTTTATCTTTATATGATTTGCCAAATATTATGAATGGTGATATTCAAAAAATTATTGATGAATTAATGTTAGCTGAAAACACAGAGAAATTGAAGGAATTAGGTGATGGTATTTAAAATTTATTAACCAAAATGATATTGAAAAACCTCGAAATTTATTTTCGAGGTTTTTTATTTGAGTTACTTTTTAATTCGTTTGCATTAATACAAATTGTATTGCAGTGGTATCTTTGAATCAAGAAAAAGAAACAACCACTAAAAACGATTAGCATGATTGCAACAAAAATATTAGGCTTAACAGCTGCAGTAAGTAAGAGTAAAAAATTAAAAATTGCTTTATTATTAACAGAGGTAGCATTAATTGCCTTAGCATTTAATAAAGACAAAGATATTAAGAATAAGAAAAAGCAAATTTCTTAAAGTTGATTGTTAGAAAAAAAAAAGAAAAAAGAATAAAGAATAAAGAGAAAAAGGAAGGCTATGAAAAGTATTTAGGCTATGAAAAAGAAAATACTTTGCTATGAAAATTAAAAATTGCTAGAAAAAAGAAGTAAACTACCAAACAGGTTTAAAAATGAAAAAAGCGAATAAAGAAAACTTTATCCGCTTTTTTTTCGCCAAAAAAATTACACAATAGTAAATTGGGGTATTTACTAATTATACATCAAAGGTATAGTTTTATAACATACGAAACAATCCCTATTTATAGTGATTTTGAAAAATCCCCATAAATAGGGAGAGGCCTCCCCATAAATAGGGAGGCCTCTCTTTTTACTTATTTTTTCTAATATTTATTCACCAAATAAATGCAATTCTGTAAACGTTTTATCTATGCTGATTGTTAGGTTTTTATCTTGTGAAATTTTAGTTAAATCAACTTCTACATTATCAATTTGTACAGAAGTTACTCTAAATGGTAAGTTGTGAATTACTATGTTAAAGTTTTTATAAGGGGCATCAAATTTACCTTCTTTGTGCTGATTTAGTATAAAATCGTTCTTTTTACCAGTAACTTTAAACGTTCTTAAACTGTATCTACCTTTCTTATAATCGTAACCATCATGTGCATCATCATATAATTTAGATTTTTCTTTACCAACTTTGTAATAAACATCTAAAGTAATTGCATCGAACTTCTTTTCACCTACATATTGTTGAACAGGATATTTAGGTATTACAGCTCCTTCTTTGATAAAAATTGGCATACTATCTAGATCTGCATCTACCCAAGACTCTTTTCCACCTTCTATAACTTCATCGTTCCAGAAATTATACCATTTACCTCTTGGTATATACATGCGTCTACCTTTGGCATTTGGCTCTTGAATAGGGCATACTAAAATGTGTTCTCCATAAATAAACTCATCACTTCTGTAATGGGTATGTACATCTTCTTGATCAAATAATACTAAAGATTTTAAAATTGGAGTTCCATTATTAATATGATTCCAAAAAGCAGTATATAAATAAGGTAATAGTTGATATCTTAATTCAACGAACTTTCTTACAATATCTGTAATCTCATCACCAAAAACCCAAGGTTCTTGATCTCCATGATCTCCTGAAGAATGTACTCTACAAAAGGCATGGAATACTCCTAATTGAATCCATCTTGCAAATAATTCGCCTTGTGGTTGTTCTGCAAAACCACCAATATCAGAACCTGCAAAAGAAAAACCAGACATTGCCATTCTTTGTGCTTGGTTATTGGCAATAGATAAATGCTCCCAAGTTGCAACATTATCACCCATCCAAGTTGAGGTATATCTTTGAGCGCCAGAATAAGCAGATCTTGTAATAACAAATGGTCTTTTTGGATATGCATATTTCTTTAAACCATGATAGGTTGCACGTGCCATTTGCGTTCCATAAATATTGTGTGCTTTTCTGTGAGAACAAGGATTACCATCATAATCATGTCTTACATCATTTGGAAAAGATTTGTTAGGTACATCCATTACAGCTGGCTCATTCATATCATTCCAAACACCTTTTACACCAATATCTTCTATTAGTTCTTTAAACAAACCAGACCACCATTCTCTAACTTCTGGTTTGGTATAATCTGGAAAATAACATTCTCCAGGCCAAACTTTACCTTTCATGTATGGGCCATCTGCTCTTTTACAGAAATAATCTTTATCTAAAGCTTCTTTAAAAACATCATATTCTAAATCAATTTTAATGCCTGGATCTATAATTACTACAGTTTTAAAACCATCATCCTCTAATTCTTTCACCATTCTTTTAGGATCTGGAAAATGATTTTTATCCCAAGTAAAACATCTAAAGCCATCCATATAATCAATATCTAAATAGATAGCATCACATGGTATTTGTAAATCTCTAAATGTCTTGGTAATTTGTTTTACATTACTTTCAGGATAATAACTCCATTTACATTGATGGAAACCTAATGCCCATAAAGGTGGCATTGCATGAGGTTTACCAGTTAAATCTGTATAATTTGCAACAACATCTTCCATTTTTGGCCCGTAAATGAAATAATAATTCATTTCACCTCCTTGAGCCCAGAAACTTGTTACGTTTCTTCTTTCTTGTGCAAAATCAAAATGAGTTTTAAAGGTATTGTCAAAGAAAATACCATAAGCTTTATTATTTTGAATAGCTGTATAAAAAGGAATGGCTTTATAAATAGGGTCTGTGTGTTTGCCAAACGCGTAAGAATCTGTAGCCCAGTTCTCAAAACGCTTACCTTTCATGTTTACTTCTACAGGCTTATCACCCAAACCATAAAAACTTTCTGCTTTTTGGCAAGTCTTACTCATTTTTACGATATCACCACCAAATTCATAGCTTTCTTCCCAATGAAAACCAATTTCATCTTCATTGATTAAACTCATATCTAAAGCATCAAATAAGCTTACTTGTAAACTTTCTTTTTCTACTTTACACACTAATTTAGAAGTTACTATAATATAATGTGTTTCATCTTCAGAAACATTTAAAAAATTATATCCTCTAGATGCGTGAATTGTTACTCCATAAGAAAAATCCTTTTCGAATTTACCTGTTGTTGAGTATCTAAAACGAATAACACTATCTCTAACCACTGTAACTTGTAGTACCACATTGTTTTTTGTAGTGAAATAAAGTGTGTCTACGTCTTTTTTGTATTTTATAATTTCGTTTGGAAATAAATTTCCTTTTTGTTCTAGTTCTGTATTTACAATCATAATATGTTTGGATTATGTTGATGGTATTTACGTGAAAAAAAACATTATTAAATGTAGAAATGCACCAATAAATAAACCATTGTTGGTTGTAAAAATATTGCTTATTTATTTAAAAATAAATAGAATAGCATTTCTTTTCCTTAAAAATGAGAGTTTTTTTGAAGTCGCAATTATAACTTGTTTTGGTTATGAAGAATGCAATAAAACCACTTTTAATTGATATTGTTCTAAAACTATTTCAATAAAAAAGTGGACTATTTTATTTGTATTTAAATGCAAGCATAGCTAGAGGAGGCAAGTTAATGGCAATTGAGTTTTCTCTACCATTCCATTCTTTAGCGTCTGAAGTTAAATTACTTGTTTCAAAATCTCCTGTACCATTGTATTTTTTTGCATCACTATTAAAGACCTCTATAAGAGTCCCCTTTTTTGGCAAACCTATTCTATAGTCATTTCTAGGAATTGGTGTAAAGTTTAAAATAACTAGTAGATTATCTTTTTCTTTATTACCTTTTCTAACATAAGTCATAACAGAGTTTTGATGATCTGAATGATCTATCCACTCAAAACCTTCATGACTGAATTGTTTTTCGAATAAGGCAGGTTCTGTTTTGTATAGCTTGTTTAAATCTTTTACTAGGGTTTGAGCACCTTTATGCACCTCATAATTTAGTAAATGCCAGTCTAAACTACCTTCAAAATTCCATTCTGAAGTTTGACCAAATTCACCCCCTTGAAATAATAATTTGGTTCCAGGATGTGTGTACATAAAACTATAAAGTAAACGAAGATTTGCAAACTTTTGCCATTCATCTCCTGGCATTTTATCTACAATAGAATTTTTACCATATACTACTTCATCATGTGAAAGAGGAAGCATAAAATTTTCTGAGAAGGCATAATTTAACCCAAAAGTTAATTCATTTTGATGATGTTTTCTGTAAATAGGTTCTTTCTGAAAGTAGCCTAAAGTATCGTGCATCCAACCCATCATCCATTTCATACCAAAGCCTAATCCACCATCATAAATTGGTCTGGAAACTTTTGGAAAAGAAGTAGATTCTTCTGCAATGGTTTGTACATCTGGAAAAGCTTCATAGACTGCAGCATTCATATCCTTTATAAAATCTATAGCCTCTAAATATTCTCTTCCTCCATAAATATTTGGTTCCCATTGGCCCTCTTCTCTAGAATAATCTAAAAATAACATTGATGCTACTGCATCTACTCTTAAACCATCTGCATGATAATGATCTAACCAAAAGATAGCATTACTAATTAAAAAAGCCTTTATTTCATTTCTACCATAATTAAAAATTAAACTTTTCCAATCTTGATGATAGCCTTTTCTTCTATCTGGATGTTCGTATAAATGAGACCCATCAAAAAAGCCTAAACCATGATCATCTGAAGGAAAGTGAGAGGGAACCCAATCCAATAATACTCCAATTCCATTTTCGTGAAAAGTGTCTACCAATTGTTTAAATTCATCTGGATATCCAAAACGTGAAGTGGGTGCAAAATAACCTGTGAGTTGATATCCCCAACTTGGATCGTAAGGATATTCCATAATTGGCATAAATTCTACATGAGTAAAATTCATCTCTTTTACATAGGCAACTAGTTCATCTGCTAGCTCTATATAACTTAAAAATCTATTCTCTTCTACTTGTTTTTTCCAAGAGCCTAAGTGAACTTCATAAACAGAAAATGGTGCGTCTAATGCATTGTTTTTCTTTCTGTTCTGCATCCAATTTTTATCTTTCCATTGGTAATTATCATCCCAAACTTGCGATGCAGTTTTAGGAGGATGT
Source organism: Polaribacter sp. MED152 (assembly GCF_000152945.2). Lineage (NCBI taxonomy): Bacteria > Pseudomonadati > Bacteroidota > Flavobacteriia > Flavobacteriales > Flavobacteriaceae > Polaribacter > Polaribacter sp. MED152. The sequence goes on along the minus strand of NC_020830.1, from coordinate 1,325,184 downwards.
TCACATCTTCTTGCAAATGGATCTGCTTTTTCTGTTCTTGTATTGTTGTCAGAATTTTCTATTCTATATTTATAAGTAGCACCTTTTTGTACACCTGGTATAAAGCCTTCCCAAATTCCACTACCATCCCATCTTACATTTAATTGATGCTCATCTCCCAACCAATAGTTGAAATCACCAATAACAGAAACCATTTTTGCACTTGGAGCCCAAACAGCAAAATAAGTACCTACTTCATTATCAACAGTGATAATGTGCGATCCAAATTTTTCGTATAATCTATAATGTTTACCAGCCTTAAAAAGATCTATATCAAATTCTGTGAAAAGACTGTGTACTTTTGTTTTTGCCATAATTTTATGAATTCATAATGTTTGCAATACCTTTTAACGGAATTATAGTCCATTTTGGTCTTGAATTGAGTTCATAACCTAACTCGTAAATTGCTTTTTCTAATAAACAATATTCTAATAAAAATCTGCGTTCGTGTCTGTAGCCAATAGAAAGGTTATTTTCTTGTGTGACAGCTCTATAGGTTTCTAAAAATACAGCTACAAAATATTTATAAAGTAATTCTGCAAATTTAAAAAGTGTTTCTTTTTCTAATTTATATTCATCTTGATGATTAAATATTGTAGAATAAATTGCATAATGAAAAGAACGAAATAAACCTGCAACATCTTTTAATGGTGGTTGTTTTACTTTTCGATCTCTAATAGTACTTTCTGGTTCACCTTCAAAATCTAGAATACAAAAATCATCATCTTGAACAAGAATTTGCCCTAAGTGATAATCTCCATGAATTCGAATACGTTCTCCCTTTAACTTGGTCCAATCAAAATTGACCAATCGTTTTCTAATATTGTTCTTATTTTCTAGAAACTCTTTAGCCAATTCTAAAGAATAGCCTTCTAATTTATGTAGGTTATTTTCTGTTAAGTTTAGTCTATTTTGAAATTGATACGTCAATCTATTTTTTAACCAAACTGTGTAATCGCCATTAAAACGAGTAGGAGTAAAGGAGGTGTCTTCAAACTCTGAGCCCAAAGCAATATGCATTTCTGCAGTTCTTTGCGCAAGAAGTTTAACCTTAGATAGTAGTTTTAGACCAATCCAATCTATGATTTCTGGAGCAACATCAGAAATTTTAGTTCTGCTAAACATTTCAATATCTGGTAAATCTTTAAAAGAAATTTCTTTATAATCTATGGTTTTATAAATTTTATGAATTTCTTTTAAAAAATACTCCCAAGCATCACCTTTATTAGGAACCATTTCTTGCATTAGACCAATAGTAATATTAGTATTTTCAGAATCAATAATATTTATACTGCCTAAATATTTTGGAGTATGTCTAAATTCTTTTCTGTGTGATAAAAATCGGCTCATTTCATAATCAGGATTTTTATCTGCATAAATTCTTCTAAAGAATTTTAAAATATAATTGTCATTATAAATTATAGAAGTATTGCTTTGTTCTGCCCCTAAAAATTTTGATGACTTGTATTCAGGAAATTCAAAACCTTCAGTTTTATGGTATTGAACTGGAGTTTTATCTATAGGTAAAGCGTTTTTAATTCTTTGGTAAACCACTTTTCTAAAGGATTCTAAATGCATAGCATCAATAATAAATCCTTTTTGATTTTTTAATTGAATAGGTAAAATTTTACTTTCAGTGGCAAACTTTTCATCAGAAACAAAAGATATTGGTAAGAAGTAATGATGATAAAATGCTTCAACAAAATTTACCTCGATAATTAAACCAAAATAGACTTCATCATTTTGTTGAATTCTAAAGTATTCACTTAATTCTATATATTTTAACCTACTAGATTTACCTCCATACCAACGTTGTTTTTGGATGTAATCTTCTAAAACATCAGACAAGAAAACAGCAACAAAATCTTTATCCTCAATAAGTTCTTCCCATGTATTTGTAGAGGAGAATAAGGAAGTTTTTGTTTTAGCAGCTGTTTTACTCATATGTTTTTATTTGTTGATTTTAAAGATGTGAAATGGTAAATTTGGATGTAATTCTATATAATTCCATTCATTGTACCAATTGTAAGAATTACCAGTCACCAAATCTTTTACTTCAATTTTCTGACCATGATGAATGCCTAAATCTTGCATTGGTAATTGTACAGAACCAGTTTGTGAATGATGTGCATCTAAACTAATTACTGTAATTGTTTCGTTAGTTTTCTCTAAATCCCATTTGTAAAATGCAATTAATTGATCATTTCCAGTCTCAAGAAATTTAATATTATTCGTTTGTTGTAAAGAAGATTGTTCTTTACGAATGTGATTAACTTTAGAAATAATTGTTGTTACGTTATTTTCTATAGACCAATCGTAATGACAAAGTTGAAATTTCTCTGACATGTAATATTCTTCTTTACCCACAATTGGTGTATCTATCATTTGTTCAAATACAGGTCCATAAATTCCGATGTTGGAACTTAAAGTTGCAGCCAAAGCATACCTTTGAATGTATTTAGATTCTGTTGCACCCTGTAAATGAAAAGGATTAATATCTGGAGTATTTGGCCAAAAGTTAGGCCTCATATATTCTTTTTGATCTGTTTGGGTTAATTCGTTCATGTACTCTATAAGTTCATGTTTAGAATCTCTCCAAGTAAAATAGGTGTAAGATTGTGTGTAACCTCGTTTGGCCAATTGATGCATAACTTTTGGTTTCGTAAATGCTTCCGCTAAAAAGATTACATCTGGATGTTTTGCTTTTACTTGATCAATAATCCAGCCCCAGAAATAATATGGTTTTGTATGAGGATTATCTACTCTAAATACGTTTATACCACAATCTATCCAATAGAAAAGCGTGTCTAAACACTCTTTCCATAGGTTTTTAAAATCTTTACTTTCCCAATAAATTGGTAAAATATCTTGGTATTTTTTAGGTGGATTTTCTGCATATTGTACAGTACCATCTGGTCTCCACTTAAACCAATCTGGATGTTCTTTTACCCAAGGATGATCTGGTGCAGCTTGCAAAGCATAGTCCATAGCTATTTCAATACCTAACGATTTTGCTTCTGTAACTAATTTTTTAAAGTCTTCTAAAGAACCTAATTCTGGATGAATGTCTTTATGACCTCCATGTTTAGAACCAATTCCCCAAGTGGAGCCAACATCGCCTTCTAAAGCGTTGGTAGTATTGTTTTTACCTTTTCTGTTTACTTCGCCTATGGGGTGGATAGGAGGAAAGTACAACGTATCAAAGCCCATATTTGCAATTCTTGGAAGCAATCTGTGGCAGTCTGAGAATGTACCATGTTTACCTTCAATTTCTGATGAAGATCGAGGAAAAAACTCATACCAAGTAGAAAATCGAGCTTTCTCTCTATCTACATAAACCTTTAATTCTTTTGAAGTGTGAGTTAAAAACTTTTCTGGAAATGCTATAAAAATAGCTTTCAATTTATCTGAGGTAGCTTCTTGTATTGCCTCATTATAATCTTCATTATTTCCAAAGATTTTTTTAAGGTGATTTATGTACTCTTTTTCATCTTTACTCAGCTTGCCTTTTAAATTATCTAATAATTCAGCACCTTCTAATAATTCTGAACTTACGTGTTGATGATCATCAATTTTGCGTTCAATTCCATGTTGCCAATTTAATGCATAGTCTACCCAACCTTGTAATTTGTATGAATAAAATCCTTGTTTTGAAGTGATGAAACTCGCTGAATAGCCATCATTTCCTAAATCTTGCATTCTAGTTTCAGACCACTTCTTTTCTGACTCATGTTTGTACATAACACTTGCTTGTAACACATCATGGCCATCTACTAAGACATCTGCAGTAATGTTTACAATTTCGTTTACAACTCGTTTTATATAAATAGTACCACAATTTAACTGTGGTGCAATATTTTCTATGACAATTCTACTTTGATTTTGCATGAAAAAGCTAATTCAGTTATTTAATTTTTTAACCTATGATTGTTCCTTTAGGAATGGTTGCATCTTTTTTGATGACAACAATACCTTCTTTAACCATGTATGTATCTGTTTCTACATCTTTAATATGGCTACCTCCATTGATGCGAACATCATCTCCAATTCTACTGTTTCTATCTACAATACAATTATGAATGTAGCATCGATCTCCAATACCCATCATGATATCTACCTTATTTTTTTCTATATCTTCTAAAGATTCGTAGAAGTCATTACCCATCATATATGTATTAGAAATCAGCGAATTTTTACCAATTCTAGATCTAATTCCAATTACTGAGCGTTCAATTTTTTCAGCATGAATAATACAGCCATCTGCAACTAATGCTTTATTTAAAATTGTACCCGATAATTTTGATGTAGGTAAAATTCTGGCTCTTGTATAAATGCTTTTTTTATCATCATATAAATTGAATTTTGGTACATCATCTGTTAAACCCAAGTTGGCTTCAAAGAAAGAATCGATGTTTCCAATATCCGTCCAATATCCTTCATATTGATAACTAAGCGTTTTATGTTCTTGAATGGCTTGTGGTATAATTTCTTTACCAAAATCATTGGTGTCTGGGTTGTCCATCAACTTTTTTAACAAGTCTCTATTAAAAATGTAAATACCCATAGATGCTAAGTAATCTCTGCCTTCTGCTTTCATGGCATCACCTACATCTGAAGTCCAATCAGGAAGTAGTTTTGCATCTGGTTTTTCTATAAACGAGGTAATTATATTATCGTCATTTGTTTTTAAAATACCAAAAGAGGTAGCATCTTTTGCGTTTACTGGATAGGTTGCAATGGTTATTTCTGAGCCACTTTCTTCGTGTTTCTTGATCATATCGTTAAAATCCATTTGATACAATTGATCTCCAGAAAGTATTAATGCATATTCAAAATCATTAGATAAAAAATGATGCATACTTTGCCTTACAGCATCTGCTGTACCTTGAAACCATTTATCACTCATTATAGTTTGTTCAGCAGCTAAAACATCTACAAAAGCAGAACTAAAAAAACTAAAATGAAAGGTATTTGTGATATGTTTATTTAATGAAGCCGAATTAAATTGAGTTAAAACGTACATTCTTTTTATATCTGAATTGATACAATTAGATATTGGGATATCTACTAATCTGTATTTACCAGCAATTGGTACTGCAGGTTTAGATCTGTCTTTTGTTAAAGGATACAATCTAGAGCCTTGTCCTCCTCCTAAAATAATACCAAGTACTTTATTGTTTATCATTTCAATTTATTTTTTTAATGTTTTATATAATGCTTCTACTTGTTTTGCTATTGCTATCCAGTCAAAATATTGTTCTACTCTTTGCCTACCATTTGTAGCCATAGATTCTCTTAACGCTTCGTTGTTAATAAGCGAATTAATGCCTTCTGCCAAATCTTTAGAGAATTTATCTGGATTCACGGGTTCAAAAGGTGCAGAAGTTTGCTGCTCAACAGGAATCAATAATCCAGTTTCATTATGCACAACCACTTCTTTTATACCACCAACAGCACTTGCAACTACTGCTGTATTGCAAGCCATTGCTTCAATATTTATAATTCCAAAAGGTTCATAGATTGATGGACAACAGAATACTGATGCATGAGAATACAATTGTATGATCTCTTTTTTGGTAACCATTTTATCTATCCAAATAACATTTTTACGAGTTTTCTGAACTTCATTAACAGCAATCTCCATTTCTTCTCCAATTTCTTTTGTGTCTGGAGCACCAGCACAAAGTACAATTTGAGTATCTGGATCTATATATTTTATGGCATTAACCAAATGTATAATTCCTTTTTGTCTAGTAATTCTTCCCACAAAAAGCACATAAGGTTTTGTTTTGTCTATTTGATATTCGTCTAAGGTATCTGTTGCTGAAGTAGTAACATATTCTTGTAAATTGATACCATTATAAATTACTTTTACCTTGTCTTCATCAACATTAAAATGTTTTAGCACATCTTCTTTAGTTTCTTCTGAAACTGCTATTAATGCATCTGCCATTTCAATTGCCGTTTTTTCTATCCAAGAAGATGCATCATAACCATTGCCTAACTGTTCTCTTTTCCAAGGACGAAGTGGCTCTAAAGAATGCGTTGTAATTACTAATGGAATGCCATAACAAAGTTTAGCAACAATACCTGCAAAATGAGCATACCAAGTATGGCAATGCACAACATCTGCATTTATTGCATTAGCGTTCATTTTTAAATTGGTGCTAAGCGTTTGAAAAACTGCTTTTAATTTTGGGTCTGAATTATCGAAAAGTGGATTTTCGTAAGGAAAACCCTTTACATTTAAGTTAGTTTGATGCTCATCTTGATCTCCAAAACAACGCACATCAACTTGCATCAATTTTGCTAATTCTTCTGCTAAATATTCTACATGAACACCTGCACCACCATAGACATAAGGTGGAAATTCTCTTGTAAAAAAAAGGGCTTTCATAAAGGTAAAATAGTTTTTTAAGTGTTAGCTGATTTACGACCCTTAAGATAGGTAAATACTAATTAACTAACGAAAAAACTTTTACCATTTAACAGATTATAATAAAATTATGATACTGATAAATTTGTGATATAATTGATGACAATTGGTGAGTAATTATCATCAAAATTAAAAATGAGTAACGAATTTTTTAAGCAAACAAGAGCTATGCTTTAGCTATTTCTTTGTTTGTTAATTTCGTCTTGTAATTGTCTTCTTAATTTTTGCTCTCTTTCTAAAGATTTTTTACGATGATTTTCAAAATCTTCTTCTACAGTTTCTAAGTTTTCTTTAGCTTCTTTTGTTAATACATGGCTTCTTGTAAATTTAAACACAAAAAACGCTAAGCTCAATGCAAGTATGATAATAATAAGCCAAAGTACAAGGTTGTAAGTAACTTTACTAACCTGAAGCCCTAAAAGAGAAATTGAATTTTCTTTAATTAAAGCTGCCTCTAATTCTTGTTTCGTTTTTTCTAATTCAGCATTTAATTTTTCGATACTATCTCTTTCAGACTTTAGTAAAATGTCTTTTTGAGAAATTACTTTTTCAGACATTTGTAAAGAATCTAAAACATTAGCTTTTAACGTTTCATATTTATCTTTAGAAATTACTTTGTATACTTGATAAGTAGTAGAAGTTCTATATATTTTATCAAACTGACCCTTTATAGAATTATCTTCCTTGATTTCTTCCTGAGCAAAGGTTGTAATACTTGTAATTAATAATAGTAATGTTATTATTTTAGATTTCATTCGGTATACTTTAAAATGTAAATGTATTAAAAAAACCCAAACGTAACGTTTGGGTTTTTGTTATAAGCAAGTATTATTATTTATTTGATTTTCTCTACAACTGCCTTAAAAGCGTCTGGATTGTTAACTGCTAAATCTGCTAAAACTTTACGATTTAGCTGAATGTTATTAGCTTTAACTTTACCCATAAACTGTGAGTAAGACATTCCGTTTAAACGAGCTGCAGCGTTAATACGCGTTATCCATAAAGAACGGAAGTTTCTCTTATTGTTTTTACGGTCTCTATATGCATAAAGCATACCTTTTTCCACCGCATTTTTTGCTACTGTGTAAACGTTTTTTCTACGTCCAAAGTAACCTTTTGCTGCCTTCAAGATTTTTTTTCTTCTATTTCTTGAGGCTACTGAATTTACTGATCTTGGCATAATTTCAATGTGTTTTGTAGTAGGCGATTCTGTTAAGAATACTTCTATTTAAGCCTAACTCCATGGTTAATAATTAAATTCCCTGGTTAAACTAGTTATTTTAAGTTTAACATTTGCTTAATGCTAGGCTCATCAGACTTGTGTACTAAAGTGTCATGAGTTAGCTTTAATTTACGTTTTTTAGACTTCTTTGTTAAGATGTGACTTTTAAACGCGTGCTTTCTTTTGATTTTACCAGTACCTGTAACTTTAAATCGTTTTTTGGCACTAGATTTTGTTTTCATTTTAGGCATTTCTCCTTCGTTTTAACTTGCTTAATATTGTTTTTCTTAATTCTTAAAGACTCAAAAAGTTTAAAAGCTTATTTTACTAAACTTTTAAACTCTAAATCTTTAGTTCTTTTAAGAACTTTTATTTTGATTTTTTAGGAGCAATAAACATAATCATACGTTTACCTTCTAATTTTGGTAATTGCTCTACTTTACCATATTCTTCTAATTCTTGAGCTAATTTTAATAATAAAATTTGACCCTGTTCTTTAAAGATGATTGAACGTCCTTTAAAGAATACGAATGCTTTTAACTTAGCTCCATCTTGCAAGAACTTTATGGCATGTTTCTTTTTAAATTCATAATCATGCTCATCAGTCTGAGGTCCAAAACGTATTTCCTTAATGGTAACTTTGGTTGCTTTAGATTTTAAAGCTTTTTCACGTTTTTTCTGCTCATACAAGAACTTCTTGTAATCAATAATTTTACAAACAGGAGGTTTAGCTTTAGGCGATATCTCTACTAAATCTAATTCTTGTTCTCTTGCCATCTCTTTAGCTTTTGCTAAAGGATATACACCAACTTCTACGTTGTCTCCAACCACACGAACTTCATCAACATATTTAATTTTGTCGTTTATTCTGTGTTGATCTTCTTTGATTACTCTTAATGGTCTCCTAGACCTGCTTCTTCTAATTGCTATGACTTATAATTTTAAATTTAACGTATAACTGTTCTCCAGTCTTTTATTTTTTATGATGAAATTCAAATTTACTTAAATTTCTTTAATGTTTTACTTTCTTCTTCTTTTATTAAAGATTTAAATTCTTCAATAGTAAAGGTTCCAATATCACCTTCTCCATGTTTTCTTACAGAAACTGTGCCATCTTGTTCTTCTTTTTCACCTACAATTACCATAAATGGTATTTTGCTTACTTCTGCATCTCGTATTTTACGTCCGGTTTTTTCACTTCTGTCGTCTACGAGGGCGCGAATTTCGGAATTTTCTAACGATTCTAAAACTTTTTCGGTATATTTTTGATATTTATCGCTGATTGGCAGTATAATAACTTGCTCTGGAGTTAACCAAAGAGGGAAATTTCCTCCTGTATGTTCTAGTAGAACAGCAATAAAACGCTCCATAGAGCCAAATGGTGCTCTGTGAATCATTACTGGTCTATGAGATTGGTTGTCAGAACCTGTATAAGTTAGGTCAAAACGTTTTGGTAAATTGTAATCTACTTGAATAGTACCTAATTGCCAGCTTCTACCTAAGGCATCTTTTACCATAAAGTCTAACTTAGGACCGTAAAATGCAGCTTCACCTTCTTCTATTACGTAGTCTAAGCCTTTATCTTTTGCTGCAGAGATAATTGCATTTTCTGCAATTTCCCAAGTTTCAACATCACCTATGTATTTATCTAGATTTTCCATATCTCTTATAGAGACCTGAGCTGTAAAATCTTCAAAACCTAAAGAACCAAATACATAAAGAACTAAATCGATTACTTCTTTAAACTCTTGATCTAATTGTTCTGGTGTACAGAAAATATGAGCATCATCTTGCGTAAAACCTCTAACTCTTGTTAATCCATGCAACTCTCCACTTTGTTCATACCTATATACTGTACCAAATTCTGCAAAACGTTTTGGTAAATCTTTATATGAGTAAGGTTTAAAGTTGTAAACTTCACAGTGATGAGGACAGTTCATAGGTTTTAATAAAAACTCTTCATCCATCTTAGGTGTTTTTATTGCCTGGAAACTATCTTCTCCATACTTTTCATAATGACCTGAGGTTACATAAAGTTCTTTTTGACCAATATGTGGTGTCATCACCATTTCGTAACCTGCTTTTTTCTGAGCAGCTTTTAAGAAGTTTTGTAAACGTTCACGCAAAGCAGCTCCTTTTGGCAACCATAAAGGTAAACCTGCTCCAACTTTTTGAGAGAATGTAAATAATTCTAATTCTTTACCAAGTTTTCTGTGGTCTCGTTTTTTTGCTTCCTCTAATAATTCTAGATATTCAGTTAGCATTTTTTGTTTTGGGAAACTAATTCCGTAAACACGTGTTAACTGATTGTTTTTTTCATCACCTCTCCAATAAGCACCAGCAACATTCATTATTTTAATTGCCTTTATAATACCTGTATTTGGTATGTGGCCTCCTCTACATAAATCTGTAAAGTTGCTATGATCGCAAAATGTAATATCACCATCAGTTAAGTTTTCTATTAACTCAACTTTATATGGATTGTTTTCTGCTTTATATAACGAAAGAGCATCAGCTTTAGAAACTTCTCTCATTTTAAATTCATGTTTTCCTCTGGCAATTTCTAAAAACTTCTTTTCAATAGCAGAAAAGTCTTTTTCAGAAATCGTCTCATCACCTAAGTCTAAATCGTAATAGAAACCATTATCAATTGCAGGTCCTATGGTCAATTTTGCATTTGGATGAAAACTTAAAATTGCCTCTGCTAAAACGTGAGCAGAAGAGTGCCAAAATGCTTTTTTACCTTCATCATCATTAAAAGTATATAAAACCAAAGATCCATCCGTTTTTAATGGAGTAGTTGTTTCTAGTGTTGTACCATTAAAACTAGCTGAAATAATATTTCTAGCTAAACCTTCACTAATACTTTTAGCTACATCAAAAGGAGTACTGTTTTTTTCGAACTCCTTTACACTTCCATCTGGTAAAGTAATCTTAATCATTTAATATATATAGTTTGAGGCGCAAAGATATTAGAAAACAATTTTTCCTACAATATATATGTATACTTATATTAATGTCAAGTTCCTCATTTATTATGATTTTTTAGAATTCCAACAATATCATACTAAAAGTGTGTTTCAGTTTGCTACATATATAATGATGATTTAATTCTATATGATGATCATTGATTAAAAATTCAATAATTTTTTCAATTTTTTTGATGTTGTAAGTTTCATGTTTAGAGAGATTTGTGATTTGGGTTTAAAAAGATTTATAATTTTTATCAAGAAATAGTTGTGGGAATAGAAATGAGTTGTATATTTGCACCCGCTAACGGAAATATGAGTATGTTAGTTTAGTTCATTAAGATGTTGTTTTTGGGGTTTAGTTTAAAGGATTCTGGTTTTTGATTTAGGATGGAATTTTTTTCATTTTTAATTAGGTTTGTAAGGTTATTTAATAGTATCTTTGCAGTCCGATTTTTTCGGGAAAAAAGTTCAGTTTTTTAGGGGTTAAAAAATAAATTTAATTTTTTTTATTTTTTTATTGTCAGAATAAAAATAGTTTCTATATTTGCACCCGCTAACAAAAACAGCGAAAAAGTTCAGAGAGATTTTGGAATAAGATTTAACAATTTTAGATAGTTCGATTCTATCATTTCTACAAAGTTTGATATTAAGATTAGGTTGAGAGATATTTAGTTTTTAGTTCAAATAAGTTCATTGAAAATATTGAAATTGACAGCGTAAACAAAGAGTAGAATAACCACATTAGTTTAGATTAATGTAATTCTTTTGAAACTTATTCATTCATATTATTTAAAATATACAATGAAGAGTTTGATCCTGGCTCAGGATGAACGCTAGCGGCAGGCTTAACACATGCAAGTCGAGGGGTAACATTAGTGCTTGCACTAGATGACGACCGGCGCACGGGTGCGTAACGCGTATAGAATCTACCTTTTACAGGGGGATAGCCTTTAGAAATGAAGATTAATATCCCATAGTATTGCGAAGTGGCATCACTTTGTAATTAAAGATTTATCGGTAAAAGATGACTATGCGTCCTATTAGTTAGTTGGTAAGGTAACGGCTTACCAAGACTTCGATAGGTAGGGGTCCTGAGAGGGAGATCCCCCACACTGGTACTGAGACACGGACCAGACTCCTACGGGAGGCAGCAGTGAGGAATATTGGGCAATGGAGGTAACTCTGACCCAGCCATGCCGCGTGCAGGAAGACTGCCCTATGGGTTGTAAACTGCTTTTATACAGGAAGAAACACTGCTACGTGTAGCAGCTTGACGGTACTGTAAGAATAAGGACCGGCTAACTCCGTGCCAGCAGCCGCGGTAATACGGAGGGTCCGAGCGTTATCCGGAATCATTGGGTTTAAAGGGTCCGCAGGCGGTCAATTAAGTCAGAGGTGAAATCCCATAGCTTAACTATGGAACTGCCTTTGATACTGGTTGACTTGAGTCATATGGAAGTAGATAGAATGTGTAGTGTAGCGGTGAAATGCATAGATATTACACAGAATACCGATTGCGAAGGCAGTCTACTACGTATGTACTGACGCTCATGGACGAAAGCGTGGGGAGCGAACAGGATTAGATACCCTGGTAGTCCACGCCGTAAACGATGGACACTAGTTGTTGGGCATTAGCTCAGTGACTAAGCGAAAGTGATAAGTGTCCCACCTGGGGAGTACGATCGCAAGATTGAAACTCAAAGGAATTGACGGGGGCCCGCACAAGCGGTGGAGCATGTGGTTTAATTCGATGATACGCGAGGAACCTTACCAGGGCTTAAATGTAGTATGACAGGTTTAGAGATAGACTTTTCTTCGGACATATTACAAGGTGCTGCATGGTTGTCGTCAGCTCGTGCCGTGAGGTGTCAGGTTAAGTCCTATAACGAGCGCAACCCTTGTCGTTAGTTGCCAGCATGTAAAGATGGGGACTCTAACGAGACTGCCGGTGCAAACCGAGAGGAAGGTGGGGATGACGTCAAATCATCACGGCCCTTACGTCCTGGGCCACACAC